>CAVOUA010000020.1:0-17294 GCA_963699475.1 uncultured Ignavibacteriaceae bacterium | reverse complement strand
TAAAAAATGATCTTGTTTAAATAATATTTCTTCGGTAGTTTTCGCAATAGAAAAAGAGGTGAATACTTCTATTTTTTAGCCGTATTGCTAGAATTACATAATAAATATACTCAAATATAAACCCTGCTATCAGCAATTGATTTCGTTTCCATAAGAGCCCTAATTTATAAAAGGAAATAAACCAATATTAAATTATAAAAAAATATTCGGCATTTTAATTACAAGCTCCCTTTTAGGAATTTTTGTAAATTACTTCAACCCAGACGGTATCACACTAATAGAGAAAAGCTGGAATTAAACTGGGCTTCCGATTCTTTATTTCAAGAAATTAATCAGGACTCAGTCTCAACAATTTTAGATACAACTAATTTAATTATAGAAGAACCTACAGCTAATAGTAATAAAAATCCGATACTAACAAAGAGACAATGAAAAAACCTGATGAACAAATTGTTCAGCAAAAAGACTCGGTCAGAGCCAATAAATTTAATGAAACCGAAGTTATTAGTTTCGCAGAACCAAAAGCCATTACTCTGGAACAGGCATACAAACTTTTTAAGAACGGTGTAAAATTTGTCGATGCGAGAGATGAAGCAGATTATCTGGCGGGTCATATCTCCAAATCCTTGAATATTCCTTTTGATGATTTTGATAATCATAAACAAAAACTGGAACAGCTATCAAAAGAAAAACCTATGGTAATCTATTGTGCAGGTACAGATTGTGATTTAAGCATTCTTTTAGGAAACCTGCTGTTCGAACAGGGCTATAAAGAAGTTTACGTTTTCTTTGGTGGTTGGCTCGAATGGTTGAATTCTAGTTATCCTACTGAAAATCTAAATAAATAGTAATGCTGAACAAATTACTAAATAATAAAATTTTATTGCTGACGATCAGAATGTTTTTAGGATTCATTTTCATCTTTGCAGCAATAACAAAAATTACAGATCCGGAAAGTTTTTCACAGGCAATATATAACTATAAGCTGCTCCCGGATTTTCTCATTAACATTCTGGCTATTGCATTACCCTGGATAGAACTAGTTGCAGGAATACTTTTATTCTTTGGGATATTAGTAAAGGAAAACTCTGCAATTTTCAGTGGGTTGCTCGTAGTTTTTATTATCGCAATTGGTATTAGTTTGGCGAGAGGATTAAATATTGATTGTGGTTGTTTTGGAACTGTTGAGGGATCTAAAGTAGGATTACTAAAAATTTTAGAAAATATTGGACTGCTATTGTTCAGTTTAATCTTAATAAAATTTGATTCAAAGTATCTTTCCGTTTCTAAACCAGATTAAGAAATTTTATTCCCTTTTTTTTATGCTTTCCATCGTATCTCTAAGAACTCCCAGAGACCGTTGACTAAGAATATCAATCTTTATTAATCCCAGGTCTTCAATGGAGTACATATCAAGTTGAGTAACGATCAGTCCCAATCCCTTATTCTTCGCATATTCAAGAGCAACATAATCAGTAATCTTAGTTGGTGTAATTACAATTCCGCCGGGATGAATTGATAAGTGTCTTGGAAATCTTGCAATTTGTGAAGCAAGATTTACTATGGTTTTCCATGGTTCCTGTTTGAAATTCAGTCCTTTTGATTCAGGAAAAAGTTCTGAAAGATGCGGAAGATTTGCAGCATCTGTCCAGGGAATTTTCCGGCTGTATTTTGAAATCTCTTCATTAGTAAAACCAAAAGCCTTTGCCACTTCCCTGAATGCAGATCTTGCTCTAAAGGTTACCGTCGTGGAAATCATTGCGACTCTTTCGTATCCATATTTTTCGAAAATATATTTAATAATTTCATCACGTTCCTTCCACGAAAAATCAATATCGAAATCAGGTGGGGAGCTTCTTGCTTTGTTTAAAAATCTTTCAAAGTAAAGGTTGTGTTTTAAAGGATCTATCTGTGTCAACTCAAGACAATAAGCTACCAGACTATTAGCAGCAGAGCCTCTTCCAATCGTCATCATTCCCCTTCTCTTTGCTTCGTTAACAATATCCCAAACAATTAAAAAATAATTTGAGAATCCCATTTCGCTTATTACTGATAGTTCCATCTCCAGTCTTTTTGTTGATTCATCTGTTACATATTTAAATCTTTTCCCCAAACCCCTAAACGATTCATTCCATAATAATGAATCAGCGGAAGTATTTAAAGGAGTTGAATAAACAGGAAATTTGTATTCACTCAATTTCAAATCAACTTTACATTCTTTCGCGATCAATTCAGAATTCTTCAAAGCCAGCGGCAGGTTTCTCCATTCACGTTCAATTGTTGTGAAATTTTTAAAGTAAAATTCCTCGTCTGCTAAATCCTCGGGCTGTAAATTTTCTATGTTGGTCTTTAGCCTGATAGCTGTTAATGTTTTGTGTAGAAGAAAATCATTTTCATCCAGAAAATAAACCGGATTTGTTGCAACAAAATTTAATTTTTTGTTGAGTGCGAATTGATACCTGTTTCTGTTATTTCTTTGCTCTTTCTTTGAAGCTATTAATTCAACAAATAAATTTTCTCTTGGTTGAAGATCTTTAAGTAGTTCAATTGATGGAGTAAGGATAAAAAGATTATCTAATTTTTTCTGGAGAAGATTCTTCAGCGAAAAATCATCATTTAGTTTTCTTGAAGTTATGATTTTACACAATTCAGAATATCCTTTGTTGCTTTTGGCCAGAAGCACAATATATTCGCTTGAATTTTCAGGTGAATCTACCTGGCATCCTATAATCGGTCTGATGTTTTTATCAATTGCAATTTTTGAAAATTGAACTACTCCGTGCATTGAGTTTGTATCAGTCAACGCCAGTGCTGGAAGATTATATTCCTTGGCTCTATCGAGGAGCTTTTCAACAGGAATTGTCCCGTTCAGAAAAGTATTATTTGTGTGAACGTGAAGGGGAATCATTTATTATTAAGATAGAATCATTTTATGATGAAATGTATTGATAATAATTTAGAAGCAAAAGTCGGTGGGAATTTTGAAGCTTATTTGAAAGCTCTATCTGCAATGTCCTTTCTGTAATAAATATTTTCAAATTTTATTTTTTCAAGTGCTTTATATGCCTTATCCTTAGCAAGCATCAAATTAAAGTCTCGTAAAATGGAGGTCACACCAAGCACTCTGCCACCGTTAGTAATTATTTTTCCATTTTCTTCTCTTGTCCCGGCGTGATAAACAATTATATCTGCTGGTTGTTCATCAAGACCTTTAATTTCAAATCCCTTTTTGTAAGAATCAGGATAACCTTCTGATGCAGCTACGACACAAACGGAAGATCCGCCGCTATATTCGACTGCGGCTTTGTCAATTTTTCCCAGGGAAGCTGAGTAGAGCAGATGTAGAAAGTCACCTTTAATTACGGGCAAAACAACTTGAGTTTCCGGATCACCAAATCTACAATTGAACTCAATAACTTTTACTCCTTCATCTGTAATTATTAAGCCCGCATATAGGCATCCAATAAAAGCTGAATTTCTTTTCTTCAATGTTTGGATGACAGGATAAAAGACTCTGTTTTTTATTTCTTCAAATATTTTGGGTGTAACGACTGGTGCTGGTGCGTAGGCACCCATTCCCCCAGTATTTTTTCCTGTATCATTCTCTCCAATTCTTTTGTGATCCTGAGATGCAGGTAAACAAATAAATTCGTTACCATCGGAAATTGCGAAAACTGATACTTCTTCACCGGCTAAAAATTCTTCAACGAGCACCTTCTCACCTGATTCACCAAATACTTTATCGTGAAATATTAATTTGAGTGCTTCCTCAGCTTCTCCCGGTTCATTACAAACAAATACTCCTTTACCTGAAGCTAATCCATCTGCTTTAATCACACAGGGATACTTTTTGTTTTTAATATATTCTTTTGCAGGTTCAAGCATTTTTGATGTAAAAGGAATATATTTTGCAGTAGGTACACCTGCTTCCTTCATAATCTGTTTTGCAAAATATTTTGAGGATTCAATTTGAGCAGCTTCTTTGTTTGGTCCAAACACATTTATTTGATTTTCTCTTAGAAAGTTTGCAAGACCTTCCACCAATGGTTGCTCTGGTCCGATCACAACAAGATCAATATTCTTTTCTTTACAAAACTCCACAATTTTAGCTTGGTCAGATTGGTTAATGGTTATGTTCTCACCAAGAAATTTTGTGCCAGGATTACCAGGAATAAGGAATAGTTTATCTAGTTGAGGACTCTCTTTTATTTTATGAGCAAGTGCATGTTCCCTGCCACCTGAACCTACGACAACTACATTCATAATGGTAAAGCCTTTAATATGTTATTTAATTGCTCAGCCAATTTTTCAGTCAAATTATCTCGCCTGTATTTCACTAAAAACTCTTCATCAACTTTCGGTAATTCATTTCGCTTATATAACTCATATATTCTAATTAAAGTATCTTTAATTTGTTTAATATTATCTGGTTCACAAATGAATGAAGCAGGATACTCATTTAAAGCCAGTTTTGCAGCACCTTCAGGAACACAACCAAGAATCGGTTTTGCCGTCCCAATGTACTCGTATAGTTTTCCAGGTAATATTGCATCTATGTTTTTTCTTCTCCCTACCATAATCCAGAGAACATCTGCTGATTGAATTTTTGAAACTGCTTCATCGTGGGTAACATAACCATGATCAAATACAAATTCCTGAAGTTTTAATTTTTTAATGAGATTAATATTTTCTTTTCTTAAAAAGCCAACAAAATGCAACTCGATATTTTTTGCAATATCAGGTCTTTCTAAAGTTAACTCTTTAAATGCTTTTAATAAATATTCAGGCGTGTTGTACACCATGAAAATCCCTGAATATGTCAAAACCATTCTGTTCTTAGATTTTGGTTGAGCAGGTATTCTCTCAATATCTTGATGATCAAAGCCATGAGGTATAATACTAATATCATTATAGGTAAGAAAATTATAAGTTTTAATTAGCCTTTCTTTAACAATTCGATTTGTGACAGAAATATGATCTGCAGCTTTTAGTGATTTATATTCCATTTTTTTATGGAGCATTTTATGAAAAGGGGTAGGATAAAAAGCAAAATAACTGCCGTACCAGATATCCCGATAATCAAAAAAGAATGGAATTTTACAATGTTTTTTAAATTTTGAAAATTCATAAAAAAGTGAAAACGGTGGACCGGTTACAAAGATAAGGTCAAAATTCTCACTACTGATTAACTCCTTTGTTTTTGTAACAGCCTTCTTAGACCAGAAAACCTTATTATCAGGAATAAAAAATGTTTGGCTTAGTCTATTTAATGTTTTACGAACAAATTCGCTGGGTAACTTAATTGTTCCATGTTTTGAAAGAAGCGAGTTTGGTTCTGCACCTTCAATCCTTATGACACGAACACCTGTTTCATCCAATTCTTTTTGAAGCGAATGATCGTGTGCAAAATATCCTACATCACTTGTCGTTATAACGGTTGGTTCCCAATTATAGTTCTTTAAATATTTTACAAACTTAAGAGTTCGCTGCACGCCGCTGAGTCCCATAGGTGGGAAATAGTACGCTATAACAAGTAACTTAAACATTGTTTTGTATCACCCCTGAGTAATCTACCGTTTAACCTGGTAGTTAGGTGCTTCCTTTGTTATGATTACATCATGGGGATGTCCTTCTTTTAAGCCAGCTGAGGTTATCTTAACAAACTTTGCATTCTTTCTTAGATTATTAATATTTCTGACACCACAATAACCCATCGCCGCTCTCAATCCACCAACAAGCTGATAAATTGTATTTTCAAGCGGACCTTTATATGGAACTCTTCCCTCCACTCCCTCAGGAACTAACTTTGCAATATCATCCTCAACATCCTGAAAATATCTATCTTTACTTCCTTCTTTCATTGCACCAAGACTACCCATTCCTCTATAGGACTTAAAACTTCTACCTTCATAAAGAATTGTTTCACCGGGGCTTTCATCAACTCCGGCAAAAACACTTCCTATCATTACACTGTGTGCTCCCGCTGCTAAAGCTTTAGCAACATCACCAGTTTGCTTTATACCACCGTCAGCAATTATTGGTATACCTGATTTCATAGCAGCACGATAGGAATTCATAATGGCTGATATCTGAGGAACTCCTACACCTGCTATAATGCGTGTAGTACAAATTGATCCAGGTCCAATACCAACTTTTATTGCATCCACCTTACAATTTATTAAATCAAGTGATGCTTCATAAGTTCCTATATTTCCAGCAATTAACTGAATATACTTAAATTTTTTCCTTGCTTCTTTAATCGCTTTAATTACACCGGTTGAATGACCATGTGCAGTATCAATAACTATAGCATCAGAGCCAGCTAAAGTAAGCGCATCAATTCTCTCAAACGTATCTTTTGTGATACCAACAGCTGCTCCCACTCTCAACCTTCCATGCTCATCCTTACAGGCATAAGGATACCTTTTCTTTTTCATTATGTCTTTGAAGGTTATTAAGCCCCTAAGTATTCCTCGTTTATCAACTACCGGCAGCTTCTCTATTTTATAACGCTGAAGAATTTTCTCTGCTTTTTCGAGAGTAGTTCCAATTGGTGCTGTTATTAGGTTTTCTTTTGTCATTAGCTGAGATACTTTAAGGCTTTCATTAGGCTCAAATCTCAGATCTCTATTTGTTAAAATTCCAACAAGCTTTTTTGAACTGTCCACTATAGGTATTCCAGACACACTATACTTTTTCATCAACTTTAATGCATCACTAATAGTTTTATCAGGCGAAAGTGTTACCGGATCCTTAATCATTCCACTCTCTGATCTTTTTACTTTATCTACCTCTTCACATTGTCTTTCAATGCTCATATTCTTGTGAAGAATTCCAATACCGCCTTCTCTAGCCATAGCAATTGCTAAATTAGCTTCAGTTACGGTATCCATTGCAGCAGAGACGATCGGAATGTTTAATTTAATTTCCGGTGTCAGGAAGGTGGTTACATCAACATCACGCGGCAGGACTGATGACTTTGCAGGTACCAGCAATACATCGTCAAATGTTAAAGCTTCTTCAATTTTCAACTTTTCATTCATAGTTATTTGTTATTTTTTTTAGTCAAATGCTGGAATACCGGTAATATCTTCTCCAAGAATAAGTGTATGCATTTCGTGAGTACCCTCATAAGTTTTCACCGATTCGAGATTTGCAGCGTGCCTCATTACCGGGTATTCATCCAGAATTCCATTTGCTCCATGAATTTCCCTTGCAATGTGAGCAATTTCCAGCGCCTTTTCACAATTATTTCTTTTTGCCATTGAGACGTGCACGTGTTTGGCTTCACCATTATCCATCATTCTTCCAAGCTGCAAATTAAGCAATTGAGCTTTTGTAATTTCAGTAAGCATATAAACAAGTTTTTCCTGAGTCATTTGATATCCAGCAATCGGTTTGCTGAATTGCTTTCTGCTTTTAGCATAATTCAAAGAAGAATCATAACAAGCCATCATTGCACCTACTACACCCCAAGCAATTCCATATCTAGCCTGGTTCAAACACATTAATGCACTCTTTAATCCTTCGGTTTTAGGAAGAAGATTTTTCTCGGGAAGAAAAACATTATCAAAAATTAATTCTGAAGTAACTGATGCTCGTAATGAATGTTTACCTTTCATTTCTGGTGCAGTAAATCCTTTCATTCCTTTCTCAACAATAAATCCACGAACAACTCCATCAAGTTTTGCCCAAACAACTGCAACATCGGCAATTGTTCCATTTGTGATCCACATTTTAGCTCCATTGAGAAGATAACCACCATCTACTTTCTCAGCTTTGGTCACCATTCCGGATGGATTAGAACCATAATCAGGTTCCGTAAGACCATAACAACCAATCTTTGATCCATTGGCAAGCAGTGGTAACCATTTCATCTTTTTGCTCATCGCTGCCAAAACGAAAAATAGGATACATAACCAGCGAGCTTTGAACGGAAACAAAGCTTCTTATCCCGCTATCCCCTCTTTCAAGTTCCTGTGTAATCAATCCGTAGGAAACATAATTAAGCTCGGTGCAACCATATATCTGCGGTAAAGTATTTCCGAGCAAACCAAGCTCAGCCATTTTAGGAACAAGTTGAATTGGAAAGGTCGCTTCCCTATTATGTTTTTCAATAATAGGAATAACTTCATCTGATACAAACTCCCGAACAGTATCCCGAATCATTAACTCTTCAGTAGTCAGAAGAGATTCAACATTATAGTAGTCTATGCCTTTGAAATTGTTCAATTTAAATAATCTAAGATTATAATTTTAATTGACAAATCTATTAAAAGGTGCTTTGATATACAATTTAATCAATGCTGGATTTCTTCAAGGTATAACCCTTTAAAGAATGGACTTGTATTAGTTCAAAAAAAAATGAATTTTTCAAAAGGAATTTTGAAAAAAATAGCCCTAAAATATCGTCCATTGGTCGGAAGAATAATTCTTCTCTGTTACCTTCTAATTTTCGCTCTGAACATATTTCATTTTCATAAATATGATTTCAATAGCGTTTCATCAATTGATACTACTAATGCATCGAATCAGCAGTTTCAGGTTTCCAAATCTGAAATTGAATGTATTGTCCATCAGAACTTACAAAGCTTACAGACTGCCCTAACAAATTTTTCAGGTAGTAACCTTTTACTAGATCCTAATCAGAGTTTCTATTCTCACAATGAAAATAAAAATAAGTTCTGCTCGGTATGCCTATCCGATAATTTTCTCCGTGCACCTCCTTACCAAACCATATAAAATTAATCATTTTTAATTCTGAATTTTTTCTGAGTTATTAAATGTTATTTACACTTTAACGGAGAGTTTTATGTCAAAAAAACTGATTTTTTATTGCTTAATATTTAATTCAATTATTTTATCTCAATCAAACGTAAACCCTGATATTAGTTTAATTGGTACTTTCAATACATATACTAATTTTATTAAAGATACACCTGAATACGGTAAATTAAATTTTGATATTCCTTCATTTGAACTTTATATAGATGGGTATCTAAATCCGTATGCGAGAGCCACAGCCAACATAGCTTTTGAAGAAGGTGAGTTCAATGCAGAGGAAGTTTACGCTAACATTGTTCGTGGATTACCATTAGATATACAAATAAAAGCCGGAAAATATCTACTTGGTTTCGGTAAACTAAATTTAATTCACCCTCACGCCTGGCCTTTTATTAACAGACCACTTGTTCATCAAATATTTTTTGGTTTAGAAGGATTTAATGATATCGGAGTAAATTTTAGTTTTATTTTACCCACTGAAGATTTTTATACAACCTTAGACTTAGGGATTTACAAAGGTGATGCTATCACAAACAATACAGGTGGGGAGGATGCAGACGCTTTCGAGGTGCGTGGTAATAGTCCAATATTTGTTGGACGTCTTGGTTCTTTTTTTTCTATTGGTGATTTTAACAATCTTGATATTGGTGTAAGCGGATCGTATGGTAGCTATGCTAAATCATCATTCTATATTCCGGATAGTATCGACTTCTCCTCAGAAATGTTAAATTACTTCTATGGTGGAGTGGACTTCAAATTTAAATATAAACCTGATAGCTACACATCTTTAGTTATACAAGGGGAAGGTATTCTCAACCATCGGGATGTAATCAGAGAAACTGAATTAGAACCATCAATTGAATCAATAAATACTTTCGGCGGTTATATTTATTTCGATTATCAATTTCTTAAACAATTCAGTGTTGGATTAAAATATGATTTTACTTATGGAATAATCGGAGATGAACCTTCTTTCTATACACTCGTAAACGATAATATGAATAAAACAAATGGAATTGAATACTGGTTAGGTTATTATCCAATTGAAGAAACCCTCGCTCTTAGATTAGGTGCTCAAAATCTGTTTTTTAATTTAGCAGATGATTTGAAAAAGGACAGTGAAACTACTATCACTTTACAGCTAATTTTTTCACTAGGTCCACATAAAGCTCATCAATTTTAAAAAAGAAAATTACAAGGTATAAAATGAAAAAGTTATTAATAATAATATTTCCACTCCTTATCTCTCTTAATGGTTTTGCAGAAATAAAAGTTGTGACCACAACAACCGTTATTGCTGATATTGTAAAAAATATAGGTGGGGATAAAGTATCTGTTGAATATTTGTGCCGTGGAGATCAGGATCCGCATTTCCTGGAAGTATTACCAAGCTATATGCTTAAACTAAGAAAAGCTGATATTGTATTTAAGATAGGTCTCGATCTTGAAAAATGGCTTCCGCAGCTTATAGATGGTTCAAGAAATGATAATCTTAAGTTAGTGGATCTTTCTGTAGAAATTCCTAAAAAAGAAGTTCCTACAACCAAAGTTGATGCAAGTCAGGGAGATGTACACCCTTATGGAAATCCTCATTACTGGCTTGATCCGGAAAATGCAAAAATCATGGCAGATGAAATTTATAATGCCCTTGTTGATATCTCTTCTCAAGATGCTGATTATTTCAAAAAGAATCTTGATAAATTCAAAGCATCCATTGATTCTAAATTAAAAGAATGGACAGCAAAATTATCAGGTATTAAACAAAAGAATATAATCACTTTTCACAAAAGCTGGACATATTTTTGTGATAGATTCGGTTTGAATGTTGTTGGAAATGTTGAACCTAAACCCGGTATCCCGCCAACACCATCGCATGATGCTGCGTTAATTCAACAGATAAAAAAAGGAAATATAAAAATAATCTTGATGGAAAATTATTATAGTGACAGCGCACCTAAACATATATCCGAATCAACTGGAGTTAATGTAGTTAAAGTACCGAATGCTGTTTTCGGGATTGAAGGGATAGATTCTTATATTAAATTATTAGATTATATCGTAAATCAGATTTCCATCAATGGTTAATCAGCATACAAAACTCTATTATAGAATTTTCAAACGTTTCTATCGGATACGGAAGAAAAGTTATTCATGAAAATTTGAACCTTTCAATAGAAAGGAATGATTTTATAGGTCTGGTAGGACCAAATGGTTCTGGAAAAACAACTTTTCTTAAAACACTTCTGGGGAATATAAAACCTTTAGCTGGAAAGATTGAAAAGAATAACCTTGTCTTCGGTTATGTACCTCAAAGGGATGTCGTACAACCACTATTACCTTACAACGTGCACGATGTTGTTATGATGGGAAGATATTCCCTGTTAAAGTTATTTAAATCTCCCGGGGCACGTGATGAAGAAATAGTTAATGAAAGTTTGGAACGCGTAGAAATAAGTTCACTTAAATCATTAAACTACAATAGTCTTTCAGGTGGACAAAGACAGAGGGTTCTTATAGCCAGAGCACTTGCCGTTAAACCTGATGTCATGATTCTTGATGAACCGACAAATGGATTGGACACAACTTCGCATCATTCAGTTTTAAACCTGATAGAGGACCTTCACAAAGAATTTAATCTTACAATTCTAATTGTTAGCCATCTGCTTACGGATGTTGCAAACCTTGTCAGCAAAATTATGTTATTCGAAAAAGGAAGTTTTCAATTTGGAATGATAGAAGAAATTATTTCTGAGGAAAACCTGGCAAAAACCTATTCAGCCTAATATTGAAGTAAAGAAAAGTAGATGGTGAGTATTTAATAACAACAAAACATAAAGGATTAAAACCTGGAAACAATTAAGATTCTTTATGAGCTTTTTCCATACGCATTAGCCGGAGGAGTAGTTGCAGGAGTAATCTGTTCCTTCCTTGGTGTATTTGTCGTATCACAAAGAGCAGTCTTTCTTGGCGCGGCACTTACACAGGCAGCAATAGCCGGTGTAGCTTTTGCCTTTCTCCATTTATTAAATTTAGAAGAGTTACTGGCTTCAGTATTCGGTGTTCAAACAATTGAGAATTCCTTTCTTCACCATTTTGAACACACTTTCTTTTCTCTCCTATTTGCAGTTATTGCAGTTTTAATTTTTGCACAAGGTTATAAACAAAAATATTTAACCCAGGATGGTCTTCTTGGGATGGTTTTTGTTGTTGCGGTGGCTCTACGTATTATATTTATTCAGAAAAGTCCTATCGCGGAAATTTCCGAAATCGAATCCATCCTTAAAGGAGATATACTTTTTATTGGAGTTCAAGAGTTTTATACATTATTTGTTATTCTTTTCATCATTGTTTTATTCTTTAGTTTATTTTCTAAGCAATTAAAATTCGTAACATTTGATGCCGAAACTGCAACTGCACACGGAGTTAATTCAAGATTTTGGTTACTAATTTTTTACCTAATTGTGGGAATAGGGATTTCACTTACAACGAGGTTTGTTGGAGACGTTTTCACATTTGCTTATTTAATTTTACCTGCTTCTACTGCCCTGCTTATTGGTAAGCGCGTTTCAAAGGTTTTTCTTATTTCAATTTTAATCGGAGCACTTGTACCCCCTATCGCTATTTTCATTGCATTTAAATTGGACATTTCCAGCGGACCAACAGCAGTTGTATTAGCATTGATAGTATTTCTAATAATTTTTCTTTTTAAGAGAATCAAGCATTAGTTCCATAAAAAGGTTTTTAATATTTGCCTTAATATCTTATGTTTGTCAACACATTTTTTCAGCTTCGGAGAGGTGGGTGAGTGGCTGCCATCGCCTCTGGCGAGATTCCGCCAAAGGCGGAAAAACCAACGGTTAAAATGTTTTATGTTTATATTTTAAAAAGTGATAAAGTAAATCGCTATTATACCGGACATTCGAAAGATTATAATAAGAGACTAAACGAACACAACAAAGGTAAAGTTAGATCAACAAAACCGTATATTCCTTGGAAGGTTGTCTACATTGAGAAGTTTGATAAAAAATCGGACGCTTTCAAACGAGAGTTGGAAATTAAGAAATATAAAAGTGGTAATGCTTTTAAAAAATTGCTCGAAGATTATTCAATAGATACTTGATATACTAATCTCATTAACGATAAATTATTAATTTAAAAAGTTAGTCATTAATTATTAAATTTTCATTTTATCATCCCGGAGAGGTGGGTGAGTGGCTGAAACCAACGGTTTGCTAAACCGTCATACTGGGAAACTGGTATCGCGGGTTCGAATCCCGCCCTCTCCGCAGATCAAGCTTCCTAACCGGAAGCTTTTTTCTTTTAAAATGATTCTTTTTCTTATTAATGATTTATTATTAACTTTTTGCTCAAAGTTATATCCTCATTAAGAATATTCGACTAATGAAAGATCTTATTTATCTAACTCGGTGTCTTCGACTTGCCAAAAAAGGGAAAGGTCTGGTAAGTCCAAATCCTATGGTTGGTGCTGTAATTGTAAAAAATGGAGAAATAATTGGTGAAGGATATCATAAAAAATATGGTGGTGAACACGCTGAAGTTATTGCGATAAAAAATGCAACGGAAAACGTTGCTGGTTCTACTCTATATTGTAATCTTGAACCCTGCTGCCATACCACATAAACAAACTCCCCCTTGCGTTCCTTTAATAATCCAGAATAAAATAAAAAGAGTGGTTATAAGTAACCTCGATCCAAATGAAGAAGTTAACGGCAAAGGAATTAGACAATTAAAAGATTCTGGAATTGAAGTAACAACAGGAATTCTTGAAGAAGAAGGCAAGGAACTTAATAAGTTTTATTTCAAATTTGTTAAAGAAAAATTACCTTACATTACTCTGAAGATTGCTCAATCTACTGATGGAAAAATAAGTCTTTCAAAAAAAGAACAAACATGGTTGACAGGTAAAAAATCAATTAAATATGTCCATAAACTTCGAAGTGAATATGACGCAGTACTTAGTTGGTGCAGGAACAATAAGAACTGATAATCCCCGACTGACTGTTAGAGAAGTAAAAGGCAGAAATCCTATACGGGTGATTGTTGATGGAAAGTTAAGCATTCCAATTACCTCTAAAGTAATTGAGTGCCCAGATCCTCAAAATACATTTATAATCACATCGAAAACAGCAAGTGACAGAAAGGAAAAGCAGCTCACAAAAAAAGGTGTGAGAATATTCAGAATTAAAACTTCAAAACAAAATCAAATTAGTCTAAAAAGTATTCTAAAAGTTCTTGCAAAGCAAAAGATAACCTCTGTTCTGGTTGAAGGCGGAAGTGAGATTTTTACTCAATTTTTAGACAAGTACCTGTTTGATGAGATAATAATATTGCAGGCTCCCAAAATTCTGGGACGTGGTATTGGTGCATTCAATCCTGAAAAACTTAAAAGAATTCAACTTTCCAGTGCTGAAAAAATTGGTGAAGATTTAAAATTCATTTATCGGAAAAATTTATCTGATTAGTTTATCGTTGAAAATAATTAACTTTCGGATATGTTTACCGGAATAATTGAGGAAATAGGCAGAATCGAAAAGATAACTCCAATTGCCGGAGGTATTGCACTAAAGATAAATGCTGAAAAAATTCTTGATGATTTAGTTGTCAACGATTCTGTTTGTATTGATGGTGTTTGCCTTACTGTTACCAAAACAGATAAAAATTCCTTCTGGGCTGATGCGGTTGGAGCAACTCTCGACAAAACCATATTCAATAAAATTAAAGCAGATACTTCTGTTAATTTAGAAAGATCAGTAAGGTTAAATGATCGGCTTGGCGGCCATTTAGTTCAAGGGCATGTAAACGGAATTGGAATCATCACTGAGATAAAAAAACTCGGTGAAAACTATCTTCTAAAAATTAATATTCCTGAAAATTTGCAGAAGTATTTAATAAAGGAAGGTTCGATAGCTGTAAATGGAATAAGCCTTACGATTGCAGATTTAAATTTGAATGAAATTTCACTTTCTATTATTCCTCACACCTGGCAGAATACAAATCTGATATACAAAAAGGTTAATGAAAAAGTAAATATTGAAATTGATGTTTTAGCAAAGTATGTAGAAAAACTTTTATCAAAAGAGAGCAACACTTCAGATAATAATATAACAGAAAACTGGCTCAAGGAGCTTGGTTATTAATGAAAGGTAAAATGAATAATAACAACGAGTTTAAATTCAACACGATTGAAGAAGCTATTGAGGATATTAAAGCTGGTAAGATGCTTATTGTTGTTGATGATCCTGACCGTGAAAATGAAGGCGATCTTGTGATGGCTGCCGAACTTGTTACACCAAAGGATGTAAATTTTATTACAAAAGAAGGCAGGGGTATCCTGTGTTTACCTATCACTGAGAAAAAAGCTAAAAACCTCCAGCTAGATTTAATGGTACAAAACAATACTGCACTTCACGGTACTCCTTTTTCTGTTTCAATTGATTACTTGCACGGAACTACAACCGGCATTTCAGCTCATGATCGGGCAATAACTATTAACCGTGCAGCCGATGAAAAAGTAATTCCAAACGATTTTGCAAGACCGGGACATATCTTTCCCCTCATTGCTAGAAAAGGTGGAGTACTAAAGCGTGCAGGTCATACCGAGGCTGTAGTCGATTTGGTTAAACTTGCAGGATTAAATCCTGTCGGTGTATTATGTGAAATTCTTGCTGAAGATGGTACTATGGCACGTGTACCAAGCCTTATGGAGTTCGCCAAAAAACATAATTTGAAAATCATCACAATTGCTGATCTGATTGAATATCGAATGGCAAGGGAACATTTTATTCAGCAAAAAGTTACAGTTGATCTTCCAACAAAATACGGCTCATTCAAATTATATCTTTATGAAAATAAACTCGATCCGCTCGATAATCCGATTGCATTAGTTAAGGGAGATATTAGCGGCGCTGAACCGGTTTTGGTTCGCGTACATTCTGAATGCCTTACAGGAGATATATTTGGTTCAAAGCGTTGTGATTGCGGCGAGCAGCTTCTTACTGCGATGAGTATGGTTGAGAAAGCTGGCAGAGGTGTTGTTCTTTATATGCGTCAGGAAGGAAGAGGAATTGGTTTGGTAAATAAACTCCTCGCCTATCATTTACAGGAACAGGGTAAGGATACAGTTGAAGCAAATGAAGCACTGGGCTTTAAAGCAGACTTAAGAGATTACGGAACCGGTGCACAAATTCTGAAAGATCTTGGATTGAAAAAAATTCGGCTGCTAACTAACAATCCCAAAAAAGTAATTGGACTAAAAGGATATGATCTTGAAATAGTGGAAAGAATTCCACTTGAAATTCCGCCCAATGAAATAAACGAAAAATATTTGAAAACTAAACGAGACAGATTAGGTCATCTGCTCCACTCAGACTAAAATTTTAAACAAACCAAGAGGATAAAATGGCTAACATCATCGAAGGAAAATTAAACGCTAAAGGAAAGAAATTCGGAATAGTTATAAGTCGATTTAATGAATTAATTTCTTCTCAGCTTCTTTCTGGAGCAAAAGACTGCTTACTTAGACACGAATGTAAAGAAGAAGATATTACTGTTGCATGGGTTCCCGGCTCGTATGAAATTCCATTGGCTGCAAAAAGAATGGCTAAGTCTAAAAAATATGCTGCTGTAATTTGTCTCGGTGCTGTTATTCGAGGTGGGACACCTCACTTCGATTACATCGCTGCTGAAGTGTCAAAAGGAGTTGCACAGGTTGGACTCGAAGCAAACTTACCTGTAATATTTGGAATTCTTACAACAGACTCAATCGAACAGGCACTTGAAAGAGCCGGAACAAAAGCAGGCAACAAAGGTTGGGATGCTGCACTATCTGCAATTGAAATGGTTAATTTGTTTGGGAAGATTTAATTAAAGCTATTCGTTGTAATTCGTGCATTAGTGGCTAATATTTTTATGGCCACGAATTCACGAATAAATTAACTCACGATTTATCAAGCTGGAGAATATTATATCATTTACCCTCTTGACTTTTTGCTTTTTAAGAGATTATGGGTAACTACTTTATATAGTAACCCGACACTCTCCACTTGCCATCATTGTCCAGCATAGGTGTGATTGTCTCAACTGCAGCCTTCTTATTCGCAAACTCTGTTTTATATTGAATTACGACATACTCCCCATCCGGCGCACCTGGAAGCGAAGTCATATATTTCTGAGAATCGAGTTTTCTTGAGATCACTTTACCCAAAGGCTTTCTGACTGCCTGGATACTTTCTACCCATTTTACTTCACTGATGGCTGACTTAAATAATTCTGCTGCCTCCTCCCAACTCTCTGCATATTTTTCAGCATCTACAATTTCCAGCCAGGATTGTGCAGACGCAATGGCTAATTTCTCTGCTTCAGAATTACTTTCTTGTGCGCATCCACAAATTGTAAAGAGTAAAATTCCTAACAAAATAAAAATGCAATTTCTCATTATTCTCTCCTTTATTGTTATAATTTATACACCTTTTATTTGACCTGACTATCCC
>CAVOUA010000019.1:0-152680 GCA_963699475.1 uncultured Ignavibacteriaceae bacterium | reverse complement strand
ATGTCCTGTTCTCGACTTTTCAGTTACGTATTTCGAAAAGCTGAAGACTGATGAGAGAACCAGTCATATCCCGGTAATTCTTCTTACAGCAAAAGCAGCGAAGGAAGATAAACTGACTGGCTATGAAACCGGTGCGGATGAATATTTAATGAAACCTTTTGAACCGGATGAGCTAAGAGCGAGGATAAAAAATCTTATTGGGCAGCAAAAAAGACTTCACCTGCATTTTCAGAAAGAAGGATTGTTTGAGTTAAACCAAACGAAGATCACACCAGTAGATAAAAAGTTTTTACAGCAAGCATATAATATCGTATCTCAGAATATACCAAATGAGTCATTCGGGGTGGAAGTATTTGCAGAGAATTTATCAGTGAGTAAGTCACTCCTCCACAAAAAAATCGTTTCCTTAACCGGTGAAGCGCCGGTTGAATTTATAAGAAGAATAAGGTTAAACAAAGCAGCAAGTCTGATAGAAAATAAATTTGGAAATCTCTCCGAGATCGCACTGGAAGTTGGTTTTAATAACCCGGCCTACTTTTCAGAATGCTTCAAGAAACAATTTGGTGTCCCGCCTTCGCAGTATCTTCGGAATAATAAAGGATCGTAGATATAGTAGATTTGCTGGGAACTCATCCCAACCCTTCTCTTACAACGAGAAAGGCTTATAAAATTTTATGACCTAGTCTTAACAACTTGTCAAGTTGTTCTTAGATCGATTCGCTGGCAATAAGTCTCTCTCTTATTAAGAGAGAGATTATCCCGAAGGGATGCCTTTGGCAGAGTGAGTTCATTTATTTTGGACGTGTGTGATCATTGTAATAAAATTTTTTATCCCTGCCATCAACAAACATTCCAGATCGTCAACAATGTAATTTCTACCTAAAAATTACTAACAGTTGATAATTGTGAAATTCTTTTAGATACGAATTACAGAAAAGTGTAAGTTTTATGGAGATTTCTGGTAGACAAACCCCTCCCTCAAATATTATAATATAACCCAAAATAAACTTTTATTCATCTACTTCTGAAAACAGAAGACAGGATTTTAATGCATAGTCATTTGAACAACTCGTTTCTTAATGATTTTGAGCCCTCAGACTTTCACCTGAGCCAGAATTACCCCAATCCGTTCAAGGAAAAGACAGTAATTAAATATTGTGTGGCTTGCAGAACGAGAGTGTTATTGAAAGTTTTTAATACCGAGGGTAAAGAGATAGAAAAACTTGTCGACGAGGAACAAAATCCTGGCACTTATGAAGTCGAGTTCTCTGCATTGAGTTGTCATTCCGGCGAAAGCCGGAATCTGCACGAGGGTAAGTACTTCTACAGGCTTGAAGCCGGCGATTATAAAAGTGAAAAGAAAATGCTCCTCCTACGCTAAAGCTTTGGAGGACAAGTATTACAAAAATAATTTATAAAGGAGGACATTATGAGGACTATAATACAAACTTTGTTTTTCTTTTTAATAGCAACTCAAATTTGTTTTGGGCAATGGTATCAACAGAACAGCGGAACAACAAAAAATCTAAATGCAGTTTCATTTATAGATGACAACAATGGATTTGCTGTTGGTGATAGCGGTACTATACTTTATACCAATAATGGTGGAGTGACCTGGATACAGCAAAATAGCGGTACTACTCTCTCCCTCAATGATATCTGCGTAGCAAATTCAAACAATGTTTGGATTGTTGGTGGTACAGAATACGGAAACGATTCACCAGTTATTCTTTATAGTTCTGATAGTGGTATTTCTTGGAACATCCAACTTGGGGTACCTTCCCTTGATTCTATGTGGCTTAAGTCTGTTTATTTCACTGATATAAATACGGGCTGGATAGTTGGTACGGGAATGAACTACGACTGGGCTTATGAAACAGTAATTTTGAAAACAATAAATGGCGGAACTAATTGGATATCTCAATCATCTCCAGTAACATCAACAATAATGCGTATGGATGATATTTATTTTAATGATGCAAATGTTGGTTTTATGTTAATGGGTGGTGGGAATATAGGCGGATTTTTTGGTCGTTTCTATAAATCAACAGATGGAGGAGACAACTGGATTGAGCAAATAGTTAGTGATGGAACTTGGTATCACAGCATTTCATTCTCGGACCAACAAAATGGAATTTTGGTCAGTGAAGGATATGGTATGTTTGGAAATGGCGGGAGAGTATTTCACACTACAGATGGTGGAATAAATTGGATAGAAATGACTGGAGTAGGATATTCTCTCATAAGTGTGGCATATCCTGATTTAAATCAAGTCTGGGCGGTAGGTCTGGTTTCTTGGACAGATGAAGGAACAATTTTTTATAGCAGTGATAGTGGAATAACTTGGTCAACTCAAGGAGTATTTTCAGATTCTCTGAATAGCGTTTATTTCATTAACCCTTCAACAGGCTGGATAGTCGGCGATAATGGAACAATCCTCCACACAACAAACGGTGGTGTTTCTTTTGTTGAAGAAGAACAGATTAATGAAATGCCCATACAGTTTTTATTATCACAAAACTACCCCAATCCCTTCAATCCGAGTACAAAAATAAAATACTCAGTTCCTCAATCTTCTCAAGTGGTAATCAAAGTATTTGATGTTCTTGGCAACGAAATAGAAACTCTTGTGAACGAAGAAAAACCAACTGGCACTTATGAAATCAATTGGAATGCAGCTACTCTGCCAAGCGGAGTTTATTTCTATCAGTTGAAAGTTTACCCCGCAATCGGCGGGGCAGGTGATTATATCAATATTAAGAAAATGATTTTGCTCAAGTAGTTAGAAGATAGAAGTAAGAAGTTAGTAGTGGCGAGTTGTCGACTCGCCCGAAATTAAAAAATAATTTATACAGGAGGTGTTATGAGAACATTTATTCTTTTTTCATCAATTCTTTTTTTGTCTTGCTTTAATATTTATCCTCAACTCGAAAGAATGGAAATACTGGGCAATGAAGAAAGAGCAATAAATGATTTTTCTAAACCTGCTTTGTCGGATTCATCTCAGCTTGATTCATTGATTCTCAATGCAATGAATAATTATCATATTCCCGGAGTGGCAGCATTAATTAGCACAAAGGATGAAGGGATAATTTGGAAGCAAAATTATGGATACGCAGACATTGCTTTGAACAAACCTGTTGAGGATTCAACACTGTTTTTAATGGGTTCTATATCTAAGACTATTGTAGCTACGGCTATTATGCAATTTTGGGAGGCAGATTCATTTGACCTTGATGACAATATAAATAATTACCTTGATAACTTTCAGATAATTAATCCATACTATCCAAATGATACGATCACCATTCGTATGCTTATGACACATACATCCAGTCTCAGAGATTGGGGGAATTGGAATTTCCTTTACACCTTAACAACCTGCGGGGATAGTCCAATTGCACTGGATTCTTTTCTTATAAATTATTTGACTCCCGGAGGGATATATTATAGTGCTTTGAGCTTTTATAATATAGTGCCGGGTACTACTTGGGAATATTCTAATGTTGGTGTATGTGTATTAGCCCTTCTTGTAGAGAAGTTCTCCGGAATGTCATTCAATCAGTATTGTCGGGAAAATATATTTGATCTTCTAGAGATGTACAAATCATCCTTTTTATTAGCAGAGCTGGATACTAATGAAATTGCCACACCATATTTATGGCAGGGGGGGCAATACATTCCTTATTGTCATCAGGAACATCCTATTTATCCTGCAGGTTTTTTGAGAACGAATAAGATGGAATTAGAACATTTATTATCTGCATATATGAACTGGGGAAAATATAATGGAACTACAATTCTTGACAGCTTAACGGTAGATTTAATTCTTACGGATCAATTAGGATATCCTGTCCCTGGTTATGGAGATCACCAGGGATTAATATGGTATCAGTCGGGAGAACTTAATGGTCGATTTCCCTGGGGGCATGGTGGTAGTTGGTGGGGATGTAGAACAGGAATGTTTTTCAAACAGGAAGAAGACTGGGGAATAATTTGTTTTATAAATTCTACACCAGATTATGGAGCCATTCTTTATTTACTTAACATATTATGTGATTATGCTCAGGATATTACTGAGGTAGATGAAATTAGTAATCAAATTTCTGACTTTTATCTTGAACAAAACTACCCCAATCCCTTTAACCCAAGTACAAAAATAAAATACTCGGTTCCAGAATTAGCTATGGTGAAGCTAACGCTTTTCAATTTATTGGGTGAAGAAGTAACAACTTTGGTGAATGAAGAAAAGAATGCAGGAAATTATTCGGTAGAATTCAACGCAGCATCACTACCAAGCGGAGTGTATTTCTACCAATTGAAGGCGGGAGAATTTATAAGTACGAAGAAAATGATTTTAATAAAGTAAAAAAATAACGGAGGCTTTATGAAAACTTTAATACAAACTTTGTTTTTCTTTTTTCTTGTAACGCAGATTTGTTTTGCCCAGGTAAACTGGACAAAGTATTTGGAAAATCCTCTCGGTTTATTAAATGGTGCCTCCGGCTCCTGGAACCGAAACGTGTGTGAAGCAAGCGTTTTATACAATGCTGATTCTTCTAGATATGAGATGTGGTTTTCAGGAACAGCAGGCAATCCAGTTTTCCCATACAAGATAGGTTTTGCAAAGTCTGTAGACGGTATATCCTGGGACTTGCATCCAACTCCCGTTCTTACTCCTACAAGTGGAACTTGGGATCAATATAGTATTCAATTCCCTTTTGTAATTCGGGAAAATGGGCAATATAAAATGTGGTATTCTTCAAGTCTTCAATCCGATTATAATCAATGCAAAATCGGATATGCTACTTCTCTGGATGGAATTGAATGGACTAAAGATACTCTGCATAATCCAATTTTTGAATCTGGAACAGATCCTTGGGAAGCAGGCGGTGTAATGTCTTGTTATGTGATGCCGGCTTCTGGCGGTTATAAAATTTGGTATACAGGCTTTACAACAGCATTAGCAAATGGGAATTTATATATAGGCTATGCGACATCGGAGGATGGCATCTCCTGGCAGCGAGATACGATAAATAATCCTGTATTAGAACCAGGTGTCGCAGGAGGATGGGAAGGTAAATGGGTTTGGTATCCGGAGGTATTATTAATTGATGAAATATATTATATGTGGTACGCAGGTTCAAACATCGGTTTTTGGGACAGAATTGATGTGGGACTAGCAACATCGTCTGATGGAATTGAATGGACAAAACACCAACAGAATCCAGTGCTTTCGCCATCTCCAGGAATGTGGGATTGGCCAAAGGTAGAATGTAGCAGTATAAAATTGATAGGAGATTCATTGTGGATGTGGTACAGCGGAAATGCCTCTTTCATACAATTTGGTCTTGCAACATCACTATTCGAACCAGTTTCAGTTGAAGATGAAACAACTCAACCAACAAACTTCCTACTTTCACAAAATTTTCCCAATCCTTTTAACCCGAGCACAAAGATCAGTTGGCAGTTGCCAGTAGGCAGTCAGCAAACTTTGAAAATATACGACGTACTGGGTAACGAGATTATGACTCTTATTGATGAGTACAAACCAGCAGGAAGATATGAAGTAGAGTTCAACAGTCATTCCGGCGAAGTCCGGAATCTGCCAAGCGGAGTTTATTTCTATCAACTTAAGGCGGGTGACTATATCGATACGAAGAAAATGATTTTGTTAAAGTAAAATTTAAGAATTGTAGGGACACAATATATTGTGTCCCTACGAAGATGAATGTAAGAAATGAAGATGAAATGATTCTCTAATTAACAATTTAACAATCCATAACTAGGAGGTTACTATGTATAGGTTCTTTTTCAAATTGTTCCTGCTCATTACTTTTTTGTTTTTGAGCAATGTTGATTTACTTGCCCAGTATACCTGGACAAAGTATACAGGCAATCCTGTCATCCCCTCAGGCCCGAGCGGCTCCTGGTATAGAGGAGTAATTACTCCATGCGTAATCTATAACGCTGATTCTCTAAGATATGAAATGTGGTTTGCAGGTTCGCCAACAACGACTGGTTTGAGACCGCATAGAATTGGTTTTGCATATTCCAGTGATGGTATTTCCTGGCAAGTGCGCACTTCAGCTGTGCTCGAACCAAGATCCGGCAACTGGGATAATTATACTGTTAATGCACCTTACGTAATACGAGAGAACAACCAGTATAAAATGTGGTACACCGCAGAGGGCCCAAATTATACGACATTCAAAATTGGTTATGCCACTTCACCAGATGGGATTAATTGGACAAGACTTGACAATCCAATAATGGATGCAGGGACCGCCGAATGGGAAGCGCAGGGTGTGGGCATCTGCTCAGTTCTGCCTGTCACAGGTGGTTACAAAATGTGGTATTCAGGTCTTGCTGGTTCCACAGACACAATTTCTATCGGTTATGCACTATCAACTGATGGAATTAATTGGCAAAGAGACACAGTCCATAATCCTGTACTAAGACCCGGTACTGCTGGTCAGTGGGATGACTTTAACATATTTGCACCCAGAGTAATTATCCTCGATAATGTTTATTATATGTATTATGGTGCTTCACGCCAAACTTTTGCACAATATCGTGTTGGGTTAGCCACTTCTACTGATGGAATTAATTGGGAGAAGTATTGGGACAATCCTGTTTTAAGACCCTCACTAAGTGGCTGGGATAATGGCGAAGTTGAAACAGCTTGTGTAATCAAAATTGGGAACACTTTGAAGCTTTGGTATGATGCAAGCAATTCGGGCACATATCATTGGCAGATCGGTCTTGCAACATCACCTTACTATCCAAATGCTCTTCCGCCCGGAACATACACGGTCGGCACAGGTGGCAACTTCGCAACAATTCAGGAAGCATTTGATAAACTTGAAACTGATGGTGTTGCAGGCAATGTTACTCTTGAACTGATTGATGAACTTTACACAGCACCAACAGATACATTTGGTTTTAAATTGAATGGACCAATTCCTGGAGCTGGACCAAACAGCAGAGTTACTATTAAACCAGCCGAAAATAAAAATGTAACTATCGAAGGTAATGGATATGCAGTTCTATCATTTATAAACACTAGCCATTTAACATTTGATGGTGTTTCACTTACTGGTTTAACTACACTAACAGTTCGCTCTTTATTAAACACTCAATTTGAGTGGAACAATGGTCTTCTTTTTATGGATAATTCAGACCATAATATAATTCAGAATAGCATTTTTGTAGATGAGGACATTTTGAGACTTAGTGTCGGACTTGGTATTTATACTCATTCGAATATACCGGCAACCTCCGATAGTAATCTAATTCAATCAAACTTTATAAAGAAAGCCGGAATTGGTATTTATGTTTCAGCAATTCGTTCCACTCTTCTAGCAACCGGTAATATTATCAGAGAGAACATTATCGGGTCGGAAACGGATAGCCTTATTACCTGGGGAATTCAGGTAGAACGAAATCAAAATGCTATCATTGAAGATAATGTCGTTCAGAGCATCAGAGGGGCTAGCTACTGCGTATAGTTATAACACACGGAATTAATTGTTATGCGTGTTTAGGAATCTACAATTCGGAATAATATTGTTCATAATGTTAATACAAGTTATACTGGTGGTAGTATGGGTATAGCGTTAACAGGTTCTGCCAGCGCTGTTGGAAATGGAAATCTAATATACAATAATATGGTGTATGACATTAATAGCTCGTCTTCTGCATCGCAAAGTAACGTTGGCGGTATCCACTTGGAGTATCAGAACAATACAAAAATTTATTATAACTCAGTTTATTTATCTGGTACAGGAGCTAATCAACAGGGTTCTGGAGCGTTGTATATTTGGACTCCCGGAAACAATACCGAAGTAAAAAATAACATCTTCATTAATACAAGAGATGAAGGACAATTCTGTGCTTCTGCCATACATTTGAAGACCTTGAACACAGTATTAAGTACATCAGACTTCAATGTTCTTTATTATGAGCCAAATAATTACAACTGTCTGGTAAAATCTAATACTGGTAGCTATCACTCCCTAACTGAGTGGCAAGCAACAGGTTATGATTTGCACAGCTATGTTGAAATGCCAAACTTTGTTGAACCTTATCTACATATAAATGATACAATAGCAACGTACATCGAGTCGAGAGGAATACCAATTACTGGTATAAATACCGACTATGATGGTGATCCTCGAAATTTAACAACTCCAGACATAGGTGCAGATGAACTAGATGGAATAGTAGGTGTTGAAGATGAAGAAACACTTCCAACAGAATTTGCACTTGAGCAGAACTATCCCAATCCATTTAATCCAAGCACAAAGATCAGTTGGCAGTTGCCAGTAGGCAGTCAGCAAACTTTGAAAATATACGACGTACTCGGTAACGAGATTGCAACTCTTATTGATGAGTACAAACCAGCAGGAAGATATGAGATAGAGTTTAACAGTCATTCCGGCGAAGTCCGGAATCTGCCAAGCGGAGTTTATTTCTATCAACTTAAGGCGGGTGACTATATCGATACTAAGAAAATGATTTTGCTAAAGTAAAATTTAAGAATGTAGGGACACAATATATTGTGTCCCTACGAAGATAATGTAAGAAATGAAGATGAAATGATTCTCTAATTAACAATTTGACCATCCATAACTAGGAGGTTATATGAAAAAGTTCTACATACCTTTTGTTGTATTGACTAATACTACAGTCCAATAATTTGGCACAACAAGAATTTTTTAATAACAAAAAACAGCAAAAACCATCTTCCGAACAACTAAATGATGCTTTCGATGCAAATCTCGATTCTTTAATGCTTGATTCTATAATATTAGCCTATCAAAATTCGCTATCAATTCCAGGTATTGCAACTTTAATAATTAAAGACAATGAAATAGTCTGGAATAAAAACTACGGATATAGAAACCTTCAATATCAGTTACCTGTTGAAGATTCTACTTTATTTCTTATGGCTTCAATATCAAAAACAATTACAGTAACAGCAGTTATGCAGCTATGGGAAAATGGGCTTATAGATCTCCAAAGTAATATCAACAATTATCTGCCGTCTGGCTTTTCAGTGGTAAATCCGTATTATCCGAGTGATATAATTACAGTAAAAATGTTAATGACTCACACTTCAACTCTACTGGACAATTGGAACATCCTTCTTCCTCTAATAAGCTGCGGAGATTCACCAATAAGTCTGAACACTTTTCTCATAAATTATTTAGTACCTGGTGGAACGTATTATAGTCCAAAGTAATTTTGGAAACTATCGTGCCGGGTCAGCAATGGAATTATACGAGTGTTGGCGTGCGGCTTGTTAGCCTTAATTATCGAAAACTTATCTGGTAAGTCTTTTGATGAATATTGTAGAGATAGTATTTTCATCCCATTGTCAATGAATTCTACATCCTGGTTTCTTGAAGGATTAGATACTAATAATATTGCTACTCCTTATGTTGGATCAACACCGGGTTGTCATCAGGGATGGCCACTTTTCCCCGGAGCTTTTTTAAGAACAAATAAAAATGATTTATCAAAATTTCTTCAAACCTTTTTGAATAATGGGATTTACAATAATGCTAGGATACTTGACAGCACCACTATATCATATATGTTATCCGACCAATTGGGCTATTCTGTTACTGTACCTATCGCCGTGGTGGGTTTATAATCAAGGATTGATCTGGTTTAATGCTTTCCCAATTAATATTTCGGGATGGGGTCACGCTGGTTCCTGGCCTGGTTGTTTAACTTATTTTTGTTATGATCCAATCTGAAAGATGGGGGACCATTTGGTTTCAGAATTGGCAGACCAACTGCACAGAACCTGGATATCATCTTTAGGAGAAATTAATCATCAGTTTACTAAATACGCACACTTATATGGAAACATTTATGCTTTAAATCCAAGTGTTGATAAATCTTTTGCAGAAGTAAATATTGACTCAGTTTTATTCAGGACAAGATTTTCAAACAGTTATAATCATCAGTTTACACCGCACCTCATTTATGCAAATCTGGACAGCACACTAATAGATTCACTTACTCTTTTTGATGATGGGTTGCACGGTGATTCACTTTCGAATGATGGAATTTATGGCGGATATATTTCCAATACAGCAAACTGAGAATTTTTATTCTTTAAGTGTAAGCACTGTTGATAACCAAACCAGCAAATATTTCAACACACCGGATATTTGCCGATTTACAACGGTTGGACCTGTAACACTCGACAGTTTGTATGTTGTTGACCATACAACTTATTTTACAGTAAAACCGTTTGTGAGGAATTTGTCAGCAACCACAACAATAACAAATGCATCAGTAAGACTTATTTGTAATGATCCCTGGATAACATCTATATCTCCAACTTCAAGAACCTTGCCTAATATTATACCAGGTGCGGTAGTTAGTCCTTCAAGCGGATTTACAGTAAGCGTAGATTCTACATTTACAGATTATTTCAATTTTCAAGTTGAAGTAATGAGCAATGGCTGGACATATTGGAAAGATTCATTGCAAATAATTGTTGGGATTGAAGAAGAGATTTATGAAATACCGACTGAGTTTTCACTTTCACAGAATTTTCCCAATCCCTTCAACCCAAGTACAAAAATCAGTTGGCAGTCCCCAATAGGCAGTTGGCAAACTCTGAAAATGTATGATATTCTTGGTAATGAAATAGCAACCTTGGTTGATGAATACAAACCAGCAGGAAGATATGAAATAGAGTTTAACGCAGCTAATCTTCCAAGCGGAGTTTATTTCTATCAGTTAAAAGCAGGTGATCCTTCGACAGGCTCAGGACAGAGTTTTATTAGTACGAAGAAGATGATCTTATTGAAGTGATACGAAAGAAGTTGCTGTGAGAAAATTGGGCGAGCCGTTGGCTCGCCCTTTTCGTTTTGATTTTTTAACTTACAGCCAGTGAATAATAATATTTGTGAAAGGACGTTATGAAAAAATATTTACTAACAACATTCATTATAATATTACACTCAATAACTTTTGCACAGTACACTCCAACTTCTCCGTACTTGCTCAATCCGGAAATGGCAATTGGATATACAGATAGTTGTGCAAATTTCTGGCTGCAGACATGGGATAACTCAGTTGGTGGTTTCTTTACCAACATTGACAAATTTGGAAATGTTATTACTGGCTGGGGAACAAATAAAAATATGCTCACTCAATCAAGGAATGCTTATGGATTAGTGAGAGCTTATATGTTAACAGGAGACACAACTTATCTCAGCTATGCTAAAAATTCCTTGGATTGGATGTATGATCACGCCTGGGATGAAACTTATGGTGGATGGTTTGAGGAATTAAACATAAACGGAGTGCCCACAAGTCCAACTGCAAACAAAACAGCTTTCTACCAGCATTATGCTTTACTTGGAATTGCTGCTTACTATGAAGCTACAGGTGATACAACTGCGTGGAACTGGCTGATGAAGGGTTATCAGCATCTCGAAGATTATTACTGGGATGATCGTCCGGGTTTTGAAGGATATTATGATCAAACAAATTATACTAATCAATCAGCGTGGGATAAAAGTTTCAATGCTACTGTGGATGCAATAACTACTCATTTGCTCTATCTCTATTTGATGACCAAAGAAGAAATTTATAAAGAGCGTTTACAAGAGATGGCTGAGGAAATAAAAATTCATCTTGTTGCCAGTATGCCTCAGCAGGTAATTGGATTTGTTGAGCTGTATGATTCTGACTGGAATTGGAATAACGGAGAAACAATGACAATAATGGGTCACGTTTTAAAATCGGGCTGGTGTCTTGCAAGAATAAATCAGCTATTTCCTGATACAAGCTACGTTAGCGCGGCAGAATATATGATTAACGACGTCTGGGATAACGGATATGATCACGACTTTGGTGGTCCATATAAAGATTTCGATCGCACAACAGGCCAAATGCTTTTATGGGGACTGCAGGATTCAACCAAAGCGTGGTGGCAGATGGAGCAAGCTATCGTTGCCGGACTCCAGATGTATAATCTAACCCTAGAAGATTGGTATTTGCAGATGGCTGATGAAACAATAAACTTTTTTATGCAATACTTTGTGGATCATCAAAACGGAGAAGTGTATGCTGATAGAACTCGATACGGAGGATATGCCTGGAACGAAGCAAAAGGGAGTTCAGGTAAAGCTGGTTATCACTCAATTGAAACCGGGTATTACACTTACCTATACGGAAATCTTCTTTACAATTATCAGCCCGCAGTGCTTCACTATAAATTTGAATCGCTTCCAACAAATAGAGAAATTATTACTCACTCCACTTGCAATCAATGATACCGGCTTAATTATTTCTGAGGTATTGCTTGAAGGTCAGAGCTACACAAATTACAATCCAAATTCCCGTGTTTTGAACTTGCCAGCAGGAACAGGTGGGCATTTTGTGGTTACATACGAACCGATAATTACAAATATTGTTAGTGAAGATTTTGCAGTCATTGATGGATTCAGACTATGGCAGAATTATCCGAATCCATTTAATCCGAGCACAAAAATAAAATTTACTGTACCTTTAGTCATTGCGACCCCGCTTGAGCGGGGGAAGCAATCTCAAAAGGTTACTTTAAAAGTGTTCGACATTCTCGGAAACGAAATAACCACGCTTGTTAATGAAGAAAAACTTGCTGGAGAATATGAAGTTGAATTCTCAGCTAAAGGGTTGTCAAGCGGAATTTATTTCTATACACTAAATGCAGGCAGCTATACCGAAACGAAAAAGATGATTTTACTCAAATAATCCCATCCTAAATATTTATATTTCAGCCCGTCATTTGGCGGGCTTTTTAATAATTATAAGAAATGAAAACACCTTTAGTTGTAATAGTCGGGAGACCGAATGTCGGTAAATCTACACTCTTCAACCGTCTTGTGGGAAAAAGAGACGCGATTGTTGATGATGTAAGCGGGGTTACACGTGATAGAATTTACGGGGAAGCTGACTGGGCAGGGAAAAGTTATCGTGTTATTGACACCGGCGGTTATGTGCCTTTAAGTGAAGATGTTTTTGAAACTGCAATCCGTGAACAGGTTGAAATTGCAATAAGCGAAGCTGACAGCATTCTGTTTGTCGTTGATGTTCGTGATGGGATTTTACCAATCGATAAAGACATAGTAAACCTGCTCAGAAATTCAGACAGAGATTTTTTCCTAATCGTCAATAAAGCCGATAGTCCTAATTTTGATGCAGCAGCTGCTGAGTTTTATAGTCTTGGAGTAAAAAAAATATATCCGGTTTCCGCACTGAGCGGAAGAAACCTTGGTGATCTTCTTGATGAAGTTACCGCAGGATTCAGTGAGCAAGAATCTCCTGAAGAAGACCCACGACTTAAAATTGCAATTGTTGGCAGACCAAATGTCGGCAAATCTTCTCTTGTTAATTCACTCCTTGGAGAAGAAAGAAGTATTGTTACTGATATTCCAGGTACAACCCGCGACAGCATAGATTCAATTCTGAAATATTATGGTGAAGAAATTGTTTTAATTGATACAGCCGGACTTCGTAAAAAGAAAAAAGTTCAGGAGAGTATCGAGTTCTATTCTACTATCAGATCGCTCAAAGCAATAGGTGAGTGTGATATTGCTGTTGTTCTTCTTGATTCGATTGTTGGTTTGGAGAAGCAGGATCAGAAAATTATTGATGAAGTTGTCAGGTGGCGGAAAGGATTGATACTTGCCGTTAATAAATGGGATCTTGTCGAAAAGGATTCCGGCACTTCCGCATTTTTTGAAAAAGCACTTCATCAAAAAATGGGTGCAATTGATTATGCAGAAGTCATATTTATTTCAGCGTTAACCAAACAGAGAATTTATAAGCTGGTTGACCTTTGCAAGCAGGTTGGCGAAGAAAGAAAAAAGAAAATCCCGACAAAGGATTTGAATAATTTTCTGCTAGATGAAATTGTAAAATCACCACCACCTGCATCACCTTCGGGTAAAGAAGTGAAAATAAAATACATCACTCAAATCGGTGAGTACTATCCTATCTTTGCGTTTTTCTGTAACTATCCGAATCACGTTCCCGATAACTACAAACGTTTTCTTGAAAAGATGATAAGAAATCAATATGGATTTAAAGGTGTTCCAATGACACTAAGTTTTAAAGCAAAATCATCCAAACAGGAATAATGAAACGAGCGGTTAAAATAATTGTTGTTGGAGGAAATGCTGCTGGTCCTGCTGCTGCTGCAAAAGCCAAACGATCTAATCCAAATGCCGATGTTTTGCTTTTTGAAGCAAGTGAATTTATTTCAACCGGAACCTGCGAAATGCCATATGTTCTGTCTGGTGAAATAGATGATTATAGGAAGATAGTTTTCTTCTCTCCTTCATCATTCCAGGAAGAAAAAGGTGTGAAGGTTTTTGTAAAACATTTTGTTCAGGAAATTGATACAAAGAAAAAAATAATTATTGTTAAAGATTTGATTGAAGATAAAATAATTGAACACGATTATGACAGATTGATACTTGCCACAGGTTCAAAAGCAAAATCATTACCCGGATTTGATACTCAGCTAAAAAATGTTTTTACTTTGAAGAACATCAATGACCTGATAAGATTAAATGAATTTTTAAATAAAGAACAAGTGAAGAGTGCTATAATTATTGGTTCAGGTTTTATTGGACTTGAAGCAGCAGAAGCGTTGATAAAAAGAAATGTTCAAGTTAAAATTATTGAAAGAGAAAACAAGCCTCTTCCGGGAACTGAGAAAGAATTTAGTGATGAAATTTTAAAGATTTTAATATCAAAATGAAATCGAATTTATTGGCTGCCATCAAAGATGTTGAACCAGTAATTTCAGGAGATAAATTAATAGCCGTAAGAATTGGTGATAAGTTTATTGAAACTGATATGGTTTTGCTTTCTGTTGGTTTTGAACCAAATACTTTTCTTGCGCAATCGGCAAAACTTGAATTGGGAAAATCCGGAGCAATTAAAGTTGATAATTATTTAAAAACTTCTGATAGATTCATTTATGCTGCCGGAGATAATGTTGAATTTATCAATGCTGTAACAGGTAAACCAGATTACATACCTCTTGCAACACACGCTTATGAATCAGGGCACATCGCTGGCGAAAATGCTGCAGGAGGAAATGTTAAATATGAACCAATTGTAAAAAATATAAGTGTGAAAATTTTTGACAAGTATTTTGCCTCGGTTGGAGTAACTTCAGAAGAAGCCAGGAAAAATGGGTTTGAGGTTCAAGAGTCATTTGCCAAAGCACGAAATTTAGTTGGTGTAATGCCCGGCAGTGATTATGTTTTTGGAAAAGTGCTTGCAGAAAAGGGAAGTAAAAGAATAATTGGTGCTTCATTTTTGGGAGGCAAAGAAATTTCAGGCTATGCTGATTTACTTTCTGCATTAATAAAATTAAAAGCTCCCGCATCAATACTTTCAAAAATTAATTACAATTACACTCCGCCTCTTTCTCCGTTTGTAAATCTTTTAAAAATTATTGGCAAAAAATTTTTGTAAAATAATTAAAGAGTAATCCATTGAAAAAGAAAAGAACTCACAAAAATCTTGTACTAATACAACATCCATTGGTGAAAAAGGATATTACAATTCTTCGCGATAAAAAAACCAACACAGAAATATTCCGAGCTGCAGTTACTAGAATTTCTAATATTCTTGCTGTTGAAATCAGTACAACTTTTTCTCTCACAGAGCAGTAAAGTTGATAACACCACTGGAATCAACAAAGGGCTATAAGTTAAAACACGATGTCGTGCTTATTCCTGTGCTTCGTGCAGGTTTGGGAATGGTTGAAGGATTTCTTCAACTTATTTCGGATGCAAAACTTGGACACGTTGGTCTTGAACGAGACGAAACAACTCTGAAACCGAACAGCTATTATTTGAAGACTCCGAAAAATTTAAGTAATTCTGAAGTGATTTTACTTGATCCGATGCTTGCAACAGGGGGAAGTGCTTCCGCTGCCATCAGTTATTTAAAAAAACGAGGAGCAAATAATATAGTCTTTGCTTGTCTTCTCGCTGCACCTGAAGGAGTAAAAAAGTTATTAAATGATCATCCTGACTTGATTATATTTAGTGCTGCACTTGACAGACAACTAAACAAAAAAGGCTACATACTTCCCGGACTGGGAGATGCAGGAGACCGAACGTTTGGCACATTGTAAATATTTCACAATACTTTTTTTGATCTTAATTTATTCCGAATTACCATGCACAGATCTATCCGGATGAAAGAGTAGATTATTTATTAAGAACCGGAATAAATTCATATTGTTAATCAAGATTATGATGAAGCCGAATTAGTTTTTAAATCCCTTGAAAATGAATATCCCCATCTTCCGCTTGGTAAAATTTATCTGGCCGCAAATAAAATTGCAGAAGCTTATGATTATGCAGAAGATTTTGACGAAACATTTATACTCAGCAATCTGGATTCTGCAAAAGAACAAGCTGAAGAATTAATTACAAATTTTGAAGATAACATTTGGTACCTTTACTTCTAGTGCTCTTGCAGAAGGATATACTTCATATTTCGATGGAATAAATGGAAACTGGTTATCAGCAATTTCAACCGGAATTAATTCAATATCTGATTTTGAAAAAATATTAAAATCGAACGAAAAATTTTATGAAGCATATATTGCGATCGGAACATTTGAATACTGGAAAAGCAGAAAGCTGGAATTTATGGGCTGGCTTCCATTTTCAAGTGACACAAAAAATATCGGAATTGATCTTTTAATTGTTGCAATTGATTCATCGAGTTATAATTCACACCTTGCTATTAATTCACTCATCTGGATTTATATCGATCAGAAAAAATATGATGATGCAATTAAAATTGCTAGAAGCAGCATTAAAAAATTTTCCAAAATCAAGAACTTTCAAATGGGGAATGGCTAGAGCATATGAAGAGTACAAATCCTTCAAAAGCAATTGAACTTTATATGGAAATTCTGAATTCTTATCCTGAATCTAAAAAAGAAAATTATAAAAATGAAATAACTCTCAAACATATTATTGCACAGCAGTATGCTAAACTTGGTGATAAAGAAGAAGCAATCAAATATTGCGATGAAATATTATCGATGAAAAACATTCCTAAAAAAACTTTGGATGAGATGAGTGAAAGACTTGAAAGAGTTAAATGAGCTGAAAAAAGAACTTACCGGCAAGAACTAAAACTTATCTTCCAACCTACCTGACTTTAACATATCACTAAAATAAAGTAAATTACTTGCTGGAAAGTTGTTTTATTATTTTAAGTTATAATGAGTAAAGAGAGTCCTAACGATCAAAAAATGTTAGCGGATCTTCTTGCTGTCTGCCATAAAAATCTGCCGAAAGTTGATGAAGATCTTATAACAAAAGCATTCAAGTTTGCACTTGAGGCTCATAAGCATGACCTCAGAGCTTCCGGTGAACCATATTTTTATCACCCCTACGAAGTTGCAATGATTGTTGTTGAGGAATTTCCCCTCGATGATATTACCGTTGTAGCTACACTTCTGCACGATGTTGTTGAAGACACAGATTTTGATTTGAACCTGATGACAAAAGAATTCGGAAAAGAAGTTACCGAAATTGTTGATGGCGTTACAAAGATCAGCGGCATATTTAAAGGGCAGGATATAACCAAAGCTGAAAACTATCGTAAGATGTTACTTTCGATGGTTAAAGATGTGAGAGTTATTCTTGTAAAGTTTGCCGATAGACTTCATAATATGAGAACGCTTGAATTTGTTAGTCCTGATAAACAAAAAAGAATTGCACAAGAAACTCTTGAGATATATGCTCCCTTTGCACACCGGTTTGGTCTTGCAAGGGTTAAGTGGGAGTTGGAAGATTTATCTTTTAAATATCTGAATCGTGAATTGTATGAAGAGCTAGTTGGAAAAGTAAAAAGTTCACGGAAAGAAAGAGAAGCTTATATAAAAAGATTTTCCGATCCGATTAGAAAAAAGCTAGATGATTATAATCTAAAATATGAAATGGGAGGTCGTCCAAAACATTTCTACAGTATTTATCGGAAAATGATGAAACGTAACAAACCATTCGAAGAAATTTACGATTTGTTTGCACTTAGGATTATTCTTGATACAGAAAATACAAATGAATGTTATACAACACTTGGAATTGTAAATCAAATGTACTTCCGGTACCGGATAGGTTTAAAGATTACATTTCCATTCCAAAGAATAATAATTATCAATCAATTCATACAACCGTTGTTGGTCCCGAAGGTAGATTGGTTGAAGTTCAGATAAGAACAAAGAAAATGCACGAAATTGCAGAACGTGGTCTTGCTGCTCATTGGAAATATAAAGAAGATAAAGCAGCTACAGATAAAGATCTTGAAAACTGGTTGAACTGGATAAGAGATATTTTTGAAGGAGCAGGAAAAGATGAAAACCGCAAAGAAATTTTAGAAGACTTTAAGCTTAACCTTTACCAGGATGAAATTTATATATTCACTCCAAAAGGAGAATTAAGAAGACTGCCGATTGATTCCACACCTGTTGATTTTGCATTTGAAATCCATAGTAATGTTGGCTACCAATGTATTGGTGCAAAGATAAACGGTAAAATTGTTCCTCTTGATACTCCACTTGCACAGCGGTGATCAGATTGAAATTATTACTTCAAAAAATCAGCATCCAAATAAAAACTGGTTGAAATTTGTTAAGACTCAGAAAGCAAAATCTGCTATAAGAAAATGGTTGAATAAGGAAGAAGAAAAAATTGTTAAAGCTGGAAAGGAAATCTGGAATAAAAAATTAAAGAAATTAAAACTTTCTTTTTCAACCAGTGATGTTTCAAAGATTGCACAGAAAATTTAAATATGATAATAATTCAAAATTCTTTCAGGCAATTGCTCAGGGGAATGTTAATCTTGATCAAATTCTTATTAATACCGAAGATAAATCAGCAGAAGAACAGGAAAAGATTTTAGCCTTTGATCAATTTGCTGATATTGCACGTAAAGATGCTGGTGGAATTTTAGTTGATGGCAAGTCATCAGGAATAATGTATGCTTATGCAAAATGCTGTAACCCGATTCCTGGTGATCCGGTAATTGGATACATCACTGTTGGTGAAGGAATAAAAATTCATCGGAAAACTTGTAACAATCTTATTAATCTTTCAAAAATTGATGCTGATAAATTAGTTGCAGTTCAATGGCCTGGAACAGATGGAACACTCTTCGTGGCAGGATTAACTGTGAAAGGAGAGGACAGTCCTGGAATTCTTAATGATATTGCACATACAATAGTTTCATATAAGAGATACAAATATTAAATCCATTAACATTAATACGAATGATTCCACTTTCGAAGGTTCTGTTATGGTTTATGTTAATAATCTGGAGCATCTGAATAATCTTATTGATAGATTAAAAAAGTTAAGAGGTCTTTACAAAGTAGAAAGATTTGAAGGTAGTTAATAAAGATTTGGAGCAGAGTGAAAATGAATCCAGAATAATGGGAATTGATTATGGTGAAAAAAGAATTGGTATTGCTCTCAGTGATCCTCTTTTAATATTTGCATATCCATTTACTACACTTCAGAATGATTTATCTTTTTTGAATAACCTTTCAAAAATCATTGTGGAAAAAAATATTGCTAAAATTATTCTTGGTCTTCCATCATCAAAGTTTAAATCATCAGCAGAATTATCGCAAAAAAGTACATAAGTTAAAACCGGAAATTGAAACTAAATTCAAAATTGAAGTTGATTTTGTGGGATGAAGAATATTCATCGGCTATTGCAAAAGAGAAAGTGATTGAATCAGTTACAAAAAAATCAAAAAGAAAAAATAAAGATTTACTGGATAAACATTCGGCTGCAATAATTTTGCAGGAGTATTTGGATTCAAAATAATTCTGAGGTTCTTTTAACAGAATTTATTAAGTCATTCAACTAACTTCTAATTATTATAAAAAATTATCTATTAAAATGTTTGACATTATCGTTCTCAAAAAACTATTTTTTCAACCATAAATCAATTAATTGGGAGCATTTCTATGTCAGCATTGTCACTTGACGCACTTGGAATGGTGGAAACTAAAGGATTGGTTGGTTCCATCGAAGCTGCAGACGCAATGGTTAAAGCAGCTAAAGTTGAATTACTCGGTAAAGAAACTATCGGCGGTGGTTATGTAACCGTAATGGTTCGGGGTGATGTGGGAGCAGTAAAAGCTGCTACTGATGCAGGTGCTGCAGCAGCACAGAGAGTTGGTGAACTTAGTTTCAGTTCACGTAATTCCTCGTCCGCATTCAGATGTTGAAATGATTCTTCCCAAAAGATCTAAATAGAATTTATTATGGCCGATAGAGCACTGGGTATGATTGAGACCCGTGGCTTGATAGCTTCAATTGAAGCAGCAGATGCTATGGTTAAAGCTGCAAAAGTTCAACTTCTTGGTAAAGAGAAAGTGGATGGTGGTCTTATAACAATTCTTGTAGATGGAGAAACTGCTGCCGTGAAATCTGCTGTTGATGCTGGAGCTGCAGCTGCTCAAAGAGTTGGTGAATTAGTTTCAACTCATTTATTCCAAGACCTGATGATCAGATTGATGAAATAATTCAGGGAGTAAAAACAGTTGAAAGGAAACCAAACGATAAGCAGGAATTGAAAAAATAATCCCTGAGAAAAAAACTTGAACGTATACCAAAGCAGAGATTGAATTAAAGCTAAGGAAAGTATAGAAGAAATTAAACCTGTTCAAAATCAAGTTCTTCTTCAACTATTGACAGGTTAAAAAAGAAGCGCTTGGAAAAACTTCTCCAGTGGAAAAAACTCAGAAAACAAAATCAAAAGGTGAATTTAAATTTTCGATGGCAGAACTTGAAGTGATGAACGTTCATCAGCTTAGACGATTTGCCAGAGATATAGAAAGTTTTCCGATAAAGGGTAGGGAAATTTCACGAGCTAATAGAGGCGAACTTCTGGATTTCTTTAAAGCACTTCTGAAATAACTTCTTCTAATTTTAATTCGCTTCTTAAATAATCTTCAGTATATTTATTATTTTATTGTGAATAAAAAACTTAACATCTTTATAGCTTCAGTAATTTTTGCTATCATACTTTGGGGTTCCATTTCACTTTCTGATTTTTATTATACCAATATTAATGTAAAACTTACACTCTGATAATTTTCCACAAGGTTACACAACTGGTTCACAAGTTCCAGAAAAAATAAAACTTAGAGTAAGAGGTCAGGGATGGCGGCTTGTCTCGATAAATGTTGGACCTGAAACTGAATTCAGAGTTTCCGTTGGTGGTGACAGTGGTAGACATAATATAAGCCTTTACGATTATCTTGAAAGTAACCGCTGGCTTCTTTCAGATGTTGATATAATAAACATGTATCCTGATTCTTTAAGATTTTTTGTTGAAAGAATCATTTCAAAAAAGCTTCCGGTTGTTTCAGGATTAGATTTAGAATTTAAACCTGGATATGGTCTTGCTTCTGAAATTGTTTTAAAACCTGATTCCGTTGTTGTTAGTGGTCCTTTTAGTCTCCTGAAAAGTCAATAAAGGAAATCAGAACAGTTGACAAGTCATTGGATCTTCTTGACTCAAAAACTAAATTGGAGGTAAACTTGACAAGTAATGAATGGTTTTGAATACAGCACAAATTTAGTTGAAGTTATTCTTGATGTTCAAAGGATTGTTGATAAGCAATTTGAAAATATTTCCGTTGATGTAATCGATATTCCTCCAAGGAAGAGAAGTTGTTTTGCTTCCAAATAAAATTAATATAAATGTAAGAGGTGGAATTGAAATTTTAGGTAAACTAAAAACAGAGCAATTTCATGCTTATGTGAAATATCAAACCCTTGTTCAGGATACAACAGGCAGTGTTATCCCCGAATTTAGATATTGCCAAAAAATGTTACACTTCAGTTTTCAAAACCTGATAGATTACGCTATGTAATCCGTTCTTTTTGAGTCCATCCTATATTCACTGAATTTTATTACAGCAAAAAGTTTATCTATATTAACAATCTCAAATTCAAATCAAAAACAAGCAAAAATGTTATGTTTATTTCTTTTGAAGGTATAGATTTTTCAGGAAAATCAACGCAAATAGAGCTTCTTAAAGACTATCTTAGTTGAACAACAATAAAAAAGTAGAAATTCTCAGAGAACCCGGTGGAACTGAAATTTCAGAAAAGGTAAGACGTATTCTCCTCGATAATAAAAATGAAAAGATGTTTGCTGAGGCTGAGTTACTTTTATTTTCTGCCAGTCGGGCACAGTTAGTACGGGAAAAAATTCAACCTTACCTTGAAAAAGGTATTTATGTAATTTCGGACAGGTTTCATGATAGTTCAACTGCATATCAGGGTTATGGAAGAGGAATACCAATTGGAAGTTGTTAAAATGGTTCACGATCTTGCAATTGGTGATACAATTCCTGATTTAACTTTCTTCATTGATATTCCTGTTGGAATAGCAAATGAAAGAAGGAAAAAAAAATCTAAAGTTAAACTGGACAGAATTGAAGTTGCTGATATTGAATTTTACAATCGTGTTCGAAGCGGTTATCTTGAAATTGCAAGGCAGGAAGAACGCTTTAAAGTTATTGATGGAACTCAGACAATTGAAACAATACAAAATCAAATTATTTCAGAATTAGAATTAATTGACCGGAGGTAAAAGTTAAATTGAAGAAGAAATTAATGTGGATTCCTGGATTATTACTTGATTGCTGTAATCCTTACAGGATTCTATTGCTGGAAAGGGAGATATATATTTTGAAATTGCAAAAAATTTAGATTTACTTGGAAGAGTCTATAAAGAAATTACTTTTAATTATGTAGATGAAGTTGATCCTGAAAACTTTTTAAGAGCAGGTATTCAGGGAATGTTATCTTCACTTGATCCTTATACAATCTTTATTGATGAGAAAAAGAATAGAAGATATTGATTTGATTACTAACGGTAAATATGGTGGTGTCGGAATATCAATTGGAATACGCGGCAATGATGTAACCGTTGTTGAAATTATGGATGGCTATGCAGCTCAAAGACAGGGATTACAGATTGGTGATATTATAATTGAAGCTGGTGGTGAGTCAATTTCACCTGAGAACATTGATGATATATCTCATCTTGTTAAAGGTGAACCGGGAACTACTGTTGAACTTAAAGTTGTAAGAAATGAATTAAGGGATACACTGACTTTTAATCTTGTAAGAGAAGAAGTAATAGTAAAAAATATAACATACTCTGGTTTTTATCCTGAGAATAGTAATAATGCTTATCTAAAACTTTCAAATTTCAGCAGGGCTGCAAGTGATGAAATTAAAAAATCCATAAAAGAGCTTAAAGAACAAAAACAAGTTAAATCAATTGTGCTGGACCTTCGTGGTAATCCGGGTGGTTTACTGGATATTGCTATTGATGTCTGTGATAAATTTCTTGCGCGTGAACAGCTTGTTGTTTCTACAAGTGGAAGAGATGCTGGTAGTGAGAAGAAATATTTATTCAGTTGAAGAACCAATTATTGGCAACGATGTTGATATAATTGTTCTTATAAATGGAGGAAGTGCATCGGCATCTGAAATTGTTGCTGGTGCTCTTCAGGATCATGATCGTGCAGTAATACTTGGTACAAAATCTTTTGGAAAGGGATTAGTTCAAACTATAACTCCACTCAGTTATAATACTTCATTGAAAATAACCACTGCTAAATACTATACGCCAAGTGGAAGATGCATTCAGAAGATTGACTATTCAGAAGGTAGTGATGTTATCATAAATCCTCTTCACGAATCGGAACAAAAATATCTTACTGACAATAAAAGAGAAGTTTATTCCAAAGGTGGAATTACACCTGACACAACAGTTGAATTTAAAATTAATGGTGAGCTAACAAAAGAACTACTGGCTAAGGGGTTGTTTTTCAAATTTGCCAACAATCTATTTTTTTAATAATCCTGATGCTGAATATTCCGGTATAAATGATCAGGAACTTTTTACTGAATTCAGAGAATATCTTGCTCAAGAAAACTTTAAATATACTTCGCAAACTGAAATTGAAATTGACAACCTGATTAAAGGAGCATCAGAAAAAGAAGAGATACAAGATGAGCTTCTTAAAATTAAAGATCAGCTAAAAGGATTATTTGAAAAAGAAATGGAAATATACAAGAGCGAGATTTTCAGAGAAATAAAGTCTGAACTTGCTGCTCGCTACATTGGCTTAGAGGCGAGAATACAAGAGCAATTAAACTCAGATCCACAAGTGCAAACTGCATTGAATATTCTTGGGAATAAAGAAACATATAATAACCTGCTAAAAATTCGTTGAGTTTATTAGCTCTGCTGGCTGTTTTATTGGTTGTTGGTTTTTTTGCCGGTATATTAATCGGAATGTTCGGTATTGGTGGTGGCTTAGTTTTTGTTCCTGCCCTATACTATCTCTTACCTCTCATTGATATTCCACAAACAAATCTCGCTTACTTTAGCATTGGATCATCACTATTTGCCGGATTTTTTGCTACTTCAAATTCTGCGTTATTACATATCCGAGTTGATAATTATTCTAAGAAACCTGCTATTTTTATTTCAATCGGTGCTGTAATCACTGCATTTATTGCTCCTTTCTTTGTAGTTAAAGTAAAATCAGAAATAATTGAATTTATTTTTGCTACGGTGATGTCTTTGATTGCACTACGAATGATTTTTGAAAATAGTAAAAGCAACAAGCACAAATTATCAAAACCAATTAGTGATCACTTTTTTTTTCTTATTGGTATATTTACAGGCGTACTTTCGGCATTTACAGGCCTGGGTGGAGGTGTAGTCTATGTTCCATCGATGATATATTTATACCTGATAAATGCAAAAGTAGCTGTTGGAACTTCGTCAATTATTACAGCATTTACAATGCTTAGCTCCGCAGTTTCTTTTATGCTCCAGGAAACAGGATCAAAATTACAAACAGGTTCTTTTGGTTTTGTTATTCCGGAAGCAGCCATTCCTTTAGGAATAGGAGCTGTTATAGGAACATTTATTGGAGTAAAAATAGTTATGAAATCTTCAACGGAAATAATTAAAAAAGCTTTTGCAATCCTATTGATTGTAACAGTTGCAAAAATTTTGTTAACCTGAATATGATTTAAGATGTCGCAGAAATCTTTTTTCAGATCAAAATGTCCATCCTGTAAAAGTGAAAGTACACTAAGGAATTCACGTGCTAGGAATACCAAAGAAAGAATCCTTAAAGCAATACCCTGGTTTGAATTGTACAGATGTAAAAAGTGTGGCTGGAGAGGTTGGAAAGCAGGTATTAAATTCGAACAGCAGCTATTCAAGAAAATATTATTTTATGGATTGCTAATGATCATTGCTGCAATTATTGTCTATAATTTATTAAAGATGGTTGTCTAGTCTTTGTTTCGATTAATATTCGCCGATGTCAAATAAAAAGAAGTCAACAAATTTGCTTTAAACGAATAAAATTAAGATTTTAACACACCAAAAATTGAAGTATTGTTCAGCACTAGGGTTGCTGATAAATTTAAGCCTCCGCGCTTCATTTTTTCTAAACTAATTTCGGAATTTATTATAAATCTTGTTTCCTGGATTCTTTTCAACGGTGTTAATTCAGCATCACGAAAATCATTTCGTTGGGAATGTTGAAAGGTAGATTATGAAAAAATCTTACCTTGATTACATTCTCAGAAACCGATTGCCTGTTACCATTTTTGTGGTTTTAGCCGCATTTGCTTTAACTTATTTTGCTTCCCGGGCAGAAAGAGACGGAGTAGGATACACTCCCGATCAGCCAATTAATTATTCGCATAAACTCCACGCCGGAACCATGAAAATAGATTGTCAGTATTGCCATGTCGCAGTGGAGAAATCAAGACATGCGATGGTTCCGCCAACTGCAACTTGTATGAATTGCCACACGGTTGCAAGAAAAGACAAACCTGAAATCATTAAACTTACCGAGTATTATAACGAAGGTAAACCTCTTCAATGGAAACGAATACATAAAGTTCCGGATTATGCTTACTTCAATCATAGTGTGCATGTCAACAAAGGTATCGATTGTGTCGAGTGCCATGGTCAAATAATGCATGCTGAAAAAGTCGGGCAGGTACAGTCATTTACAATGAACAGTTGTTTGAACTGTCACAGAAATGCTCACGACAGACTTCCAGATTTAAAAAACATAAAAAATGGTCCGGAATATTGCTGGGCTTGTCATAGATAAAAATATTTTATATGAATAGAAAAAAATTCGTTGCTTTGTTTTCTACAAGTATTCTTGGTGTAGCTTTTTTAAAGGCGAATCCTTTAAATCTGTTTGTATCGAAGAAAACTTTGAAAACAAGTAAATCTGTAGAAGTAAAAATCAATCCGAATGCAGTCAACAGAAAAAAAATAGGAAAGAAGAATGGCTCAAGATATTAACGGATTAAATAATACAGATCCGAACTACTGGCAGTCATTTGAAGAGTTACACAACGACCCTGATTTTATTAAAAATCAAGAAAATGAATTTAAAGAGGGTGTTTCGGAAGATTTTGATTCGACCGGAATGTCATCGCTTTCCAGAAGGAAATTCCTTGCTCTGTTAGGTGCATCTGCAGCACTTGCCGGAACTGCTTGCTCTGATTACAGAGACAAAGGCGAAATTATTCCATATAACAGAAAACCTGAAGAGATTACTCTCGGCAAAGCAAATTATTATGCTTCAACTTGCACAGCTTGCCCCAATGCCTGCGGTATTTTGGTTAAAACCAGAGAAGGCAGACCGATTAAGATTGATGGAAATCCCGATCATCCGATTTCAAAGGGGAAAATTTGTGCGCAAGGTCAGGGAAGCATAATGAGTCTGTATGATCCTGACAGATTAAAAAATCCAAAGAAAAAACTTGACCGCAGATTTGTTGATTATAACTGGAAGAGTGTCGACGACGAAATAATGTTTGATCTGATGAATTCAGGAAACAAAGAAATTGCAATCATCTCTCACAAAATTATTTCTCCTACAACTAAAAAAGTTCTTGACGATTTTGTTTCTAAGTATCCAACAACTAAAATTTATTCATACGAAGTATTTGATAATTCAGTAAGAAACTCTGCCTGGAAAAAATGTTATGGTTCTGGTCGAGTTTCCTGCAATAAAATGGAACGAAGCAAAAATTATTGTTTCACTTGATGGTGATTTTCTTGGCGAATCAAATAATAAAATTGAAAATGCCAGACTATTCTCTGAAGGTAGAGATTTTATTAACAAAAATTTTAACCGTCTCTATGTTGTTGAGAGTAACCTTACAATAACCGGAATGGCTGCCGATTATCGTTTAAGATTACGTCCGGATATGCATTTGAATTTTGTTCTTGCACTTATCGATGCACTAAATAAAAGAGGTGCAGGAATACCAGTTAATTCTGGTAGTATTAGTTTAGAGAACTTTGCAAAAAAGTATGAATTAAATCTTGGTACTTTACAGTCCATCGTTTCAGATTTGTTAAAGAATAAAGGTAAGTCAATAGTTTATGCAGGAGATCATTTGCCAGAAGAGGTGCATATTGCTGTAAATTATTTGAACGCTGCTCTTGGCAATGAAGTTATCTATAATTTTGAAACAGGTCCAACCGTCGTACCTGTATTATCATCAACTCAAGAATTAAAAGATTTGACTTCCAGAATGAGTTCAGGAAAGGTTGCTGTCGCCATTCATCTAAATTCAAATCCTGTTTATGATTTCGCTTCTGATTTAAAATATGCAGATGCTTTAGCCAATGTAGATTCAATTGTGAGTTTCGTTGAGGTTGAGAACGAAACATCCGAAATGTCAAATTATTGTTTACCAATTAATAATCAGCTTGAATCATGGGGAGATGCAAAAGCCAGAATAGGCATTTACTCACTTCAGCAGCCTGTGATTGCACCATTATATGATTCGAGACAGTCGGAAGCAATTCTTTTAACATGGATTACTGGTGACTCGTCAACATACGATGAGACTGTTTATCATAAATATCTAATGGATAGTTGGGAGAAAGATCTTTTTCCAAAAATTGGAACAAGCTTAGACTTTAAAAGATTCTGGTATGGGGCTCTTCACGATGGTGTAGTAAAGGTTACAGAAAAAATTTCCGGAATTAAATCCATTTCCAATTCTGCTGGACAACAAATTAAACCAACTAAAGATTCGGAATCATTTTCATTATCTATTAAAGAAAGTTATGCTGTTCGTGATGGCAGATTTGCCAATAATGGATGGCTCCAAGAACTTCCACATCCGGTTTCGAAAGTTGTTTGGGATAACTATGCAGCGATCTCACCTAAAAGCGCTAAACAGCTTGGATTAAAAAGCAATGATCTTGTTGAGATTTCTACTGCACAAAATAAATTAACGATTCCTGTATTTGTTCAACCTGGGCACTGCTGATGATTCAATCACAATTGAAACCGGCTACGGTAGAAAAAATGGCGGCACTGTTGGAACCGGAGTAGGTTTTAATGCAAACACACTTTTAAATACTACCGGCGGATTATCTCCCTGGTTATACTCAGATGTCAGGGTTGAAAAAGTTTCAGGAACATACAAGCTTGTAACAGCTCAAACAGTATATGCTTTTAATGAAGGTGTTACAGCAGATCTTCCAACAAAGAGAGGGATAATTAAAGAAGGAACTGTTGAGGAATATCTAAACAATCCCGGCTTCTTACATAAAGAAGAGAAACACGAATTAAAAAGTGTTAATCCATTTTATGATTATACTGGTGTGAAGTGGGGAATGTCAATTGATATGAACCGTTGTCTTGGGTGTGGAGAATGTGTTGTTGCTTGTAATGTTGAAAATAATATTCCGGTTGTTGGTAAAGATCAGGTTGATAATGGAAGGGAAATGCATTGGATTAGAATTGACAGATATTATTCAGGAGCACCGGAAGATCCAAATGTTAATAACCAGGTGATGGTTTGTCAGCATTGTGATCACGCACCCTGCGAAAATGTTTGTCCTGTAGTTGCAACTACTCACAGTCCTGACGGATTAAACCAGATGGTTTATAACAGATGTGTTGGAACGAGGTATTGCTCGAACAACTGTCCTTATAAAGTCAGAAGATTTAACTATTTTAATTTCCGTGATCACTTCAGAAATGGTTTTCAAGAATCACCGGTTTTTGCTCTATTGATGAATCCGGAAGTTACAGTTCGTTCACGCGGTGTTATGGAAAAATGTACCTTCTGTATACAGAGAATTAGCGATGCACGCTCAGAGGCTGCAAAAGATAAAAGAGATTTAAAAGGCTCAGATGTAAAAACTGCATGCCAGGAAGCCTGCACTACAAATGCAATTCATTTTGGAGACATCAATAATAAAGAAGAAGAATTTTATAAATATAGAAATCACGAACTTGGATATTATTTACTTGAAGAATTAAATGTCAGACCAAACGTTACTTATATCGCAAAACTCAAGAACACCAATTCGGAGAAGGCTTAGTGAGTACAGATTATTCAGTTGAAGCTCCTGTAGTTGCCGGTCGTTTGTCGCTAGCAGAGATTGAAGAGCTTATAGCAAAACCTCTGGATACCAAGCCGGATAAGAAGTTTTTCATTGCACTCACTATCTCAGGATCTTTATTGCTTATCGGGGCAGTATGTCTTTTAGTTTCGTTTTATTATGGTGTTGGTATGTGGGGGAACAATCAACCCGTAAGCTGGGCTTTCCCAATTGTTAACTTTGTTTTTTGGGTTGGAATAGGTCATGCGGGAACATTGATCTCAGCAATTCTTTTCCTGTTAAGGCAAAGATGGAGAATGGGTATTGCTCGTTTCGCGGAAGCAATGACAATCTTTGCCGTTATGTGTGCTGGTATTTTCCCAATTATCCATACCGGTCGTCCATGGCTTGCAGGTTATTTAACTCCATATCCAAACCAACATGGATTGTGGGTCAACTTTACTTCACCATTGGTATGGGATGTATTTGCAGTATCAGTTTATTTTACTGTGTCATTAGTTTTCTGGTACACCGGCTTGATACCTGATTTTGCTACTTTGAGAGACAGAACCACTTCTAAAATTAAAAAATCAATTTATTCAATTTTCAGTCTTGGCTGGAGACATTCCTCACGGCATTGGCTTCATTACGAAAAAGCTTATGTCATACTTGCTGGTTTCGCAACACCATTGGTTCTCTCAGTTCACACAATAGTTAGTTTTGATTTTGCCGTTTCAATTATGCCCGGCTGGCATACAACGATCTTTCCGCCTTACTTCGTTGCTGGTGCAATCTTTTCCGGATTTGCAATGGTTGTAACCGTTTTAGTTTTTGTTCGAAAGATTTTTGATTTACAGAATATCATTACAGTCAATCATCTTGAGAAAATGAACAAGGTGATTCTTGCTACTGGTATGATGGTTGGATATGCATATGGAATGGAGTTCTTCATAGCGTGGTACAGTGGAGTTCAATTCGAGCAATTTGTATTTATCAACAGGGCATTTGGTCCTTATGCCTGGGCTTACTGGATTATGGTTAGCTGCAATGTATTCTTTCCTCAATTTTTCTGGTTCAAGAAAATAAGAAGATCAATCCCCGCAATGATGGTGATTGTAATTCTGGTTAATGTTGGAATGTGGTTCGAGAGATTTGTAATTGTAGTTACATCTTTGCATCGTGATTTCTTGCCTTCAAGCTGGGGTATGTATACACCAACTTTATATGATGGTGGAATTTTATTGGGAAGCTTTGGTTTATTTTTCACACTTGTAATATTGTTCACAAAAGCATTACCTGTTGTTTCAATTGCTGAAGTAAAATCAGTTGCAGATGGGGCTCAGCCAACTCATCACCGGGGAGAACATCATGACTAATAAAAGAGTCTTTGGTGTAACTGCTCTATTCAAAGAGCCAAATGCAATCATTTCGGCTGCAAAAAAAGTTACCGCTGCGGAATATTCCAAGTGGGATGTAAACTCTCCTTATCCTGTTCATGGTATAGATAAAGCTATGAAGATGAAACCTTCAAAGCTTGGTGTGGTTACATTGATTTTTGGTTTGTCAGGCACAGTGCTCGCGCTTGTTTTAATGTGGTGGACTATGTCAGTTGACTATCCAATGATAATTGGCGGTAAACCTTATTTCTCTTTACCAGCCTTTATACCGGTAACATTTGAAGTTACAGTTATATTAGCAACTGTATCAACAGTCATTGCAATGTTTGCTTTCTTTTTTGGTCTGCCAAGAAACGACCATGCTTTACATGATACCGATTATATGAAAAAAGTTTCTTGTGATCATTACGGGATAGTCATAGAAGCAATTGATCCAAAGTTTGATGAAAAAGCTACTCTTGAATTTCTAAAAGAATTAAAACCGGTTTCAACCGAAATAATTTATTTTCCTGAGAAAGAAAGCTATCCTATTTTCGAACCGAAATTTATAATGTTACTTGCTGGAGTAGCTGTTGTTGTTTCTCTCGGAACGTATTTGATGTTAAATAAACTTATGTATATCGAGCCATTCAACTGGATGGAGAAACAGGCGAAAATAATTCCTCAATCCGGTAGTGAATTTTTTGCGGATGGAAGGGGAATGAGACTTTCTGTTGAAGGAACTGTCGCAAGGGGATTTCATCCCTTATCCTTTTGAAGGACAAACGAATCCAACAGAAGTTTTAACTAATCCTTTCTTTCCGACAAAAGAAAATTTGAATTTAGGTCAAAGAAAATTTTTAACATACTGCAGCCCCTGCCATGGAAATTTTGGTGATGGTGATAGCAGGTTACAGGGTCAATTCCCGAATCCTCCTACACTCCATTCAGACCGTGCAAGAAATTTTCAGGACGGAATGATTTATCATATAATTACTATTGGACAAAATGTTATGCCTTCTTATGCTTCTCAGGTTACACGGGAAGAGAGATGGGCAATAGTTAATTATATCAGGGTGCTGCAAAGAGCAAAGAATGCCAGTGATTCCGACCTCAAAATGGTAAAAGCGGAGTAACTCTTAAATGCATAACAACGAACTTACATATCAGAAAAAAGATTTACCTGCCAGTCTTTCTAAAATTGGAATGGTGCTACTAATTGTGGGAATTATTCTTGGAGTAACAGCATTTTTTGTTGATCATTCAAGAGCTGTGTTTAATTATCTCATCGCGTTTACTTTTCTGATAAGTATTGGAGTTGGTGCATTATTCCTGATTGCACTTGAATATATTGTTGGTGCAGACTGGAGTGTTCCCTATCCGAAGAGTTGTAGAATTTTTTGCAGCAATAATTCCTTTGCTTGCATTATTGGTTATCCCACTTTTATTTAATATGGGAGAATTATTCCACTGGTCTCATGCCGAAGCTGTGGCCGAAGACGAAATTCTTCAAGGAAAAGCTCCCTATTTAAATGTGCCGTTTTTTATTATTAGAGTTTTTGTATTGATCGCAGTGTGGTCTCTTTTCTATTTCTTCTTCATTAGGAATTCAAAAAAACAGGATTCGAGCAAAGATCAGAAATTAACAACCATCAATATCAGGCTTTCGGCTATTTTCATCCCCATCTTTGCAATAACTATTTCAATTGCTGCGATTGATTGGTTGATGAGTGTTGAACCTCATTGGTTCTCAACAATTTTCGGCGTCTACTTCTTTGCTGGAACTGTAATAGCTTCTCTTGCCGCCGTTACTCTGGCAACTGTACTCCTGAAGGAAAATGGTTACCTTCATCCGGCTATGACCAACGATCATTTATTCAGTCTTGGCGCTTTACTTTTTGCTTTCGTAAACTTCTGGGGGTACATAGCCTTTTCACAATATATGCTAATATGGTATGCAGACTTACCTGAAGAAACTTTTTGGTTTTTGCAGAAGTGGGAAGGTAGCTGGGCAATTTTCTCAATCGCACTAATAATTATTCAATTTTTGGTTCCGTATATAACATTGGTTTCTCAGCCATCTAAAATGGATCCTAAACGATTAAAGTTTATTTCGATCTGGTTACTATTTGCACATTTCTTTGATTTATTTTGGTTAGTTATGCCTGAAATGGAACAGCTTTCAGGAGGTTATTCGTTTAGCTGGATTGATCTCGTTTTCCCTATTAGTGTTGTGGGATTATTAATTTTAGTATTTAATATGAAAGCTAAAAAAGAAAATCTTGTTCCAATCGGTGATCCAAAATTACAGCGGGGATTGGATTTCCATCTTTAAAATTTTATGGAAGAAATAAAGAAAAAAATATCTGAATTTTTGAATGAAGTAAAGCAGAATCCCGGCACTTTGTTTGGTATTCTCTATCCTTACATCCTGGTCATTATTATTATTATAGGACTTTATTACGTTGCAAATGTTGGCAACATTGCAATTAACAAAACGTCAGCATTTGTTCCTGACTCAACCGTGATTGCTGATCTGCCCGCAGTTCAAGCACGAACGGTGCCACCCATTGACATTTTTAAATTGAATGAACCAACAGCAGAAATAATTTCTGCGGGTAAAGAACTTTACAAAGCTAATTGTGCATCTTGTCATAACGAAACAGGAGCAGGTGGTGGACCTGCATCGGTTGGGTTAAATCCGGCACCACGTAATTTCACGAGTCCGGACGGTTGGAAAAATGGCAGAACTCTAAGTGCGATTTACACAACGCTGGAAGAGGGCATTGAAGGAAGCGCAATGATCTCCTATAATTTTTTATTACCTCAGGAGAGAATATCAATAGCTCATTACATTAGACAAGAATTTATGAAAGATGCACCGATTGATACGGATGAAGATTTAGCTGCTTTAAATTCGCTATATAATTTATCATCTGGAATGAAAATTCCTGCGCAGATTCCAGTTGCTGCGGCGATGAAAATAATTTTGGTCTGAAAATGAACAGAAAACAAAGAAACTAGAAGAAGCACTTAGAACCATTGATACTGACAGAACTAAATACTCTGTAAAGTTGTTAGAAGAAATAGTTGATAATGAAAAGCTTGCACTTTCCTCGCTTATAAATTCTATTCGATGGAAAGCTAGTGTCAATGCTTTTATAAATTTTGTAATTATAAATTCTACATTCGAAGGATTTAATTCCGAAATAATAAATCTTACAGAAAATGACAGGAATTTATTGTTTAACTACCTTAATCGATTGTTATAAAAGTTTATTATGAAATTCTTATTAAGTTATATTATTATAGTTCTATTATTCGTTTCAATTTCTTTTTCAAACGATAATATTGAAATTGGAGTAGACGAACAATTAGGAAAATATATTCCTCTTGATGTTTCTTTTAATGATGAAGACGGAAATCAAGTTACTCTGGGAGAATTAATAACGGGTCCAACGGTAATTGCGCTGGTTTATTACAATTGCCCGGGGATATGCAATCCATTGATGTTTGAACTTGCTAATGTGATGAACAAATCAGATTTAGAACCAGGTTACGATTATAATGTTGTGTCCATTAGTATTGATGAATTTGAAAATCCGGAGAAGGCTTCTACTAAAAAGAAAGAAATGCTTTCTGGTTTTGACAAAGAAGTTACACCAGAGAGCTGGAGATTTTTAACTGGTTCAGAAGAAAATATTAAAGCCGTTACAACTTCAGCAGGTTTTTATTTCAAAAGAGAGGACTCAGAACTAAGACACGCCGGAACATTAATTTTTGTCGATGGTGACGGAAAGATTTGTCGTTATCTTTTCCCCAGTTATTCAGAGAATCATGGTTATGGTATTCTTCCCTTTGATTTTAAAATGGCGGTAATCGAAACTTCAGAGAGCAGGGTAACACCAACTGTTGCTAGGTTTTTAAGATTCTGTTTCAGTTATGATCCTGAAGGACAGAAATATGCATTAAACATTACAAGAATATTTGGCGCTGCAATTTTATTTTTTGCTGGAATATTTTTTTTGATAATCAGGTTGAAACCAAAAAAAGAAATTATTAAAGCAAGGTGATGATCTATGGCTGTTGAATCAGCAACTATAAAAACAAACGGACACGAACCAAGTTACCTCGAATATAAAGGTAAGCACACAGGTTTATTGGGCTGGATTCTTTCGACGGATCACAAACGGATTGGTATTCTATATCTTATTTCGCTTTCAATATTTTTCCTCGTTGGAGTTACGTTCGGATTTTTAATGCGTCTCGAACTAATTTCTCCGGGAAGAACAATAATGGATGCTCAAACTTATAACTCCTTCTTCACTCTGCATGGGGTTATAATGATATTTCTTTTTGTAGTGCCGGGCATTCCGGCTGTATTTGGAAATTTTTTCTTGCCAATCCTTGTTGGTGCCAAAGACGTTTCCTTCCCAAGGATTAATTTAATGTCCTGGTATATGTATGTGATTGGTGGATTACTTGCAGTAGTCTCAATTCTTTTGCCTGGCGGACCTGCTGACACTGGCTGGACTTTCTATGTTCCTTATGCTGTTAGAACAAATACTAATGTGATGTTTGCTCTATTTGCAGCTTTCGTTCTAGGCTTCTCATCGATCTTGACCGGATTAAATTTTGTAACTACCGTTCATCGTTTGAGAACTCCGGGTATGACGTGGTTTAAAATGCCTCTTTCAATCTGGTCTCTATATTCAACTGCATGGGTTCAGGTTCTGGCAACTCCAATTATCGGAATAACCTTGTTGTTAGTTGCAGTTGAAAGATGGTTGGGAGTTGGAATTTTTGATCCTGCACTCGGTGGTGATCCAGTTTTATATCAACATTTGTTCTGGATATACTCTCATCCTGCGGTTTATATTATGATTTTGCCTGCGATGGGAGTTGTTTCAGAAATAATTCCTGTCTTTGCCAGGCGAACAATTTTTGGTTATAAGTTTATTGCGTTTTCAAGTATTGCAATTGCTTTATTTGGCTCGCTCGTTTGGGCTCATCACATGTTCACAGTTGGAATGAGCGATACCGGACAATTCATTTTTTCATTGCTAACAATGGTTGTTGCAATTCCAAGTGCCATTAAAGTTTTTAATTGGGTTGCAACTCTTTATAAAGGATCGATTGATTTAGCGACACCTATGCTATTTGTTTTAGCTTTTATTTTCCTCTTTACAATTGGTGGACTAACAGGTGTAATGCAGGGAATTTTATCAGTTGATATTCAGATTCACGATACTTCATTCATTGTTGCACATTTTCATTATGTTATGTTTGGTGGAACTGGTTTTGGTTTTTTAGCTGCTTTGCACTACTGGTTCCCGAAGATGTTTGGAAGAATGTATAACAGGAAGTTAGGTAAAACTTCTTTCTGGTTTCTGTTTATTGGATTTAATGTTCTTTATTTCCCAATGTTCATTATGGGATGGTTAGGAATGCCCAGAAGATATTATGACTATCTTCCTGAATTCCAATCCTATCATTTTATCTCAACTGTTGGTTCTTGGATTCTTGTTGCTGGCTTATTGATGATTGTTTATAACATGTATCGTTCAGTAAAGAATGGAAAGGTTGTTACAGAAAAGAACATCTGGGGTGGCGAAACTTTGGAATGGCAGATTGACACACCTCCTATTCACGAAAATTTTGTTGATATTCCTGATATTCAAACCGATCCTTATCAGTACAAAATGAATGATGAGAAATTAGAAAATGAGGAGGTTCGTTGAGTTCAACCGAACACACATCAGCAGTTCACGTGCATAGAGATGATACTGGTTCCCGGATGGGAATGTGGTTATTTCTTTTTACTGAGCTTCTTCTTTTTGGAGGTATGTTCCTTATTTATTCAGTGTACAGGTTTCAGTATGCGGATGCATTTCATATCGCAGCAAAAGAATTGAATACAATTATGGGTGCGTTCAACACTGCTGTGCTTCTAACAAGTAGTTTGACGATGGCGCTTTCAATAGTTGCAATCCAGAGAAACCAAAAGACTTTATCAATGTTCATGCAAATGATTACAATTTTCCTTGCACTGTTCTTTTTGGTTAATAAATATTTTGAGTGGACAGCAAAATTTCATCACGGAATTTATCCCGGCAGCGAAGAACTTCTTTCAAAAAGTTCAGGTGAAATTTTATTCTTTGGATTGTATTATGTTATGACCGGGCTCCATGGTATTCACGTTATCGTAGGAATGGTTTTAATTGCAGTTATGACAAGAATGACACGAAAAGATATTATTACAAGAGATAATTATGTACGATTAGAAAATGCAGGGTTGTATTGGCATCTTGTTGACATTATCTGGATTTTCCTTTTCCCATTATTCTATCTGATCACATAAGGATTATATATGGAAAAACACGATTATTATCACGAACACTCACACAGTTACGGAATATATATTTTAGTCTGGCTTTCATTGATGGCACTTACTGCCGTTACTGTTGCTGTTGCAGGAATGGATATTGGAAGATTTACTGTTGCAACTGCATTGATCATTGCAACTTTTAAAGCATACCTGGTGCTAACAATTTTTATGCACCTGAGAAGCGAAACAAAAACTTTTGTTGTATTCGTGATTGTTTCGTTATTTTTTCTTGGTATTTCGTTCGTGTTATTATTCTCTGATTATTCTTTCCAGTAAGGAACTGATGAATGTTTGATGATGTATCAAATTTTGTAAACTCTGTTGACGGAACATTCCTGTTTACTCTGATTGTTTCTGTTTTCTTTCTTGTACTCATTACATTCTTGATGATATTTTTTGTAATTAAGTATAACAGGAAAAGAAATCCAAAAGGAACAAACATTCACGGGAATATGGGATTGGAAATCGCGTGGACTGGAATTCCTACCATTCTTGTTTTGATTATGTTTTGGTATGGTTGGCAGGGTTATATGGAAATGGTGAACGTTCCTGAAGATGCCATGCCAGTAAAGGTTACAGCACAGATGTGGAACTGGAGCTTTCAATATGAAGACGGTAAAACAACTGATACACTTTACGTACCTGTAAATAAACCTATAAAATTAATTCTTAATTCAAATGATGTTAATCATTCATTTTTCATTCCTGCATTCAGAGTAAAAAAGGATGTATTCCCAAACAGGGAAAGAGTTACATGGTTCATTGCAACGGAAACGGGAGATTATGATATCGCCTGTTCAGAGTATTGCGGATTGAACCATTCATATATGTACTCTAAAATAATTGTGATGCCAGAAGAAGAATTCAAAAACTGGATGTATGGAATGAGTGAAGAAGATTTAAAATTGCTGGAAGAGATGACAGGAAATTAATTTCTGAAAGAATGAATTGAATAAAAAAATAAAAATATTATTTGAGCTTGTTAAAATCAGGATAACTGTTTTTGTTACGGTTACAACTGCATTCGGATATATTGCTGCAGTAGGTCATATCAACCTTCAAATAATTCCTGTTTTATTTGGCGTATTATTTCTGGCATTTGGTTCAGCAGGGTTTAATCATTACCAGGAAAATGATTTTGATGTCAAAATGGATCGTACGAAAAACAGACCAATTCCTTCGGGAAGAATTTCTTCTTCAAATGCTCTCTTCATTTCTTTGTTTTTTGTTCTATCTGGCTCGGCGATACTGTTTTTTGGTTCCAATTTATTAGCACTTGGTTTGGGATTATTAAATCTTATCTGGTATAACTTCATTTATACTTTGCTAAAAAGGAGATCTCCATTTGCCATAGTTCCCGGTTCCTTAGTTGGAGCAATTCCGCCTGCTATTGGATGGGTTGGCGCAGGTGGTTCATTACTCGATCCTCAAATAATTGTAATTGCATTTTTCTTTTTCATATGGCAGATTCCTCATTTCTGGTTATTACTTTTAGTTCTTGATAAAGATTACCGGCAGGCTGGTTTTCCAACTTTAACTGAAGTGTTCAGCAGGAAACAACTTTCAAGAATTACTTTCATCTGGATTATTGCTACTGCAGTTACCGGTTTGATGATTCCTCTTTTCGGAATAGTTTCAGATTTTTGGATCAATCTTGGTTTGTTCCTGAGTGGAGCCTTACTGACCTGGAAGGCTTTCGGACTTCTTGCTGATACAAGTGATTACAAGATATTCAATCTTAATTTCAGATACATAAACTACTTTGCGCTATTTGTTGTATTTCTTGTTTCAATTGATAAATTAATTTATTGATATAACTGATGGAATTTTTAAATAATTTTGTTTTACCTCAGTCAGCTGAGCATATCGAGCTTCTGCATTATATGCTTTTGCTTGTTCTGTTTCTTTTTATCCCCTTCATAAGTATAGTATTTGGTGGAATTATTCTCTCAGTTATCTACCGCAGAAAAGGTGAAAAAGGAAACGACAAATTCTATCTTCGTTTAGCAAAAGAAATTGCTGAAATAACAACCATTAATAAAAGTGTTGGATTCATACTTGGAGTCGCCCCAATTATTGCTTCAATTCTCATTTATTCCCAGCTACTCCACAATTCGCAGGTTTCAAATCTTAATTACCTTGCTTTGTCGCTTGTGTTTGTTACAACTGCTCTGATATTTATTTACAGTTACCGGTATTCACTTTCTTTCAATGGAATATTTAATTCATTTTCAGGAAAAGATGTTACTGAACCGGGAGTGTTTGAAGACGTTCAGAAACTAAGTGATGAAAGTAACAGGATTAGTAAAAAAGCCGGTTCCTTCGGATTGGCGTTTCTTTTTCTTGGATTGTGGTTTTTTGTAACCGCACTTACGATCCCTACAATTTATTCCGCATGGGAAATTGATAATTTTATTTTTGGATTATTTTCCTGGGAAGTATTGTCAAGATTTATCTTTTATATTTTATTTGCTCTGTCACTTACAGGAGGAATGATTCTTTTTACTTTTCTTGAGGATGAAAAGAAGAAAAGAGTCAAAGAAGAAGAATATTCGAATTTCGTTAAACAAAAAATTGTAAGAGTCACATTCTTTGGCTCTTTCTTCATTCCTGTTTTGTTATTAATAAGCGTTTTTAGTCTTCCTTCTTCCTCATTGACCGGAACTGTTTTTTTCTATGCTATAATTTCGCTGATACTTTTATTCCTCGGATATCATTTCCTTTATGTTTTATCAAAAGAAATAAAAGGCACAACTGCAGCTTTGATGTTTTTTACACTAATATTTTCGATAGCAGCTTTTATTATTAGTGATCAGAAAGCGATGGCAACTTCCACGCAAGTTCACAGTGCAGTGTTAAGCGCAGAGTTTGATAAATATTTGGCTGAGTTAAAAGGTGAAGGCAAAACTGTTTCTATTAATGCAGCAGAAATTTACCAGGTGAAGTGCGCTTCCTGCCATAAATGGGACCAAAAACTCGTTGGACCTGCTCACTTACAAGTTCTCCCTAAATACGTTGGAAAGGAAGCCCAATTAGTTGCATTTATACGGAACCCGGTAAAAGTTGACCCGGAGTTTCCTCCAATGCCAAATCCGGGATTGAAGCCTAATGAAGCAGAAGCTATTGCAAAGTACTTGTTGGAGACTTACAACGAAAAGAATGAATAATTCATTGTTGTATTTAAGCCTTAATAAAAAGGGGACATAACTTAATTGCATAATAATCCCCTAATCGTTAAGTTCGTAAAACTTTAAATTTCAAAAAAATAGGATAAAGTTATGAGAAATTACTTACTATTTACGCTTATCTCTTTCCTCACTTTTTCAAATGTTATATTTCCTCAAACCACTTATCAAGGACCGGCCTCAGGTAGTGTAGCCAATGGGGTAATGGTTACTACTGATAATTTTAGTTTTAATCCAGTAGGAGATGAAATACTCGGCGAACCGCGTGTAATTGAACTTATGGAATATAATGCTGAACCACTGTTTATTCAGGGAGAAGCTCCAGTATCTGATAATTATTTCTATGTTGAAAGTGGCGCACAAGGAGGTGCTGAAATAGGTATAAATTTTGAACTTCACAGTTTTGAATCAATAGGATATCAAAGCTTGTGGCCACCTGATCCAGCGATGTCCGTTGGACCGAATCATGTTGTTGCAGCTGTGAATAATAGATTTCACATTTATGATAGGGATGGTAACTTACTAAAAAACATTTCCGAGAGCCAGTGGATATCTCAGGTAGTTAACACCCCAGCTTATATCTGATCCTCAAGTTATTTACGATCATCACCACGGTAAATGGGTAATGTTATGGTTCACCAGAAATGATGCGATATTACAAGCTCCTTTTGTAATAGCACATTCTGATGATGAAAATCCACTTGGAATCTGGTATATGTACACTATTAATTCGGAATTAAATGGTAGCACTTACGCCGGTAATTGGGGGGATTATCCAAAAATTGGATATGATGACCAGGCACTATATATCAATTCCAGGCAATTTGGATTTGGTGGCGGTTACCAGTACAATAAAATAAGAATTTTGAACTCCAGCGATTTTTACGCTGCTCAGGGCGGAGGAGTGTCCTGGACTGATATTTGGAACATTAGAGTAAATGGACAGGCATATGATGTAATTCATCCGTATTATTCCTATGATATAGGAGGAAATGCTGCATATTTTGTTTATGCCCGAGCGATCAAGGTATTTCTACTAACTTTTATGAACTCTTTAAAATTACAGATCCGATTACCAATCCGGTTTTAACAGATACTCGACTAATTACATCTACACCTTATTATAGGGCTCCAAGTGCAGAACAACTTGGTGGTGATCCTGTAGATAATTTTACCTGGATTACTAAAGCTCCCGTATTAAGAGATGGCTTGCTTTATACAGCTCATGCAATTAGAAATACACAACATACTACATATTCCAGTATAAAATATTTTGTGATTGACGTAAATTCTAATACTTTGGTCGAAGAGGTAGAACAAGGTGAGGACGGATATTTTTTCATTCAGCCCGCAATAACAGTAGATAAAGATCACAATATTGCACTAACTTATAGTAAATCATCAAGTACATCGTACATTGGGGCATATTACTCAACAAGGTTATCCACTGATCCTCCCGGATTAAGTCCTAGCAAAGTAATGACTGAAGGCTTATCTCCTCAAGCAGTTCTACTCGATGGGGGGATTATTTTAGTGCAGCTGTTGACCCGGTAAACCAGTACGATATTTGGCTATTTTGTGAATTTGCAAAGAATAACAATTGGAGTACCTGGTTAACTGAAATAAGGATGAAACCTTTTCCGGGTGTTCATGCTTTTCTCGGTCCACATTCAATAGATTTTAGTGATGTTGAAATAGGAACGACAAGTTCAACTATACCAGCAGTTCTTGCTAACTATGGAGAAAACGATCTGGTTATTTCTACCATTGCTTCATCGTTCGAAGATTTTAACCTTGTTACAAGTTTAACATTCCCTGTTACGCTGGCATCTTACGATTCGTTGACACTTGAATTCACCTATTCACCAACTACGTTAGGTAACACAAGTGTTCTGTACCCAATCCCAACCAATGATCCTGATTTTCAGGGTATTGCTTTAAGTGGAAATAGTTACAGAATGATTCCGGCGATTGAAAAAACCATCTATGCCTCTTCCGGTTCTCAGAACAGTGGCAATATAATGACCATCAATCCTACTACAGGTGCAGGGACAAACATTGGTCCATCATTATTTGATGAAATTACAAGCATAGCAATCAATCCGTTAGATGGAAAAATTTATGGTGTTGTTGCCGGGAATTCTCAGTACTGATCTGGTGAAAATAAATGCCGGGGAAGGTGATGCTTATTTGATATCTACTTTAAACATCCCTCTAATGGCAAGTATTGCATACGATACTTCTGGTGTTTTGTATGGAATAACCAGAACTGGTGATCTTTATACAATAGACGTAGTAAACGGTTCAGCTAATTTTGTTGTAGATGCTGTTGGCTCTTATCTGGGTATTACCTTCCATCCGGCGACAAATGAATTATGGGCAACTTCGCGTGCAGCTATCCCTCCGAATAATGATGCTATTTTTACAATTAACTTGTCAACCGGGGATACCAGTATTATTGGGCACACAGGATTAGGTAAGCAGACTAACGATATTGTTTTTGATGAGAACCTAAATCTATTTGGAGTGATTGGATCATCAACTCTTGTGAATGATTTCATAAGCATAAATACTTCAACTGGAGTTGGAACAATTGTGGGTTCAACTGGATTCAAGCATATACTAGGTTTAGCTTATGTGGATCAAATTTTAACAAGCGTTGAAGACAATATATCTGGAACCATTCCATCAGATTACGATTTGAAACAAAACTATCCGAATCCATTTAATCCAACTACAAAGATTGACTTCTCGCTTCCTGTTGAATCAAATGTTAAGCTTGTAATTTATAACATACTTGGTCAGGAAGTTATTAGATTAATAGACAGTCAAATGTCTGCCGGAAATCACACGATGGTCTGGAATGCAAACGATGCAGGTGGAAGTAAGCTTACCAGCGGAATTTATCTTTATAAGCTATCAGCTTCCGGAATAAACGGAAATGAGTTCCTGGAAATCAAGAAAATGATTCTAATGAAATAATCATTAAATATTTTCATTTAATCCCTCCGATATGTAATTTCTCGGGGGGATTTTTTTGTAATTACATTTCAGAATTAATTAAAATTTTTCTAAAAAAATATCATACGAGGATAACGTGAGAAAAATTACTTTTAGCATCACTCTTCTGTCAGCTTTTTTGTATCTAACACTCAGTTTTGCACAAGTCTCACCGAAAAAAGGTGTGATACCACCAGCTTATTTCTGGGAATTTCAAAAGATGATTCAAAGCGAATATTCAAATGGCTATTATGCAGATAAGTTTCGAGAGAGGAAAGAAATAAGAGAACAAATTGCTCAAGGATTAGTTCCGGAATCTGCGCTAGCAGAAGATACAGTCTATGCACTTACTTTGATGGGGCAATATACCAATTTATCTGGATTTTACACTGAGCAAGATTTTCAATCTCACCTTTACGATGGACCTAATCCAACAGGAACAGTCACTGACTATTATACTGAAGTTTCTTACAACCAGCTTTATTTTACCGGAGATGCTAAAGGTTGGTATAATATGCCACGCACGCTTGAAGAATATGAGGGAGGAAACAACGGCTTAGGTCCGCAAGGGGGGCCACGCTTTGTTTGGGAAATATTACAAGTTTCTGATCCAACTTTAAATTATGCAGACTACATTCAGTACTATGATGTTCAGGGAAAACCACACATTGGCTTTGTAGCTGTAGTTCATTCAGGGGCGGATGCAGCAGCAGGAGCATTTAATATTTGGTCACATAGATGGAATTTTACTGTTTATAGTGGAACGTCATTTATTACCAACGATATTGATCCTGTTTCCGGACAAAATGTAATTATTGATGGAAATTATGCAATTATGCCTGAAAGAGAAGGTGCGAGTAATAATAGTGGACCGATTAAAACAATTGGTGTATTTGCACACGAATTTGGTCACATATTTGGAATACCTGACCTGTATGATACCGATGGATCGTCTGAAGGTCTTGGAAACTGGTGTTTAATGGCTGGTGGAGCTTAGGGTGGGAATGGTTCCTCACCGGAAACTCCGGTTCATATGAGTGCATGGGTAAAAAGCAACTTGGGTGGGTAACCCCTATTAATATTACTTCGTATGAAGATGCACTTTCAGTGCCGAACGTAGAAGAAAACCCTATTATTTACAGAATGTGGAAAGATGCTGCAATTACTAATCAGTATTATTCTAATTGAGAACAGGCAAAGAATTGGATTTGATGCAAACATTTATGATTCAGGCTTCTTAATTTTTCACGTTGATGACAACAAGGTGGTAACCAAAACGAAGATCATTATAAAGTTGATCTTGAACAAGCAGATGGATTTCCGTAATCTTAATCTCGGTCAGAACCGGGGTGATCCGGGTGATCCATTTCCTGGTTCCTCAAATAATTTGAGATTTGATTGTAATACAAATCCGAACAGCAAGGACTACACCCTGCAGAACACTTACGTTTCCATCAGAAATATTTTTAAAGACGGAAATATGATGGTGGGGGATTTTGAAGTTGGACCGCGATCTGGTGTCTATGCATTTGGTGATCCAATTACGAATGATTTTGGTGACGTTGAAATTGGAACAACTAGTTTGGTTAATACAGTTATTCTTTGCAAATTACGGTGATCAGGATTTAGTGATAACTAATATACCTTCAGTTTTGGTGATTTTAATTTAGAAACAACATTAACATTTCCGGTAACTCTATCAACTTTTGAATCGCTGACATTAGATTTTAGATTCTCGCCATCTACATTAGGAAATATTAGTGAAGTGTATCCTGTATCATCAAATGATCCGACGTTTTCTGGTTATACCCTCTTGGGTTCATCTTATATAAACTATCCCGCATTGGATAAAACCTTTTACGCTTCATCCGGTGACCAAAATAATGGTGCGATTTTAACTATTGATCCGGTTACTGGAGCGGGAACTTTACTTGGTCCTTCTGCATTTGACGGAGTGAAGAGTATTTCAATTCATCCGACAACAGGATCAATCTACGGTTTAGTTTCACGAACGATGGATGCAGATATAGTTAAAGTTAATTCTGTTGAAGGTGATTCCCACTTACTTTTCACTTTAGACTTACAGCAGATGGCAGGCATTGCATTTGATACAACAGGTATTCTTTACGGAATGTCAAGAAATGGAATGTTATATATCATAGATTTAGATTACGGTACGTATTCTTTAGTTGTTGATGCTATCAGTACTTATTCAGGTATAGCAATTAATCCTTTGACCAATGAACTTTGGGCGTCCTCAGCAAGTATTGTGGGTCCCAAATTTAGATGTAATTTTCAAGGTTGATCTAAATACTGGTGATACAACTGTTGTGGGACACACAGGATTGGGTAAGAGAACAAATGATTTAATATTTGATGAGAATGGAAGCATTTATGGGTTGATCGGATCTGAAAGTGAGCTAAATGATTTTGTAAGCGTTAATGCTTCCACAGGTGTTGGATCAATAATTGGCTCAGTTGGAATGAATCACATCTTAGGATTGGCTTATATTGAGTCAAGTCCCACAAGTGTTGAATTTGAAAGCGATGCAAATCTGATGGAATATTCATTGTTTCAGAATTATCCAAATCCATTCAACCCAACAACAAAAATAAAATTTACTATCCCATCAGTCATTTCGAGTGGAGAGAAGCGATCTCAAACGGTTTCTTTAAAGATCTTTGACATTCTCGGAAACGAAGTTGCAATTTTGGTTAACGAAGAAAAAGAACCTGGAACATATGAAGTTGAATTCTCTGGTGTAGCAAGTCAAGCGTCCGGTGTGTATTTCTATCAATTGAGAGCCGGTTCGTTCATTCAAACAAATAAGATGGTTTTTTTAAAATAAATTCATAACAGAGTGTTTTATTTAATCTCTCCTGTTTGTATTTTGGAGAGAATTTTTATCATCTATATTTTTTTATCCACTAAAAAAGGGTCAACTAATGAATAGATTTACCATCCTTTCAAAAAACTATATCCTTGTTGCACTAATATTTCTCATCGGATTTAATTATGCTCAGGATGATCCGAATGTTGATAACACAATGCATTTAACACCTCCAGAATCTGTTCCCGCAAATTCTCCACTTGGGAGGGATATACTTACTTCTGATGAAGGTTTTGATAACTTCTATTTAGGAGTGGATTTCGCAGAGCCACATATTTCTGCAAATCCCAATAATCCTACAGAATATTTTAATGCTTTCAATACGAATTCGACTCATTATACTTACAATGGAGTTGACTGGACATTCCAAACTCCTAACTTTGGATTTCCAATGAGGGGTGATCCTGTAACAGCTTACGATAGCCTTGGTAATTTATACTATGAAAATATGTATGGAGCCCCGAACATTGAAGGTTGTAAAGTAATTGAGTCCACCGATAACGGTGCAACCTGGTCAGCATCAGTAACTGCTGTTGTCGGAAATGATAAAAACTGGATAGCTGCAGATCAAACAGCCGGACCGTATGCAAATTATGTTTATACTACTATGACTAATAGTGGTGTTGGCAGTTTTGCTCGCAGCACAGATTTTGGAGCTAACCTGGCAAAATACTTTCAGTCCTTCCCCTCAAAACTTACCTGGGATGATGGTTGCTGTTGGTCCGAATACCATTGGTGGTGATGTGCCCGGTGGAGCAGTTTATGTTGTAACTAATTCCAATACTACATTTGTTCCGAGATATACTTTTTATGTTTCAACAAATGGAGGCCAGACATTTACTCAAAAGTCTGCTCAATTCTTTGCTAATTATGTAGGGACTGATGTTGGAGGAAGACATTCAGTAGAAAATATGAGAACAAGACCTTATCCATTTATTACTGCAGATAATAGTTATGGAACTTACAGAGGAAGGCTATATCTTGTTTATGCATCTAACACTCCTGCGGGAAATGGAAATAAACCCGATATTTTCTGCCGGTATTCAACTGATCAGGGAGCAACTGGTCAGCGCCTGTAGTTATAAATGATGATGCAAACACAACTGCAAACCATCAATGGCATCCGTCCACTTGGTGCGATAAAGAAACAGGAAGACTTTATACAAAGTGGTTTGATACAAGAAATGTTCCTACCAGTGATAGTGCAGAGGTTTATGCTTCATATTCTGATGATGGTGGTGTAACCTGGGTAACAAATCAGAATCTTTCTACATCCAAATTTAAAATTGATTGCTCAACCTGCGGAGGTGGTGGAACTCCACGTTATCAAGGCGATTACGATGCAATAACTTCTAACAACGTTACATCGATGTCAGTTTGGTCAGATTTCAGATTTGGAAGCTTTGCCAGCTTCGTTGCATATTTTCCTGACTTTGCCATGACAATCTCTCAAACCGCAGATACAGTTAAACCAAACGGATCATTTAATGTAATTTTAAACGTACCTGCAATAAAGTTGTATGATAAATCGGTGAAGTTTTCTGCTGAATCAGTCCCCCCAGCAAATTTCATTTACCAATTTCCACAAGGTGATTCTCTTACAATCTATCCGGATTCTGTCCTATTAACAATAGATGCAAATAACGTTCCTCCTGATGATTATACAATCCGGATATTCGGTAAAGGTCCAAATGGAACTCCTGTACATCAAAGGAATGTTCAGTTACTAGTTACAAATCCTGTTACAAAAGTATTACAACCTGATGGTGGCGAAATTCTTTATGTAGGAACATCTTATCCGATCAAATGGGAAAAAATATTTGTTGATCTCGTTAAACTCGAATATTCTACTGATGGAGGAACAAACTGGAGTTTAATTGCTGATGGAGTTGATGCAAATAGTATCTCAGGGGATGATGAGGATGCACCGCTAGCATTTAATCAGTATGACTGGGTTGTTCCAAATGAGATTTCTTCAAATTGTCTAGTACCGAGTATCCGATTCAACCGATCCATTAGTATTTGATGTTAGTGAAGCACCATTCACAATTGAAATCGGACCACAGCCCGGATGGATTGTTCAGACAACAGCCGCTACAACATCAATTTTATGTGTAGATATTGTTGATACTTTAGTTGCCTGGGCAGGAACAATTGATGGAAAATCATTGAGAACTATTAACGGTGGACAAACGTGGACAACCACTTTCAGTGCTCTTGGAGGTGAAGTTACAAGTATTGGTGCAATTAATGAGCAGAGGTGTGTAGTTATTATTAATACTGGTTCTGCAACTCGTATCCGAAGAACGGTGGCAGGTGGAATTGGCTGGGCAATAGTCTATGAAGATCTCAGCTCTGGTGCGCACCTTAATGCAATTACTATGTTAGATGAACTGAATGGATATGCAGTTGGTGATCCGGTAAGCGGGCAGTGGGTAATATTAAAGAGTACTGATGCAGGTCTAACATGGAATAATATTTCAACATTACCGCAAAATGGAACCGAAAAAGGTAAAAGCAATTCTATGAAATGGATTGATGTTCAGAATGGCTGGTTTGGGACAGATGACTCACGAATTTACAGAACCACTGATGGCGGACTTACCTGGACATCAAGCACAACAACCTTTCAGAACCATAATGTAGTCACTTTCACTGATTTATCTGCTGGTGTTGCTGCTGGCGAAGATGTGAACTACACATCGGATGGTGGTGCCACCTGGTCCACCAAAACAGGACAAATTCCTGGTGAAGTGGTAAGCGCTGCATCGGCTGAACAAATTCAGGGAAAATTCTTCTTTGTTACAGGTACGGATGTATACAAAACTGAGGATTTGGGAGAAAATTATGTTCTTGATTATTCACAGGCAGATACTATCAATTTCATTGATGTTGATGTAATTAAAGTGGATGAAAATTTCTGGATCACCGGTTATGCTGCCGGGAACAATGGAACAATTACAAAATACAAAGAGCTTTACCTTGTAACAGAAACTGAATCTGATCCGAATTTTATTCCGGAAACATTCTCTTTGAAACAAAATTATCCAAATCCGTTCAACCCGACTACCAGCATTGAATTCTCATTACCTGTTGCTGCTGATGTTGAGTTGATTGTTTACAACATACTTGGCCAGCAGGTTGCTTCATTGATTAATGAACAGCGTTTCGCAGGGAATCATTCTGTGTTATGGAATGCAAAAGATTCAAATGGAATGAAGCTCAGTAGCGGAATTTATTTCTATATGCTCAAAGCTTCTGGAATAGATGGAAACGAGTTTCAGAAAATAAAGAAGATGGTATTGCTGAAATAATCAGGAGACAGAATTCAGGAGTCAGAACGCAGAATAGCCCCGAAATGATTCGGGGCTTTTAATTGTTAATCATCAACTATTCTATCCCAATACAATTATTTCTGATTCATAAACGGTCATGGTTTATTGAGATTATCATTCGGAGACAGATAAACATTTAGAAATTCAAAAAAAATAGTCTAGTAAATGGTATAGAAGTTGGGAATTTATACTACCAAATATAAGACTTGAGGTATTCAATGTTATTGCTCTATATAGGTATACTGCTGGTACTTAGTGTTTCTATGTATGTTAAAATAAAAGAAATGAGATAAAAAACTACATTTTACGCGCAGAATTTGGTAAGGCAATGATAGCTCTCATAAATGAAAGTCTTTCTTAAGGATACTATTTTAGCAGAGGTTTTTATTTACACTCTTCTAATATTTTCTTAAAGACTTCCGGCAATTGGTTAAAACTGTTCTTCCGATTTCTCTCTTCGATATAATCGTTAAAATTTATTTTAGCTTTTGCTGCAAGAAATTTATTTACACCTTCCATTATTTCATCCGGCGAATCTGGTTTAACTACAAAACCAGTTTTTCCTTCATCAACAAATTCTGCAAGTCCACCAACATCAGTTACAATTACCGGTTTATTAAAACCGTAAGCTACATTTAAAATGCCACTTTGTGTTGCACTCCGGTAGGGAAGTATAACCACATCCGAAACTCTGGTAATATTTTGACACATCTTCATTCGGCACAAACTGATTTACTACCTTTATGTTTTCCTTAATTCCAAGCATATCAATTAAGTTCAGGTATTCTGCAGGATTGTCATAAAACTCACCAACCACAAGCAACCTTGCCCTTGGACTATCTTTTAATATTCCCGGAATTGCTTTAATTAATATGTCTAACCCCTTGTATTTTCTAACGTAACCAAAGAATAGTAAAAGTAATGTATCCTCCTCAAATCCCAATTCGGTTTTAAATTTCTGGAGGTTGGATTCTTCAACAGGTTTGTAACAATCATAAACCGGTAGTTCAGATCGAAATATCCTTTTTCCTTTAGAATATTGCTTTACATCTTTTTCTACAATACCGGAAAGGACCAGAAAATTAGAGGCATATCTTAATCCAATTTTCGTCAGGAACTTATCTATGAAATTTGCTTCGTGTGAAACTACATTTTCTGTTATAAATAAGATTTTGTTTTTATATTTTTTGCGAATCAGGAAGGAAATGGCTCCGTGACAAAAACCAAAAAATGGATGCCACCAATCGAATACAATTAGGTCAGCATTTTCATTTTTTAATAATCGGGCTACTTTTAACCAGTTAAAAGGATTTGTAGAATTTATAAGACGTTCATTCGGAATCTTGAAAACCTGCTCCTTGCTTTGGTCAAATTGGGTTGTGCCGGGAAAAAGAATTGAAGGATAAAGCAGCTTGTAGTTGTATATTTTTACTTCGAAATGATTTTTTAACGACTCATAAGTGTGGGTCACGAAAAGAGCATTTCCACCACGATAGGGATAAACTGGACCGATGAGATATTATTTTTTTCTTCACCTAATTTGTCGATAATTATTAAAATTATAGCGAAATATAATCAATTAGTTAAAGGGGAGAAAGTAGAAATTGTCAGTCTGAGCTTGTCGAAGACTGAAGGTCACACTTCGACAGAGCTTGTCCTGAGTACTTCGAAGGGCTCAGTGTGACAAACTAGAATTTGTACTGAGATTCATCATCCTCATCTTCAAAATCTTCATCCACTGGCATTGTGAACATCGAGCTTAGCATATCTTTAAACTGAATACCATCTTCAATTTTTGTTCTGCTAAGTAAAGAAAATTCTGATAAGCCAAACAAGAGGAATTCCATAAGTAATATTCTTGAATTTCCATTCACCGAAGGTTGAAATTTTTTCACAATATTTTCAAGATTCGGAATATTATGCAATAGTGCTTTGTACTCTTTATCAGTTAAATTCATCATCAGGTCTGTCTTGTTACCTTTTTTGAACCAATCAATTATTGGCTGATATGGACTTGGCTGCTGTGTCTTCTTAAGTCCTTCTGGGGTGGGGAAGTATTTAGTAAAATTGTTACGGATTGCTTTACCAATTAATATCTGCGCAACTTTTGCCGGTCCTTCTTGTTCACCTTCATAAACAAGTTCAATCTTTCCCGTGATCGAAGGAATTACGCCGTACAAATCACTCATTCTTAAATGAGTTTCTTTTTCATTGTTGATTACTCTTCTTCTTTCGGCAGTGCTTATCAAATTTTCATAAGCTGAAATTGAAAGCCGTGCAGACACACCACTCTTTGCATCGATGTACTCACTTCCTCTTGCTTCAAACGATATCTGTTCAACAAGATCCAACAATATTTCATCGGGATTAATTTTTTCTTTTTGATCGGTAGTCAGTTTTGCTTCCTGCTGGGTAATTCGCTTTGAGATTTCAATGCTCTTCGGATAATGCGTGAGTATCTGGCTATCAATTCTATCTTTCAGTGGTGTAACAATTGAACCTCTGTTTGTGTAATCTTCGGGATTAGCAGTGAAGATAAATTGAATATCAAGTGGAAGTCTAACTTTGAATCCACGAATCTGAATATCGCTTTCCTGTAAAATATTAAAAAGTGCAACTTGAATTCTTGCCTGCAAATCGGGCAGCTCGTTGATCACAAATATTGATCGATGCGAACGAGGAATCAAACCAAAGTGAATAACTTTTTCATCGGAATAGGGGAGTTTAAGTGCAGCGGCTTTTATTGGATCGACATCCCCAATTAAATCAGCCACCGAAACATCTGGTGTTGCAAGCTTTTCAGTATATCTTTCTGACCGGTGAATCCAGGAGACTTTAGCTTCGTCTCCATCTCTTAAAATAATTTCTTTAGCAAAAACTGAAAGCGGATTTAGCGGATCATCATTTAATTCTGAACCTTCAACAACTGGAATATATTCATCAAGAAGGTTAACCATTAGTCTTGCAATTTTTGTTTTTGCCTGTCCTCTTAAACCGAGTAGTAATATGTCGTGGCGTGAAAGAACAGCAGTCTGAAGATCGGGAATAACAGTATCGTCAAATCCTATTATTCCTTCAAATGGATTTTTTCTTTCTTTCAAAAATTTAAGCAGGTTTTCCCTTAATTCATCTTTAATTGATTTCGGTTTATAACCACTTTGCTTTAGTTCACTCAGTGTTTTGATTGAATTAATTTTCATTTTTTTTACTTTTCCTTAACATTATTTTCTAATATTTATTACACCGCTCACTTTATATTGCAATAAACCTCCCTTTCGGGGAGGGTAGGAAGGGGCTTCTCTCATCTTATTCTTTTTCTTCTGTTACGTATGTAATCTTCAAATAGAAAATCACCAAGACCCGTCAGATTGCTGTAATAAGCTCTGCCGTTGTTGATCTTTGTAAAATCCCTGACAAACTGCTGAAGGTATGGATCGCGTGCAATCATAAATGTCGTAACAGTAATATTCTGCTTTCTGCAAATGGCAGCTTGATCAAGTGTTTTATTTAATATTTTTCTATCAAGACCAAAACTGTTTTTGTAATATTTTGCACCAACTTTCAGGCAAGTTGGTTTACCATCTGTTATCATAAAGATCTGTTTGTTATTAGTTTTCCTTCTTCGAAGAATATCATGAGCCAGCTGCAATCCTGCAACAGTGTTAGTGTGAAATGGACCTACTTCAAGATACGGCAGATCTTTTATTTCAATCGGCCAGGCGTCATTTCCAAATGCAATAATATCCAATGTATCCTTTGGATATTTTACAGTAATTAATTCTGAAAGTGCCATTGCAACCTTTTTTGCAGGAGTAATTCGATCTTCTCCGTAAAGTATCATCGAGTGGGAAACATCTATCATCAATACAGTTGAAGTAAGAGCTTTAAAATCTCTCTCTTCAATTTCAAGATCCTGTTCCGTTAATTTAAAATCATCAATACCATGATTGATTTGGGCATTCTTAATCGAATCAGTCATATCAATCTGATCAAGAGTATCGCCAAAGTTATATTCTCTTCTGTCTGAAGTAATTTCATCACCGTGACCCGAAAATGGTGTTCTGTGATTTCCCCTGGCAGACTTTCTCAACTTGCCGAATATTTCTTCGAGAGATTGTCTTCTGATGGTCATTTCACTTTTTGCAGTCAAAGTAAATCTACGGCCATCTTCATTTTCCTTTATAAATCCTTTTTCTTTTAACTCATCTATAAAATCACCCATACCATATTCTTCTCCTGTAATATTATACTGCCGATCGAGTTCATTCATCCAGTTTAAGGCTTCTGAAACATCACCGGATGTAATAGTAACAAGCTGCATAAAAACTTTTAATAAATCTTCAAAGCTGCCGTGACCACTGTCATCAGGAATGAAATCTGTAAATCTATGTCCTATCATAATCTTTAAATAAACAATACTGATGTAATATTAGTTCGAAAAAATTTCAGCTTGAAAATAAATCAAGCTTCGTGTTAAAATAAGAATATTTTCAAATGAGAAAGAAGAAGAGGAAGGGGGAAAAATTTCCCCCTATAATTATTTTTTTTCCGGGGTTATTCGTGTTTCCAGGACATTATCAATCAGCTTATACTCTTTAGCTTCTTCGGAAGTTAAGAAGTAATCTCTGTCACAGTCTTTGGTAATCTGCTCAATTGATTTGCCTGTATGCTTAGATAAAATATTATACAAAGTATCCCTTGTCTTCAGCATTTCTTTTGCATGAATTTCAATATCTGTAGTTTGGCCCTGCAATCCACCAATCCAGGGTTGGTGAATCATAATTTTGGAATGAGGAAGTGCAGAGCGTTTTCCTTCCGCTCCACCTGCTAAAAGAATTGCACCCATACTTGCTGCCATTCCAACACAAATTGTAGAAATATCAGGTTTTATGTAACGCATAGTATCATAAATTGCCATTCCTGCTGTAACACTTCCACCGGGAGTGTTTATGTAAAGATTAATATCTTTCTGTGAATCTTCTGCTTCAAGAAAAATTAACTGGGCAATTGTTAAGCTAGCTATATGATCGTCAATTGGCATACCGATAAAAATTATTCTTTCACGAAGAAGACGGGAATAAATATCCATTCCGCGTTCACCGCGACCGGTCTGTTCAATTACATAAGGAACAAGCTGGTTATAAATTTCTAATTTGTCTTTCATTCTTTTTCCTCTTTCTGCTTCTTTGAAAATTTTTCCGGATCTACTTTTTTAATTTCATTTTTTTCTTTAAGAAATTCGAATAGCTTTACATCAAGCATCCTTTCAACCTGGTTGGATGACTTATAATAATTTATAAGTTTATCAACAGGTAAGCCTGTCTTTTCAGCATCCTTTGCTGCAAGTTCTTCGAGATCTTTATCAGTTACTTCTATTTTTTCTTTCTTCTGAATTTCAGTTTTTAGCTGATACCATTTTACTTCATTGAGTGCTGAAGGTTGAAGGTATTCTCGCAAATACTTTGTATCAATTTTTTTCATCCCTTGTTTTTTAAGTCGTCTCTTCTTCGCTCTTAACCATTTCATCCAAAATGCTATCAACCATAAATGTTGGAGGAGTAAAATCATTCTTAGTAATTATTAAGCCAATAAGGCTGTTCCTGGTAAATTCCTCAGCCTTCTGGTCATAGTAGTTCTGAATATTCTTTTCAATTTCACTTCTTAATTCTGTTTCAGTAGATAATTTATCTTTGGTAGCTTTTTTGATGAGCTCTTCATTCATTTCAGGAAGAGTTAATTTTTTTATCCCGAGTAATAAAACTTCATAATCAAAATGCTCAACAACTTTTTCTTCCTGTCCATCTTTATTTTGAACCATTCTTTCATCGTGGAAATGAAACTTAAATTTCTCTCCAACCTTTTTTCCCCGTGAATTTACTTTTATATCGGGATGGACACTTTCATTTGAAAGATCGATTTGAAGTTTTTCAGGTTTACTATCAGCTATTGGCTGTCCACTCTCATCGGTTCTGGTCAATTCCACATCTAAAAGATAGTTGTCATCATCACCAACTAAATCAGCATCCTCCTGAATACTGTTCGAGCGTAGAAGATGTTCAATTTCTTTTTCAACTTCTTCGGGTTTAACATTTATTTCAGGAACTTCAATTAACTGACCGGTGTAATCTTTTACTTCGATTTCAGGAATAACCTCATATTTAATTTTAAATTTAAAATCTTTTTCAATTTTGAAATCGAGATCAGTCATTACCGGTTGACCGATTGGACGTAAGTTTTTTTCTTTTGCTATCTCCCAGAATTTTATATTTGCCACTTTCTCTGAAGCCTCAAACTCAAGTGAGTCACCATATCTTTGTTTGATGATATGCTTTGGTACTTTACCCTTTCTGAATCCTGGAACCTGAATTTTACTTGTTTCTTTTTTTACTTCAAGATCAATATCATTTCTAATCTCATCATAGCTAAGAGTAACTTCGACTTCTTTTTCGGATTGTGAGATATCATTTACTTTGAACTCCAAATTAACCTCAGTTTAGTTAGTATAGTTTAAGTTTGTGCGAGAACGGGGACTCGAACCCCGACACCTTTCGGTACTAGATCCTAAGTCTAGCGCGTCTGCCAAATTCCGCCATTCTCGCAGTTATTTGTTATTTTTCTGTGTAATTCTTTAGAAAATTGACTGCAAATATACTGTCGGTGAACTTGTATATCAATTCTAATTCTGACGAATAAAGAAAGTCAAATACCTTTAAATTAAGATGAAGCACGCTAAAAAGCTGGCAACCTTTCAATCTGCCAAAACAATTTTTTATACTTACTTTTGTAAAAACAATTCAAAACATTAAATAGTCAGTATGGATAAATTCATAATAAAAGGCGGCAAAAAACTTGCCGGCAGTGTTAAAGTAAGCGGATCAAAAAATTCATCGCTTGCACTTATGCCGGCTTCAATTTTAGCCTCTGACAAATCAATATTGAAAAACACTCCCGAGCTCAATGATATTTTTACAATGTCAAAGCTGTTGAAGCATCTTGGTGCTGTAATCAATTTTAAAGATGAAATATTGGAGATTGATAGTTCAGGCATTACTGAGTTTACCGCTCCTTACGAACATGTTAAAAAAATGCGCGCCTCTGTCTATGTTCTAGGTCCATTGTTGGCAAGATTTGGAAAAGCAAAAGTATCTTTGCCAGGTGGTTGTGCCTGGGGACCACGACCTGTAAATCTTCATCTTGCAGCAATGAAAAAATTGGGTGCCGATATAGATTTAAAAAACGGTTACATAATTGCTGAAGCAAAAAAGTTAAAAGGTGCTAAGATTAACTTCGATGTTTCATCTGTCGGTGCAACCGGAAATGCAATGATGGCTGCTGTATTAGCTGAAGGAACAACCTTAATTAACAATGCAGCTATTGAACCTGAAATTTCCCAGCTTGCAGAATTCCTTTTGAAAATGGGGGCTAAGATAAATGGAATTGGAACCAACACACTTGAAATTGAAGGTGTTAAAGAATTACATTCGACGGAAATTACAACAATTCCTGATAGAATAGAGACAGGAACACTTTTAATTGCTTCTGCGCTTACTAATAGTAAGATCACTTTAACTGAGACTTCTTCAAAATATCTCGAATCTGTTCTTTTAAAATTAGAAGACTGCGGATGTAAAATAACCAGCGGACTTAATGAAATATCTATAGATTCTCGAAATGCAGAGCTGAAACCAATATCAATAACAACTTCAATCTTTCCCGGATTCCCGACCGATATGCAGGCTCAGTGGACAGCACTGATGTCGATTGTAAATGGAGTATCAACTGTAACTGATACAATATATTTTGACAGGTTTAAGCACGTGCCTGAATTAAATCGTCTCGGAGCACAAATCGTACTTGATCAGAATACCGCAGTAATCACAGGGGTGAAAAAATTGAAAGGCGCCAAAGTTATGTCAACAGACCTTCGTGCAAGCGCAAGTCTTGTGTTGGCCGGGTTAATTGCTGAAGGAACAACTGAAGTTCTAAGAGTTTACCATCTTGACAGGGGATACCAAAGAATTGAAGAAAAATTAAAATCTCTCGGAGCAGATATTCAAAGAGTCGACAGCAAAGAATATTAGAATAACTAAATGCAAAAATTTATTAAAAAAAATAATTATTTATCTGTTTACTTACTAATTATTGGAGTCGTTAATATCTATTTTCTGACTCTTCCTTTAACTAAGGTATTCGGATACGAATTCTCAGCATTGAATGCGTTGCTATTATCATTTTTATCCGGGTTATTCAGTATTTCTTTCTTAAAATCGTTTGTAAAAGAAAATCAAAAGTTTAATGCAGAGAATTATTTATCATCATTAAGGTGGATGTTTTTTTTACCTTTCGCTATATCAGTTACTAACTCAATCATATTTGGTTTTTGCTCCTTTACAGATGGACTAATGTTTTACTTAGTGATCACTTTCCCTTCTGTAATTATTGGGAGTGCTATTGGAACATCAGCTTACTTCTTAGTAAAAAAAATCAGAGTAATAGCATTTATAGTTTTCTATTTATTGATTTTATTTATTCCTGTTCTCGAGATCTATTTTAATCCGCAGATTTATCTTTATAATCCATTGTTCGCCTACTTTCCGGGAACAATTTATGACGAAGGTTTGAGTGTCGATCTCAAGCTAACTCTATACAGATTTTTTAATCTAATATTTTTCGTGAGCATACTTTATTTTTTAATTAAATATAAACTTAAAAGCTCATTGTTAGTTAAACGCAGATCATTTTTATTCCTGACGATAGGTGTAGCTGCGTTATTTTATTTCTTTGTTTCGCCTGTATTGGGTTTTACAACTACTGAATCAAGATTAAAAAATGAACTTTCTATTCAAGTTGAGTCAAAACACTTTATAATTTATGCTGACAGACGAATTGAAAAAGAAGTTCTTCAGCAAGTTGCTTTGAACCAGGAATATTACTATTCGACGCTTAGTGATTTTTTTATGGATGAACCTAATACAAAAATAAATTCATTTATTTTTTTAAATAGTGTACAGAAAAAAGAATTATTTGGATCTGGCTCTGCAGACGTGGCCAAGCCCTGGCTAAACAGTATTTATGTTTCTTGTGACAGTTGGGAAAGTACAATCAAACACGAAATAGCTCATTGTTTTACAGCAGGTTTTGGTTCCGGCATATTTAAACTTGCCGGTGGTTTCAATCCTGCTTTGATTGAAGGTGTTGCCGAAGCTGCAGATGGTTATTATGATGAAAACAGTATTCATAATTTAGCATCACTCGCTTATAAAAATGATTTTAAAGTTAATCTTAATGCGCTTTTTGATAGTTTCAGTTTTTTTGGAAGTGTTTCGAGTCTATCATACATTTATTCAGGATCGTTCATACTATATCTGGTAGATGAATATGGTATTGAGAAGGTTAAGAATTACTACCATACAAATGATTTTGAGTTGTCCATCGAAGAATATATAAATACAGTAATAAAAGACTATGAGATATTCTTGAGTTCCTTATCAACTGATGGGAAAACAGATAAAGCAAATTATTACTTTGGTCGCAAACCCTTAGTCGGTAAAGTATGTCCAAGGTATGTTTCATCCAACCTAAATAAGGCTTGGGAGCAATTATCTCTTAAAGAATATAATGAAGCAGAAAATATATTTGAAGACATTCTTTCAAAAGCAGAAAATTTTAGTGCGGTAGTTGGTCTGTCGAAAGTCTATGAAGCTAGAGATTCTCTCACAAAAGCAATTCAGTTGCTTAATTCAAAATTAGATATATTTTCCGGCACCAGTACTGAGTATGATATGAAATTTCGTTTAGCTGAGCTTTACGTAAAAAATTTAGAAATTGGCAAAGCAAATGAGCTATACAATTTTTTGTTAGATGCGAAACCGAGTCGAAGAATAGAATTATTGGTAAATACAAGAATAATATTATTGAAAACTGGTCTTATTTATAAGTATGTAAACGGAAGTGACTATGACAAATACTCTATTTTGAAAAAGTTGAATTCAAAGTCTTATGTTTATTATTCTATACCGCTGATGATAGATTTGAGTGCTGCGCTTGAGGAAGACTATCTTCAGTTTCTTCAAAACTTTGAAAATGATTTAGAAGTAAAAGATGAAATAAGTAGTTATGCTGTTCACAAAATATCTCAGTATATGCTGAAAAATTTTGATTATGCTAATGCAAGAAAAATGGCAGGCTTCTCATTGCGTTTTAAAGGAGAACCTAATCTGCTGAAACTAGCGCAAGAGCATTATAAAAAAACTGAATGGTTTTTCCGAAATGCCAAACGAGTAATTAATGAAACAAACTTTGAGATGAATTGATGATTATGAATTTCAAAGAGGAGTTAAAGGACTTTAAGTTTCTTCAGATAGCTTCAAAATTATCGGAGGAAACAGGTGTTGAGGTTTATGTTGTTGGCGGTTTCATTCGCGATCTGATTTTGAAGAAAGAAGTTGAAGACATAGACTTCCTGATTGTAGGCGATGTTATGAAGTATGCTCAGACTTTTGCGAACACACTTGGAATTAATGATGTAGTTGTCTTTAAAACTTTCGGTACAGCACACTTCAATCACCAGGGATTAAATCTCGAATTTGTAGCTGCAAGAAAAGAATCCTACAAGAAGTCAAGCAGAAAACCCCTTGTTTCAGAAGGAACATTTTATGAGGATATCTCACGACGTGATTTCACAATTAATACAATCGCAGTTTCTATATTAAAAGAAAATTTCGGAGAAGTGATTGATCATTTTAATGGAATTGATGACATCGAAAAAAAAATTATGAGAACTCCTCTCGATCCAAAGATAACATTTGACGATGATCCACTAAGAATATTGCGGGCGTTTCGTTTTGCATCTCAACTTAATTTTAATGTAGAGGAGTCAATTCTTAAGGCTGCCGAAGAGTTAAGAGACAGACTTGAAATAGTCTCACAGGAAAGAAAGACGGATGAGTTCTTAAAAATATTAAAATCACCCAGACCTTCTGTTGGATTAAAATTATTACAGAATACCAAAGTGATGGAAGAAATCTTTCCTGAAATATCCCAGATGATCGGGGTCGAACAGAGAGAAGAATATCATCACAAAGATGTATTTTACCATACGTTGGAAGTTGTAGATAACATTTCAAAAAAAACAGATAACGTTTGGCTCCGATTAGCTGCTCTGGTTCATGACATTGCAAAACCAAAAACTAAAAAATTCGTTGAAGGTACAGGCTGGACATTCCATGGTCATGAAGAATTTGGTGCACGAATGATGAAATCAATCTTCAGAAGAATGAAATTGCCAATGAACAAGCTTGATTATATGGAAAAGCTTGTACAGGTTACATCTCCGTCCAATTGCGTTAGTAAGTGATGATGTAACTGATTCAGCAATTAGAAGACTGATTGTAGCCGCAGATGAAGATCTGGAGGATTTAATTAGTCTGTGTCGTGCAGATATTACAAGCAAAAATCCTGAAAAAGTTGAAAAATATCTTCAGAATTATGAAATAGTAATGAAAAAGGTTCTGGAGGTTAAGGAGAAAGATAAGCTTCGCGCATTTCAGTCACCGGTTGACGGGGATGTCATTATGAAGGTATGTAATTTAAGCCCATCGAAAAAAGTCGGGGAAATAAAAACTGCAATCGAAGAAGCAATACTCGATGGAATTATAGCTAATAACTATGATGAAGCTTATGAGTATCTATTAAAGATCAAAGACCAGATTATTGAAAATTAATATGATTTATAATTTAACCCTTAGCCCTAAGAGATAAGTTTTATCATTCAACAACGCTTCATTATTTTTTATCCCAAGAAAAAGATCAACCGGAATTTTATCCTTAACTTTTTGTAATTCCTCGTTTGTGGAATTAAAGCTGTTTGCTTCAGAATAAATTAAATGTGAGTTTAAAGATGCTGTAGTATCTGATTCAACTTTTTTTGCTGGTTTGAAAACTAAAGCGTAGAGCAGAATTCCACCAATCACCAATCCGGCAACCACATAAATAGCAGTATTGTCATTGCTATCCTCAGTTTGGGATGTACTGCCGCCACTTCCACCAGGAACATCAAAAATTCTCAAATTGCTTTGTGCAAAAGTCTCCATCTGAAGTGAAGAAATAGATAATATCAAAATCAGTGTAATAGCGTAGACTGGAAGTTTTAATAATAATTGCACTTTATTGCCTCTTAAATTGTTGATACTAATATAGTGCATTTTAATTGAAGTATTCAAGCAGTGATAAATTGCCACTATATTTTTATACATATGTAACTGTAATTTTTACAAATCATTAGTCTTTTAACCGAATATGTAATTATAAGACCGCTTGTAATGTTAACTATTTTGAGCATATGTTAAATTGTATTTTTGCGTTGGGATTTTTACATTCATAAAAATATAATGTAACATTGCATGTTATTTAACTGTCTAATTCAAATTAAAGGGAAAAATTCAAATTGGAGTTACGAATGCGATTATCTATCATAATTTTTTTCATATTTATACTATCAACTATCATCCTGCCCCAGGAAAAGTTAACTCTTGATAAGGCAATTGGAATTGCTTTACATAAGAATTCAACTTTCCTTAAAGAGTTCAAGTCAAATTGAAGGTTATGAATCTAGTCTTCAGGCTGCTTATGGAAATTTTTTGCCCACGCTTGGTGCAAGTGCAAGTTGGCGATGGACAAAATCTGATCAGCAAGGATTTTTCGTTGATCAAGTAACTGGTCAGGTCATTGAGGGTGGCCAGTCAACGCAAAGACGATCATACAATATAGGATTAGGTTCTAACTGGACATTATTTGACGGGCTTTCGAATTTTGCTTCTCTGTCTCAAAGTCAAAATAATCTTGAGTCTGCACAATATTATTTAGAAAGAATTAAGCAGGATATTGTTTTCCAGACAATGTCTCTTTACTATGATATAGTTTATACCGAACAACTTCTTAAGGTTAAGCAGGATGATTTGAAATGGAATGAGAAAAATCTGGAGACAATAAAAGAACGAAATAGGCTTGGAGCTGCAACTCTGGCTGATGTTTACCAGCAGGAAGTTGCAAAAGGTAATGCTGAACTTGAATTAATACGAACAGATAATAATCTCCAGACTGCAAAGAAAGATCTGTTGTTTTACCTTGGCATAGATGTGCTGGAGGAATTTGAATTTGATGATTCACTAACTGTAAATGAAGAAAAAATCCTTAACACTGATCTTTTAAAGGATTATGAAAATATTACTGAGCTTGTTGATCAGGCTTTAAATCAGAGGTTTGATTATAAATCTGCTTTGTTAAATTTAGAAAGTGCAAGAAGTGGAGTAACTATTGCTCAATCTGGTCATTGGCCTTCATTAATTGCGAGTGGAGGTTATTCATGGTTTGGAAATAGTATCTGATGAAGTCGATAAAAATAAAGAATCTTCAAATTGGTTTATCACTTAATCTACCAATATTTCTTGGTTGGTCTGTTAGCAATCGTGTTCAGTTGGCCGAAGTTCAGTCAAAAATTACTGAGTTAGAGTTAGATGATCTTGAAAGAGATATAAAGAGACAGATTAAAACTAACTTTCTGAATTTGCAGGCTTCTCAGAAAGGACTAGTAGTAAGTGAAAACAATATTGCAGCGGCAAGAGAAAATCTTAAAATTGAGGAAGAAAAATATGCACTGGGCTCAGGTAAACTGCTAGATGTTCTTGATTGCAAATTCTCGATATACAAACGCACTTACTGATCTTCTCAATTCACAATTTGCATACATAGTATTAAGTCAACAGCTTAAATACAACCTTGGTGTATTAGATTATAAAGAATTCGAACAATAGACTTTTTAGGAGATAAAAAGAATGGCAAATGGAAAAAGAAAAAAATCTAAGAAAAGACTTTTCATTTTTGGCGGGCTTGGCCTCCTGGTAATTATCCTTGTAATCGTTGCCTTAGCTGGTGGCAGCAAGGAAAATATAATTCTTGTTCAGGCTGAGAAGGTTCAAAAAAGAAATATTACTCAGACCGTTACCGCTACTGGCAAAATCGATCCGGAATTTAAGGTGCTAATAACTCCTGAAGTGACCGGTGAGATAATTAGTTTGCCAGTTAAGGAAGGCGATGTCGTAAAGAAGGGAGATCTTCTTATTAAAATTAAAGGGGATCAATACATGGCTCAGAAGGATAGGCTTGAGGCTAATCTGAAGTCATCTGAAGCATCATTGCAAATGCGTGACGCAGAATTAAACAGGGTAACGCTCGAATACGATCGTGCAAGAGAACTTCACAGCAAAGCATTAGCTAGTGATTCAGAATTAGAAGCGGCTCAGACTAATTACCTGTCTGCTAAAGCATCATATGATGCTGCGGCTGCCAATGTACTGCAGAGTAAGGCTCAGTTGAGGGAAGTTCTTGAAACACTCTATAAAACTACGATATATTCTCCGATGGATGGAATTGTTACACAACTTAATGTTGAGCTAGCTGAAAGAGTTTTAGGAAGTGGTTTCAGTCAGGGAACAAATATTATGACAGTTGCAGATCTTAGCAATATGGAAGCTGTAGTTGATGTTGATGAAAATGATGTCGTTCTTGTTTCGGTTGGTGATACAGCAAATGTTACAGTAGATGCTTTTGGTGACAAAGTATTTCAAGGTGTGGTAACAGAAATTGGTAATAGTGCTAAGTCAGAAGGATTTGGTACACAGGAGCAGGTAGTTAATTTTTCTGTTAAAATCAAAATGTTAGACCTTGATCCAAATTTGCGGCCTGGAATGTCTTGCAATGCCGACATTGAAACCGAAACAGTATCTGATGTTATTAGTGTACCAATTCAAAGCGTAACTGCAAGAACTGATGTACCAGAAGAAAACGACTCATTAAAATCGGATAGTAAAGACGATAATGGAGAAGGCAGCCAGGAAATGACTGGTAAAAAGAAGCCAAAGGAAGTCGTATTTCTCGTAAACAATGGAAAAGCTAAAATGGTTGTTGTTGAAACAGGAATTAGTGATGATAATTATTTAGAAGTTAAAGAAGGAGTCAAAGAGGGTGATGAGGTTATTTCAGGCAGTTACCGTGCGATTTCTAGAGAGTTGGAGAATGATTCAGTAATTAGAATTGAAAAGAAGAAAGGCGGTCCTGGTGAAGGTATGGCAGAAAGTAATGAGAATAACTAACCGGCAAATAATATGAATATTATCAACATAGAACATATTGCAAAAATTTATCAGCTTGGCTTCGAGGAAGTCCACGCATTAAGGGATGTTTCACTTAAAATTGATAAGAATGAGTACGTTGCTATTATGGGTCCCTCAGGTTCAGGAAAATCAACATTGATGAATATGCTCGGTTGTCTCGATACTCCAACAAAGGGAATATACGAATTCAATAGTGTTAACGTTAGCGATATGACAGATAATGATTTAGCCAGAATCAGAAATAAAGAAATAGGATTCGTTTTTCAGACCTTTAACTTACTACCAAGATCTGATGCACTTCATAATGTAGAGCTCCCTTTAATTTATGCTGGTATTTCCTATAGTGATAGAAGAGAAAGAGCTGAAAAAGCACTTGTTGACGTTGGTCTCGCCGATAGGATTCATCACAAACCAAATGAACTTTCCGGTGGACAAAGACAGCGCGTGGCAGTTGCCAGAGCTCTGGTTACTAATCCTTCCATCATTCTTGCAGATGAACCAACTGGAAATTTAGATTCTAAAACTGGTGAAGAAATTATGCAATTGTTTAATGAGATTCACGAAAAAGGAAACACTATAATACTTGTAACTCACGAAGAATATATTGCTGAACATGCTGCCAGAATAATACGGTTAAAAGACGGTCTTGTCGAAAAAGATGAAGTGGTTTCAAAAAGGTATGTTCCAAATTCTAAAGAAGCGAATGTAAGTTAATTGCTGAATTGATTTTGCGGTAAAGAATTATATGTTGACTTAATTTGATGATGGATTATTTTAAGGTTGATAATTAAAGTACAGGATTACAATGAGATACATTCTATTCGAATTTAAAGAAGGATTACTAATTGCCTTCCGGGCGTTGAGAACAAATAAAGTACGCACTGCACTTACTATGCTGGGTATTTTCATAGGCATTACGGTGGTTGTGTTAATGTCGACTGCTATTAAGGGAATTGATAATTCTTTCCAGCAGGGAATTAGTGCTTTAGGCTCGGATGTTCTCTATGTTGATAAGTGGGCCTGGTTTTCAAATGAAGATTGGTGGAAGTTACGCAACAGGAAGAGTATCGATATGGCAGATTATGAAAGCTTTAAGGAGTTGGCAAGACTTCCTATAGCAGTTGCCCCGGTCATTAACTCTGTACAAACTGTAAAAATTGGTGAAAGAAGAGTGGAAAGTGTTTTCTTAAATGGATCTTCAGCAGATTACGTTAAAACAACTAATTTCACTTTTGAAAGTGGAAGATTTTATAATGATGTTGAATATAATGCAGCAAGACAGGTTGCAGTTATTGGCAGCGAAATTTCTAAAAAACTTTTTCCGCGAGGTGATGCACTTGATAAAACTATTAAGATCGGAGGTTCGAACTTTAAAATTGTTGGTGTTCTAGCTGAACAAGGCAGCTTTATTCTTGGTCCCTTTAATCCGGATAACCAGGTATTCATTCCAATAGGTTCAATATTCAAGAACTTTATTGCACAGCACCGAGGAACTGTTACAATTAATGTTAGAGCTCCTAATCCTTCGATGGTAGAGGAAACAAAAGCTGAAGCTGAAGGAGTTATGAGAAAAGTAAGAGGATTAAAGTATGATGAGGAAAATGATTTTTCGATAAATCAGCAGGAAGGATTAATGGAAAACTACAATTCAGTAGTTGGTGTTATTCAGATTGCCGGATTGTTTATTACAGGTCTTTCTCTCTTCGTTGGCGCTATCGGAATTATGAATATAATGTTTGTATCAGTAAGGGAAAGAACAAAAGAAATAGGTATTCGAAAAGCTATTGGTGCTAAAAGAAGAACTATACTTACCCAATTTCTATTGGAATCTTCGGCTATTTGTCTGCTTGGTGGAATTGCCGGATTAATTGCAGCCATTTTAGGTAGTATGGCTTTAAACCAATATTTCCCGACCTCTATTCAACCTGATGCTGCAATTATAGCTATAGGTGTTTCTGCAATTACAGGAATTATATCCGGGTTTGCTCCCGCGTATACTGCAGCAAAATTGGATCCTGTGGACTCATTAAGGTATGAGTAAATGAAATTAGATCAACTCTTCTCAATTTCATTTCAATCGATTCTTAACAACAAGTTAAGAACATCGCTTACTATTTTGGGTGTTGTTGTTGGTATCTTTTCCATCATTGTAATAATGACGATTATCACTATGCTGCAGAATAGTATTGAAGACGGACTGGCAATGTTGAGCAAAAATACTTTTCAAATCCAAAAGTTTGATGCTATGCAGGGACCTGGACATGATAGAAGCCAGAGAAATCGTAAAGATATTACCATTGATGAAGCAAATAGATTGAAGGAATCATTAACCCAGGCTTTATATGTTGGAGCAGAACAGTGGCAGGGTGGAAAGGTTGTTAAGTATGGTAACCTTGAAACTAATCCTAACGTTCATGTAGGAGGACAAACTCTCGATGCAATGCGAACAAATGATTTTAATGTAGAATACGGAAGAGATTTCAGGGAAAGTGATGTTCAGTATTCAACTGATGTATGTATTTTAGGCAAGGAAGTAGTTGAGAAAATTTTTCCAAATATGGATCCTCTTAATCAGTTAGTAAGAGTAGACAACAAACCACTTAGAGTGATTGGCTTATTAGAAAAGCAGCCAGAAATGTTTGGAGAGAGTCATGACAATTATGTTCTCATTCCAATTACAACCTGGCAGTCCATTTATGGGAAGTATGGCAGAAGTGTAAATATAATGGTAACTGCTCCAAGTGTGGAATCATATGATGATGTCATTGAATCAGCGATCGGTCATTTCAGAAAAATAAGAAAAGTCGAAGTAGGTCAACCAGATGATTTTTCTATTTTCAGTAATGAATCTCTAATTACCCAGGTTAATGATATAACCGGACCTATAAAGATAGGCGCACTCGCTGTCTCTCTTGTTGCATTGCTTGCTGCCGGGGTTGGTATCATGAATATAATGCTTGTTTCAGTAACTGAACGTACACGCGAGATAGGCATACGTAAAGCAGTTGGAGCAAGAAAGTCAAGTATATTAACTCAGTTTCTTATTGAGGCTATAATACTATGTCTGTTTGGAGGTGCACTAGGAATTATTATTGGAATTGCTATCGGAAATTTGGCAGGGAGTTTTCTAAGTGCTCAATTTGCTATTCCGGTTGACTGGGTTATTATTGGAATTTCAATGTGTATAATCGTTGGTCTAATCTTCGGTACATATCCTGCATTCAAAGCTGCAAATCTTGACCCTATTGAATCACTTAGGTATGAATAATTGAAGATCAATCAACTCTTTCATATCGCTTTACAATCCATCGTAAATAATAAACTCAGAACCTCACTTACTATTCTTGGTGTGGTTGTTGGCATTTTTTCAATAATCGTGATCATGACCATCATTACTATGCTTCAGAATAGTATAGAAAATGGTCTTTCACAGCTTAATAAAAATACTTTTCAGATTGAGAAATTTGATAGAATGCAAGGGCGTGGAGGGGGGCAAGATAGGTCCTGGAGAAATAGAAAAGATATTACAATTGATGAAGCGTACCGTTTAAAAGATTTACTTACCAATGCTCTCTATGTGGGTGCAGAGCAATGGCAATTTGGTAAAGTTGTTAAGTTCGGTAATCTCGAAACAAATCCTAATATCAGTGTAGCAGGTGAAACCATCGATGGTATTAAGACAAACAATTGGAAAGTTGAGTATGGAAGAGATTTAAGAGAAAATGATGTCCAGTATTCTACAAATGTTTGCTTGCTCGGTCCCGACGTTGTAGAAAAGATATTTCCGAATGTAGACCCTATCGGTCAGACTGTAAAAGTAGATGGAAAACCGATGAAAGTTGTTGGTGTGCTCGAAAGACAACCAGCTATGTTCGGGCAGAGCAGAGATAATTATATTGTTCTTCCCATTACAACCTGGCAATCAATGTACGGTAAGTACAACAATACTGTAAACATAATGGTAACAGCACCAAGCAAAGAATCCTATAACGATGTAATAGAAGCAGCTATCGGTCATTTTAGAAAAATAAGAAAAGTACCTCCCGGTGAACCGGATGATTTTTCTGTTTTTAGTAACGAATCAATGATAACGCAGGTAAACGATATAACAGGACCAATAAAAATTGGTGCACTAGCAGTCTCACTCGTCGCGCTTATTGCAGCAGGTGTTGGAATTATGAATATAATGCTTGTGTCAGTAACTGAACGTACTAGAGAAATTGGAATACGTAAAGCTATCGGTGCACGGAAGTCTAGCATTCTCATTCAGTTTCTAATTGAAGCCATCATCTTGTGTGTATTTGGTGGGCTGGTGGGAATAGTAATTGGAATTGGAATTGGAAATTTTGCAGGAAGTTTTCTGAATGCGCAAATGGCTATTCCCTATGATTGGGTGATGATTGGAATTACTATGTGCATAATTGTAGGTCTCATCTTTGGTACCTATCCCGCATATAAAGCTGCAAACCTTGATCCTATCGAAGCACTTCGTTACGAATAGATTTTTTCATTTCTTAATAATAATATCTTAATTTATTTTTCAAAAGTAAAATATTTTTAATTTAAAATCTTAAACTGATTTTCAGAGAAATGCATTTCAGTCAACTTCTGCTTCTTGCTCTTCAATCTCTTAAAACAAACCGTTTAAGAACCCTCCTTACAGTTCTGGGTGTAGTAGTTGGTATCTTTTCTATAATAGTTGTGATGACAATTGTCACAATGCTTCAGAATACTATTAACGAAGGATTCCAATTTCTTAGTAAGAATACTTTTCAAATTCAGAAATGGCCGGCAATACAGACTCGCGGTCAACAAGAAAGACAAAAGTACAGAAATAGAAGAGATATAACTTTAGAAGAATTTTATCGTTTTGAAGGAATGATGAAAGAAGCAAAAATTGTTGGCGCATATCAAGGTGCAGCCGGGAAAGTTATTAAGTTTGGCAACAGGGAGACCAATCCCAATACCTATATAGTTGGAGTTACTGAAGGAGTTTATCCATCACTGAATCTTGAAATTGCAGCTGGAAGGGAATTCAGAAGCAACGAAATTGAATATTCCAGTAATGTCTGTGTTCTTGGAAACTTTGTTGTTGAAAAACTTCTTTATGACATTGAGCCCGTTGGGCAGATAATCAAGCTCGATGGATTTCCATTACGAGTGATCGGTACACTTAAGAAAAAACCAGATTTCTTCGGGCAGACAGTTGATAACTACGTAGTACTTCCAATATCTACCTTCCAATCGATCTATGGAAAGAGAACAGATACTGTAGATATTACTGTTATGGCAAACAGTGAGGAAGAATATCAAAGAACAATTGAAACAGCCATCGGGTATATGAGAATGATAAGAAAAATTGAACCAGGTGAGGAACAGGATTTTGAAGTATTTAGCAATGAGTCCTTGATTGGTCAGGTAAATGACATAACAGGACCTATCAAAATTGGTGCTCTTGCTGTTTCGTTGGTAGCATTAATTGCAGCCGGTGTTGGGATAATGAATATAATGCTTGTTTCAGTTACTGAACGAACCAGAGAGATTGGAATTAGAAAAGCAATTGGTGCAAGGAAGTCGAGCATATTAATCCAATTTCTTATCGAAGCGATTATCCTTTGTTTGATTGGTGGAATAGTGGGGATAGCAATTGGCATCGGTATTGGTAATTTTGCCGGGAGTTTCCTGAGTGCTGAAACAGCTATTCCATACGATTGGGTGGTGATTGGAATCTCTATGTGTGTAATTGTAGGAGTTGTTTTTGGTACCTATCCCGCATACAAAGCAGCAAATCTCGATCCTATTGAAGCGTTGAGGTATGAGTAGCGACGTTGCGCCTAACCCAGTTTACCCCGCCTTGGCGGGGCCGCCCAGAACAAGGAAGCCGAGTAAAGCACAACTACCAATGATTTAGTCCCGCTATCAGCGGGACAAGTCCCAAAAGAGGTTTGGTTGCTCCTTTAAAGCCTTACTAATATTATGGCATTAGTAGTTGTTTATAGAATAAATTTATTAGTAGATCAGTTCCGCCATAGGCGGACAGGTTTTCAAAGAACTATAAGTCACTGAATCGAATCGCAGTATAATATTTTCTTGTACTCTATTGACTTTTTACTTATTAAAGAGGTTAGGCAGTGCGGATTTCTGTTACTTGAGATTTATAATATTTCCAATTACCTTCAACTAATTTAAATATATCTGTAAACAGAACTATATGATTGAACTCAAAAGCTTGATATTTTCCAGAAATTATTCCTTTCCCAGTAATTAAACCAATATTGTTAACTGTTTCGTATTTTACATCCTCAACTAAATATTTTGTTATCTCTACACCATTAGGTTTGAAATTATTTAATATATCCGTCTTTGTCTCAATGGTCCCGTGTAAACTAAAGCCTATATATTCATCTGAAATTATTTTTTTTAATTTATCAACATCACGTTCTATTAAAGCATTTTTAAAGGAATTAAAAACATTTGACAATAATTCTTCGTTTTCCATATAATACTCCTTTGATTTACTCTGCCTAACGATGTTGCCGCTAAGCCGCCGCCCAGTAAAGCAATGCTTAACTAACAACGAATGTTTATAATTTGTAGCCACCAGTAAATTGCTCCGCACTGGCGGCGACCTAACTTACATTTACAAACTACTTAGAACAAAATGCCGAACGAATAACGTAAACTTTAAAATTGCACTAACCCAAAACCGTTTCGGCGGTTGGTCTTGAGCGGCGGGTTATATGCCTTTGACTTTCATGGTATCAATTAAAAAATATTACCAGTAATATTTATCAAACTTACTAGGTCTATTATGTGTTTTCTAGCTGAGCAAATCTTTCCTGAAGAGTTTGTCCCCGCTGTAAACTTAAATCCAAGTAAATGAAAGGCGTTGCTGGCTGACTAACCGAATTCAGTTGATTTAATTCCTCATTGGATAATTTAATTTTTACTGATACTATGTTGTCCTCAAACTGGTCTAATGTTCTGGCGCCAATAATTACACTAGTAATTCCTTTTTGATGCAAAAGCCATGCGAGTGCAATCTGTGCTGGAGAAGCATTGTGTGCAGCTGCAATGTCTCTAAGTACTTCTACAATCTTATCTCCCTGTTTAAGGTCAACCGGCGGGAATGAAAAATGATTTCGCCTGCCTTGTTCGACATTATCGCCCGTATATTTTCCTGTTAGGAACCCGCTTGCAAGGGGACCCCAAACCATTATTCCCATCTTGAGATCGCGTACAACAGGGAGTACTTCATATTCAAGTTCTCGACCGACAAGAGAATAGTATGACTGAGATGAAATAAATTTCTGGAATCCTTTAGCTTCGGAAATTCCGTAAGCTTTTGCAATCTGCCATCCTGTAAAATTAGATAAGCCGATATAACGGACTTTCCCCGATCTAACTAAATCATCCAATGCTGAAAGGGTTTCTTCAAGTGGAGTTGTTGAATCCCAAGAGTGAACCTGATAGAGGTCGATATAATCAGTTCCAAGTCTTTTAAGACTTGATTCTACTTCGCGCATAATCGCTTTTCGGCTGGTACCAAGTGAATTCATATCATTTGAAAAAGGATTATAGAGCTTTGTTGCAATTACTGATTCCTCACGGCGTTTACCAATTGCTTTTCCAAGTAATCTCTCCGACTCGCCCATTGTGTAAAGGTTTGCTGTGTCAAAGAAATTGATCCCCACATCGAATGCGCGGTCAACAAGTTTCTGAACCTCCTTTTCTCCCAGACCGCCAATGGCAGCAGACATAGGACCCTGTCCGAATGTCATTGTTCCCAAACATATTCGAGAGACATACAATCCGGTATTTCCAAGTGGTAAATATTCCATCTAATTTTCCTCTATTGTTATTTGATAAAATAAAGTTCTTTTAACTTTTATCTTGCTTTACTTTTTTAATATTTTTCTAATTCTGCTTTTTGAATTAAATCAGTATCACAATACTCAGTAATCTCTGTTATTTTGTTATCTTTTATTCTTATGACAAAACAATAAATATTGTTGTATTCTAAACCATTTTTTGCGACACCGCCTTCGCCATGGCCAAGTCTTATTACGAAATTTTCATCTGCAATTATTTGTTCTGGAACTATAATAGACATACTTTCAAAAGAAGCTGCAATTTTAGGAGAGTAAATCTCTAAGATACCTTATTATGTCATAAGTGCCTGATACAACAGTAAAACCTATTGTAGTCCATTTAAAGTCATCAGATAAATTGTTAAGGAATCCTTCAATATTTCCTTGTTCAGCAAGATCAAAAGCTTGATTAACAATTTGTTTATTTTTTTCGGCTTTGTTCATACTAATCTCCTTATTAAATCAATGTTTTTTATATATTTGCTGAAGCATGGCCTATTTCACTTAGTATAAAACCTATGCTCGCCAAATTTTCCAACAGCATCTTTGTCAAGTTAATACTTAATAAATTTCATGAAATAATTGGACATTTTCTTAGATGTAATTAGTTAATTCAGGAAATGGCATATAGCGGCCTTGCGCCTAACCCGCCGCCCAGAACAGGGAAGACAAGCTAAAACACAGACGCTAAATATTAAGCCGTAGGTGCTTAAATTGCGTCAGCAAAGCACCGAAGGCAAGTTAATTAATTAAGTAAGAACACTTTGAACAAAATCTTTAACTAAAATACAATTTCAAAAATTATAAATGCGCCGAACTAAAATGGCGGTCGGCGTTGAGGCGCTTGATATTTCCAATAAGTAAAAAGTTAATTTTATCATCATTCATAACTTTAACTTTAGGAGGTATCAAATGTATTACACAGGCATCGATCTTCATAAATTTACTTCTTACTTAACTACTGTCGATTCTTCAGGAGCTATCGTTAAACAGGAAAACCTTAAAAACGTAGCTCATAATTTTATTCAGTATTTCAGTTCAATTCCAGGTGATCATCAAACTACAGTCGAATCGACTATGACCTGGTACTGGTTAAACGATCTTCTTTCTTCTATTAAAATTCCTCTGGTCCTTGCTCACGCTAAATATGTCAAAGCTATTGCTTATGCAAAGGTTAAAACTGACAAAGTCGATTCTCATACTCTCGCTCAACTTCTTCGAATGAATTTTATTCCTGCTGCTTATAAAATTTCTAATGATAAACGTACTCTTCGTGATGCTCTTCGTGCAAGACTTAAAATAGTTCAACGCCACACTTCAGTTACCAACTCTATGCATCTTCTGCTTGCTAAATATAATTATGATTCTCCAACTCAACTAACCGGTATTCCTGAATTTCAATACGAACAACTATCGGAAGTTGAAGCTCTGCTCAATGAACAAATGCTTGATCTTGAAAAACAGCTTTATCCTTTTCTTATTCCTAACGATGATATTCAACGTCTGCTCTGGATCCCAGGCATCGGGAAGATGAATGCGTTCACTATCCTTTTGGAAGTTGACGATATAAATCGTTTTGCAGATGTTAAAAATTTCTTCTCTTACTGCAGGCTAGTTCCTTCTGCTCGTAACTCAGGTGGTAAATCAAAACAGCGTTCTTCCAAAGACGGTAACAAATATCTCAAAGTCGCTTTCTCTGATGCTGCTGTTCACGCTGTTCAGTATTATCCCGTTATACGTAAATATCAAAACTCCTTGCTAAGGAAGAAGAACAAACAAATTGCTAAAACTATCATCGCCAAAGAAATTGCTGAAATTGTTTTTTATGTTCTTAAATACAAAACCAACTTTAACAACAAATTCAAAGGTGTAGAACTTCAGAACATAAGAAATCTCTACAATGGCCGCGTGTTGTAAGCCCGTACGCATAACTGGTTCATCCTTGTGCTTTGAGCCGCTGCGCTGGATTGGGTAACAACACGCTTGCCTATTAAATATCTGGAATAGTTCCATTATTTACTGGAACAGTCTCGCTATTAGTGTTGGACTAAGTCCCTAAAGAGGTTTGGTTGCCATTCTACAACCTTACTGATATTATGGCATTATTAGTTGTTTAAGAAGGAATTTGTTTGTAGACAGGATATCAAAGAACTTATTTTTTTATTTAACTGTGTCGAGCAGGATTTCTATTTATTTTCTGCGCCTATTGACTTTTTACTTATTAAAGAGGTTATATGGCGCTTTATTACTTGTTATAGAAAAGTAAACCCGACGCCAAGGTTTGCATTAAATCCAAATTCCCTGTGAATAAGATTATTCCGCTCTTCATATTCAAAATAACTTCCCATCGAAAGAAAGAAATGGAATCCATTGATTTCGAAGGGAAAGCAGTCCAATATTTAATGAAGCAATATGATTAGTTATGGTAATTCAGTCATAAGCTGTTCTTTAAATGTGTACGTCGCATTAAGAATTACAGGCCATATCAAGTGATAGTTCAAACCAATACTAATTCTTCTTTGAGGATCCATCGCTGCAAATAAAATCCCAACATTTCCACCGTACGATGTTTCAATGGAAAAATGATTGGATATTTGTACCGTTCCTCCAATATATGTTCCTTTTGTTATCGCCATACCTAAATGAATATCTGCTTTTGGATAAGAAATATCATCAACGCTTTGGGCTAAATTGATTTTATGAAAAACTAAATAGTATAAATAAAAAAATAAAACTTTTAAACTTTTCATATTTGTAGTCAACTATGAATTAGCCATATAACTAATACTTATCAGGAAATGGGGACCAAGCTCCAATCCTAATAAAAATCAGTTTATTTATTAAATTGTTATTTATTTTCTTGCCTTTATAGGTTTCATTCCTAATATTATTCAACTAGAATCATATTAAGTTTCACCATATCTGTGCAAATCAGGATTCAACGCTCTCCCATTAACGAAAAATCATATTTGGCGAGTTATTCTTATAGTTGCATTTAAACTTATGTTTTAGGCTTCAATAATTCAAACATTAAATGCTTTCTTTAGCTCAATTCTCTCTCATATATGCTTTATGGACTTGATAAAAGCACTTTGTAAATTTACATTTCAATATCAAAAACCTTGTTTCCCTTTTGAAATTAAGCAATTATTGCATTATTCTTTTTCTATTCATAATTCCTGCTTTGTCAGGGGTTTATGCACAGAATAAATACAACACTTTTACAGCTACAGATACAATAACTATCAACTTTGATAATTTATATAATATATCCAGCGTTTCGATCATACCATTCTCAGAAAAAATAGAATTACGAAATAGGATCCTGGAACGGTTTACGGATTATAATTTTAAATATTCAACAGCTACTTTTACGCTTTCTGATTCACTTCCTTACTCTATTTTCGATACACTGGTTATAACTTATGAAACAATAAAAATTGGTTTAAGGAAAGAGTACAAAAAAAGATCTTTAGTCTTCAAATATGATGAAAAGCGTGGTGATACTTTGCAGGTTGTTCAAACTGAAGCTGGTGGATTTACTCCTGAAGATATATTTGGTCCCGGCTTGCAAAAAAGCGGAACTTTGATAAGAGGATTTACAGTAGGAACAACAAAAGATTTTTCTCTTAACAGCGGATTAAGATTACAGCTATCCGGTAATCTGACTGAGGATATTGAAATTGTAGCAGCACTAACCGATCAAAATACTCCAATTCAGCCGGAAGGAAACACAGAGAGGCTTGAAGAGATTGACAAAGTTTTCATACAGATAAAACATCCGAATGCAACAGGAACTTTTGGTGATTATAATCTAACAAATAGAAACGGTGAGTTTGGTGTGATCAATCGTAAGCTGCAGGGCTTAATGGGAACAGTAAACTTTAAACCTCATTCCGGCTACGTTGCAGTTGCAGGTTCACGCGGCAAATTCAATACAAACAATTTTAACGGAACAGACGGTGTTCAGGGTCCGTACGGTCTAACAGGTTTATCAGGTGAAAAAGATATTATTGTTCTTGCCGGTACTGAACAGGTTTTTGTGGATGGAATTGAGATGATACGCGGTGAGAATAACGATTATATAATTGAATATTCTAATGCAACAATAACTTTTACTCCAAAAAGATTAATTACAAATGCCAGTCGTATTGCGGTGGATTTTGAATACACGGATCGAAAGTTTGCCAGGAACTTTTTTGGAAGCGGTGCTCAATCCTTGTTAATTAATGAAAAGATGAAAATTGCTTTTCAATACTTGCAGGAAGGAGACGATCAGGATGCGCCGATTGATTTTGCATTTTCTGAAGAAGATAAGCAGATACTTGCAGATGCCGGAGATGATCCTCTTAAAGCCACTAAATCCGGTGTTCTGCTCGTGCAACCAGATTCACTCGGAATTATCAGAGGTATTTATCAGTCCATTGACACTCTGATTAACAATGAACTCTATACTTACTACATTTATAATCCTGGTGACTCCCTATCCCTGTACAGCGTATCTTTTAGCTATGTTGGTGATGGTAATGGCGATTATATTCGTGAAGCATTGGGTCAGTTTAGATTTGTTGGTATAAAGCAGGGGGGGTATTTACCTGTAATCTTTTTACCTCTGCCGCAACTAAAGCAATTGGGAAACTTAACAACATCTATCACTCCATTTGAAAATGTTCAGTTGGATCTGGAATATGCCGGAAGTTTGTGGGATAAAAACAGGTTCTCAAGTTTGGATGATGGCGATAACTACGGTTATGCTGCAAATATCTTTTTAAAAGTACTTCCCAGCAAAGTTGATATAGGTTCTTTAAGTCTTGGTAAAATTGGATTCTCTTACAAAGAAAGATTCATCAATAAAAAATTTACTTCTACAGACAGATTTAACGAGGTTGAATTTGACAGGATATATAACACGACGGGCTCATCCACTCAGGAAGATGAACAGTTCAGGGAAGCCAGGTTGAATCTTATTCCTATTGAGGAATTAAATTTTAATTCTACAGCAGGTTTCGTAAAAAGAGGTGAATCGTTTAAATCCAATAGATTTAACAATGCATTTAGACTATCAAATCAGCAAAACTACAATATTGCTTATAACCTGGATTTTGTTGACACAAAAAATAAGAATGTAAATACTAAATGGTGGCGTCATGCAGGCGATGCGCACTATATTTTTTGGAACCTGATTAAACCGGGTTTTAATTACCTGGCAGAAAACAAACGTGAGAATAGTTCAGAAAAAGATTCATTATTATCCGGAAGTCTGGAGTACTATGAACTTAATCCATATGTGCAGCTTCTTGAAATTAATGGAATAAGCCTGACAGCAAAATATTCCCGCAGGGATGATTATCTGCCGTTAAGTGGATTGATGCAGAAAGAATCAATTGCACGTGCACAAATTTACGATCTGGCTTATCGTGGAATAGAAGAAGTGTCAACATCTCTTAATCTCACAATCAGAAATAAAAATTATACAGACACATATAAACAATTAGGTTTTCTGGATACAGAACAGCTTCTCATAAGGTCTCAGTCAAAATTTATTTTTTGGCAGAAGATTGTGAATGGCGATCTTTACTACGAAGTATCAACAGAAAAGCAGGCACGGCTTGAAAAAGTTTTTGTAAGAGTAGAGCAGGGAACGGGTAACTATAGATACATCGGTGATCTTAATAACAATGGCATCGCGGACGAAAATGAGTTTGAACCCACTTTATATGATGGCGATTTTATCCTTGTAACAATTCCTACAGATGAACTTTTCCCGGTCATAAATCTAAAAACCAGTACACGTTGGAAAATTCAATACGCAGATATTTTTGATAAGCAAAGTTTCATCGCTTCAATTCTGGAGCCTTTATCAACCGAAACTTCATGGCGGATAGAGGAAATTACGCGTGAGACCGATCTTTCAAAAATCTACTTGATGCAGCTTAGTTATTTTCAGCAGGTAGGAACAACTATCCGTGGTGCAAATTTTTTCCAGCAGGATGTTTTTATTAATGAGAACAGGCAGGATCTTTCTTTCAGGTTCAGGTATTCACAAAGAAATGCTATGAGTGAATTTAACACCGGAGTTGAAAATGGATATAACAGGGAAAGAAGTTTACGAATAAGATTCAGAATGATTAAAGAAATCAGCAACCAGACCGATTTCGTAAACACTACCGATGAAGTTTCAGCGCCTCAGCCTTCAACCAGGAACCGGCAGATTTTAGATAATAATATGACAACAGACTTTTCCTATCGTCCGATAAGTTTTGTTGAAGTTGGCTTTAAACTAAAAGTCGGAAAGAGCGAAGACACATTTCCCGATTCACCGACAATTATAGATTTAAACTCGCAGATAGTCAGACTAAATCTTTCATTTGCGCAAACCGGAAGATTAAGAATTGAAATGGAACGAACAGAACTGATAGCAAATACTCAGGATAATATTATTCCTTTTGAAATGTTGAATGGTAATCAACTGGGAAAAAATTATTTCTGGCGGTTAAATTTTGATTATCGTGTTGCATCTTTTCTGCAAACAACAATTAGCTATGATGGAAGATGGCAGGGCAGAGGCAGGGTCGTTCATACTGCAAGAGCTGAAGCAAGAGCTTATTTTTAGATGCAATTCCGAGCGTTTGCATGAATGTATGAGTGCATGTAACCATGCTCTGGTTGATACTGAAATGAAATTAAAAAAAACTTTCATTAAGGAATATTTAAAATGAATATAGTTTCAACAATGATTGAAGCTCACATTTTCAGAGAGTCAGAAAAGGGAATTGAATTTTTACTCCTGAAAAGAGCTGAAAACCAGGTTTACCCTGGACTTTGGCAAATGGTTACAGGAAAAATTAAAGCTGATGAGAATGCATATCAAACGGCTTTGAGAGAAATTCAAGAAGAGACTGGATTAGTTCCTGCGCAACTATGGGTTGCACCTACGGTCAACTCTTTCTATGAGCCAAAAGATGAATACATTTGTCTTCTTCCGGTATTTGCTGCAAGAGTTGAAACTGACCAAGTAAAACTTAGCACTGAACATACCGAGTATCAATGGGTTGATAAAAATACTGCCCAAAAATTGCTTGCCTGGGAAGGGCAGCGAAAAGCAGTCCAAATAATTGAAGATTATTTTCTTAACGAAAAAAGCTTTTTTCATTTTGTTGAAATTAAATTGTAATAAATCACAAATAACAAATAATATTCAAGCACCAATTCTCCAAATTATAAACGATGGAGTTTGGTATTTGAATTTTTAAAATTGGTATTTGTCTGAGATTTGTAAATTGTTATTTGGTGCTTCAGAGAATATTGATTGTGCATTCAGACTACTTTGAGTATTTTTAAATACAATTCAAAAAAAATAAAGGTTTATCTTGTCATTATTAGTTGTTGGATCAGTCGCATTAGATTCGGTTGAAACTCCTTTCGATAAAGTAGATGATGCTTTAGGCGGCTCTGCTACTTATATCTCACTCGCTGCAAGCTATTTCTCTGCGCCTGTTGAATTGGTGGGCGTTGTCGGAGACGATTTTCCTAAACCATATATTGAAATGCTGGAAGAGCACAATGTTGATTTAGAAGGATTACAAATAATTGAAGGAGAAAAAACTTTTCGCTGGGGAGGGAAATATCATTACGATTTAAATGTTCGTGACACTCTTTTTACTGAGTTGAATGCATTTCAGAATTTTAACCCAATTATTCCTGAAAGTTTTCGGAAATCAAGATATGTTTGTCTTGGCAACATTGATCCCATTCTGCAAATGAGGGTCCTTGACCAGGTACTTAATCCTCAGTTCGTTGTCTGCGATACGATGAACTTGTGGATTAACACGATGAAACAAGATTTAGTAAAACTCTTAAAGAGAGTGCATGTATTTATACTAAATGATTCTGAAGCAAGATTGTTGACTGAAGAACCTAACCTGATAAAAGCTGCAAAACTGATTCTTCAGATGGGTCCCGAAATTCTTATCATTAAAAAGGGTGAGCATGGTGCAATGCTTTTCACTGGCGATACAATTTTTTCTGCTCCTGCTTATCCAATGGAAATGATTTTTGATCCCACTGGTGCTGGTGATTCTTTTGCAGGAGGCTTTATCGGCTATCTTCACAAAACACGAGACCTTGAACCTGAAAACATTAAACGTGCAGTGATCTATGGAAGCACTATGGCTTCATTCTGTGTAGAAAAATTCAGCACTAAGGGTTTAGAAGATCTGTCCTACTTACAAATACAGGATAGGTTCAGGGAGTTCAAAAAATTATCTGATTTTAATGAAGCCAACTGATTACTCTTCCGTTAAATTTGAAAATGAAAATCTGATATACCTGGATCAGACCAAACTTCCTCTGGAGGAAATCTACGTTAAAACAGACAATTACGAACGAATCGCTGAAGCAATAGAACGTCTTGAAATGCGGGGCGCTCCGTTAATTGGAATAGCTGCTGCTTATGCACTTGCTCTCTCATTAAAAAATATACAAACCGATTACGAAAAAGTGTTTAACTTATCTTACACGAGATTGGCTCAAACAAGACCAACTGCAGTTAATTTATTTGCTGCTCTTGATAGCTTGAAAAGCGAATTTGAAAAACTGCCTGATAAAAGAAATGCTTATGAAGTCCTTCTTTCCAAAGCAAAAGAGATTCACAGAAAGGATGAAGAATTTTGTTTGAGGATTGGCAGAAATGGACTGAGTCTGTTCAAGCAGAAATCTAATGTTCTGACGCACTGCAATACAGGAAATCTTGCAACAGGTGGTATTGGAACAGCATTCGGAATAATTAAAACGGCGTATGAAAACGGATTGGTAAATCATGTTTATGCAGATGAAACAAGACCGCTTCTGCAAGGTTTGCGGCTAACAGCTTATGAACTCGATAAAAATGGTATTCCATTTACATTGCAAACTGATTCTTCTGCTGCAGAATTAATGAAGCAGGGAAAGGTTGATCTGGTGATTACCGGTGCTGATAGAATTGCGCTAAACGGTGATTCAGCAAATAAAATTGGTACTTATACTTCAGCAATACTGGCAAATTATCATAACATTCCTTTTTACATAGCAGCTCCTTCAACAACGATTGACAGGACTACAGCTACAGGACAAGAGATTGTGATAGAGTATAGAAATAAGAAAGAACTATTTTATATCGGAGGGACACTACTCACACCAGAATATTACAATGCCTTTACACCTGCATTTGATGTAACCCCTGCACATTTAATTTCCGGAATAATTACAGAAGAAGGTTTATTTACTTTTCCTTACAACTTTATTCGATGAGTGAAATATTAAAAACTGAAGCCGTAGTTCTAAGCAAAATGAACTATGGTGATTCCAGTAGTATTGCGTCTTTATTCTCTGAAGATTTAGGAAAGATTAGTGTGATAGTTAAAGGTGCCCGATCACCAAAATCAAAATTTGGAAGAATTGTTGATCCATTAAACTATCTATCAGTTGTTCTTTACAAAAAGGAATCGCGTGAAATTCAATTACTCTCGGGTGCAGATATCATCGATCATTTTACTCAATTGAAGAACGATCTTAATAAATTAGGATATGCGTACGCAGTAGCTGAACTTGTTAAAAATCTTCTTGCCGAGCATGAAGTAAATAAAAAAATCTTTAAAGGTATAATTAAAATTTTATCCAGATTAAATACGGGAGAAGAGAAACCAGAAATCACTTTTGGGCGTTTCTTCATTTTTTTTTTAAAGGAAACAGGTTATGAAGTCCAGATTGATTCGTGTGCCATCTGCGGCAAACAAAAATTCGTTGATGATATATATTATAATTTCGATAAAGGTATGATATGCGGTGAATGCAAAAAAACAGTGGTTGATAATTACGAGATTAATTTGGAACTTTTAAGGTATCTTAAATGTCTAAAAAGTAATGAATCTGCTAATACTTTCAGTAATCTAATACTTAGGAAAGCAATTTCTTTTATGGAAAATCACCTAAAATATCACGTGCCGGATTTTAAAGGTTTAAGTTCATTAAAACTGTTTAACGAGAGGTAACCAGAGAATATTTGTTACAATCCTGAAATAATTCAGGGAAAAATATAATTCGATAACTAATTTATTGGAGTAATAAAATGAAGATCAAAGGATTAATAGGCGCGGTTTCGCTATTATTTATGGGAATTGTTTTTGGAGCAATACTGGTATCCGGATTTGGTCTGGTACGACCTGGGTTGGCAGATTTGAATTTAGGAGCTAAAGAATCTCCGGTTAAACTTGATGCAGACGCATCTTCTTTTAGTCAGGCGTTCATAGAGGTAGCTGAAAAAGTAACTCCCGCAATTGTCCAGATTGGCGTGGTTTCTGAACGGGAAAATCCGCACAAGGACTGGTTTTTCTTCCCATTTAAAGATATGCCCAATGAACAGAGAGGTTCAGGCAGTGGTATAATAATTTCAGATGACGGATACATCATAACCAATAATCACGTAGTTGAAAATGCAAGCAAAGTAACTGTTGGTCTTTCGGATAAAAGACAATTTGATGCTACGGTCGTTGGAACAGATCCGCTTACTGATCTTGCAGTAGTAAAAATTGAAGCGAGTAATCTTCCCGTTGCTTTTCTTGGCAACTCAGACAATATTAAAGTCGGTCAATGGGTGATGGCAATTGGTAATCCTCTTTCGCTAAGTTCTACAGTTACGGCGGGAATCGTTAGTGCAATCGGAAGAGGTCAGTTGGGATTGATTCGGGACAGCTACGGTGTTGAGAATTTTATTCAGACTGACGCTGCAATAAATCCGGGAAATAGTGGTGGTGCTCTTGTTGATCTTTCTGGTTCAGTGATTGGAATAAATTCAGCAATTGCTGCCGGCGGAAGCGGAACATACATCGGTTATGGTTTTGCAATACCTGTTAATCTTGCTAAAGCTGTTGCACAGGATCTTATCGTACACGGAAAAGTCAGCAGAGGTTATATTGGAATAAACATAGGCGAAGTTGATAACGCCATAGCTAAATCTCTTGGAATGGATAAACCAAAAGGAATTATCATTCAAGGTATTGTTGATGGTGGAGCTGCATCTCAAGCTGATTTAAAAGCTGGAGATATAATTCTTGAAATAGATGGCCGCGAAGTAAACAGACCAAACGAATTGCAAAGCTATGTGGCATCACTAACAGCAGGTACGACAGTAAAGCTTAAAATCTTCAGAGATGGTAATACATTAGAGAGAAAGGTAACTCTTAAAGCGCGCGATGAAGAAATTAAGACTGAACCTGTTTCCGACAAAGAGAAATCGAATGAGAATAGTGAGAGCGGATTAACTACCGCAACATTCGATGATATTGGATTGACAGTAAAGAATCTAACTGAAAAAGATAAATCTGATTTTAACGTCAACGGTGGTGTTATTATTACACAAGTTAAACCTTTCAGCACGGCAGAAGACCAGAGATTATTTGCAGGACTAATCATAACTGAAGCAGATAAGGAAAAAGTCAACAACGTTGATAACTTCAAAGAAATCATTAATAACAAGAAAGGCTCTGCTCTCCTGCTTAAAGTGGTAGATAAGGATGGAAATAACAGGTTTGTAGGTATAGAAATACCAGAATAATTTTTTGGTAAATTGAAAGATGACCCTGACGTCCCGATTAATATCGGGACGTTTTTTTATATTTGCTTATAAGTAATAATTAATAATTTATGATAAGATTTTTAACTGCGGGTGAGTCGCATGGAAAAACGCTTGTGACTATTATAGAAGGATTTCCTTCTAACCTTCCTGTATCTTTAGAATATTTTAATTACCATCTGAAACGCAGACAGGGAGGATATGGTAGAAGTGCCAGAATGGAGATTGAGTCTGATTCAGTTCAAGTTTTAAGTGGATTACGTTTCGGGAAAACTCTTGGTTCGCCAATTTCCTTTTTAATTGAGAACAAAGATTGGGTTAACTGGCAGGAACTGTTGAGCATTGAAGAGCAGACTAGATCAATTAAGAAAATTACTATTCCACGTCCGGGACACGCAGATCTTGTCGGTGTCTCCAAATATAATTTTGATGATATAAGAAACTCTATCGAGCGGTCGAGTGCGAGAGAGACTGCAGCACGTGTTGCAGCAGGGACTTTGGCTAGAAAATTTCTGGAAGATTTTGATATTTATGTCGGGAGTTATGTTGAGAGTATAGGAGGAATTTACTCATCAAAAAACTACTTCAGCCAATTTTTACAAAATAAAATTTCTTTAGGAAAAACTGGTTGGGATATCTCAGTTAAGGCTGATAAAAGTGCAGTTCGTGTTTTAGATGCATTGCAGGAAAAGAAAATCATCAACAAAATAAAAGAAATAAAAAAAAGTGGAGATACGCTGGGCGGTACTTTTATAACAGTAGCGACCGGAGTTCCGGTTGGTCTGGGAAGTTTTATGCATTATGATAGAAAACTTGATGCTGATATAGCATTTCATTTAACATCGATAAATGCAGTGAAAGGTGTGGAAATTGGGAATGGATTTGCAAGTGCTGAAGCTTATGGATCTGAAGTTCACGATGAAATAACTATTAATAAAAAAAGTTTATCCAGGAAGACAAATAATTCGGGTGGTATTGAAGGAGGTATTTCAACAGGCTTGCCGATATTGATTAGAGCAGCAATGAAGCCAATCTCAACTTTAGCAAAACCTCTGAACTCTGTTGATTTAAGCTTGATGAAAAAAGTTGTATCACGATATGAGCGCAGTGATTTCACTGCAGTTCCATCTTGTGCAGTCATCGCAGAAAGCATGCTTGCCTGGGTAATCGCAAAACATTTTTTGATAAAATTTGGCGGGGACTCGATTGAGGAAACCAGAGACAATTTCAATTCCTATACTAAAAAATCTTTCAACAGAATGCGAAAAGGATTTAAGAAATAATATGGTTAAGGTAAAAGTTTTTACTTTTAACTTATTTTCAGAAAACACAGTTGTTCTTTGGGATGATGAAACCAAAGAAGCAGCAATTTTTGATCCCGGAACTTCGACTAAGGATGAAGAGAATTCATTAAATGATTTTATTTCATCTGAAAACTTGAATGTAAAATTTCTTATTAACACACATTGTCATATTGATCATATCCTTGGCTGCAAGTTTGTTAAGGATAAATATAACCCGGCTTACTATGCACCAGAGAATGATATTCCTTTACTTGAACACGCTCAAGAGCAAGCTAAGATGTTCGATATTATTCTTGATGAGCCTCCAAAACCTGATAATCTGATTACTGAAACAACACAACTATCTCTGGGTAATTCTATATTGAAATTTTTATTTACTCCGGGACACACGCCTGGTGAATATTGTATCTATCTGGAAAAGGAAAAAATTTGTGTAACCGGCGATGTCCTGTTTAATGAAAGTATTGGAAGAACTGATTTATGGGGTGGCAACTACAATACTCTCATTGATTCAATCGAAAAGAAATTACTTGTACTTCCTGATGAAGTTGTTATTTACCCGGGTCACGGTGAATCAAGTACTATTGGTTACGAAAAGCAAAATAATCCATTTCTTGTTTAAAGTCATATTGTAATTTATTGAGCGAGGTATTTTATGAAAGATAAAATTGATAAACTCTCAAAACTTAAAGAAGAGGCAAAGCTCGGTGGTGGAGAAGATAGAATAAAAAGCCAGCACGAAAAGGGAAAGCTAACAGCTCGCGAGCGTATTGAATTGCTTGTTGATGAAGGAAGTTTTGAAGAAGTTGATACATTTGTAAAACACCGTGCAACTGATTTCGGATTGGATAAACAACATTTTCCTGGAGATGGAGTCGTAACCGGATTTGCCAAAATTGATGGAAGACCTGTAGCCTTGTTTAGCCAGGATTTTACAGTTTTTGGTGGTTCATTGTCTGAAGCACATGCTGAGAAAATTGTTAAAGTAATGAAGATGGCTATGAAAGCTGGAATTCCAGTAATCGGATTGAATGATTCTGGTGGTGCTAGAATTCAGGAAGGAGTAGTAAGTCTTGGCGGTTACGCTGATATCTTTTTGTTGAACACTCTTGCTTCGGGAGTTGTTCCGCAGATTTCAGTTGTACTTGGTCCATGTGCTGGTGGAGCTGTTTATTCACCAGCAATTACTGATTTTGTTTTTATGGTTAAGAACACAAGCTATATGTTTGTAACCGGTCCCAATGTTGTCAAGACTGTTACGCACGAAGATGTAAGCTTTGAGGATCTTGGTGGAGCAGAAACTCACGCAAGCAAAAGTGGAGTTGCACATTTTATTTTTGAAAATGAAATTGAAACTTTATTGAACGTAAGAAAACTTCTTGGTTTTATTCCTCTCAACTATCGTGATAAAAGTCCTGAAAAAGAATTTGATATCAGTAGCTTAACAATTGAGCCAAAACTAGATGATATTATTCCTGATAGCCCAAACAAACCATATGATATGAAGCAGGTAATCAATCTGCTTTCTGATGATCAGGACTTTCTGGAAGTACAGCAATTCTATGCTGAGAATATTATTTGTGGATTTTGCAGAATTGGAGGAATGGCAATCGGGGTTATAGCAAACCAGCCGCAGGTACTTGCAGGAGTTCTGGATATTAATGCTTCGACAAAAGCAGCAAGGTTTGTCAGATTCTGCGATGCGTTTAATATTCCTATGCTTGTACTCGTAGATGTTCCCGGATTTTTACCCGGCACTGAGCAGGAGTGGAATGGAATAATTCGACATGGTGCCAAGTTATTGTTTGCATTCAGTGAAGCAACTGTTCCAAAAGTCACTGTTATCACCAGAAAAGCTTATGGTGGAGCTTATGATGTTATGAACTCAAAACATATCCGTGGAGATTTTAACTTTGCCTGGCCGTCTGCAGAAATCGCTGTAATGGGTCCTAAAGGTGCGGTTGAAATCATCTTTAAAAAAGAAATAGCAAAAGCAGCTAATCCGGAAAAAGAAATTGAGAAGAAATTATCCGAGTACATAGAAAAATTTGCCAATCCATATATTACTGCAGAACGAGGTTACGTTGATGACGTTATTATACCTGGTGAAACTAAACAAAAGCTGGTACATGCTTTTAATCTTCTTCGCACAAAAGTTGATACTAATCCAAAGAAGAAACACGGTAACATTCCCTTATAACTAGTTAAGCTAATGTTATTTGATGAGTTATAGAGAACATCTAATTTTCTACTTGATAAAAGATTTATTAAATACTAAATTTGAAAAAGTAATTTTTAACCAGAGAGAACATATGAGGCTGATCTTACTTAAACTACCTATTATTTTGATAATCCTGTCACTTTTCTACTCTTGTAGCAGCAGTGATGAAATTACCAGGAAAAAAGATGAGGCACTTAATAATAAAGGTAGTGTTGTTACGGAAATGCTTGAACAGGCGAGACAATTCTATTTAACCGGACTCGAAAAACAAAATCTCGGTTTAGTTGAAGAAGCCGTTCAAAATTATGAATCAGCATTGAGGATAATTAATAATTTAAGCTACTATCCCGGCGTTGATAACAATGAAGCATATATAGAACTTGAAACCGCTATAATAGAAGACTATAAATCATATGTAGATGGACTACAAGAACTTCCTCCCGGTGTATCTTTAGCCGCTCTTGAAGAATGGATGAAAGGCTATGTTTCAGAAATTGAATTAACAGATGATGCTAAAGGAAAAAGAGAAATTATTCCCGCTGATATTCCACTTGAAGTAAATGGATATGTTGAACAATACCTGACTTACTTTACGAGTAGAGGTGAAAAATCAATGCGTCTGTGGCTCGAAAGGTCGGGAAAATATTTTCCGATGATGTCTAGCATCTTTGCTGAAGAAGGAGTACCAAAGCAGCTTATGTATTTAAGTATGATGGAAAGCGGTTTAAATCCGACTGCAAGATCGTGGGCAAGAGCAGTAGGATTATGGCAGTTTATAAAATCCACTGGAGCACTTTATGGACTTGATGGAAATTTTTATTATGATGAAAGACGCGATCCGGTTAAATCGACAGTTGCAGCTGCAAATCATTTAAAGGATTTATATAACTCTCTTGGAGATTGGTATCTTGCTCTTGCTGCTTACAATTGTGGTGAAGGTCGCGTAAGAAGAGCAATGCAAAAGTCTGGATCAGATGATTTTTGGTCTCTAAGAAAATATCTCCCAAAAGAGACAAGAAATTACGTTCCGCAGTATATTGCTGTCTGCATAATTGCAATGGATCCTATAGCTTACGGTTTCAGTGAAATAGATTATCATGAACCATATAATTTTGAAACTTATAATGTTCCAGGGGCAGTTGACCTTGGTTATCTGGCTACAATTTCTGGAACTGATCTTGAAACAATACAAGATATGAATCCTGAACTTACACAGTTGAGCACCCCACCGGATTATCAGGACGGTTATCCGCTGAAAATTCCTAAAGGATCGCTTGAGCAGTTTGCGGCACAGATGCAGAACATTCCTGAATCAGCTCGCAGAACATTTCTTGTTCACGAAGTTAGAAAAGGTGAAACTTTAAGCAGGATCGCCAAAAAATATGGTGTTACTGTTTATGATCTGGCGGATGCCAATAATATTTCTACTAAATCAAAATTGTATGTTGGTGTCCCATTAAGAATACCAGTTCTCGTTAATCCAAATGAGAACGATTACTCATCCAACACAGATGTAACAATTGCTCAGGACAATGGAAACAAAACTGATGAAGAGTATGTGTCTCCGTATTTATCTTTAAATGGCGAGACAGGCGAAGAAGTCATTTCAGTTAGTGAAATAGATAATGCTGTTACCGGGGCTGACGATAAAACAGTTGAAACCATGGTTACAGAATCATTCGTTGAAGAGAAAGAGTCTGTTGGCACAATTGAGTCTATTGTTCCTCAAGGTTATGTATCTGTTAAGTATCGTGTTAAAAAAGATGACAGTCTTTTAGGAATCGCAGACCTGTTTAATACAAGGGTCAGTGACGTAAGAAACTGGAATAATATTCCTTATACATCATCTATCAGAGTTGGACAGCCGCTGACAATTTATGTCCCCGAGGATAAGCAAAGTTATTATGCAAGCCTTGATAAAAGCACTGAGATTGAAGAAAAAGCTCCCACGGTTTATACTGAAACGAGCAAAACATCTTATGTATATCACACGATCAACCGTGGTGAAAATTTAGGTTTGATTGCAATGCAATATGGTGTAAGCATTGCTGCATTAAAAGAATGGAATGGACTTAACAATAATAAAATTATTGCCGGGAAAAAACTTAAAATATATACCGATGAAAGCTACGCTCCAATCAGTACAAATGTAGCAGCAAAAAATACTAAAGGAAATGTTTATTACTATAAAGTCAGGAAAGGCGACACGATAAGTGAAATAGCTGAAAGATACCACGTTTCAAGTACAGAATTAAAAAAATGGAACGGGCTTAAAAGTAATAATATTAAATCTGGACAAACTTTAAAACTTTATACTACAGAATCTACAGCTTCTTTAGTTGAAAGTACCTCTTCACCCGAAAGTAATGTTACCTATCATAAAATTAGTTCGGGAGAGACAATTGGTGGTATTGCTGAACAATATAAAGTTTCCGCCAGCAGCATAAGGGAATGGAATGGTCTTACAGGCAATAAAATAATTGCAGGCGAAACATTAAAAATTTATTCAGATGCTTCAATAAATGTTGTTTCAAATGACGTATCACAAAAAACTGAGTTGAACAGCGAATCGTTAAACCACCAGATTCAACCGGGTGAAACCATAATTGCAATATCTGAATCATACGGGGTTTCTGTTGAAGACATAAAACGATGGAATAATTTGAGCAGCAGTAAAATCATCGCAGGAAAAACTCTTATAATTTACTCCAATGGAAATGGTAACCATAAGATATCTAGAACAACTCCTTCTGAAAACAAAAGTAATTCTGAAACTCATAAGGTTAAGAAAGGTGAAACGCTTGGTGGTATTGCCGAAAGATACAAAGTCAGTATTGCAAGTCTCCAACAATTGAATAATATCAAAGGCAACAAAATAATTGCCGGTCAGGATTTAAAGATTCCTCAATCAACCGGTGCAACTTCTCAAGAACTTAAAAGATGGTTATCATACTGTTGAAAATGGTGAAACTCTTTACTCAATAGCAATTAAGTACAATACGTCTGTTCAGAAAATTAAAAAGCTTAATAATCTTTCAAGCAGCAAAATTATTATCGGTCAGAAATTAAAAGTGAGTTGATTTCATATAATTCTATTATTAGATTTTAATTGTATTAAAAACGTTCTTTCTTTATTTAAGTTTAAGCCGTTAGGGGTGTTAACCCAAGCCGATCCCGACTTATCGGGATAAATGGGATGACTGAGATAATACCCTAACACCTGATCTGGGTAATGCCAGCGTAGGGAAACGGGCTAAAAGCCTGCTCATTGTAAAATGTGTACTGATTGAGATTTTAGCCGTTTCACCGAAGTTGTACTTCGGATACTAAACGGCTTTTTTTATTTGGAGGTGCGATATGAAAATCTTAATCGTTCTTTCTTTCATTTTAAACATTTCAGCTTTTGCTCAGCAAATTTCTATTTTGGGATTTGTATTTGATAAAGAAACAGGTTTCCCCTTATCAGGTGCAAATGTTATATTATATTCCGATTCATCCTTGGGTATGATAACTGATAAAAATGGGGAATTTAATTTAACTCCATTTTTAAATCTAAAAGATAAACTAGTTATAAGTTATATCGGTTATAAAACGGAAGTGATTGATATTAATTCTTCTTGGGCTGAAATACCCATTGATGAAATTAATCATTATGATTCAAAGCCTGTTATATTATTTCCTTTAACTTCTACTATAATTCCTTCGCAAACAGTACTTGTAGAAGCAAGTTTTGGTAAAAAGGGAATTACCCCACTTGCTTTCGATCAGCTAAATGCCACTGAGATAGAAAAAACTTACACACTTTATGATATCCCTAAGTATCTAAGTGATCTTCCTTCAACTACATTTTATTCGGAAGGTGGAAGTGGAATTGGTTATAATTATCTCAGCATAAGAGGATTTGACCAGAGAAGAATCTCTGTCTCAGTAAACGGTATACCTCAAAACGATCCTGAAGATCACAATGTCTACTGGTTGGATTTTCCCGATCTTCTTGCCAGCACTGAACTTATCCAGGTGCAAAGAGGAGCAGGTTCTGGTGTGTTTGGTTATCCTGCGATAGGTGGCTCGATAAATATCATCACTTCGAATTTTTCCGACAAACCCAAATTTGAACTGTCTGCCTCGTACGGATCTTATGTAACCAGAAAATATTCCGCATCTTTTTCAAGTGGTTTAATTGATGATAAATATTCTGTCTATGCAAAACTTGGACAAATACTTAGCTCTGGTTATAAAGAACAAACGTGGGTAAACTTTAAAAGTTATTTTCTTTCTGCAGTCAGATATGATAAAAATTTTACAACTCAACTTAATTTTTACGGAGGACCAGTTGCTGATGGTTTAGGATATACAGGTGTTGCAAAGTTTGCAGTAAAAGATAAAAATCTTCGGAGGGAAAATTATTCTTATTGGGAAGCTGATGAAAGCGGATACACTTACGGTGTCCCGAGAAGACCGGAAGAAATTGAAAACTTCTCTCAACCTCACTTTGAATTACTCAATGAGTGGCAAATCAACGATAAACTAAAAATGAACTCTGCATTATTTTTGGTTTTAGGTGATGGCTTTTTTGATTACGATGGCTCATGGTCAGTTTATTACGATGATTATTTCCGACTGAAGCAAAGCGGATTTGATACAGTTTACATTCCAACAAATGCTTTGATCAGAGCTCAGGTAGAAAATAAACAATATGGTTGGATACCAAGATTCAGTCTTGAACATGTAAACGGAACTTTGTTTTTCGGTGCAGAGCTTCGTAAACACAATTCGCTTCACTGGGGAAGTATAAACTATGCAGAAAATCTTCCTCCCGGAGTCACAAAAGATTACAAGTATTATTCTTATAAAGGTGCAAAGGATATATTCAGTGTATTTGTTAATGAATCTTACAGGTTAAATGAACAATGGAATCTGCTGGGTGAGCTGCAGCTGGCATATCATAAGTACAGATTATTTGAAGAGCAGTACGTTGGGACTGATTTTACAATTGATGATGTGTTCTTTAATCCCAGAGTAGGAATAAATTACAAACCAATTAATCCTTTGAATATTTATTTCTCTTTCGCAAGAGTATCCCGTGAACCCAGGTTAAAAGAATATTACGATGCTGCAGAATCAAGTGGGGGAGAAGTTCCACAATTTGAAGTCAATCCAGAAGGTTCATATGATTTTGACAAACCTCTTGTTAAACCTGAAACTATGAACGATTTTGAACTTGGTGCTTCATTTAATCAGGAAAATCTTTCTGTTACTCTTAATCTTTTCTATATGCTTTTCAATGATGAAATTGTGAAAGATGGACAGGTTGATAGATTTGGTCAACCGACAACAGGTAATGTTGGTCGTTCGGTTCATATGGGCACTGAACTTTCAGCTATTGTAAAATTTTGGGAGAACAGATTTGAAGTTTTTGGAAATGCAACAATCAGCCGAAACACAATTGAAGAAGGTAAATTATTTATCGATGATGTTAACTTTATTGATTTAGGAGGAAACAGGATCACCGGTTTTCCTGATTTCCTGGCAAACGTTGGACTGGCTTTTCAACAATCTGGTTTTTATTTAAGGTTAACGGGTAAATATGTGGGTGAGTTTTATTCTGATAATTATGATGATAATTTACCGGATTATTTAACAGCTTTTCCCGGCTTTGTTGATTACACAGATAATCTAAATGATAGCTTATTTTGTTTCTGATATTTTTACGAGCTATGAATTTTTGTTGCTTAATTCATTAACTCCCTGGAAAGTCTATCTGCAGGTAAATAATATTTTTGATAACCTGTATTCAGCTAATGCAATTGGAAAAGAATTCTTTCCTGCCGCAGAAAGAAACTGGCTGGCTGGGATTCAGGTTGGGTTGTAAGTTTTCAAGCTGAACTGGTTGTCAGCTTCTTGAGAGATTTAAAAGACCTAAGAATATTCTGAGATTCTACGTTCGTCAGAATGACATTGAAAGGAAATATCATTGAAAAAATGCATCATACTCGCAAACGGTAAACCTCCGAAGAAAAGTGTAATTACTTTTTTTCAAATGAGAGGTTACAACAAATTAATTTGTGCTGATGGAGGTTCTAATTCGGCATTGAAAATGAAACTCGTTCCTGATTTTATCATCGGTGATCTTGATTCTATTTCTTCAGAAGCTTTAAGGAAGTTCAGAACTACTTCTAAAATAATTCAATTAAAAAGACAAAATGATACTGATGTTGAAAAGTGTCTGAAATATGCAATCAAAGAAAAATATAATGATTCTTTACTCTTTGGAGTTACAGGCAACCGACTCGACCATACTCTCTGCAACATTGGAATTGTCCTGAAATTTTTCAATCAAATAAAAATTTCACTAATTGCTGAGAGTTCTTGTCTCAGGCCATATACAGGCAGTGTTGAAATAAAAACATATCCGGGTGAAACAATTTCTCTCTATGGTATTTTGGCAAAAACAAGAATTACATCGAATGGATTAAAATACGAATTGAAAAATGTTGCACTCCCTTTTGGTGTAAGAGAAAGCACCAGCAACGTTGCAAAGAAAAATCTGGTGAAATTAAAAATCAGCAAGCGGTGTTATTTTCGTTATGCGTGACGTTAATATTATGATTAAGCATGGTCTCTTTTAGTTTACTCGATTTCATTATAATTCTAGCATTTTTTGCAACAGTTCTTTTCATAGGATTTTACACCGGAAGAAAAACTAGAACTGATGCAAATGATTATCTTCTTTCAGGAAGAAAATTAAGTCTGTTTTTATTTGTTGCAGTTAATGTTTCAACATGGTATGGCGGAATACTTGGAGTAGGGGAGTTCACTTACCGGTACGGACTTGTAAGCTGGTTTACGCAAGGATTTCCATACTACGTGTTCGCTTTTTTATTCGCACTTTTTTTTGCAAAAAGAATCAGGGAAGCATCTCTCTTTACTATTCCTGATAAGCTTACCGAAGTTTACGGCAAGAATGTTGGATTAATTTCCGCGATAATTGTTTTTGTACTTGTCTCTCCTGCACCTTATCTGTCTGATGAGTTCAAACCTCATTTCGCTTTTATTTGGGATTGATATTATCCCAGCGCTGATTATTTCACTTCTTCTGTCAATTGCTTATTTGATTAAAGGTGGATTTCGTTCAAACGTTTATGTTGATGTCTTTCAGTTCTTTGTGATGTTTGCAGGATTTATTCTGATTGTAATCTTTCGCAGGAATGAAATTTGGTACGATTGATTTTATTTCCTCATCAATCCCAGAAAATCATTTGAAAGTCACTGGAGGAATGTCTCCAACATTTTTAATTGTTTGGTTTTTAATTGCACTCTGGACATTCGCTGATCCCGGGTTTCATCAAAGATGTTACGCAGCAAAAACTGGAAACATTGCTAAGTGGGGAATACTGATTTCAATTATTTTCTGGGCTTTATTCGATTTTCTTACAACAACAACCGGCTTATTCGCAAAAGGAGTGTTGCCCGATCTTGAAAATCCGGTTTTAGCATTTCCACTATTTGCAGAACAAGTTCTGCCAGCAGGAATTAAAGGAATTTTTTACGCAGCACTTTTTGCTACCATACTTTCAACGCAAATCAGTTTTCTTTTTTTAAGTGGAACGACTATTGGGCGTGACTTTATTTATCACGGCGTAGTCCAGCTACGAAGGACGAAGCCGGATTTTCAAACTAGAAGCGCAGAAAGCAAACTTAAAAATTATACTATCATCGGATTAATTATCTCAGGTATTGTAGCTTTGCTACTCGCATACTTTATTCCTTCTGTAATTGAAATCTGGTATACAATAGGTTCTCTTTTTATTCCGGGAATTATTTTACCTGTTATTAGTGCTTACTATCCAAAACTTAGAGTAAGTAAGAAAATAATATTAATTGAAATGATAACAGCATTTATCTCCAGCACTGCCTGGTATTTTGTAAGAAGTGAATTTGCAGACATTGCTGTGCTAAATGAAATTGAACCAATGCTGGTTGGGTTAATTTTTGCTCTCTTGATTCATTTTGTCAGATTATATTCACGAAGGTAGTATTTACTCTCACTTTATATTTTCCTAAGTTTAGAATAATCTTTTAACGAGGCTAATTATGAACTTAAAATTCATCTCTGTTTTAGCTCTTCTTTTAATAAGTCTCCCAATAAATGCGCAAGAAGGATGGTATTGGCAAAATCCGTTACCTCAAGGTAATCACTTGAACGGTGTGAAATTCTTTTCTTCAGAAATTGGGTGGGTTGTTGGCTATCATGGTACAATACTTAAAACTACTGATGGAGGAGAAAACTGGATTACACAAGAAAGTGGAACAACGAATGATTTAATAAGCGTTTCGTTTTTCGATAGTTGTAATGGTATAGTTGTTGGCCTATATGGTACAATCCTAAGAACCTCTGATGGTGGTTTGACTTGGATGGAACAAACAAGTGGGACAACCAATTCGTTGAGGGGTGTTTCATTGATTGATGAAACTTATTGTTTTGCTGTGGGAAACGATGGAACAATTTTAAGAACTACAAACGGAGGTGATTATTGGTCTTTACAATCTAGCGGTACAATAAATCACTTACGTAGTGTTAATTTCATTGATAGAAATACAGGCACGGCTGTTGGATACAGCGGTACAATTCTCAGAACCACGAACGGCGGATTAAATTGGACACTTCAACCAAGCGGTGTAACATATGTTTTATTCAGTGTTCATTTTATTAATTTAAATATAGGAACAATTGTTGGTGTCGGAGGAACGATTTTAAGAACTGCGAATGGAGGGGTAGATTGGACTCCTCAGTCTAGCGGTACGAATTGGCCTTTGTACAGTGTATCATTCATTGATTCAAGTAGTGGTAGCATTGTTGGAGACCCAAGTATTATACTTAAAACTACAAATGGTGGATTAGATTGGATTGAACAATCGAGTGGGACATCAAACAATTTGAGAAGTGTATTTATGGTAGATGATTATAATGGATTTATTGTGGGATTAAACGGTACCATACTGAAAACTTCAAATGGAGGTACTAACTGGGATCGAAAATCAAGTGGTATAACTGATCCATTTTATAGTTTATATTATTTGAATGAAGAAATTGGGATAGTCGTTGGCGATAGCGGTAGAATACTAAAAACTACTGATAGTGGAACAACTTGGGAATTAAAATCTAGTGGTACTGTAGCATGGTTGCGAGATGTTTCTTTTTCAGATATCAATAATGGCTTAGCGGTGGGAGAATTCGACGTAATCCTGCGAACTTCGAATGGAGGGGAAGACTGGACTACTCAAATATGTGGTGTGACTGATGGACTTAGTTCGGTTTCATTTCTTGACGGATATTTTGGGGTCATTGTTGGGGGAGGAGGTACAGTGCTAAGAACTACAAATGGCGGAGTGGATTGGATACTTCATTCCAGCGGAACTAATAACGGTCTTTCTGGAGTTTCATTTATAGATGTAAATATTGGTTTTGCAGTAGGTGGAATTGGTACAATCGTGAAAACTACGGATGGAGGAATAAACTGGGTTCTTCAAAATAGTGGGACGACACAACCACTACATGATGTCTGGTTTACTGATGCAAATAATGGAATTGCGGTTGGGGGAAGTTTTAATGGTTTTGAGAATCCTGGTATTATTCTTAGAACTACTAATGGTGGTGTTGATTGGTCAATTCAGCTCGAAGGAATTATTCAAGAGTTGTATGGAGTATGTTTTATAGATTCTAATTTTGGAACTGCTGTTGGAATGAAAGGTACGATTCTCCGAACAACTGATGGAGGTATTAATTGGACTTCACAGGTGAGTGGAACTTCGAATGATTTGCGCAGTGTCTATTTCACAGATTTATATAATGGTACCGTTGTTGGTTTCAGTGGCACGATACTCAAAACAACAGATGGTGGGGCTACTTTCATTGAAGAAGAACCCAATCCAACTAGGCCAAATTCATTGCTTCTTTCCCAAAACTACCCAAACCCATTTAACCCAAGCACAACAATCAGATTTACGATTTCGGAATTGCGATTTACGACTTTGAAGATTTATGATTTACTCGGAAGAGAAATTGCAACTCTGGTTAACGAAGAAAAACCCGCAGGAGAATATGAAGTTGAGTTTAATTCTGCTAATCTTACAAGCGGGATTTATTTTTATCAGCTTAAGGCAGGAGAAGTCACAGTGTTGAGACGAAGAAGATGGTCCTAATTAAATAGAGTAAGTTTAAGTGTAAGATTAAGAATATCTAAACTTTAACTTAATCTTTGACTTTTTTCTTCATCAATAAAGACAATACAACTGAACCAGTAAGCATAAGTAGAATGAAAGCAAGTGAATACTCGGTGGGAATATGATACCAGTCGGAGATCATCATCTTTACTCCTACATAAAATAAAATTATTGCCACTCCGTATTTCAGATAAATAAATAAATCAACTACTCCTGCCAGTGCAAAGTAAAGAGCGCGTAAACCAAGAATCGCAAATATGTTGGATGAGATTATTATAAATTCATCTTTTGTAATTGCGATTATTGCCGGAATTGAATCAACAGCAAAAACAATATCGGAAGATTCAATTAAAAGGAAAGTAATAAACATAGCCGTAGCATAACGTTTGTTTCCTTTGGTAATAAAGAACTTGCCTCCTTTGTATTCAGGATCGAAGCTTAAATATTTTGTTGCAAGTCTTACAAGCCAGTTATGCTCGACATCAATTTTATGTTCACCTCCAAATGCCATCTGGTAGGCTGCATAAAGCAAAATCAAAGCAAAGATATAAATGATAGGTTCAAACAGATTTATTAAGCTAACTCCCGCAACAATAAAAATTATCCTGAACACTATAGCACTTAAGATTCCCCATTTAAGTACGTGAGGTTGGTTTTCAGGTTTCACATTCATTACCTGGAAGATGAGCAAAAAAACAAAGAGGTTGTCTACAGATAAAGACTTTTCGATAAGATAACCTGTGAGGAATTCTAATGCTTTTTGTTGGCCGAGATCGAAATAAAGAAACACGTTAAATGAAAGTGCAGTAATGATCCAAACAGCACTCCACATAAGGCTGGCTTTTAATGTTATTCTGCCGACTCTTCTTTCGCTAACATACAGATCAATATAAAAGAGTATAGCAACTACAATCCAGAATACTATCCAGTCAATTAATTCCCTTTGTTCCACGAAACCTTTCTATGGTAGTAAGATTGCAGCGGCTATAACGGTTGTCCACAAACCGTTTTTATCCCCCTGTGCTGATTGCGTTATGTTGAAAGTCTTAACAATTTTTCCAGACATTTTGTAAATATCTTCTCTTTCATTCCAATCAGTATCAGAATTAAATTCAACACCAAGGGTTGTTGCTAACATTGTTGCAGCCAAATCTTCAGCATATTCGCCCGCAACTTTTTCAGTCTGACCGTATGGATGATGTTCTGATAAATATCCGTAAGCGTTTTTATCAGTTGGTAATGCCACACCAAGGGAAGCAGCTACTAACCGGTTAGGTTCATTTGTAGCATTTCGTGCAATTACTGCGTGAACAATCTGTCCTGGATCAATTTCTTTTAAACCTTCATCGATTGTTACTCTTCGGCAATTTATAGGAAAAATACTGCTAACGGACACAAGATTGCACATTTCAATCCGGGCGGATCTTAATGCTAATTCGAAAGAAGTTAAGTATTCTTTACTTCTTCCAACACCCTTAGTGAAAAAGATTTTTGTAGGTCTGTACAATTTATGTTCCCTCCTTAAGTTACTTTACGAATTTAATAAATTTTCTTTTACCGACTTTGAGAATCATCCCATCGTCAAGCTTTGCAGTAAAATTAAAATCTGTAATTTTAGTTCCATTGATTGAAACTCCACCTTGTGTTACCAATCTTCTGGCTTCACCTTTTGACGGAGCAAATTTTACTTTCAGAATCAAATCTAATATATTTAATTCAGAATTTATATCATCTATATTAAATTCTTCAACCTCATCCGGTACTTCCTTTTTAATGAAAATTTTATCGAATTCTTCCTGTGCCTGAATCGCCAGTTCTTCGTTGTGATACATTCTAACCAATGTTCTGGCTAGTTTCCTTTTTATATCACGTGGATTAACTTTTGAATCTTCAAGCTGATGTTTTATTCCTTTTAATTCTGATGCTGAAATATCTGATGCAAGTTCATAATAATTATATATCAGGTTATCAGGAATAGAAAGAGTTTTCCCAAAAATATCTTTTGGGGAGTCTGATATTCCAATGTAGTTATCATAAGATTTACTCATCTTTTCAACACCATCGGTCCCAACTAACAATGGCATTGTCAAAATTACTTGTGGTTCCTGCCCGTGTTCTCTTTGAATGTCTCTTCCGACAAGTAAATTAAATTTTTGGTCAGTTCCTCCAAGTTCGACATCACTTTTAATTGCAACCGAATCCATAGCTTGCGCAAGAGGGTAGAGTAGTTCATGAATGCTGATTGGTTCACCTGCTTTGTATCGTTTGGTAAAATCATCTCGCTCAAGCATTCTTGCAACAGTGTACTTTGCTGAAAGCTTAATGACATCCTCAAAACTCATTTTTCCCAGCCATTCAGAATTGTAAACTATCTTGGTTTTTTGAGCATCCAGAATTTTTGAGGCTTGCTGAAAATAACTTTGGCCGTTTTCTCTCGTTTCTTTTAAAGTAAGTGAGGGGCGTGTGGCATTTCTTCCGGATGGGTCACCAATCATTCCAGTAAAGTCACCAACAATGAGTATTGCCTGATGCCCAAGTGTTTGAAACTGTGCAAGTTTTCTCAGAACTACCGAGTGACCAATGTGCAAATCGGGTCTTGAAGGATCGCAGCCCAGTTTTATATTAAGTGGTGTCCCTTCATTTAGCGATCGCACAATCTTTTTTTCTAATTCCTCTTCAGGAATAATTTCACTTGTACCTCTTTTAATGAGGTCCATCTGCTCAGTTATTGGTGGAAACTTTAGTTTGGTCATTTTTTAATTTGTCTGTCATTGCGAGGAATGAAATGACAAAGCAATCTGTACTGAGATTGCTTCATCCCGATAAGTCGGGATTCGCAATTACAATTCTGTTTTAATACTTTATTCTTCTTTCCTGATCTCTTTGAAAATCTCTTTTAGCGATATCTCTTCGTTTATCGTAGACTTTTTTACCTTTGGCTAGAGCAAGTTCAACTTTTACTTTTCCGTTTTTAAAATATAATCTCAATGGAATCAAAGTTAATCCTTTTTCCTTCGTTTTACCAATAAGTTTCCTGATCTCGCTTCTATTAAGAAGCAGCTTTCTTTCTCTTCGTGGATCATGATTGTTTATGTTGCCCTGTGTGTACTCACTGATATGAACATTGACTAGCCAGACTTCGTTCTTTTCTAATTTTGCATATCCATCAACAAGATTTGCTTTACCTTGCCTGAGCGCTTTTACCTCTGTGCCAACAAGAACAATTCCAGCTTCAAATGTTTGTAAAACTGCATACTCATGCCTTGCCTTACGGTTAACGGTTATATTTTTTTCTTTATCTGTGTTTTGCATTCAGCTTTAGCGAGATGTTCCATTACAAAAACCAATTGCAAAAATCCCTCTAATTGGTGTGAATAGCAAGAAGAAACTCTCAGGAAAATTAATAAGAGAACAGATTTGATTTTTTATATTTAATCTGCCCTCTAAATCTGTGGTCGAATCAATCAGAACATTTCTTTTGATTTTACTTTCCCATCCTTAAATACAATTTTTATCTTTCTTGTATTTATTCACCCACCATAAATATCTATCCCAATCCGGTTTTTGTCCTTCTTTTCCAATTAGCTTTACAACATCTTCATATGTCTGGTTATGTGTCATAGGACCATCAGGACCGGCACATGCTTCTTTTAATTTTTCATAGCCATTTATTTCGCCTTCTTTTAACATAGTACTTGATGTTGAGTAGGAATTAATCTTACCTTCCACCCACTCAACCTGCAAATTGTTTTCCGGCCAAACATAAATAACAGTTGTATCAAGAGTTCCATTGACACCAAATATTTTTTCTGCTTCCTCAAAGGTCATTCCTAATTCAACTTTACGGTAGTCTTCTTCGGATACAAATTTTGTCTGAGCAATAGATACAACAGTGGAAATGGTAAGTATTAAAATTATTAAAAGCTTCATAGCAGCCTCCCAATAAATTATTGAAAGATATTGAATTGATGTATTACAAATATCGTAATTTCATTTAATAAATGCTTAGTCGGATCGGTTAATAATAAAAAAGGCAGCCACCCTGACTGCCTTCCTGTTTTCTACTACTAAGGATTTATTATTCGTTACAGTTTATATCATCCAGCTTTTCATCCCAGCAATTCCAGTTTTCATTTTCAAAATGGATAGGATCTTTTATTCTTCCGAAATGCGATTCATAATTCCATTTAATATCTATCATACGATTTTCTGCTGAACCGAAAATTTGGTAGAACCTGTTATAAGGAACTTCGTTTGTTTTACCGTAGTGGATATAACTTCCATTCTCAGTGGCATTTGGAACAATATTAGTGTATTTAACATCAGCTGTAGCTTCCTGTGTATTTCGGTGCCATTCAATGTAAAGAAAAGGTGTTGGTGTATTTGGATCCTTGTTTAAAGTCCATGTTCCTTCAGTAGCCGGTAGATTAGAAAATCCGGTGAACCATTCAAAATCAGTATAGGCACCTACTTGTGTCAGCAGCATTCTCCACTCAACCCCTTCGGTTACAGTTTTACCGTAAAGTTTAGCTGTATAGACTGGCTCCTGCTGAGTTACACTGTACTGCCATAACCAGCTTCCATCTGGTTGAAGAACAGGTTGATGATTAAATGCTTCGACAAAAGCTGCGACTGGAATAGCCAGAGTTAAATTTAAAGCAGATTGCCATACAGATACATTCCAGTAAGCCCAACCCCAATTGCTTTTAGAGACAACTCCATTCTGGAAATTATCTGCTGAATTAGTATCAGGGAACTCACTAAAGTCTATCATTATTGTTGATTGAGGAGGAATTGTTGGTGCCTGAGCCTGAGGATTGGTTGTTTTATCATCTTCGCAGGATACAATCAATCCGATAAGACCAGTTACGATAATAATCGGAAGAATTTTTATGAAGCGCATCATATGTTTTCCCTTATAATTTTTCTCGACTGAACTCTGAATCCAGACAAGAATTATGCCTCAGGAGTATTGTTATAGTTGTCCTTCAGAAAGGACTTCATATTATCCAGTTTGTAAACAGGTAAAAAAGTCTTTCAAAATTACAGCCCTTTGGCTATTTTACCTTCCAATTTAAAAATTCAAATGTGTCAAATTTCTTGTATCTAAAAATTTTCAAATTATTTCTTCTCTCAATTTTTCTAAGCCAGTTTAGCTTTTCCCAGGATTTTTCAATCAATAAAATCGAACCCCCGAATTGGTGGGTTGGAATGAAATGGGATACTGTTCAGTTGATGGTTTATGGTGAAAATATGGATGGAGTAAAAGTCAGATCTTTGAATGAAGAGTTAAGGATTCTGGATACTCAATCGCTCGAAAATAAATCTTATCTGTTCGTTGATGTTTTTATTCCTGATGATATTCAGTCGGGAAATTACAACTTGATCTTTTCTAAAAATGAATTCGAAAAGGAAGTTCTCTTTCCGCTATTAAACAGAGAAATTCCAGCAGAAGAACACAAGGATTTAGTAATGAAGATGTAATTTATTTGATTTTTGCCGATCGTTTTTGTGATGGCAATCCTGCAAACAATACTATTGGTGATTCACTTGATCAATTCACATCTGCAGATCTTGATGGAAGAAAGGGCGGTGATATTGAAGGTATTATTTCAAAACTTGATTATCTGAAAGAACTTGGCGTTACTTCGGTTTGGATCACTCCCATGCTCGAGAACAATATGTGGATGAGCTATCATGGTTATGCTGCTACTGATCTTTATAAAATTGATCCACGATTTGGTAGTAATGAACTTTACATAGAATTGGTGGAAGAAGCTCATAAAAGAGGTTTAAAAATAATTCTCGACCACGTTAGCAATCACATTGGGATAAATCATTATTGGGTGAAAAACCTTCCTTCAGATGATTGGTTAAATGGTTCACCAGGAAATTTTATAAAAGCATCCCACGATAAAATGGCGTTCCTTGATGTTCACGGAGACTCGACAATTATAAGGATGCATCAGCAGGGTTGGTTCACTGATTATATGCCTGATCTGAACCAGAGAAATCTTTTTCTAAAAAAATATCTTATCCAGAACACACTTTGGTGGATTGAGTACTCTGGATTGGATGGGATAAGAGAAGATACTTATCCCTACAACGATCAGAAATATTTATCTGAATGGGCTGAAGCTATTCTAAATGAATATCCAAATTTTAATATAGTCGGCGAGATATGGCAGGGGGTACCCTCAGTTATTTCGGGTTATCAGACTGAATCTCCTGTGCGGAGAATTGACTTTGATTCAAATCTTCCTGCGGTTACTGACTTTGCTTTATCAGATGCTATCCGTGACTATCTGAGCGGTGCAGAAAGTATTAATAAAGTTTATGAAACCATCGCTCAGGATAATGTTTATTCTGATCCTGATAATCTATTAGTATTCTTTGATAATCACGATGTTGACCGTGCCATGTTGGTTGCTGATGGTAATGTTGAAAAAATCAAAATAGCGCTTAATCTCGTTTTATTTACAAGAGGTATTCCTTCTATCTTTTATGGGACTGAGATTGGAATTAAAGGTGGAAAGAAACACGGAGAACTCAGACAACCATTTCCGGGCGGATTTGTTGGTGATAAAAGAAATGCTTTTACTATCAAGGGAAGAACAGAATCTGAGAATGATCTCTTTAGTTATCTCCACCAATTACTGAAATTGCGGAGTGAATACCCGGCACTATCAAATGGGAAATTAAGACATATTTACCCAATTGATAATTTATATGTTTTAATAAAAAGTTTTGAAAATGAAATGGCAATTATCCTGATTAATACAAATGAACAAGAATTATTAATCGATGCATCACAAATTAAAATGTTTTTACCTGAAGCTAGTGGATTAATCAACTTAAAAACAAAAGAAGAACTTGATTTGAGTACGAACAATCAAATGACGATAAATAAAATGACCGCAGAAATATTTTTAATAAGGAAATAATATGCTCGACATTCAGAAAAAGCTCACAAACTCTTTTTATGCAATACTTGCTCTCCCCGCAACAGCAATGGGATTTGCATTATCTATCCAGATTGCTGTTCTTAGCTGGATTTTAAATTCGCAATATGGATTGGATATACATGAAATCGGAATAGTGTGGGCAGCTGGTCCGCTTGCTGGAATATTTGGTCAGGTTATAGTTGGATTTATAAGTGATAAAGTTTGGTTTTGGGGTGGAAGAAGAAGACCATTCATTCTCCTTGGTGGAACCCTTGCAGCAATTATGATAATTGCTCTACCGAATATTGGAAAAATAAATGAATTCTTCGGGATTGGCAGTCTAATGGCAGTAGCAATTGTCGTAGCATTAACGCTTGATCTGGCAATTAATATCAGTTTCAATCCAACTCGTTCCATCATCGCAGATGTGACTCCGGATGGTGTTCCTAGGACAAAAGGCTATACCTGGATGCAGACGATCTCAGGTTTTTGGGGTGTTATGGCTTATGCAATTGGAGCAATCTTCGGAAATTATTTTTTGATTTATCTTGGAGCAATTATAGTTCTTGCTTTCTCGTTAATTCCTCCATTCTTCATTAAAGAAAGTCAAGCATTAACAAATCCGGAAAAAGAAACTGTTATCACAGAGAAAAAATCAAAAGTTACCCAATGGGGTGAATTATTTAAGCTCTATTTTGCACATGGATTCTCCTGGATTGGTGTGCAGACGATGTTTGTCTATATTATTGCATACATCCAACAAAAATTGAATCCTGCGGATCAGACAGAAACCGGACAGATAATTGCAATTTCATTTCTTGTATTGAATGCAGTTGGATTCATCCTTCCAGCTTTTGTTCTTGAACCAATAACAGAAAAAATCGGAAGAGTAAAAACTCATTTAGCCTGTGTTGCAATTATGGCAGTCGGATATTTTGGAATAGTTTTAATAGGAAAATCTTCAATAATGCTTTATATGCTGATGGCTGTTTGTGGAATTGGCTGGGCTGCAATTGTCAGCTTACCATTTGCTATTATGTCAGAAAAAGTTGATGAAAGTAGAATGGGTTTTTTTATGGGCATATTTAATCTATCGGTTGTACTTCCGCAGCTGATAGTCAGTCTTGTTCTAGGTTATTTTATACAGGAGGCACAGGATAAGAATTTAATTTTTATTATAAGTGGAACAACACTTGCCATTTCAGCCGTCTTATGGTTACTTGTAAAGGAAAAGAAAACAGTATTATCTATCTAGAAGAAATTTCTTAATAATAGAATCAATGATAAGTCCCGAATCTTTTCGGGACTTTTCTATTTTAGCGAATATATGTCAATTCTCTGCAAATATCATAAGATTTATTATTTGCTTCTAACAAATTTGCTTTAATAACTTTAATTAAATAAGTTTCAACAAGCTTAATTACACAAACTAAATTCTAGGGCATTCCAAAAAAACAAATTTTTAATAATTGAAAGGTGAAAATCATGACAAAATTTTTTTACCTCTTTTCCAGGCACAACTTTCCTTCTCTTTTAACACTCCTCTTTTTTTTATCACAATTAACTTTTACACAAACCTGGGTCAGGAAAGTTGATGGCTTCTCGATGTGGTCTATCGGGAAGGACTATGCAGGAAACATTTATGCTGGCACTACAGGGACCAACAGGGGAATCTTTAAATCAACCGATGGCGGGGAAACGTGGACCAATATATTTTCAACAGGCGCATCCAACTATTTGTATATTGCCTGCGATTCGTTGAATAACGTTTATGTTGCTAATGTATCAAATGGTTTAATAATCTCTACAGATGGTGGTCAAAACTTTACAACCGTACCTTCCGGAACTTTTGGCGGAAGTAATGTTAACTCCGTTGCCTGTGGAAAGAATGGTCATATTTTTGTCGGTGTAACAAATGGAGGCGTTTGGCGAAGCACAGACTTTGGAGCTACATTCATTCAGTCGTCGTTAAACACTGTAACCATAGTTGAAATTAAAGTTGATAAATTTAACTCTGATATTATTTATGCTGGCGGTTCTTCAACGGGATTAAACGGTTTTTTTATTTCTACTGATGATGGTGTCACATTCGGAGCTTCCACAAATTCAGTAAATATCTGGGAAATACTTCAAACCGCTGGAAATGATCTCTATATTGCCACTACTTCCTCTCCGTACCCATTTGACAAATCAACGGATGGCGGCTTAACCTGGACTACAATGGGAAATCAACCGGCAGCTATGCGCGGAGCAACTCTCGATCTGCTAGAAGATATTTACATTTCCGGTAACGGTGGAGTATTTAAATCTACTGATGGTGGTGCTACATTTATAAATCATAACCTGACGTTTAGTTCAAATAAAATTCTTACCTATGAAAATAAAATAATGGTTTGTGTTACAGGAACGACTAACGGTGGAGTTTGGATTTTTACAGATCCTTCAATTCCAGTTGAATTATCAAACTTCAACGCAGTTGCTATTAATGGAAATGTTAGATTGAATTGGACAACATCAACCGAATTAAACAATTCAGGGTTTGAGATACTGCGGCAAACACAACCAGGAGAAAACTGGCAAAATATAGGATTTGTACCGGGATTCGGTACTACGACCGAACATCATTCCTATTCATTCACTGATGAAGTTGTTGAAAATGGAACTTACTACTATACACTGAGACAAATAGATTTTGATGGAAGCTTTGAGTACTCAAATATTGTAGAGGTTTTAGTTAATCAACCATTTGAGTTTTCATTGGAACAGAATTACCCAAATCCATTTAATCCAGTAACTAATATTCAGTATGTATTAAGTAGTAAGCAATTTGTTAGTTTAATTGTTTACGATTTAATAGGGAATAAAGTTGAGACTTTAGTAAATGAAGAAAAACCTGCTGGTAGTTATAAAGTTGAATTCAATGCATTTATGATACCAAGCGGAGTTTATTTCTATCAGTTGAAAGCTGGTTCTCCTTCGACAGGCTCAGGACAGAGTTTTGTTGAAACTAAAGAAGATGGTGCTGATGAAGTAAAAAAAATCACTAAAATTTTTCAGAGAGACTAGCTATGAAAAAGGAAATTACATTTATCCTGTTCATCACTTTTTTTATTCTTGCTTCTATCTCAACCATTCAGGCTCAGGTAGATACACTCTGGTCAAAAACGTTTGGGGGAATTGGGAGTGACTTGGGTTATTCAGTCCAGCAGACAACAGATAGTGGGTATATTATAGCTGGGACAACAAGCTCATTCGGCGCTGGTAGTTTTGATGTTTGGTTGATTAAAACAGATGCTTCTGGTAATACACTCTGGACAAAAACTACTGGAGGAAGTGATTTTGATAGAGCTTATTCGGTCCAGCAGACCACAGACGGTGGGTATATCATAGCTGGACAAGCAGAATCATTCGGCGCTGGTAGTTCTGATGTTTGGTTGATTAAAACAGATGCTTCTGGTAGTACACTCTGGACAAAAATTTTTGGTGGAGTTGAAGATGAATATGCTTATTCAGTCGATCAAACCATCAGACGGTGGGTACATCATAACTGGAGGTAAAAGTGTTGATCCTTATCCTTATCAAGCTGATATTTGGTTGATTAAAACAAATGCTTCTGGTGATACACTCTGGACAAAAACCTTTGGGACATTTTTAACGGATACTGGCTATTATGTTCAGCAGACATCAGATGGCGGATATTTTGTATTGGGATATTCATCTGCAGTTGGTACAGACTTTGTTTGGCTAATTAAAACCGATGCTTACGGTGATACACTCTGGACAAAAAGGTTTGATGGGGGTGTTTATCAGGATGCTGTTTCTTCAGCCCAGCAGACAGCAGATGGCGGTTATATTATTACTGGTATTACAAATTCATTTGGTGCTGGTGAAACTGATGTTTGGTTGATTAAAACCGATGCTTACGGTGATACACTCTGGACAAAAACTTTTGGGGGAATTGAATCTGATGGTGCTTTTTCAGTCCAGCAGACAACAGACGGGGGATATATCATAGCTGGATGGACAATCTCATATGCCGTTGGTGATTATGATGTTTGGTTGATTAAAACAAATGCTTCCGGTGATACACTCTGGACAAAAAATTTCGGGGGAACTAATGAGGATCGTGCTTATTCAGTTCAGCAAACCACAGATGGAGGATATATTGTAGCTGGATGGACAAGTTCATTCGGTGCTGGTAGTTCATGATGTTTGGTTGATTAAAACTGCTCCTGTTATAAGTAATGTGGAGTCAAATACGGAGATTATGCCTTCAGCGCAGCAGGACAGGGTTTTGTTGAGACAAAGAAGATGATTCTACTCAAATAAACTATGGGGAGGTAGCTCCCCATTTAATCTCTCTACAGGCTTCCTTATCATCCCTCCAGCCCTCAATTGAATATAGTTCATAGTTGTCTTAATTGACGATCATCAACCATTATTTGCTAATGTCAATTAATTGTTGCAAATTTAATAAAGCTAAATTTATTCTACTCCGAGAGTGTTAAATTTTCTGAGTTGAATTGCTAATTATTTCCTGAGTCAACACACCGACAACTCTCCCGAAGCAGAAATGTTGAAGATCAAATGATTCTATCATTTGTTCAGAGATCCCTGTGGAATTGATTATAAAAATTTCTATAAAAATGGAGTCTTTATGATCGGAGAAAACCATATCCCATTATAAAATTTTAGAAAAACTCGGCAGCGGCGGAATGGGAGTTGTATACAAAGCCGAGGATACTAACCTACAACCGTACTGTTGCACTTAAATTTCTACCGCCCACATTTAGTTCAGATGAAGAAACAAAACAAAGATTTATTCTTGAAGCAAAAGCGGCATCATCACTGCAGCACAAAATATTTGTAATATTCACGAAATTGATGAAACAGAGGATTTACCCGCCATGGCGGGTGGACAATTATTTATCTGCATAGATTATTACGAAGGTGAAACATTAAAGAGTAAAATAAGCAAAGGGTCACTTGATAGATTGAAACAATTAAAATAATACTTCAAATAGCTGAAGGATTGCAAAAGGCACATGAGAAAGGAATAGTTCACAGAGATATAAAGCCTGCAAATATATTTATTACAAACGAAGGAATTGTAAAGATACTGGATTTCGGTCTAGCCAAGTCATCAGGGAAAGACTCAATTGACTGAAATAGAATCCACAACTGGTACATGCAATTATATGTCTCCTGAACAGGCACTTGGAGAAGAAATTGATCAAAGGACAGACATTTGGGCATTGGGAATTGTGATGTATGAAATGCTTACAGGTAAGCTTCCTTTTGATGCCCAGTATGATCAGGCAATCATATATTCAATATTAAACAAAGAACTGGAACTCGAGCAGCTAAATACTCAGCTACCCGGATGGTTTTAGCCCCATAATTTTCAAATGTCTGAAGAAAGATAAAAATGAAAGATATCAGCAAATAGAGGAACTAATCTCTGAATTAATAGAAATAAAAAAAGATAGTTCAATCATATATTCGGCACTCCAACCCAAACTTCCTGCTTTCTTTAAGTAAAAGCAGTAGAGAAATTATTTCTGACAAGACTATACTTGTAGCTCGTGAACAAGAATTGGAGAAACTAGGAAGATTTCTTGACTCAGCACTTTCCGGACAAGGTCAATTAGTTTTTGTTACCGGTGAATCCGGAGCGGGTAAAACAGCTTTGGTGGAAAAGTTTACCATAACATGCACAAAAATTAAATAATGACCTTATAGTTGTAAATGGAAAATGCAATGCTCATACAGGTTTCGGCGATCCCTATTTCCCTTTTATCGAGCTACTAAATCTTTTAACAGGTGATGTTGAATCCAAATTTAAAGCCGGAGTTATTTCAAGGGAACACGCCCTGCGTCTTTGGAATTTAACACCTTTAACAATCAGAGCAATTTTAGAACATGGGACAGATTTAATAAATATTTTCACCAATGGGGCTTCTCTTGTTTCACGTGCCTCTGAATATTGGGCAGGAAATTTGGATTGGCTCGTACAACTAAAAAAACTTGTTAAGCAGAAAGCCTACTCTCCCTGTAGATTTAACAGTTCAGCAGCGAAATATATTTGAACAGTACACACGGGTTATTAAATCAATTTCAGAAGAAAAACCTATGCTTATTGTGCTGGATGATTTACAATGGATTGATGCCGGATCTGCAAACTTATTTTTCCATATTGCACGTCAAATAAAAGGAAGCCGGATATTTATCATAGGTTCATTTCGCACAACTGAAATTAAAGTTGAAAGAGACGGAAAACGCCATCCTATCGAAACTGTTTTTAATGAACTAAAGCGTGATTACGGAGAAATAGAAATAGACTTAGATAAGCTGGAAGGACAAAAATTTGTTGATGCATATCTTGATGTTGAGCCAAATAATCTGGGTGACAGAATTTCGAAAAACACTTTTTATGCAAACTAAAGGACATCCCCTTTTCACAATAGAACTGTTTCGTGAAATGAAGGAACATGGAATGATTGTCAGGGATCAGGCAGGAAGATGGATTGAAGGGAAAACATTCGATTGGAAAAGACTTCCTTCCAGAATAGATGCAGTAATAACCGAACGTATAAACCGTTTAACGAAAAATATGAGAGATATTTTATTAATAGCCAGCATAGAAGGCGAAGAATTTACGGCAGAGGTTGCATCCGTCAATTGAAGATAGATGAAAAGGAGTTGATAAGGATTTTAAGCAGCGAACTTGAAAAGCGTCATCAACTCGTAACTGCTAAAGGAATTAAAACACTGGTCAAGCAGCGTATCTCCTTGTATACTTTCCGGCATATTATGTTTCAAAAGTATCTTTATAACACTCTGGACAAAGTCGAGAGAGTCCATTTGCATGAGCAAGTTGGAAATATAATTGAAGAACTTTATGGAGAAAAAACTGATGAAGTATCGGTTCAACTAGCAAGGCATTTTCAGGAAGCAGGAATACCTGCAAAGGCTTTTGAGTATTTAGTTAAAGCAGGAACGAGAGCCCTGCATTTATCAGCCTATGAGGAAACAATAGTTCTTTTTAACAAAGCTTTTGATATTTTAAAAAATTTTCCGGAATCTGCTGAGCGCGACCAACACGAGCTAAGTATTCAATCGGCTATGGCCGTCGCTTCTCAGGCCCTTAAAGGATTTGGAACGCCTGAGATTGCAGATTACTGTAACCGGATAGAGGAACTCTGTAAAAAGATGGGAGATGCACCCCAAATTTTTTACTCCCAATATTTTGTTGCACAGATTAATTGGATGCTTGGAAACCATAAAATAGCTTTTAATATTTCAACACAAATGATGCAGTATGCCCAAAAGGTAAAAGATGAAGAAAAAATAGCAATAACCCATTGTCTGCAGGGTAGTCTTAGCTTTCATTTAGGTAAATTGAAATTTTCTTTAGAAAATCTTAAAAAGATGGATTCCTATTATAATCCAGAGACGTGTTCACATTTAAAATATATTATCGGATGGGACCCTGGTTTAATAAGTGGAATTAATACTGCATGTGTTTTGTGGTGTCTTGGATATCCGGACCAGGCAGATCTGCAAAGTCTAAAAATGATAGAAGCTGCCCGTCTTATCGACCACACCTATAGTTTAATATGTTCTCTCTCTCTCGATTCACTACATCATATTTTGCGAAGGGATTATTCAAAATGTGAAAAACAGGGGAAAGAAATATATGATATTTGTAAGGAAAAAGGCTTTGTGCTTTTTATGGGAGGCGGTTTATTTAAAATTGGATTTGCATTTATACACCAGGGACAAGTTAAGGAAGGAATAAGCAAACTTCATCAAGCTTTAGAGATTTACAATGCAACCGGAATGGGTTTCACTCGCACTGAGCTCCTTTGCAGCTCTTGCCGAAGCCTATGGAATTAACGGTGATATTGAGAAAGCAATGGATTTCTTGGAGCAGGCAATTACGGAAGTACAAAGAGGAGGGGAACAATATTATGAAGCTGAACTATACCGTATCAAAGGTGAATTGATACTTATGAAAACGGACAAAAAAAATAGAAAAGAAGTAGAAAAAGAAGCAGCAGAATGTTTTCAAGAATCCATAGCAATAGCACAAAACCAGATGGCGAAATCCTTTGAACTTCGATCATCCATGAGTCTATGCCGGCTATTACAAAAACAATCTAAAAAAGATGAAGCAAGACAGCTGCTTTCAAAGATTTATAACTGGTTTACTGAGGGATTTGAGACTCGGGAATTGAAAGAAGCAAAGGCTATGCTGGAGGAATTGAAGTAAGGAAAATAATTTGGTTAACTAATAGAATCCTTAGAGTTATTCCGAGAATGTCATTCTGATTCGCCGAAGGCGGAGAAGAATCTCAAATTGCTTAGATATTTCGTCGTCTTGTCAGTTGTTTTTTTATAGTTTATTACCTAAGATTAATCAATGGATGATAACAATAATAAAATATACACTACAAAATTAGAATCATTGATCGATCTTGCTCAATTACTTGGTCAGCAAAATGATTATGAAGAAGTACTGCGATTAGTTGCTGAAAAAGCATCCAATCTTGTGAATTCTGATGCTTCATTAATTATGATGATAAATCCAAAAACACGGAACACAATTAAGACAATTTATGCCGAAAGGAATGTTAGTGATGTACAAAATAATGTAGTGCATATTAATTTAAGCGGATGGGTGATCTTAAATAACACCTCATTGTTAAGTCCTGATATAAAATCCGATTTACGTTTCAGGAACAAAATATTCGATAAAGTAAAAGCAAAATCTGCCATTTGTGTACCACTTAGAGTGGAGAAAATTATAATCGGTACTTTATTACTTCTGAATAATGAAGGTAATTGTTCTTTTACAGAAAATGATCTTTCATTAGTCGAAAAATTTTCTGCGATTGTTTCACCTTTTTTACATAGTGCACAATCCATTGCTCAATATTTTAGTACGCCATTATCCCAGGAAACTCTCTTAAAGAAATATGAAGCCCATGGATTATTAGGTAAGAGCGAAAAGTTTATACAGTTGTTACAAACAATCGAGTCTGCAGCCCGCTGTGACGTTCGTGTTTTGCTGGATGGACAAAGCGGCACAGGCAAAGAGCTTATTGCGAAAGCCATCCATCATTACAGTTCAAGGAATAGCCAAAAATTTATTGCAGTTGACTGCGGTGCTATTCCTCCAAATCTGATTGAGAGTGAATTATTTGGTCATATCAAAGGTGCATTTACCGGAGCTAATTTTTCCAGGAAAGGCTTATTGGAAGAAGCTAATGGCGGTACATTTTTTATGGATGAGATTAATAATCTTCCGATAGAATTACAGGCAAAATTTCTTCGTTTTCTTCAGGAGAGTGAAATTCGTCCTATTGGTAGTAATGAAACAAGCAAAGTTGATGTAAGAATCATTGCTGCGTCCAGTATTTCGTTAAAACAAATAGTAGAAGAGCAGAAATTCCGGGAAGATTTATTTTACAGACTCTATGTCTACCCTATTTCAGTTCCATCATTAAATGAGCGTTGTGAAGATATTCCATTATTAGCTAACTATTTTCTTAAAAAATATTCCCTTGAACAAAAGAAAAAGATTGAAATGTTTCATGAAGAAATATTGGATTTCTTAAAAAATCATTCCTGGTCTGGGAATATCCGGGAGTTGGAAAATTTTGTTGAAAGGCTGGTTACTTTAGCATCATCCGAAATGCAGATAATAAATGCAAGTATTTTGCCAGCAGAATTCCAGGAAGAGTGGCAAGAAGTTGAGGCAATTTCTCCTAAGTATGATTCGAGTAATTCACTTGAGAAAAACATTTTGGATTACGAAACAAAGTTGATAAAGAAAGTGCTAATAGAATGTAATTGGAATCAATCAAAGGCAGCCCGTCAGTTAAATATTTCAGAACCACAATTAGATATAAAATGAATAAATTAGGTATCAGGCGGGAGAAAAATAAATCTCACTTAACTATTAAAAAATTAATACCAATAACAAATTCCAAATTTCCACAATCCTCATCAAGGTTCAAAACTCAAAATAAAATATAAATCTAGCATTATTTCTATACTGACGAATATTTTATTTACAAATCTCCATCCTTTCTTCATTAACTCACAGTATCGCTTATAAATTAACTAATTAGTAAAAACGGAATTTCTATTCTTCATTGGCATTCATATTGGGTAATTGTTCACAAACAAAATTATCATGATACTTGGAGGAAGAGTTATGAAAAACTTATCTACACTTTTTATTGTATTTCTTTTTATACAACTCACAATACTTGCTCAGGAGTATGAAATTAAGGACCCCTTAGAGCCAGGTTTCTTTAAACAAGCAGGTAGTAAAATCAAAATAAAAGAATTTCCAAAGAAGTCTTTTTATGAGTCTAAGGATGATTGGCAATATATAATTGATACTACCTGGGGACCTGGATTACCTTTAGAGGATAAGCGAGAAATCTTTAACACTTTTGTTGAAGAGCTTGAAGATAACTTTGATGGTTTTAACTCATTGGGTTTTACACAGAATTCTTGGGATTCACTCAAAAATCATTATTATTCAAAGATTGATTCCAACACCAGTAGGGGACGCTTTTGTGCAATAATGACTTATTTTTCTTTAGAACTTAGAGATTTACATACCTACGCTTATGATAATGTGGTTGCATTTACTCAACTTTATCCGGGTCTTCCTTATCTAATTTTAACTGGGTTTTGGGACAGAAAACATTTTGGTGCAGTGGTTACTGTATTGCCTGATTCATCTGTAATGGTTTTACGTGTTGTTGATAACCATCCGCTTAATCTTGAGCCAGGTGATATAATTCTTGGGTATAATGGTGTAAAGTGGATTGATTTAATCGAAGAGTTGATGGAAGCGGAGTTACCAATTAGACCGTTGCGTGGTGCTTGTCCAAGTTCACTCAGAGACGCACTTTTTCTTGGTATCGGAATGAATTGGCACTTATTTGATACAATTGATATACTTAAATATCCGTCTGGAGATACTCTTCATTTATCCCTTGCTCCTATGCTGAATCTAAACTGCCCTTCCTTTTTGAATAATGAACAACTAGAGATTCCTAGTATCCCTTTCCCAGATTACTTTAATGATGAACATATTACATATGGTATCTTGGAAGGGACAAATATTGGTTACATTTATATTTTCGCCCACGGTAATACAGGGATGAACACTGTAATGAGAAATGTAATTGATTCTCTAAAAAACACAGAAGGACTAATAATCGATATGAGATGGTGCATGGGTGGTTGGACATATAACACTTGGCCTGAGGCTTTCGGAGTATTATCGAATGATGAAATATTTACTTTGAGACACGCATTAAGATGTGCTCCAACAAATTGGAATATGTGTTTTACCAGTGACTCATTGCTTAATAGAATTACTGGAAATCCACCTGATAAATATCAGTATCCCATAGCATTATTATTAAGTCAATCCAATTATAGTATGGCAGATAGAAATTCTTATAGACTAACATATCTTGACAATGTAAGGACATTTGGTAAATCAACTTCCGCAAGTCTTGGAACAAGCAATTATATTACAAATTTTCCAGAATGGACGTTAAGATATTCCGAAGAAGATTTAACACGTGTTTCTGACTTAAATTACTTTTTGAATAGGAAAGAAATACCAATTGATTTTCCAATTTGGCATAATAAAGATGATGTGGCTCAGGGTAGGGATGCAGTTGTAGAGACCGCACTTGAGTGGATGGGTAATTTAGTTTATGGACACGATGTTAACATAGATTCTAATTATTATTATCCCGGAATTGACACAGTAAATATCTCAGCATTTATTGAAAATCCAAATTCAAATAGCATTACTGCAAAAATATTCATTGAAAATTTAGAGGAAACCTTTATTGATTCAATTGAATTAGCAGCAACAGAGTCTGCTGAATTATGGGAAGGTAAGTGGATTACACCGGGCGAAGAAGATGTTTATAAATTAAAAATAAAAACAATCGATAATACACTCGGTGAATCATTTACATTTTCAAATATGCAGCGTTTTACTTCTGCTGGTCCAATAGTAATTGACTCAGTTGAAATTAGTTATGTCCCAAGCACAGATGTTTATCAGGTAAAACCACATATAAAAAATTGTGGACTCACAATGACACTTGATAACTTAAATATCACGATGTCATCAGATGATACAACTATTACATCGATTTCGGGGAATCTCTTTGTGTATAGCATAGCACCTTTAGAAATTATTATCCACCCTGGTTTTTATACGGTAAAAGTTAATTCAAATTTTTCCGGGGATTTCACTTTCAATTTTGAAATTACAAAAGATGGGTGGCTTTATTGGGAAGATTCATTTCCACATACTCCAATAATAACTTATGCTGCAAATGAAATTACTCTGCCAGTTAGTTATAGACTCTACCAAAATTACCCTAACCCGTTTAATCCCACAACAACAATCAAATTTGATATTCCAGAAAGAAGTAAAACAACAATAAAGCTTTATGGTATTCTTGGAAATGAGATTAAAACCTTAGTGAATGAAGAGAAACCTGCAGGCACTTACAAGATGACTTGGGTTGCAGAGGGACTATCAAGTGGAGTCTACTTCTATCAACTAAAGGCAGGTGCTTTTGTTGAAACGAAGAAGATGATTTTGATGAAATAAAAACAACCCTTCCTTCCTCCTCACCTTTAGTAAAGGGGAGGAACGAGGTTGGGTTTCAATGAAAAATATTTAGAGTGTTCAATCATATTGTAAACACTCGCGACTGAATACTCTTATAATCAATCATTAATTTATTAGGAGGTGCGATATGAAAACACTTAAATGTGTAATTGTTCTTTTTGCAATCGTGGGGCTTTCGCTGGTTGGCTGTTCTGACAAATCGCAGTCACCAGTAACTCCCATAGATCAAGGTTCACTGGAAAAGGTAATCATCACTAATTTCACTTGTGCTGATAATCCTATACCTCCCTATATCATAGATCCAGGTGTGGTGAAGCTGGTAGGAGGAAACTGGATATTGAAGGACGTTGGTGCAATTGAACAGCTTACCTCTTCTGATACACTTGTAGCTGGAATTATGGTACACTATATAAGTGGTAAAGTAAACGCAGTTACAGGCGAGGGTCCAGTTCACGGGTCAATAACATTAACTCCCGATGCAAATACTGAAGGTGGCGTATGGGAAGGTAATTACACGGGATACAGAAGCAAAATGCCTGGTAGTGATACATTGTTTGTTCTTCCCTTAAAATTAGTAGGTCATGGAAGAGGTGGCACTATTGAGGGAATGCAAATATTTATGGATGCAGTCATCACTGCATGGGGTATACCGCTTGTGGGATGGTATGGCTCAGCTGAGGGTTTCTATAAATCACACTAATCAAAACTGATTCGACTTAATATATGTGTGACATAAATGTGTTTAATTTTATAACTATTTATGAAAATAACCTCTCTTGGTTAATCCTCTTAAAAAGAGAGGGATTGAGGAGAGGTTAAATTTTTTAGAGTGTTCAATCATATTGTAAACGCTCGCGACTGAATACTCTGATAATCAATCATTAATTTATTAGGAGGTGCGAAATGAAAACATTTCAAAGTGCAGTTGCTCTAATAGCTTTTGTGGGACTTGTATTTCTTGGCTGTTCAGAAAAATCCCAATTGCCGAATGAACCAGTAAATTCACTGGAAAAAGTGACAATAACCGACTATACAGCTACTATTACAATTGTTGGCCTAATTGATCCCGGTTCCGAAAAAATTGTAGGACAAAACTTGATTGTAAAAGATAGGGTTGTTCTCACAAGATACGAAGCCACCAGTCCTTTAGTAACTGGAAACTTACTGGTAACCATAAATTTCAGTTTTAACCTTAATACAGGCGAAGGACCCTCGCATGGGAAATGGTCAAAAGTACCTGACGCCTATCCTGAAGACTTATGGGAAGGTAGCTTTACCGGTTATAGAACAAAGACCGGTGAATCAGAGTGGACAGATAACCTTAACATAGTTGGCAAAGGAGAAGGCGAAGTAATTGGGGGCATGAAAAATATTGCTGATGCATTAATGTATTCCGATGATATATATCTGCGAACCGGATTTTTTGGCACTGCGATCGGAGTTATAAAATCAAAAGAATGATAGTCCTTCGCTAATCTATAGCGGTAGTTTTGCGGAAAGAGTGTACTGAAGTAAGATTATCATTATCTTTTTATTTCACCCCTATCAATGAAAATTGGTAGGGGGTTTTATTTCTACAGATTACAAGCGAAAACTTTGTTGAAACGAAGAAGATGATTCTTCTTAAATAGATAAGTGTCACCTGCCTAATGTTATGCAGGGAAGAGAGAATTTAGTTGAGCCCCGAGTATTTCGGGGCTCTTTATTTGCCAATCACGAACAGTTGCTTTTTTATCACTCAAAAAGTTTGCAATTTTATAATTAGTGGTTCTGCCCCTTAGGAGAAACTTGTAGGATTACAGTTCTCTTATCTTTCGTTCAGAATGTTGTGCTTCCCCCAAGGCGTAGAGTATAGCATAACCCATTAAAGGGAATAATTGCTGTGCTTCCTGAATCCCTTTGATGAAAATTAATTCATTCATTAAACAATTACAGGAGGGAGTTATGAAAAGAAATTCTGTCCGTATATCTAGAGTCTTATTATCATCCACAATAATTATTATTGTTTCATTTTCATTAATAAATTGTTCAGGAGACGAAAATAATCCTACAACATCAACAATTAATTATGGGACAATAGATGATATTGACGGTAATTCATATAAAACAGTGCAAATTGGGACTCAATGGTGGATGGCTGAAAATCTTAAAGTAACTCATTATCGTGATGGTCAGCCTATTCCCAATGTAACGGATTCAACGGATTGGTCAACTATAATACCAACGGCGTGCTTACTGTTTTTATAAAAATATTTCAAGCAATATGACTGATTATGGGGCACCTTCTCATAACTGGTATGCAGCAACCAACAATCCAAGTATTGCTCCCGAAGGCTGGCACATTCCTACGGATGAGGATTGGAAGAAATTGGAAATGCATCTTGGAATGAATCAAACTGTAGCAGATGAATCGGATTGGCGAGGAACAAACCAAGGCGGAAAATTAAAAGCAACCGGCACAACCTATTGGCAATATCCAAATAGCGGTGCTACAAATGAAAGTGGTTTTTCTGCTCTTCCAGGTGGTGGTAGGAGCGGTTATGCTCCCTATCAAGGTAATTTCTACTATAAGGGGACGCTCGCATCTATATGGACATCCAGTGAGTATAATTTAACTAAAGCTTGGTTCCGAGATATATCTTATAATAAATCAAATATTTATCGAAGCACTATTTTTAAACGTAATGGTTTTAGTATCCGGTGTGTTAAGGATTAAATTGAATAACTTTACCTGTTTTTCTTTATTAAAACATAAAAAGATTATGAGTATCAAATGATGAAGCCGGGGTATTATGAGGTTAAGTTTTCCGCTATAGGCGGATCCGCCTCTGGCGGAAATGCTTACAGCCTGCCAAGCGGAGTTTATTTCTATCAATTGAAAGTTTACCCAGCAAACGGCGGGGCAGGTTCTTACATAGAAACTAAAAAGATGATTCCTCTTAAATAGATTAGTGTCACCTGCCTATTGGTAAGCAGGGAAGAAAGAATTTAGTTGAGCCCCGAACATTTCGGGGCTTTTTAATTGCCATCCACGAACAGTTGCTGGATTGTCAATAGAAATGTTAGCAAATTAAAATCAGTTTTTCTACCCCTTAGGAGAAACTTGTAGGAATACAGTTCTCTTATTTTTCTTCCGGAATGTTGTGCTTCCCCCAAGGCGTAGAGTATAGCATAACCCATTAAAGGGAAATATTGCTGTGCTTCCCGATTCCTTTTAATGAGAATTAATTTCACAATAATTTTTTTAGGAGGAGTTATGAAAAAGATCTTAGCAACTGTAATCTTCTTTATAATTGTAGGTGCTATAGCACTTGCACCAACAATTGAATTCAAACTTATACCAAGTGATGGAAGTGAGGGGGACTGGTTTGGATCCTCAGTATCAATCTCGGGAGATTATGCAATTGTCGGTGCTGATGGAGGCGAGAACAATGGAGTATCAACAGGTGCAGCATACATATTTAAGAGAGATAGTGACACTAACTGGGTAGAAGAGCAAAAGCTTTTAGCTAGTGATGGAGTTGAATTTGATGGATTTGGAATTTCATCATCAATCTCAGGAGACTATGTTATAGTCAGTGCTCCCTGGAAAGATAATTTTTTAGGTGCGGCTTATATTTTTAAAAGAAACGTTAACACTTGGTCAGAGGAACAAAAGCTTTTAGCAAGTGACGGGAATGCTAATGATGAATTTGGATTGGCAGTATCAATTTCAGGGGATTATGTGATTGTTGGGGCTCGAGGGCAAGATAATAGGAGAGGTGCCGCCTATATTTTTAAAAGAGATGGCAATACTTGGGTAGAGGAACAAAAGCTTGTAGCTAGTGATGGAGATACTACTGATCGTATTGGATACTCAGCATCAATTTCCGGAGATTATGCAATTGTTGGGGCTCGATTTAAGGATAATTGGCAGGGCGCAGCTTATATCTTTAGTAGAGAAAACACAACCTGGACAGAAGAGCAAAAACTTTTAGCTAGTGATGGTACTTCAAATGACTGGTTTGGATGGTCAGTATCAATAACAGAAAATTATGCCATTGTTGGGGCTACTGGAGATGACAATAAAAAAGGATCAGCATATATTTTTAAACGGGGTGGAACAACCTGGACAGAAGAAACCTAAAAGCTTTTAGCAAGTGATGGTAATGATGAAGATTGGTTTGGTGTAGTATCGATATGGGGAATTACGCCATTGTTGGAGCCCAGGGTGATGATAATTGGAAAGGTTCAGTTTACATTTTTCAGAAAGATGGTTTAACTTGGACTCAGCAGGAAAAGTGTTCACCAAATAGTTGTCCGGAAAATTCTTCTTTAGGAAGAACGGTTTCACTCACAGACAGTGCAATCGTTGGTGCGCCTTATGATACAATTAATGGATCAAATTCTGGTGCGGCATACATTATTAGTGATTTTGTGGTGGATCGGAGATGACCTATCCAAAAACCCAGCTGATTTCAAATTAGGACAAAACTACCCAAATCCATTTAACCCGACTACAACAATTAAATACCAAATCCCTGAACAAAGTTTTGTCACCATAAAAGTTTATGATGTTTTGGGAAGTGAGGTTGCTACGCTTGTTAACGAAGAACAACCGGTGGGTAATTATAAGGTTGAGTTTGATGCAATCATACTACCAAGTGGGGTTTATTTCTATAAACTCCAGACTAATAATTTTGTTGAAACAAAGAAAATGGTCCTGATGAAATAAAGAGTAAATATTGAATTAATAAATCAGCAGGGAATTATGAAAAATAAAATTGAAGTAGTTTTTATTTTTGGATTATTAATTACGGGTTGCGGTCCTAGCCCTTATGTAAGTTTGAAAGATACTAGTGAAAAGCAGATTGAAGACAAGATTCTTGTTTTTCAAAAGGAGGAGGCTATAGGAGCCGAAGTAACATTATTACTTAAGGATGGACTTGAGATTAACGGTGAGTTATTATCGATTAGGGATAGCACTATTACAATATGCACAAAATATTCGGCAACAGAAAAGGAACTGATAAGCTTACAATATCCTATTCAAGTTATTAGAACTGAGAAAATAAATGAAATAACTCTTGAAGGTAGTAATTATAAATGGATAGGATTAGGAATTGGTGCCGTCGCTGGTATTGGACTAGGTATTTTGGTAGCTGAGAATTATGAACCCTCTGAAGCTAAAGATAAATTAGAGAGAGGCTTCGGAAAAATGTGTATGGGCACCATGGTTGGTTTATTAGCTGCTGGTGTTGGTATGGGTATAGGCGAACTGGTCTCCACAGATGATGTTATATTATACGAAATTCCACCTGGTTATAAATTAATACCATTAAAAGCTTTAGCTCGCTATTCGGATGAAGAGCCAGAATTTTTGAAGGCAATAGAATGAAAAAATGATTTTGTTGAAACTAAGAAGATGGTTCTTCTTAAATAGCTAAATGTTACCTGCCTATTGGTTTGCAGTGAAGAAAGAATTTAGTTTAGCCCCGAGTATTTCGGGGCTTTTTAATTGCCTACCACGAACAGTTGCTGGATTGTCAACTAGAAATGTTAGCAAATTAAAGTTAGTTGTTCTACCCCTTAGGAGAAACTTGTAGGAATACAGTTCTCTTATCTTCCGTTCCGGAATGTTGTGCTTCCCCCAAGGCGTAGAGTGTAGCATAACCCATTAAAGGGATATATTGCTGTACTTCCCGATTCCCTTTGATGAAAATTATTTCAACATAAATCCTTTAGGAGGATGCTATGAAATCTTTAATACTTCTCACTCTAACAAGTCTGTTTATTGTAACTGTATCCTTTTCTCAATCAGGCAGGTTTGAACACATAACAGTTTACAGCCAGTCTCTCGAAGGCAATCTACTTGGAGATTCGCCAAACAGAGGTGTTTCTGTTTATCTGCCCTGGCAATATGACTCAATTCCGGGTGCTAGATTTTCGGTTGTTTATTTGTTACACGGATATACATTTCACTAATACGAGTTTTATAAATACTTTTAGTCTGAAATCAAACTTTGACTCGTTCTTTAATCAAATTGGCATTCAACCTATGATTATTGTAATACCAAATAATCACAACTTTTATCAAGGTTCCTGGTATACAAATTCTCCTATTACTGGTGGATGGGAGGATTTTGTTACACAGGACTTGGTAGAATATATTGATAATAATTACAGAACAAGTGCTTTTAGAGAAGGCAGGGGAATTTCTGGTCATTCAATGGGAGGCTATGGTGCCATGATGTTGGCTATGAAACACCCGGAGATTTATAGTGCAGTATATTCATTGAGTGCAGCGTTCTTAGTTTTTGAAGATGTAGTCTTGGGTACAATGTTTTCTGGTTTACTGCAAGCTGCTTGCGCAACTGATTCGATTCAATTTCCAGGATTAGACTGGGAGGCACGGGTGATGATAGCTGCGGGAGCTGCCTTCAGTCCAAATGCAAATCCTCATCCATTCTATTGTGATTTGCCTGCTGATTGTGGAGGTAATATTATTGATTCTACGTGGCAAAAATGGTTAGAACACGATCCTTATTCTTTGATAGATACATATAAGAACAATCTATTACAGTATGTTGGTAGAAGGATCAGATTTGATTGTGGTTGGTATGATACTTATTTGTACGATGCAAACTGTGAATTTGACACTGCACTTACGGAAAATAATATTCCACACGATTTCTTTGAATATGACGGTGACCACATGAACAAGATACCCGAGCGAATTAGGTGGAATGTTTTACCTTTCTTTTCTCAAAAGCTGGTAGATGTTGAATCTGAGAATAATAATATTCCTGATGATTATAGTTTGCATCAGAATTACCCAAATCCATTCAATCCCTCAACAAGAATAAATTACCAAATCCCAGAATTAAGTTTTGTTACCATTAAAGTTTTTGATGTTTTAGGAAATGAAATTGAAACGTTGATATATGAAGAAAAACCAGTTGGTATTTATGAAATTGAGTTTGAAGCAAGCAAACTACCAAGCGGAGTGTACTTCTACCGCTTACAAGCTGGAGATTTCGTTGAAACAAAGAAGATGGTCCTCTCGTTAGACTGCGGAGGATAAATGTTGATGAAATAAAAAATATTTTCTGGGTATCACATAAAACCCAGAGAAATTAATAATCATTAATTTATAGGAGGATGCTATGAAACACTTAATGTTAGTATTTTTGGTCATTGGAGCGACCTTGATCTTTTTTGGTTGCTCAGAAAACAATCCTTCGGCTCCCGAGTTAAGCCAAGGTGATCAGGTGACAAACTCTTTGGCAAAACCACCCCTCACGGGTATAGTCTACTTAGATTTTACTACTAATAATCCCCCCTATTTTTGGGTAGGTACAGTAACTTTTGGTACGGAAACATACGATCTGAGATACAAGAGCGTCGGGAACCCCCCACCGCCTCCTCCACGTGCATTTGTTTTCGACGAAAGATTTGAAATCTATGAAGATGGATTTCTAGGTAACCCGAATTATCTTGTCTTAGAAGGACCAGATGCTGGCGTTGTGCCCTGTGGAAATAACAAGTTTGTAGCTAACGGTAAAGTGGAGTTTGCAAATGAAGATTTTGAAATGTGGCTGGGTCGTAATGTACACATTGAGGGCATTATAACCTGGATAATCCCCTGTGTATTGCCCGAAGGTGCTACTGGTACATTTCGAATAAACTGATAGTAATAGGAGGATATTGGAAGGTCACTGGATAATATTTTTAAAATGTCAATCCACTGACTTAAGAATATGGTGTTGATGAAGTAATTTTAAGAGGGTAAAAAGAAAACTATTCAGCCCCATTCTTCATTTGCTTAGATGGGGCTTTTTTTTAATTAGTAAAAAATATCCCTACGTTTATAACAGGTGCAGAGATTATATTCTTTCCTGCACCGCCGCTTTCATAATATCCTTTTACGCCGAAGTTGTCCGTAAATTTATAAGCAAGCTCAGCATTGTAAGCTATGTACTGCTGGTTGTTTGAGAAAACACCGAAACCACCTTTTACATTCTCATCACCATTTTTCATTGAGAGACTGTCCGTGGAATCTTAAAATTAAGCTAAGGTTCTGAACGATTGCGTAACCAGCCTCAATTCCATATCTGAATTCATCAGAAAAACCCTGTGTCCGGTTAGTATAAGTTACCCCGGCATTCAGGTAAGCCTGGAATTGGCCAGAGTGAATATCCATACTCCAGACCTAATGTTTGATGGTAATCTCCACTGCCTGTCCACAATCCTCCATCGGGGGAAGATTCTCCTGTCGGTAAATTAATTAACAATTTTCCGCTGATAAATGATTGTCCGAATTTTGCGAGCTTGTATTTTCCACCGACTAAAATATCTCCGAATCCCGAGACTGCCCTCGTTACCAAAAAAGGAGGAATAGTTAATGAATCTGGTAGAACCAACTCATTAAGTTTAACAGATTTATAAGCAGCAAAATTTAACATTAATGTAAAGTCATCTGTAATTCCATAGGATCCAAAAACTCCGACCGTAATATCTTTAAAATCAGGAATTGCTATCTTATCTCCGTTTGAGTCATAAATTTTATTTCCACCAAGATACCTGAAATCAGCTTTGTAATATCCGGTTCCTTTTTTTTGAGTCCATGCGCCCGCAAATATTTCCTTCCCGGGGATTATCAATACTAAAAGAAGAGTTGTATAAATTGTTAACAGTCTATTTACTTTAATCTTCATTGCTAAAGAGTTCCTTTATTGTAAGAATATATTTGTAAATTTTGGCTTAAATTTAACAATTCCTTGAATGGAATTTCATCACAAAGTTATAACTATTTATAAGTGTGAGCAATAAATTAGAAAATATTGATCTTAAAAAATTTCTGGTACCATTATTATTCCCGGTGATATTGTGGATCGTTCATTTGATTTCATTTGTTTTTCATATTGACTTCACCCGGATGGGAATTTTACCCAGAAACTTAGCAGGATTATTGGGCATAATTACTTCCCCAATGGTGCACGGTGATTTTTCCCACCTGATTTCCAATACAGTTCCATTAGTAATACTTGGGTGGATAATCTTTTTCTTTTACCCCAAGGTATCTTATCTGGCTTTTGGGTTCATCTATTTTTTTACCGGATTATTAGTCTGGATTTTTGCCCGGCAGGTTTATCACATCGGTGCAAGTGGCATAGTGTACGGGTTTGTCAGTTTTTTATTTTTCAGCGGAATATTCAGAAGAGATAATAAATCAATATCACTTGCCTTGATCATTACCTTTCTTTATGGTGGACTGGTCTGGGGAATGATTCCGGGATGGAAAGGAATTTCGTGGGAAGCACATCTCTTTGGGGCTATAACAGGTTTAGTTGCTGCATACTTATTCAGAAAAATTAATCCGCCGGAAAAAAGATATGATTGGGAAGATGAGCCGGATGACTTCGATGTAAATGAACTTGAAGTTTCTTATGATCCCGAAAAAAATAAATTTAATAACTTATAACTAAGGAGCTGAATGAAAAAGAACATACCTGAAACAAGAAAATACAGACTCGAGATGAATGACAAAATTCTCAACTCAGGCTTCAGGGATTTTAATAAATTTTTCGCACTTGATAACAAAGCATATATTGAAGGTGCTTTATATTCTTATCCTTCGCCAACAGGTGCGTATCTTACAACGCAAAACCAAAACGCCTCCACGAATATCTGACCCTGACCGAATGGTATTGGCGACCCTCTTGGACAGGTATTCTAGAATTCAAGGACGGTTCACGCCAGCATCTTAATCAAGTCATGTTGATCTTCAAACCGGATACAGTTCTGCGCTGGCATCGAGAACTGGTTCGTCGCAAATGGACCTTCAAACGAAAAGGAAAACCAGGCAGACCAGTAATCTCGTCTGAGCTTGAAGCGTTGATTATTCGTTTGGCGAAAGAAAACCCGCGCTGGGGCTACGACAAGATCCAGGGTGAACTGCTCAAACTTGGTTACAAACTATGTGCCTCTTCAGTACGCAATATCCTGAAGCGACATCGGGTACCACCTTCAAATGAACGATCTTCTGGTTCCTGGCGAGCCTTCCTGGGACACTACAAGGATCAGATCCTGGCCTGCGATTTCTTCACCGTCGAGACCATCTGGCTTAAGACTATCTATGTTCTGTTTTTTATTGAACTGGGTTCACGACGCATCCATTTGGCTGGCTGCACAACCGCTCCTAACTCAACCTGGGTTATACAGCAGGCACGGCAGTTGGTCTGGAATCTGAACGATGATTCTAAAGAGATTGCTTTTCTTATCCATGATAACGATAAGAAATTTACCTCATCGTTCGATCTTGTATTTTCATCAGAAAAGGTAGAAATCTTACATACTCCCTTTCAAGCACCAAGGGCGAATTCCTTTGCTGAACGATGGGTGCGATCTGCTCGCAAAGAGTGTCTCAACCGAATTCCTCATCCTAAATGAAAACCACCTTCAGCGTGTTCTGAAAGAGTATGATCAATACTACAACCATGCTCGCCCACATCAAGGGATCGGTCAGAGATTTCCTGTTTCAGTTCCAGGACGAGAACAGAACCGAAATGGTCCAATACGGAGGCGAAATATCCTGGGAGGTGTCATCCACGATTACCAAAGACAGCCTTCTTCTCAGGTTTATACCCATGGTTAGGTTTTTTACACCATACAACCCCGAGCGAATGGCATATGCGAACGGTTCATAGGCACCTTGACAAGAGAATGCCTGGATCACGTCCTCATTCTTCATGGTCAGCATTTGCGGCGAGTGGTCAAGGAGTTTACCATTTACTTCAATCAGGAACGGCCTCATCAAGGAATTGGTCAACAGATCCCCGACTACAACAATCAACCTGAAGCAAACCCAATCGGCAGCTTCACCTCCAGGGCGATCCTTGGTGGTCTACATCACAGCTATTCACGCCAAACTTACCTGCACTAACCCGGTCATATCATACCGATACAATTCAAAGGTAACCATTCCAAGAGGGATGGCTACCGGTTTAGTTTGTCTGGCGATTGATTTGAGTTGCTGATTTCCGCTTGTGTACAGCTACTTCCCCAGTTTAGAGCTATTTCGGCAATCCTATTTTCAGAATAAGATCCAAAGGCTAACAAGATTCGTTTTCTTTACCCGATAATATTGACGGATAAGATAAGTAGCCAGGACAGGATTCAGCGGATCGGATGAGATTAAATAACCAAGCAACTTAGGTTACTACTTAGAAACTTGAAAGTAAACGCTGGTAGACTTTTCTTTCTCGGCGGTATGGATCTTTCGCAAGGGCTGCTTCATCCTTATTCATTTCCATTAAGAAACTATAACTTTGCTGAATTGTTTCGAAAACTACGAGAGGCGTTAACGCTTTACTATGTTTGACAAGGCGTTCAAGATCAGCCCAATCATATTGTTTCTTGGGTAAGTTCTGTAGGAATGCAACCGGGTCAAAAGCATAATTTGTTTCCCAACACTTCAAAATCGCAATCCTGCGGACGATGTTGCGATCATACTTCAGGGATGCAAACTGGTAGAGGTCATAAAGATCACGGATTCGGCTGCGCTGTGCAGATGCGCGAACTTTTTCCCCAATAATTTCGTGAAGATTCAGAGTTGGAACAAGCGGTGGTTCTATCCCCAGCCACTGGAAGTAACGTTCTTTTATAAAACTTGCCGGCTGCACCGAGAGAATGGGTTTGGCCCGAAAACTTACCTGAAAACTAAACTTTCCATTCGTGACCCACGCATGCTTATATGTGACAATCGCGCCGCAAGAATCTGGATTAGCGTAATAATCCTCTGAGCGAATTTCAAAAGTTATTCCAAAATACTCCTTATCATGCAGAATCGAAACGATATTGAGTACAAATTCTTCAGGATCGAAGTCATTCACCATGGTGAAATCCAGATCCAAGCTGAAACGCCCCTGATTTCCAAGGAATATTTTTCGGATGGCCGTACCACCCTTGAATGCCAGATGCGTTAATATACTACTATCACAAAGTACTTTCATGACATAAGTCAGGACAACTTCCCTTTCCGCTATGTCTAAATCGACACCGGAATTCGCTGCATACCATTGAACGAGACGTTTTTCAATCATCAGCCAATCTTTATCTCCGCCTGGATTTCCGTTTCTGGGATGTTTTCAATCACCTGCCAAGTAGCATTATGCTTTCCCCCTTTTCCCCACTTACCTGGTCGGCCTAAATAGCAGACATTCTTGTTAACGTTTCGCAGTAAGCGAGCTCGTTCCGCAATTGGGATCTCAATTTTTAAATAATCCAATAAAAATCCTAACCGTTGAACAAGCGACTGAGAGTCATACTTCAGTGAATAATCCACTAACTTTTGCAAGTCTAATTTGTTTTTTCCTTGCCAGAGCATTGCAACAATTTCCGGGATGTCTCCTGCTGTCGCGGGTTTGAAGATACTATCCAAGACCGTTTTTTCCGGTTCTGTCATTTTTACGGTGGTACCATAGGCATCGACATTATCGATCCCAAAGAATAAGGGGATCGGAACGTAGATAATTCGATAGGATTTTCCACGAGCCGTAATCGTATGCGTTTTACCAGTATTGGTCTGCAAATATACTGTAGTTGGCGCCTGCGTGGTCAAACCATAAAAGTAAGCAGCGGTTGAGTAAGCAAATGCATATGGATCAACCAGCACACTTCCAAGAGCAAGTGGGTTGGTATCAACGAATGCCGCTTCTCCCCGTTCCGCTGGTATCAGTTCAAATACCCCAGGTACCACCGGAGCCAGCCAGCCTTTCTTGAACAGACGGTGAAGTATAACCCTGGCGTGGTCGTCCGAAACAGAGAGAATCTCTTTTGCCTGTTGGATTGTGAGAAACGGCTGTTTCTCCCATTCCAGGGACAATATGAGCTTGGATTCTTGAGAAGATAGAGATCTTGTCATAATACTTACCTACAGCCGTAAACATTACGTTATTTGTAACAAACAAGGCCATCTGTAAGTATTATACACTGAATTTAATTGCATAATTCTCTTAGCGTAAGTTTTGTGCAAATGGAGGGTACACCCCCAATCGATGGTGGATAACTTCGAAGCAGTAATCTCCGTGTGGTAAGATAGCAGGCTATATTCCCAACTCACACGGAAATAGCCTGCCAGATGAACCATCTCTTCGAACTCCTCGGGTTTCTGATTGTCTTGATCCACCTCTATCGTTGGCTGTATCGGATGTGGTTGCAACACTGGGTGAACAGGAAGAAATCTGTCAAGCTTCCCCGCAAGCCACGCGTGTTGAAGCCCAAAACTGAACATGACTGCCCGGTCTGCCAACAACACAACAGCAAACCAACTCCCCCGGCACAGCTACCACCCGTCGCCTGGAGCAGCCGTAAAGGACGCGGTGGTCCCAGGAAGAAGATCTCCACCCAGGGCTTCGCGTGCCCGAATCCCGTCTGCGAGTATCATGGCATCCGCGATGAAACGATCCATGCTCTGGTTGGCGATGGCACACACGGCAAGCACCGAGCCATTCAGGATCTCAAATGCCAGGGCAAGAAGTTCACCGTGCGCAGAAACACACTCATGTACCGGCTGAAACATTCCCCAGATACGGTCGCCAGGGTCCTGTGGTTATTGGCTCTGGGGGTGGATATCTCGGCTCTCGAAGAAGTTTTCAAGGTCCGCGAGCTGACCATCCGTACCTGGCTCGCCCGCAGCGGCGTTCAGAGCATGAAGATCCACGAGCGTTTTATGGTCCAACTCGATCTGCTCCATCTCCAACTTGACGAATTATGGGCCAGCGTCAAATTCGGCGCTCGCGATCTGTGGGTATGGGTGGTTAGCGATGCTACCACCAAGCTGATCCCCGTTCTGCAGGTGGGCAGTCGCTCTCAGGAGATGGCTTACCGGGTGGTGCATGAGCTCAAACGCAGGCTTCGCTCTGACTCTACTCCTGTGTTTGCCAGCGATGGCTTGAAACACTATTTCTATGCGCTGACCGCCCACTTCGGCCAATGGGAACCCGGACAAGGCAAAAAGCCGGTCTGGGTTTTGCTCAGCCAGTTTGCCTATGCCCAGGTGATCAAACATCAACGCAGGCGGCGTACGGTAAAAGTCGAACGCCGCCTGCTGTGGGGTGATCAACAAAGCTACCGATCGCGCCTTAAACAGGCAGGACTGAGTGGCAGAATCAACACATCCTTCGTCGAGCGTACCAATCTCACCATCCGCCAATCGGTTTCCAAGCTGACCTGTATGGTGTAAATAATACATCCACACCTTCTGGATAATCGATTTGCCCTGAGTAAAGCGATATCTTCATTATTTTAAAACAGCTTACCGATTTGTGGTAAGCTGTTTGACTTGAAAAACTCATTTCTCAAGGGAAGGCTCATGATCTCAACACTACTGATGTCATTGTTCTCCTTATTTTGCGATTTGTTGGCAATCTTGAGAACCTCTAAAAGTGAAACGGATTTGGAGATTCTTATCCTTCGCCAACAGGTGCGTATCTTACAACGCAAAACCAAAACGCCTCCGCGAATATCTGACCCTGACCGAATGGTATTGGCGACCCTCTTGGACAGGTATTCTAGATTCAAGGACGGTTCACGCCAGCATCTTAATCAAGTCATGTTGATCTTCAAACCGGATACAGTTCTGCGCTGGCATCGAGAACTGGTTCGTCGCAAATGGACCTTCAAACGAAAAGGAAAACCGGGCAGACCAGTAATCTCGTCTGAGCTTGAAGTGTTGATTATTCGTTTGGCGAAAGAAAACCCGCGCTGGGGCTACGACAAGATCCAGGGTGAACTGCTCAAACTCGGTTACAAACTTTGTGCCTCTTCAGTACGCAATATTCTAGGACTTACGCAAGACACATCTGAATGGTAGGAGACTTGAGTTGCTGTCGCAAATAATCATCCAAGAGGTCATGCTTGACACGATAGACAGTTCGATTCGTTTCAACTGCGACTTGCTGGAGACGGATCCAAACCAGGATGGCACAACCAATATGATTTCTGACAATTCTGGCTCTTCGGCATTGATTCCCTTCAATTCCAGTGACCTGCTTGGTTTCTCGGTGAAATTGCTCGACTTTCCAGCGGAAGTTAGACACATCTTGTACAACCTCCACGTTGTCTTGCGCTATCTCGTTGGTCACAATATAGTCCGTGCGCTTGGTAGAAAGCACCACCCGGAAAACTTTCACCTTATGATTGGCAGGAAAACCTTTGATTTTGATCATCTTGCCATGTTGTTTCTCAGCTTCCGTCCAGGTCAAACTGTCAACTCGCTGGTAAGGATTTGAACCTCCTGAATTGTCGACTTGACGATTGTCTTTGAGCGGGCAGTAGTAAATCTTGTTGTACTTTTCAATCTGAAGCAGGATGTCTTTGGTAGCATACCAGGTATCCATCAAAACAGCCCAAAAGGCAAGTTGTTTTTGATAGATGCAGTTCTTCAGCATATCCTGTAAATGGTCGAGCTTCGTTTTTCCGTCGCTGTCCGGGTCATAGATACGAAAATCGATGATCCAGAATTGGTCGATTTCTGGGTTGACATACACACAAGTCACCACACCAATTCCTTTGATGACCCCGTGTGCATTCCCGCTATACTGCCTCCTGACCAGTTCGATCTTGCGGGAAAAGTTTTTGTCCAGCACGGTGTCATCAAACACCAGAAATCCGTATGGCGTTTGGATTACCTGGCCTTTGACATTTTCCCACACCAATCTGGGACGAATTTCATCTCCTGCCAGATACCGGTTGGCCATATCGTGACTGAATTTCTCGGTATGGTCGGCGTAGTTCGTGAGTGTGTAATTGATTTGACTCACCAGTAGATACTGGCAATAGTCTATTCGTGTTACGCGTTCTTTTTTTGGTCTCATGTCATTACAATAATGGCTTTGCTCTCTTTCGTCAATCTAGCAGTTTTGCGTAAGTCCTATTATCTATACTACGGTGAATCAACCAGGAGATCCCTATGAGCCATATTGCACGCTCTACAATCATGATTGCTGCTTTTTTCGGCCTCGAAAAGGTTTTGGGGTTCGTGCGGCAGGTGATGGTTTCCCGCACATTTGGGCGCTCGCTCGAATTAGATGCCTACAATGCAGCCAACAATATTCCGGATATGATTTTTGCCCTGATCTCCGGCGGCGCCATGGCGATGGCATTGATCCCGGTCTTGTCGGAATATCTGGAAACCAAGGGGCGCCGCCAGGCCTGGGATGTGTTTTCCCGGATTGCCAACCTGGTATTCCTGGTGACGGCCGGATTATCCATTCTCATTGCGATCTTTGCCGATCAGATTGTCCGCTGGAATATCGGTATCGCCCCAGGATTCAGCAGTGAGCAGCAGGCCCTGGTCGCTGATCTCATGCGACTCAATCTCCTGGCAACCCTTTTCTTTTCGATGGCTGGCCTGGTGATCGCCGGATTACAGGCTAACCAGCACTTTACCCTGCCAGCAATTGCTCCCAGCATGTATGACCTCGGCGCCCTGATCGGGATTCTCATCCTGGTCCCAGAACAAGGCATCCAACTTGGACCGGTTACGCTCCCCGCCTTGGGACTGGGGGTGCGCGGATTGGTATTACGGTACCATCCTGGGAGCCGGGTTGTTCTTCATGATCCAGATACCTGGGTTGGTGAAATACCAATTCCACTGGTCTCCTAAGATCGAATTGAGACATCCTGGCGTAAGGCAGGTATTAATCGTGTTTGGGCCGCGCATCGTCACCATGTTTTTCATCCAGTCCGTCTTTATCGCCACCGATAATATCGCATCCCGTTTGATCGAAGGTTCGATCACCGCCCTGGTTTATGGCTGGCTGTTCATGCAAGTGCCGGAAACCCTGATCGGGACTGCGATTGGAACCGCCATCTTACCCACCCTCTCGGAACAAGTCGTGCGGGGAGAACAGGAGAGCTCAAAGAGTCCCTCAATATTGCTACCCGGGTGATCCTGGCCCTTACCATCCCGGCCGCCACCCTGCTGATCGTTGGCATCCGCCCGCTGGCTGAAATCCTGGGATTCGACCTGGTGGGAACCGACCTGGTTGTGTGGATTACCAGGGCCTATAGCCTCGGCCTGATTGCTTATGCCCTCACCGAGGTTACCGCTCGTACTTTCTATGCGCACCAGAATGCGCGCACACCTTTATTAACCATCTTCATGACCGCTACGATCTTCATCATTTTGGCCGTTCCGCTGGCCCAATGGCTGGGCGCAGCCGGTATCGCACTGGCGAATTCTACCGCCTTTACGCGTCCAATTGGTCGTAATGGGATGGCTGATCAACAAGAAATTCCCTGGTTTTGCCAAAGTCGGCAGCACCCTGCGGCGCGTCCTGCCGGCCTCCCTGGCAGCCGGCCTATTGGTTGCTCTGTTCTACCGTATCTTACCTTTCGACACGGCTGGCACCCTGGTAAGCACCATCATGGCTGTTGGTGTCCTGGCAGGAGCAGGCGCTCCTGACCGTACCCTTCTTGTGGCCCGAGATCAAATTGCTTGCGAAGTTATAGGAGTTGTCCTTGGCAACCATGCCATTAAACCTGCCTGATCGCTTTCAAGCGGAAGCATACCTGCACCTGGCGGGAACCTGCAACCCAGGCCCCTGGGTAGACCATTCCCGCCAGGTTGCCAGGGCAGCCGCCTTGATCTCCGCCCAACATCCAGACCTCGATCCGGAATCCGGGTATATCCTCGGTCTATTACATGATATTGGGCGAAAAGAAGGTGTATATGGGATGCGCCATGTTGTGGATGGGTATAATTTTTTGATGCAGGAAGGCTTACCCGCATGCAGCCCGCATTTGCCTCACCCATTCCTACCCCATCCCCAACATCATGGCTGGATCCAGCCCCTGGGATGGGACCCCCAGCCAGGCGCAATTTGTGGCCGATTACCTGGCCTCACATCCTTATACACCTTACGATCGATTGATCCAGCTTTGTGATTCCTTATGCCTGCCAACTGGACCGGTTTTGATGGAAAAACGTTTGATCGATGTTGTCATCCGCTATGGATTCAATGATTACACCCTGGAAAAATGGCAGGCTTTCTACCTAATCAAAGATGAATTCGAGCGGGTCATCCATCGATCGATCTACACCCTGCTGCCCGAGGTCGTAGAGAACACCTTTGATATCGGTTCGGATCACAAACACCCAACCCAATAACCACACCCTCAAAACACTGGTACCTGACTCCCCACTACCTGACTGGAGATATGTTTATGAAAAAAGAACTTTATGATCAATTCCTGGAAGAATATATCCGTGAGGCCCTGATTTATGGAGATCAAAATGTGGATGAGGCCGCAAGTTATCTTTTAAATCAACGAAACCCTCGTTTCCTGGTAAAACAAGAGAAGAAACTGGCCCTGGAACGTGCCCAAAAAGTGTTTTCAGCTTACCGCGATCGCCCACTTTGGTTTGTATTGAAATGCCTGGGTTTAGATTCCGACGAAATATTAAACAAATGAATGCAAAAAATCGTAACAACTCAGCCATATCTCTGCGCATTCGCTTCCAGTGTAAACCCGAAAGGTTGATTAAGACCCCCCATCGATCGACATCTATTCCGATAGACCGGGTTCTTATCCCGAAGAAAAAAGCCCCGAGGCAATTGCTTCGGGGCTTATGATTTTTGGGCACGATCTTTATTGAACGGCAACCTGGTTGTTGACCTGTGACCCTGCCATCAACAAACCAAGTTCGGATTTACTCACCTCTTCGGGATCTACCGTGGCGACGATTTCACCATGATACATCACCGCGATCCGGTCCGCCAGCGAACGGATTTCATCCAACTCGGCAGATATCAATAAGACCGCTGCTCCCTGGTCCCGCATTAAAATAATCTGGCTGTGGATATACTCAATTGAGCCCACATCCAGGCCGCGGGTAGGCTGGTTGGCGATCAACAAATTGACAGGCCGGCTTAACTCCCGGGCTACAATCACCTTCTGCTGGTTGCCACCCGACAGATTACCCGCAGGGATCATAGCGCTGGGTGTACGCACATCGAACTGTTCCACCAATTTCTCCGCATTCCGATTTACGACCGCCTTCATCCCGTTGGACCCCCCTGGCAAACGGCGGCTGGTAATAGGTGCACAAAACTAAATTATCTGCAATGGAATAAGGCAGCACCAAACCATGTTTCTGCCGGTCTTCAGGAATATGTGAGATACCCGCCTCTACCAACTGGCGGGGTCTCCCAAAAGGCAGCACATCCCCATTCAGACGGATCGTTCCAGCATCGACAGACCGCAATCCGGTCAGCGCTTCAGCCAATTCGGTTTGCCCGTTCCCCTGAACCCCGCAATCCCCAGGATCTCACCCGCCCGGATCTGGAAAGATACCTTGTTGACCACTTCCACCCCACGTTCATCCAGAACGGTCAAATCACTCACTTCGAAGACAATGTCCTTGGGTTGCGCCGGCTCTTTAACCACCTCCAGGATGACCTCCCGCCCGACCATCATCTCAGCCAGGCCATGTTCATCCGTTTCGGAGGGTGTGGTTGTACCGACCACCTGGCCTCGCCGCATCACCGTGATGCGGTCGGAAACCGCCAGCACTTCCTTGAGTTTATGCGTAATAAAAATGATCGATACACCCCGAGCGGTCAGGTCGCGCATGATACGGAAAAGATCATCCGCTTCCTGCGGGGTCAGCACCGCGGTCGGCTCATCCAGCACCAGGATCCTGGCCTGCCGGTAGAGCGCTTTCACGATCTCCACCCGCTGCTGGATACCAACCGGCAGATCTTCGACGATCGCATCCGGGTCTACTTCCAGGCCATAATCTTGGGATAATTTCCGGATCTCCCGGCGGGCTGAACGGATATCCAAGGATAGACCTTTGGTCACTTCTGACCCCAAGATAATATTATCCACCACGGAAAAAACCGGCACCAGCATAAAATGCTGGTGGACCATCCCTATCCCGGCTGCGATGGCATCATGCGGATTGCGGATCTGAGCCTGTTTCCCCTCCAGGAAAAACTCACCCTCATCTGGGCTGTACAACCCATAGATCACGTTCATCAGGGTGGATTTCCCCGCGCCGTTTTCACCTAACAATGCGTGGATCTCACCTTTCCGCAGGTCGAAATTTACCCGGTCATTGGCTAACACACCAGGGAAGCGTTTGGTAATATTGCGGACTTCAAGAGCTAATGCCTCGCTCATGTGCTACTCCTTCTCGTAGGGGACACCATCGGCAGCCGGCACCCGGGTACGCCCGACAAACCCGGCCAGGACAACAATGGTCAACAGGTAAGGCAGCATCCCGATGAACTGGTGAGGGATATTGACTTTGCCCCCAAACTGCAATTGGGTCTGGATGGCAGAGGTCAGCCCAAATAAAAGCGCGGCTCCCCAGGCCCCAGGGGGGTATATTTGCCAAAGAGCATGCAGGCCAGGGCCACAAAGCCGCGCCCGTTGGTCATATTGCGTTCGAAGGAACCCACAGCTTCCAGGGTCAGGAAAACGCCGCCCAGGCCGGCAATTGCGCCACCCACGATCACATTGACATAACGCACCAGAAAGACATTGACACCCACCGTATCGGCTGCCCGGGGATGTTCTCCGACAGCCCGGGTTCGCAAACCCCACTTGGTCTTGAAGAGCACATATTGGACCACAAAAACCAGTATGATGGCTGTATAGGTGATCGGCGGATTATCAAACAAGACCGAGCCAATAATTGGCATATCTGCCAGAGGGCCTAGCGGAATCGGTTGTATTTTCCCTTGTGTAACAAGTCCAACCTGATAAAAATATCCGGTAAGACCCAGCGCAACAATATTGATCACCGTTCCACCGATGATCTGGTCGATTTTCAAGGTTACTGACATAAAGGCTAACAGCAAACCCAAGATTGCACCCGTCAGCAGACCGGCAATAACCGCCAGAAACAGATTACCGGTCCACACATTGACCAAAAAACCGATGAAAGCCGACATCAACATCTGGCCTTCAATGCCAATATTGATCACCCCAGAGCGTTCGCCGAGGACGCCGCACATGGCACCCAATACCAGGGGGGTTGACTGGCGCACGGCAGAGGCCAAAACAGCTTCAGTGATCATGGGATTATTAAGATAGAAAGCTATGACCGCAACCAAGACCGCCAGGCCACCACCAGAATAACACCATGACGCTGGATAAAGTATTTCCATGTTGGGAGTGAAGAATAGGTATCTGACATGAGGGCCTCCTATTGCTGTCCCCAACCGGTCGTAAGGGTAATCTTTTCATCACCGGTTTCGCGCATCCGGAAGATCCAGCGAACGATCATATCCGCGGCCACAAAGAACAAGATCAAGGCCTGGATGACATCCGTGATCTCCTTGGCGACCCCGGCAGAAAACTGCATCTGGCTGGACCCGGCCTTCATGATCCCCACCAGGATGGCCGCCGGGATCACACCAAAGGGATGGGTTTTGCCCAATAAGGCAATCGTGATGCCATCAAAACCCAAACCCGTATTGAAACCCGGCTGGTAGCGGCCGACCACACCCTGGGTTTCAATCGCTCCGCCAAGACCAGCCAGAAGACCGCTGAGCACCATCGTCAGGATGACGGTCCGGGCAACCTTGACACCGGCATACTTGGCTGCGTGGGGGTTTTGACCAACCGTGCGGATCTCAAACCCAATAGTGGTCTTCCAAAGCAGCCACCAGGTAACCACTGCAAACAAGATGGCGATAAAAAATCCGAGGGAAACCCCCCAAACCTGGGGAATCTTGGCTGAATCAAAAATCGCTGGTGTGCGAGCGACCACATTCCCGGGGGAAGTATCCTTCCAGGGACCATCCGCCAGATAATCGGTGATATTGATGGCAATATAATTCAACATGATGGTCGTGATGACCTCATGCGCCCCGGTATAAGTTTTTAATGCGCCAGGAATGGCACCATACAGGGCACCCGCCAGACCGCCGCCTAATAAGGCCAGGGGAATATGGATCAGGGCTGGTAGCCCTTCGATCCCAAACCCGATGGCTGCCGCCGTAATGGCCCCGAATAAAAGCTGTCCTTGTGCGCCGATATTGAACAGGCCAGCTTTAAACCCGAACGCAACTGCCAGGCCGCTGAAGATCAAGGGCGTTGCCTTTTCCAGCGTCCGCCCAAAAGCAGTCATATTCCCAAAAGCCCCTTGCAACAAAGATGCATAGGCCTGTAATGGATTGGCTCCGGAAACCGCCAGGATAATGGCGCCGATCAATGCAGCCAGCAATACGGCCGCCAGCGGCACACTGACTGTTCTCCAGGTGCGTACCCAAAGGCTATCCCTCCGATCAGGTGCAGGTGTATCACTTTGTACTGTGCCCATAAGGATCTCGCTTACTTAACCAACTTATTTGTTTTACGGAATCAAGTTGTGATAAAAACGATCTTTTGCCGCAAAACCTGGTACATAGTACTTACCAGAAACGTTTTTGCGAACGTTGTACTGGCTTCATACTTGGTATCTGTCCGAAAATTCAGGATTGGATATTGGATATAGAAACCCAACCTACGTAGGGCAGGTTTCTAGGCAGTATCCCGAACGGGTCTACCTGCCGGAGGATTTTTCGGACAGCTTCTAGACCAATCCCCAAGGATAATTAGAGTGATTCCAAAAAATGCGGCGCACTCACTCTCGATGAGTGCGCCGCACTCGAACACTACAAAATCTTCGAATTAGGGTGCGTAGCCAGTCGAAATGCTGCCATCTTTCAGGCCGGCATCCAACTGCGCCAGCAGGTCTTTCACATCCTGCGGAACTTTATCCTCGAAATCATGGAAGGAGGCCAGACCGGTTGCACCGAAGTACAATCCACCCGGGAAGGCACCGTCTTTGGATAATTTGACCAAATCCAATACACCTGGGGTGATCAACTTCATGGCGCTGGAAACCAGGCAGGGGTGGGCTTCAGGAACGGTTTCCCACTGATCGCTGTCCACACCAATGCAGATACAGGCCAGCATAGGAAGCGACTTCGATCCAAAGCACCATTACCGGTTTTACCACCAGCACCGAAGACAACATCCGCGCCGTTATCGATCGCCTGTTTAGCGGTTGTGGCGCCCCACTCAGGATCGGTGAAGGCAACATCCAGACCACCGGGGTGGTAGGTGGAGATCACGTTGATGTCAGGATTGACATACTTTGCGCCGGCTTCATAACCTTCCTTGAAGGCCACCACCGGGGGAATCAGATCGGTACCCAAAACGGCCAGCAGATTGTGCCAGTCTTGGTCATTTTGGCAGCTAAAGCGCCTGCCAGGAAACCGGCCTTGTCCTCAGGGAACAAGAGACCGGTCACATTGGAGATAGAGCCATCGTTCCATTGGTCTACACCAATGAAATGAATATCGGGGTATTCCGCAGCGGCAATCCCGGTTGCTTCACCCATGGCAAAACCAACGGTGACGATCACATCGTAGTTCTTGTCAGCAAACAGGGCGATGTTAGCTGCATAGTCTTTGCCGTCTTTGGTTTCGACATAGTTGGTTATTGCACCCAGTTCCTTCTCGGCTGCCTGAACACCTTCCCAGGCGGATTGGTTGAAGGACTTATCATCAACCTCACCGACATCGGTAACCAGACCGACACAGAAGACATCTTCCGAACCACAATCCGCCTCAGACCCCCCTGAAGCGCAGCCCACCAGGGCCAAACTGATCAGGACCAGAAGAGAAAGTAAAACAAATAGTTTTTTTGACATAAAGCTCCTCCATAAGATTTAGGTACTTGCATGTATGCTGGCTAACTCCTGATTAACCGTATTTAGTCTAGCATAAAGTATGTCATTTCGCAATATGCTAACTCTCACTTTATCGGGGTTTTTATGATTGCTGGCCGGGTTTAATTATTCAGGGTTATCCCCTGCCTCCAGCCCCAGATCGATATAACCCGCCAACACATCTGCCAGGGTCTTCTCGACCAATTGCTGTTTCCCGGGGCTCAACAAATCTGGGTTGACGTCGGTTATATGCAGCGGCAGGGTGATGGACTGGTCGGCAGTACCCTCCGAAAATTGGGGCCAAACCGCCACAAACGAATCCAGCAGATCGAAAGCCAGGGAAGCTACCCAGTGCTCCTGAATTCCTGGTCGTTGAGGACCTCCCGCAATAATATTTACACCGGCCTCAGATAGGTATTGGAACATGGCCTCATCCCCAGCCCCTGATACCACGTATACCGTGGCAACCGAACGGTGGATCATATAATCGGCTGCTGTACGCCACGCCACCGTATCTGCATCGGACCCCAACTCAAAGTAAAGGGGATATTCGTAGAACGGAGGGTAGTCTGGCAGACACAAGCCGCAGTAAAATATTACCCCAGTAAAGAACGCCTGCCGGGCCGCGATGGTCTTGCTGGAATCAGAAAAACCGATCACCCCCACCCGCCAATCTGGGGTGATCATGGCTGCCATATAACCGGCGATGAAACCTTGGTGATCGAGGCGTTCTCCATCTGCGCCAATCGTGGTCAGATTCGAACCGGCTTCCAACCCCCGCAGCCCAACCGCCAGGAACTTGGTTTCTGGATGGCCGGCTGCCAACGAGGCGATCTCTGGGTGGGGAGGCAATACCACCACCAGGCGAAAATCATCCCGGCCCAAATCAGCTTCGGTGAGAGACTGTCGAATCTGAAAACGATAACCCATTTCCGGGATCCACTGGGATAAACGGTTTTGGACCTCCGCTACCAGGTTTGGGTCCGCATCGGTAGGAGCCAGCAGCAGCCCAATTGGGGCTAAGGGCGTTGGTGTTGCGGTGGGCACCTCCGTTGGCGTTACCGTACTGGTGGAGGTTGGGACCAGGGTCTCGGTGGGCTTCATCAAGGGTATGCCGCTGGAACACCCGCTCACAACCAGGGTTATTACAGTAATCCACAAAGCGTTCTGCATGCGATAAAATTTTCCTACCAAATCCAATCTCCTTCCAGAGTAGCAGGTTTATTGAGAGCTCATAATCCTTTCCAAATCAGAACGAGCTCTCGATGAAACCTGGTTCAGCCGCTATGCTTCCGCCAAAAAAACCATCGAAGAGGCGATAGAACCTCCAATATGCACATCACACCAGACCAGCCGGAAGTTGCAATAATAGCGTGTTCGGAGTATTTTACATTAATTTCCTGTATAATAGGCAAAACTCCATAGAGTGAACCCAGGTATTAAATGGTCAGGTACCTCCCTCACTTGGAAAAATTCTAACCATCGCTCGTATCAAAAAAACGGAAAATAGGATGATCGAGATCAATATTCCCGGGCGCGGCACCATCCGATTGGAACATCTGGTAACCGATGTCAACGGAACCCTGGCCATCGATGGTCTTTTGTTAGATGGCTTGGCACGCAAAATCGCCAGCTTAAAAGACCGGTTGGAGATTCACCTGCTGACAGCTGACACTCATGGAGGGCAGTCCCTCATCAACCAGCAATTAAATCTTAAGGCAGTGCGGGTAAAAAAAGGAAACGAAGCAGCCCAAAAAGCTACCTTTGTGAGAAGTTTAGGAGCAGACAAAGTGGTAGCCATTGGCCAGGGAGCTAACGATAGCGCAATGCTCCAGGAAGCCGCCATCGGCATCGGTCTGTTATCGGTCGAAGGCATAGCAACGGTAACTTTATTGGCTGCAGATATCCTGGTCCCTGATATTTATGCGGCCATCGACTTACTGGAAAAACCACTCCGGTTGATTGCCAGCCTGCGCACCTGAAAGACTCTCTAATAAAGCGCATCCCTATTCACATTGTCATCGTGATGGCCGGAAAATTACAAGCTTACGATTTTCGAGGAACGGTCGCGTATGAACCTTCCAAAAACTGAACAAACACCCGATGATCCCGATAAATTACCGCCTGCTCGTCGCAGACGGGCCAACCGGTTACTAACCCCGCTGGTCATTTCTGCCCGTGAATCCTTCATTGATGAACTGGCCTTACGGGTCGCGCCTTCCTTCGATCTTTTCTTGTTTTCACTATTCGCGGCGGTCACCATTTGTATTGGACTGGTGATCGATGCACCCGCGCTGCTGGTTTTAGGCGCGCTGCTTGCGCCTACCATGACCCCTTTAGTGGGTCTGGCTTTAGGGACGGTCACCGGTTCCGTCCGGTTTTTCGTCCGCAGTCTCATCAGCATCCTGATCATCTGTGTTCTCGTGCTACTGGTCAGCATCCTGGCCGGGTATCTGGCAGCCGCATTAGAATTAAACGACCTGGTCTTGGTTTATTACCATGCCCGTCTTTCCTGGCACAACTTGCTGGTATTGGCTGTGGGCGCGGTGCTAACTACCATTTCCCTGGTCCGCTCGAAACGCCGGGCTGCCATCGCAAGTGTAGCTCTGACCTATGAAATATTCTTACCGTTGGCAGTTGCTGGTTTTGGGATTCTGAGTGGTACCCCCCACCTTTGGCCGGATGGTTTCGTAGTGTTTATTGTCCACCTGGCGTTGGCATCCTTGCTGGGCGCGCTGACCCTGGTGTTCCTGGGGTTCCGGCCTTTAACCCTGTTTGGATTTACCCTGGGCGGCGTGACCGCCCTGGTTGCCATCGTTCTTCTGATCGGTCTCAGCGGCGTTGGGGCCGTTTTCTGGGGCCATGTGGCCGTGCCGACACCGGTACCAACCCTTACCCTAACACCTACCCAAACAGCATCTCCCACTGCTTCCGCCACCCTGACGTCCACACCGGTGCCCCCTACTGCAACATTACCCCCTACTCAAACCCCTTCGATCACGCCCCGCCCCACCGGTACCCCAATTCCCAGCCCGACGCCGGTGTATGCTTTAGTGGCAGTTCCCGAAGATTTAGGAGGCGCTTTCCTGAGGGCAGCACCAGGCTTCGATCAAGAGATTATCACCTCGGTGCTCAATGGAACCCTCATTCAGATCCTGAGTGATGCCCCCACCGAAGCCAACAGTGTTCCTTGGTTGCACATCAGGCTGCCGGATGGCAGGGAGGGCTGGATGCTGCAATCCGCACTCGTAGCTGCCACCCCGGCACCAAACTGGTAGAGAACAATCCTGGTTTATGTAGTTAGGGTAGATCACCAGGCGTAAAAGCGGCCGGCAATAACTGGCTGATGGTCATTTCTAGGATCCGGTTGCCTTCCTGGTCTGCAATGATCACCACGGTTTCCAGGCCGAATTCTGCCAGTACCTGGCGGCACGAACCGCACGGAGTACCTCCGTTAGCAGTTACCACCGCGATGGCCTCAAATTCCCGTTCCCCTTCCGATACCGCCGAAAATAAAGCCACACGTTCAGCACACATCGTGGTGGGATAAGCCGCGTTTTCCACATTCACACCCGTGTAAACCCGTCCTGAGGCCGCCAGCAAGGCGGCGCCAACCGGATATTTCGAATAGGGGGCATAGGCCCACTGACGGGCTGCCACCGCTTCCTGGATCAGTTTTTTTCGAAGCGTATCATCTAACATCAAATTCTCCATCCGCAAGGATACGCAATGCACGCACGAGACGGATCCGCCGGTTGCTGACCTGTTCCACGCTCAACCGCAGGCCATCCACATCCACCCGCTCACCTGCAACCGGTACATGACCTAGCCGTCCGTAAATAAATCCACTCAGGGTATCGGCCTCCTCGGGGGGCAGATTGCTATCCATAATCTGGTTGAAATCATCCAGATCGATCCGGCCGCGAAAGACAAAACTACCATCCTCCATTACCTGGAAGGGCATATCCTCCACGTCGAATTCATCCTGAATTTCACCCAGGATTTCCTCAATGATATCCTCCAGGGTCACTGCACCGGCTACGCCCCCATATTCATCCACAACAATCGCCATATGCACGCGCCGGTGCTGCATTTCAGCCAGCAGTTCGTCTACTTTTTTCGCTTCTGGTACAAAATAGGGTTCCCGTAACAGGCTCCGGATATCATCTCCGGAACCATTCCCATCTCGCCAGACTTTCAAAAGGTCTTTAGCGTATAAGATGCCGATGATATTATCAACCCGCCCCTCGAAGACCGGCACCCTCGAATATCCCGATTCGAGCAAGGCATCCAGGGCTTCCGGTAAGGGCGTGTGGATGTCAATTGCCAGCATATCGATCCTCGGAACCATGATCTCCCGTGTGAGGGTATCGCCGAGTTGAAAGATAGAAAATATCATCTGGCCTTCTTCTTGTTCTAAAACCCCTTCCTGCTGTCCAGCTTCAACCATAAGCTTCAGTTCATCTTCAGTTACCATACCCACATTTTCCGGATGCGAGACCTTCTCGTTTGAAAGCCAAATACTCATCCGGATCAAGGGGTAAAAAACAATCGATAAGATCTGGATGAACATACCCAACCGGTTAACCCAATTTTCCGGATCCTGGCTCACCTTTCTCTCGATCACCCACTCCAGCAAGGCCACCACAACTCCTGCTAACAAAAGCCACCCCAAGATTGCCGCATCTGATATCGTTCCACTGTCCCGGGCTACCCACAACAAGAATAATCCAATCAACAGAAACCGGCAGATGCTTTGGAAAAAATGCATGCCAGCATAGTGGCGCGGGGATGCGTTCATTAAAGATAATATGCGGTCCCCCCCTTTACCTAATTGTTCACGCAGTTGGTAAATCCGGGTAGGGTTTGAGTTGCGTAAACCCGCCTGAGAAGCTACAGTAACCAGATCTAAAACCAGGGTAACCAACAACCCAAGTACCATGCCTATTTCAACGTTCATAATCTTACTTCTCTATTTATAGATTTCATTAATTGGTTCGCTCGCTTTTTTCAAGCTTGGTGTCCATCAGAAAGTTCGATGTTGGGTAAGGTTCCAGAGCGATGCTCCGCCAAAATCCAACCTGGGTGTGTGTGCATAACGCAGGGACTATTTCTCCTTCAATTTCCGGATAGCTCGCGCCGGGATACCCACCACCAGGGTATGGTCAGGCACATCCTTGGTGACAACTGATCCTGCCCCGGTCCTGGCACCCTTCCCTAAGGATAGGGGCGCTACCAGCATCGTATCGCTCCCAATAAAAACATCATCCCCTATTTGTGTCGCATGTTTGTGCTCGCCATCATAGTTACAAGTAATCGTACCGGCCCCAATATTCACATTCGAACCGGTGGTGGCATCGCCCAGGTAAGAGAAATGCCCCATTTTAGTCCCCGGCCCCAAATACGAATTCTTGACTTCACCAAAATTTCCCATGTGAACGCCCTGGGCTAAATGGGCTCCTTTGCGCAAATGCCCAAACGGGCCAATATCGACCTCATCCTCCAACACGGCCGCTTCCAGAACCGAAGAAAATACCCGGCAGCGGTTCCCAACCGTGGTATCGCGCACAACGGAATTCGGGCCAATGGTGCAACCGGTTCCAATCACCGTCTTGCCTTGCAAGTAGGTATTTGGCCAGATAACCGTATCCTGGCCAATCGTAATACCGGGTTCGATATACGTCGTTTTCGGATCGACCACGGTTACCCCTGCCAACATGATATTTTCATTGATCCTGTGCTGCAGTATCGCACTAGCATCCGCCAGGTGCACCCGGGTGTTGATCCCTACCATCTCAGCAGCATCCTCAACCCGGATGGCCTGTACCGCCAGCCCTGCCTCAACCGCCAGGCCTACCATGTCCGTAAGAAAAAACTCGCCGGTCGGAGAGAGTTGCAGCTTTTTGATGGCTTCCCACAACCAATCGGCATCAAAACAGTACAGACCTGGGTTTAGCTCCCGGATGGCCAACTGTTCAGGGGTGGCATCCACCTCTTCTACGATAGCAGCTACCTGCCCGGTTTCATTTCTGAGGATCCTACCAAATCCCCGCGGATCCTCCACCATCACTGTCAACATCGTGATCGGACCCGAATGCTTGCTGTGGGCCTCCACCAGGCGGTTTAAAGTACGGGTTGAAACCAGGGGCATATCACCATAAGATACTAACACAGCATCTGTTTTTCCTCGTAAAAGTCCTTCAGCCTGTTGGACTGCATGCCCCGTACCCAGTCGTTCATGTTGGACCGTATAGCTCACCTCATCTCCCAAGGCTTCCCGGACCGCATCTGCCCCATAACCTACAACCACCACCGGTTTTTCACGAGTCGATTCTTGAGCCGCTTGCACCGCATACCAAATCATCGGCCGGCCTAAGATGGGGTGAACCATTTTAGGCAAATCAGATACCATGCGCGTCCCTTGGCCTGCCGCAAGAATAACGGAAGTTGTTTTCATAATTGCTCCCATAAATCATTCGATCTACCGGAAAATGAATTGGATTTGATTCCCAAATTGGGATCCCTCCCCCATTTTAAAGAGAACAAGCATCCCATCGGAATAATCTCAACAGGAAGCTCGTTTTTTAGAACTCTCTTTTGTGGGTACCCTAAATGTGGGTCGTCATCTACGTCAGAATTCATCACAAAATTTCAGGCAGGGGAGCCCGGATTCGAACCAGGATCAACGATTCCAAAGACCGCTGTGCTGCCCTTGCACCACTCCCCTACAAACTGCCTTACCTTCAGGCGGGCAAATTTTATCACAAGCACATGAAACCTGGCAATCCCTATTCAACATCTTCTTCTGGACCAAACCCAAGTTGGATGGCTTGGTCATAGCTGAGCCCATCCGCATTTTGAGGTTCGCTGGCAGTCTCTCCCCCGGTTATCGAATCCCAAAAGGCATCTACATCTTTGGTTTTGGGAACCATCTTTTCGACATTCTGAAAAAGTGCATCCAGGATTGGTTCTCGATCTTCCGGTTCTGCCTCTTCGAAACCCTTTTCTGAGATGGACGGGGCTTCAGGACCTAATTCAATCCCAATTTTTATCAGGATGCTTTCGAGCTTGCTGGCCCCTTCATACAGGGCTGTCAGGATTTTCCCAATTTCATCCCCAGAAACCGCTGGTTTATTGAACGCCACCAGGAGATAAGAACTGCCGACGATGGATAATAAAAGGTCATATTCTATTCCGGGGAAAAATTGCAAACTTCCGGGGGATGATTTCTTCAAAAAACGACCCACCCGCTGGCTAGACGAAAAAACAGCCATTAATGGGAGTACCACACTCGAGTCTGAGATTTCACCTACCTGCGCCTGGATCCGCCCAAGGTGGTCAAGTAACACCAAGGTACTGGATCCCAAAACCTGGTGCAGTTTTTCTATACACGTTGAAACATTTTCTTCGGGTTCCTGGATTAAAATATCAACCTGATCCTTGTATTCCCCTTCATCCAGGGCTAGACATTGTTTCACAACATCGATAAAACCTGTAGAACCTGATCTCTTGTGGTAGATCGCCTCGGCATCGGCAAAAGCAACTTTAGAGTTTTTCTCTTCGTTACCGTTCACCACCAGGATCACTTTCAAATCCCTATTCCGGTTTTTCGCTTTCGCAAGTAACTCAATCCCACTTATTCCCGGTAGGTTGACATTCGATACCAGTAGATCAAAGACCTGAGTCCGTATTTCGAGGAGCGCTTCCTCTCCAGAAGGAACGGTTACTACCGTAAAATTCGATCCAAGGGATTTTATTGCAGCTCGGAAATCTTCCCTGGTTTTACGTTGGTGATCTACAATCAGGATTTGGAAGATTGCCATGATGAAAAACATTGTATCATGGATTACCAACCAGCCAGATTACTCGCGAATCAATACCCGAGAGCTGGTTTGAAATCCATCCTGTACTTCTATCCCCCCTAATACATCGATATACGGAAATTGGACTGTTTCCCGGGCATAATCCGTAACCTTTTCAGAATATAAAGGAATATAAGGGCGTTGGTCTGCCAAAACCAACTGCATCTTGCGAACCAACTCTTGAGCTCGAGTCAAGTTGGCAGTCAGGTTAAATTCTTCAACCAGGGCATCATATTCTTCATTCTGGAAACAGGGTGTATTCATGCCTCCTGTTTCAAAGGTGCAGTTGTTACTATGCCAAAACTCATCATAATAACCAGGATAGGACGGATTACCCAGCGGTGATCCAAATACATACATATCATAATCGGAGGCCACAAAAACCGAATCCAGAATGGTGTTCCGGCCGGTTAACTCCGAGCGGACTGGCATGCCCAATTCGCGCGCCCATTCCGAGATCCATTGATTGAAGGTTGCCCGGACGATATCAAAATCCGGCCCGGGGCCCAGAATGGTTAATTCTGGCATAGGTTGTCCATTGGGCATCCTCAGATTGGTACCAGGAACGATGTCTTGTAAAAATTCATCCCAGAAGGGTTCCACATCCCAACGCCAACCTGCTTCTTTCAAGGTTTGAACGGCAAGGGTAACTCTTTCCTCCCGACTGAGGTTCACATATTCTTTCGGTATTTCAGGATTGTACCAATAGGTATTGGCCTCTGGCATGGTCGAATACATCGGTAGAACAACTTCACCCAAAACATCCCGGCTAATCAGTTCCTTGTCGATGATCATATCGAACACCTGGCGGAATTCATATTCAGACATAGGATACTTCCGCAGGTTGAAGGCCAAGTAATACATATTGTAATCTGGATTGGTATAGCCCCTAATATCTTCGGAGGCATTCATGAGATCTCTCAAATCCCTTGGAATTCCAATCGGATTCAAGACATAATCGACCTCACCGGCAGCCAATGCCCCAAAAGCGGCCTCCTGAGATCCATAAATACTGAAAATAATCTCCGGGTTGAAGGGGCCATCCTGGTAGCGGAACGCCTCCTCCGATTGGGCTGATCCATACAAGACCATCTCTTCCTGACCACCAGGCAGGATGCGCTTCCAGGAACCATCTTCGTACTCAATAAAAGTGGCACCTTTGAAGTAGTAATAATCATTGGTAGTCAGGTGAATCAATTCACCAGGCTGCCATTCTTTTACCTGGTATCCACCTGCAACCGGCTGGTCAGAACCAATGGCTGAAAACAGCATTTCCCGGGCCTGATCGAAAACCTCATCATAGGCCACCCAGGCCTCACATTGTTCTTCTTCTTGAAGGTTGAGCCCATTCGAACCACATTTCTGAGGGCGTTCGAACGCCGGCAATTGAACATCTGCGATAGTTGCATAAGCTTGGGAAACCAGGTCTTCCCAGTAGCTGGCTGGCAGGATGGGAGCCATGGCGATCCCAAATTGCCAGTTGCGTAAATTGGGGGGCTGGTCCAGGTAAGTATATTGGACCGTAAAATCATCTACCGCATTAGCGGTGACATTGGCACCATCCGGGATACAAAATGAAGGCCAATACCAGGTTAAAGCCAGGTCTTTACAGGTATTGTGCGTAAAAACCACATCATGGGCCGTAATGGCCTCCCCATTGCTCCAATAGGCATCGGTTACCATATCCACCGTAATTTCCCAGGTGCCATCACGCTTTTCTACCGGTTCTGGGATATCTTTTGCCAGGGATGGAACAAATCGGAATAAATGGTCAGAGATGGTAAACAAGTGAGCTGCATCATTCGAAATAACGTACCGGGTCCAAATCGAACTGCCGGGGCCCAGATAATTCCAATAATTCAGGGAAACTGGCTCTTCATATATCCCAATGCGGTAAATATCACAGCAATCGTCCGTCTCCACCTCCTCATCAACTGGCATGACAGGTTCGACAGTTACCACCACTGTTTCAACCACAGTCTCACCTTCTTTCTCAATCACAACAGTTTTTATGATGGTTTCAGGGGGTGGAGATTGACAGCCAAACAGGCTCATTCCAATCATCATCAGCATTATGTGCAGGTAAAGATAAGATTGCTTCACAAATGAAAATTCCTTATTAGGTGATGAGCGGGATTGCTTTCCAGCCTGAATTATACATCACCCGCTCGAATTAATCCCCAGGATTATAATCCTACCTTGTCATGGTGGTTTTGATAGGGGCGATGCATACCATACCCACAGGATACTTCACATCACGACCTTTCCTTGAGGGAACCCTTGTGAAGTGGGTTGCACCTTTGGCTGCGGCCCTGACAGGCTGATTAGAAACCCAGCGAGAATAGCGACCACCTTCTGGGTTTCTTCCTGTTTTGCTAATCGACCGCAGAAATCGAACCTAATGGATTGACCCTTCCCCACCAGGCACCGTCAGGCGCTCCAATATCTCTACAATCACCTTCTCTTCGTCCAAATCCTGAAGGTGAGCCCCAGGGGCTAAGATCATCCGGTGGCTGAGAATAGGACTGGCAAGCACCTGAATATCATCCGGGATCACATACGAACGTCCCATGATTGCCGCCCTGGCCTGACTGGCCCGGTACAATCCTAGACTCCCTCGCGGGCTGGCTCCCAAATAAGCATCCGAATGGTTGCGGGTCTTGCGCACAATCTCCACGATATACCGTTTGATCGAAGCGGCCACTTCCACAGACCGGATCATTTCTTGGGCCTTCACTACATGCTCCACCGACACTACCGGTTGAAGCTCTTCGATTGGATGTTTGAACTTCTGCCGGTCCAGGATTTCGATTTCATTTTCCATATCCGGATAACCTAATTGGACCTTCATCAAGAAACGATCCAACTGGGCTTCGGGTAACCGGAAGGTGCCTTCGTATTCAATCGGGTTCTGAGTGGCTAAAACCATGAACAACCGGGGTAAAACATGACTGACCCCATCTACAGTCACCTGGCCTTCCTGCATCGCCTCCAATAGGGCTGATTGCGTCTTGGGGGTCGCCCGATTGATCTCGTCCGCTAAAACAATTTCAGACAGGATTGGGCCGGGCCGGAATTGGAACTCATTCTTTGCCTGGTTGTAAATCGAAACCCCGGTGACATCGCTGGGAAGCATGTCGGGGTGTGAACTGGATGCGGCCCATCGAACAACCAATCGATTGCGCCAGGCTGCGGGCCAACATGGTTTTCCCCACCCCTGGAACATCATCAATCAAAAGATGGCCTTTACTGAGCAAGATTAATGACGGACAACTCAATCACATCTCGCTTTCCGACAATCACTTTCTCGATATTTTTAATCAGAACATCTGCAAATATTTTGATTTCTTTCATGATGCTTCCTCCGAAGACAAATGGTAATGGCCTT
>CAVOUA010000018.1:0-15883 GCA_963699475.1 uncultured Ignavibacteriaceae bacterium | reverse complement strand
TCTAGGTGTGCTCTTCGGGGGAGGTTGTCCTTGAGGGTGGTTGATGGGGGTGGCCCATTGGAGTGATCCGTGGGCTCTGTGGTGATTGTAGAAGTGGATGAATCCTTGGTAGGCGTGGTGGCGTTGGGTTTCTGAGCTCCATGGTTGGATGTATGCCCATTCTTCGAGCAGGATGCGATGGAATCGTTCGACTTTGCCGTTGGTTTGGGGCCGGCGGGGTTGGGTCTCTTTGACGGTGGTTTTGGTGGCGTGAGAGGCGCGGTGCCATAGCCCTGAGCGATAGCAGGCTCCGTTGTCGGTGATGACTCGTTGAACAGGTGATCCGGATTGTCGAGTACCAGTTGGTGGCTCGTCTCCAGAAGGCAGCCGCCGTGGCTGCTTTCTCGTCGTCGAGGATCTCCGAGTAGGCAATACGGGTGCGGTCATCGATAGCGGTGTGCAGATACCGGTACCGATCCGACGGTCTTTGCTCTTTTGCCTGTGTAACCGCGGCCTCGGACTCGCCAACCGCCCTGGTCGGGAATGGCAGCCAGCTTTTAACACGTAACTGAGCCAGGCACAAGAAAAAAAAACGCATTTGCGGGGCATTTTTTGCAAAAGATTTTCGTAAAGATCTTCAATCTCATCCTGTGCAAGCTGGATTGTTAGTCCAATGTAATCATAAACATCCTGCTTAATGTTGCTAAGATCCTTTGTGGAAGTCAGTTCAGCAATGATTATTTCTTTAAAGATTAATAAAGTGTTACATAATTCTTCAGGTTCAAATCCTTCTGCAAATCTACGTATGGCAATATCATCAATATATTGCAACATTAAGCTTCTATCACTGCTTCTTACTGCTGCCATTAAAAGGTGATACAATGTGCTCATATAACATTGAAAATCATCTTGATTCATTAGTTTATAACGCTTGAATTTATCTTCTTGATCAGCAGACAAAATTGTAGAACTTATTTCAGCCAACAGCTTTTCTTTTCTCCGGATCATCTCTTCATAAATTTGAAGATTTGCTCTACCTGTAACGCGTTTTAATGCGGCTTCGTTTTTTACTCTCCACTCATCAGGATGGCTCTTCATTTTTTCTAATAGAAATAATAACCTGCGTGTTATATGATAACGTGATGTTGTATTCCACCCAAGGGCATTCCGTGTATAAAATGAATCGGTATCCAGTTTTAGATCGATATATTTGATCATCCAAAAACGCTCAAACGGTTCATTACATGTAAGATGCAGTTGTTGTAAAAGGTTTCGCAAGATTATTCCAGGATAAGCTAATAATTTAGGGAGATAAATAGGTTTAATAGACTCACCAAAATAATACCTTGTGACAATCTCAAATAATTCACGATGTGATGTTGAACCATCGGGGCTGGCATTATAGATATCATAATCAGGAAGTTCGTTAGTTTTTTTAAAAATATTTCTCAATAACTGACACAAGTCATGAATATGAATATATGGAACAGCGGAGTCGCCTTTTCCTCCCAATATTCGAGAATCTATTTTTTTAGAGAGCCATCTGGATAAAAATTTATAAAGCGGGGCATATTCACACCAATCACTAAACACAGCAGCAAATCTAATAACAGAACAAGGAAAGTATTGTGAATATTCCTTGATTAATTCCTCTCCTGTACTTTTTACTTCTTGCATATGCATAGTCTGCATCCGGAATTGATTTTTCATTAATCACTTCTCCATCTGTGGGAAATTTACAGGCCGCAATAGAACTTGCAAATAAGAATCGTTTAACATTAATATTTCTTGCAAATTCTAAAATGTTTTCGGTGCCCTTTATGTTCGTACGCTCATATTCCGGGTTATCTTTATAAGTAAAATCATAAAATGCAGCAAGATGGATAACAAAATCTGCCCCTCCGTAGTTCGCAATATAATTCATCACTTCGCTTAGAGCAGTCCAGTTTGCTATATCGCACTGAATCCAGTGCAGGTTATGGTGGTATGGAATATTTGCTTCTTTGCGAGAACGGCGGGCAATTGCAAAAATGTTATACTCTTCCTTTATGTTATCCAGGATGTAACGTCCAATGAAGCCGGAGGCGCCGGTTATAACTATCGATGGTAATTTTTGTACCATAATTTATTGCTTTTGATTTTTCTTCTTATACGAATTATATGCCCATAGTATTGCAATAGCCATTAAACAATCGGTAATACCGGATAGCAGCACTATCCAGATTTGGGATACAAAGAAGTAGTAAGTAAACAAAAAAAATGTTGCGGAAAATTTTACAATAATTGAAAACAGGATCATACATTCAAATCTCTTCGTTCTCAAAGCAGCAAGAGAGTATGCAATTGCCATAATGATATGAAATACGCCTCCCTGAGTAGGAAAGAATCTGTCTGCGCAGGAACTATATCCTAAAAACTCCATTACGGGGATCGGCATAACAATTAAACCAATACCCACAAAAAAGGAGTGGAGTGCTATCAGCCACAGAATTATTGATAGAGTTTTACCATTTTTCATTTACTGTTTCACTTATTACAGATTTTAATACTACTTTTTTTTCTCCATTTCAGCTACTAACCCTCTTCCATCATCAGGAACGGTTTCTTTATTCTTTGGAATCATTCTTAAAAAGTCGCCATATTGCATCGGTTCTTCAAGCCTGCAAGACCAAACAAGTTTTTCGGTTCCATCTTTATCTTTCCAGTATGTAATATCAGGGCAGCCATCGCACATACTTTGATCACCATTCGGCATTAAGTCAACCGGCTGGATAATCATAATCGATTGCATATATACTTTTTTAAATATTCTGATGGGATTTACAGCCAAAAACTTTAAGTAATTCTTAAATGCTTTTTTAATTCCTTTGTCAAAAAGCCATGTGTTAAATAAAGTTAATCTTCCGAGACTTGAAACTTTTGGAGAAGCATAAGAGAGATACTTGTTATTTTTATAGTGATAGAGTGTCATAACAAGTTCGAGAAACTTGCTACCCGCATAACCAAAAATTTTCTTTTTATTACCAATCCTTTCTGAGAGTAGCCATTTAAAATGATCTGCTTTGGCTGTTCCATTCAAAAATGCTGCGGGAGTAAATTCGGGAAATTTCGTTCTTATGGATTTAACCGCATCGGTTGCCATTAAATCTGTAACTTCTTCCTTGTTGGAGTGATAATGAATATCATCCCAGACAATTTTTTTATCACCCGCGTAAAAATCAAATGGTGTATCGGGAGTTATATATCTGAACAAAATGAAAACCATAGTATGAACAATATCAATATGTTTGTGTGCCCATTCCATCATACCAGGGAGATATTGAATTGTATCAGTGTAAACAGTTGAATTAAATGAACAGGCTATGCCTCCTCTGGCAGCAAGCATTTCAGCATAATAAAGACGAAGTTCGTTAAGCTCAACTTCGTTTTTATTATGCCACTTGGGATCCCTGCCTCTGCCTTGCTTGCTGTCTATGTGAAATGTAAATCCGAAAACACCGGCTTTTTTTAATTCATCAAGAAGTTCATTTGTAAGAGCAATTCCGTTAGTATTGATGATAGGTTTAAGCCCTCTTGATTTTATATCAGCTACGAGTTCAACAATATCCGGATATAAAAGCGGGTCACCTCCTGCGATTGAAATACAATCAGATTTTCTTACTGATTGGAAAAAATCCAGTTCATGTTTTACTTCATCAAGTGATTTGTGAGAGTTCTTAATGTTTTTCCTGTAGCAGCCGTAACAATTTAAATTACATTGTGCGGTCGGCTCTAACCATGTAATTCCGTTATCAGGCATTGTCCATGGAAGCCTGTATAAAGATTTAGGATCAATATAATAGTTTTCCATAAATCCCTTCTTAATAAACTTGAATAATATTTGGTTTATGGTAAAAGTATTGCCGCTGCAATTACTGTTGTCCACAAACCTGTTTTATCACCTTCTGCAGATTGAGTTACGTTAAAAGTTTTAACGATTTTGCCCGACATCTTAAACTCTTGTTCTCTTTCATTCCAATCAGACTCGGGATTAAATTCAACTCCCAATGTAGTTGCAAGCATTTGTGCAGCAAGATCTTCTGCATAATCCCCAGCAATTATTTCTTTCACACCGAAAGGATGATACTCCGATAGGTATCCATATTGTGTTTTATCAGCCGGGATTGCAACACCTATTGAAGATGCAATTAAACGGTTAGGCTCATTTGTAGAGTTTCTTGCCATTACCGCAAAAGTAATTTGTCCGGGTTTTAATTCTTTTACCCCCTCTTCCCTGCTTATCCGTTTACACTCGGGTGGGAATATGCTGCTTACAGCAACTAAATTACAGATTTCTATTCCTGCACTACGTAAAGCTGCTTCAAAAGAGCTAAGATAATCTTTGTGTCTTCCTACCCCTTTTGTAAAAAATATTTTTGTTGGTACGTACAATTTTATCTTCTTTCCCTCTAATATGTTAAATAAGATAGAGCCGATTCAAAATAAGAACCGGCTGTGAATGTTTCTTATCCAATACTTGCTTTGATCATCCAGATCTGCTTTTCTAACCACGCAACATTTTCATCAGCAATGTTTGATGACGGGACATCACCGTTTTCACCAGCAACTTTAGAGATTTCTTTGAAGTCATCATTTAGCAATTTAAAATCGGATAAAACAGAACCTAATACATATTTAACATCAAATGTTTTTTTGCTTTCTTCTTTTAATGAAGCATTCTTCAGATAATCATTTAAAGTTGCTAATGGTTTTCCACCAAGTTGCACAATTCTTTCAGCCACTTCATCATATTGTTCAGCAAAGTAATCGTAGTAGGCTTCAGTCATTTCGTGAACGGGTTTGAAATTCATTCCTTTCACATTCCAATGATAGTTATGAAGCTTCACATAGAATAGCTGCAGGTTTGCAAGGTTTTTGTTCAACAGCTCCATGAGTTTGTCAGATTTCATTTTAGATCTCCTTTTTTTTAAGATATTTATTTATTGCAGATTTAATTGTTCCGCCTGAATTTAAAAGTTGAATTTTAACGTGTTCCTTCTGTAGAACTGAATATGCTTTTCGACCAATTTCTTTTGTTAAAATAACATCTGCTTCACTTAGCATAATCTTTTCCACAGCTTTCAATCCTGAGCCATCCTGAATCTGGAAACCCGGATTTTTAAGTGAATCGTATTTCTCAGCAATGCTGTCATAAATAATTATAAAAGGCGCACGTCCAAGAGTATCGCTCACAGGCGAAGCTAAATTTTTACCAGTTGATGGAATTGCTATTTTCATTCTTTCCCTCAAGTTTAATTATTATTGCAGGTCATTTAATGATATCGAGCTGTTTGCACCCGATTTAATATTTTTAACAAAAAATGTACTGCCGGAATATTGAACTGCTTTCAGCACATTATTAGACATTAAGTTTTCAATCAAATTCCAATCGGACTTGGCTTTATTTAGAAACTTTTCTACTGCATCCTTACGCATCGGATGAACTGCCAGAATACTTAACAACTCTTTTTCTGCATCGGAGGAGTAACTAAAATTTATTCCTTCGCTTCCAGTTAAAAGTTCAACTGTGTTTATGCAAGAATTAAATACCTGGTAAGCCATATTCAACTTTTCTTCATCCGGCGCTACAACAAAATTTTCTGCTGGCGGGCGGGTTGGCACCAGGATGTAAGCTTTATCCGGATTTAGCTGTTTTATTAATTCTGCAGTACTTTCTATCGATTTAACATTATCGTTGATTCCTTTCACCAGCATCGTTTCTGTTACTAGGATTCCCTTAAATTCTTTAGCGAATGCTTCTGTTCCAGATAATATTTTTTGAAGATCAAGTTTTCCATTTGGTCTATCTATTTTATGCCATATTTTTTCATCGACCGTATCAATTTTTATGGACACCCAATCGGCATTCATTAAATCTTTTCTTACATCTTCATCCCAAAGCAAAGATGAATTAGATATAACAGCAATTTTTATCCCTAATGGTTTTAATAAATCAATTTCTTTTCCAAGATTAGTATCAAGAGTTGGTTCTCCATCAGGTACAAATGTTAGATAGTCAATTTGCTCGTTAGCATTATGTAGCTGCTTAACTTTTTCAGAAATCTCTTTAACGATTTCCTCGTGTGAATAAAACTCTTTTCTACTTACCGACATAGAATCCGTAAGTCCAATTTGGCAATAAACACATGAGTAGCTGCACACTTTGGGAGGGATATTATTTATTCCAAGACTTCTGCCCAAACGACGTGACGGTATTGGTCCGAATACAATTGACATAATATTATTGCTTTATTCTTATTGCATTAAGCTATTTTGTAGAATCCCAGATTACCAGAATAACAGCACCGGTTTTCGAAGTAAACGGTCCGTGATCTTTATGAGCAGAAATAAACCTGTAGGTTCCGGAGGAGAAAATTTTGCCTTCGCTTTCGTATTCTCCTTCTAATACTATATGCTGCTCATTATAAATATGAGTATGAGAATCCAGGTGAAATCCTACCGGTAGTTTTAACAAAATAGTCTTTGCATCATTTTCATCACGCAAAGTTTTAATTCTCGTTCCAACCGGATATCCTTTAGCATTCTTCCAACCTAACTCATCATAAATATTTGTTACGTGTTTCATCTTTCTACCTTTGGATTTTATTTTAATTTAATTATAAGCTAATCGTGTTTTTTCATTGGATAAAGTTGGAGTAATGAGTATCTGCCATTCTGGTGTATCCCACGTTCTGAGAATTTTATGGGTGATCAAATATTTTTCAGGAATTGGATGAGTTCCAACAACTACCTTTAAACTATACTTAGTTTCGACAAAATCTTTGAAATAATTTATGTAAGGGCAGGGAGGAAAGCCAACTACCATTCCTGTCGCAAAGTGAATTACCTCAGCGCCATTCTTTTTCATTTCCTCGGGTGCATATTCAATATTTCCTCCCGGACATCCACCACAGGTTGTGTAACCGACAAGCTCAACTTCTTTATCTCTATAAATATCAAAAGCGCCAGCTCGTTCTTTGATTGATCTAAAACATTTACCGCCTGCGCAGCTTTTATATCTATCACAAATAATAATTCCTATTTTAACTTTTTCATTCATATTTGACTTCTGTTATTGTTGAAGCGTTAATTCTTTTTTATAGTGTTCTTCTATCAAGTTAACAATTAACTTAAATGAGTTTGTTACCTCACAATTTGGTTTTTCAAGAACAATCGGCTTACCTTTATCACCCAGTATGCGCGCATCAATATCAATCGGAATGGAACCAAGAAATTGTATATTATACTCATCAGCCAATTTATTCCCACCTCCGGAACCAAAGAGTTCAATAGCCCCGCCGCAATGAGGACAGACTAATCCAGCCATATTTTCTAAAACACCAATGTAGGGTATTTCAAGTTTTTGAGCCATATTGATTGCACGTTCGGCATCAATTATAGAAACCTCTTGTGGTGTTGTTACAATTACTGCATAATCAGGTTTCATTTCTTGTGCTATGGTTAAAATTTCATCGCCTGTGCCAGGAGGAAGATCTGCAATTAAATAATCAAGTTCGCCCCAGTCGACATCAGCAAGAAATTGATTAATAATTTTTGAACGCATTGGTCCACGCCATATGACAGGTTTACCATTTTTGGCTAAGCTAGCCATGGAAATCATTTTTGCTCCATACTTTTCAAAAGGGAGTATCTTTTCATTCAAAATAATTAATTCGCTATCTACATTTAACATTTTTGCTACATTTGGACCAGTGATATCTGCATCAAGAATTCCGATAGAAAATCCTTGCAATCTTAAAGCGTAAGCGAGATTTATGCTTACTGTAGTTTTTCCAACTCCTCCTTTACCGCTAAATACTGCAATGCGGTGCTTTATTTTTGAAACTGTTTCAGAAATTCTATTTTGTTCTTCGTCAAAGAATTTTTGTTTTTCGGAAATATTCATTTTAATCCTTTCTGCCTTAGACAGTTTGATATTTATATCGCTTCTTATTTGAATCTAACATTACGTTTATAGACTGATTAGCAATTAAGGAAGCCATTAGAAACGATTAATCAGTTATTCAAACAAAGATTACCACTCAATCCTTACTATGATCACAAACTAAATCTGTTTGATTTTTCAATTCTCCTTTGATAAACTTGTTAACAGCATCTTCAATTAATTCAACATCAGTAAAAAGAGTTGCTATATTGTGCTGCTTTAAATCTTCCACAACTCTCCATCCGCCTCCGCTGGAGATGAGGTAGCTGCAATCTTTCAATCCATTTATTAAATGTTCGTGGCTGTGTCTGCCGTGACCTTGTCCTCTGTGTGCTTCTCCTTCTCCGTGATGATGATGGTTTCCTCCTCCCATTCTATGATTTGTAAATTGATTTTCTCTTAATTCTTTATTGATAACTTTTTCATCAGCAATTTCATAAATCATAAAGCCTCTGCATCTTCCAATGTGCCCGGTAACTCTTTTTTGATCATCTGTTGCAATTGCTATTTTGCCTGAAAATAGGGCTTTCATTTCATTCGACATTTTCTTTTTCCTTCCATTTTAATGTGATTTAATTTTTCCTGATTAATTCTTATTGATTTACCATTTAAGATTCCATCGGCAACTTTTTTCCTGGCTTCCTCTACAATTCGCCCAAATGTTGCTCTTGATATTTTCATTTCCTTTGCTGCATTTTCGTGTGAGTAAGCAAGTAAGTCTGCAAGCCGGAGAGATTCCAGTTCATCATGATCAAGGATTATTTCTTCTAATTCATACACAGGTATTCCTCTCGGCTTGAAATAATAAGATGATGGATCACAACAAACTCGACGATGTTTTCTTGGTCTAGGCATAAATTATAAAAAATATGTTATGAGCATATGCTCAAAACTATGTAAAATGAATTATTAATGCAAATGATTAATAATCACCTAAATAAGTAAGAAGGACACGATAAGTTTAAAGTACTGCTTTGTATTCAGTGGTATGATGAGATGAAAGACTACGAAGAAAGGAATATTACTGCGATAATAGGTAATCTACAATTTTCCCGAGGTCTTTAATGTTTTTATTTCCGTACGAAGGCATTAACTGGGTCGGATACTTTTCTTTATAAGCTTTAAATCTTTCATCATTCATATAATCATTAGGATTTCTCAGATATGAAAGTAAATTATCTTTTCCCCAGTACTGAGACAAGTTTTTTAAAGCCGGAGCCAGGGTAGTTCCTGAAAGATCACTTCCGTGACAATTTGTGCAGCCGAAATTATGAATTAAGCTGTTCAGCAGTTAATTCTTCTGTGTTCTCCTCCATCATTTGATTGTTCATTTGTGATGAGAGATCACGGGTGGAGCTTCTTCTTTCTTTGTTGATCTTCTGAAGAATAAAAAGTAAAATAAATGCTGCAAGGAATGCAGCTACCCAAATCTGTGGTTTAGTCATAAAATGTGTCTATTATTTCTTAAAATTTCTATTTATTGAAGGTAGAAAATTATCTAAATGCATGCCTACTTAAACAATGCGAATAATAGCTAGTGATACATTTAATTTTTCTTTGGTCTGTAAACATGAGTGCTTTGTCCAAAGAAAACTTCAGCAGCTTCCATTAATGTTTCCGATAAAGTTGGATGAGGATGAATTGTTAATTTTAAATCTGTTAAGTTTGCACCCATTTCTATTGCGAGATACACCTTCAGCAATTAACTCATCAGCACCGGGACCGCAAATTCCAATTCCAAGAATTCTTTGTGTCGATGGATCAACTAATATTTTTGTTACCCCGTCAAATCTATCGAGTGTAACTGCTCTGCCGGATGCTGCCCAGGGAAATTTTGTGACTTCATAATCAATCTTTTTTTCTTTGGCTTGATTTTCAGTTAATCCAGCCCAGGCAATTTCCGGATCAGTGAATACAACTGCAGGAATTGCCATTGGTTCAAAAACTGATTTATGTCCGGCAATAACTTCAACTGCAACTCGTCCTTCGTGCGAAGCTTTGTGAGCAAGCATTGGTTCTCCAACAATATCACCTATTGCGTAAATATCAGGATCATCTGTTTTCATCTGGTTGTTTACATTTATCCAGCCACGTTCATTCACTTTTACTTTTGTGTTTTCTAATCCCAATCCTGACGTATCCGGTTTTCTGCCAATTGACATAAGAACATAATCGTACGTATTTTCTGTAGTCTTTCCTTCCTTATCTTCTATCTTTACTTTAATTCCATCTTTAACATCCTTCATCTCAACAACTTTTGAATTGAGCATAATGCTGTCAAATTTTTCTTTCAATCTTTTTGAAAGATGAGAAACAAGATCACGATCTGCACCGGGAAGAATTCCATCAAGCATTTCAACAACAGAAACTTTTGAACCAAGTGCCTGGTAAACAGAACCAAGCTCTAACCCGATATATCCACCGCCAATTACAAGCAATGATTTTGGAATAGCTGGAAGATCAAGTGCAGTGGTCGAGTTTAGTAATCGTTTGCTTTTTATATTAAGAGAAGGAATAGTTGTAATTCTTGATCCGGTCGCAATAATTATTTCATCAAAACTCATTTCTTCTTTGCTGTTATCAATCTTTTGAACTGAAAGAGTTGTGGAGTTTTTGAAGGATGCCGTACCCTGAACAAAGTTTACTTTTCTGAATTTTGCAACGGATCCCACTCCACCTGTGAGTTTTTCAACAACACCATTTTTCCATTCACGAAGTTTATCGAGATCAATTTTGGGTTTCTGGAAATCAATCCCCCAATTTTTTGCATGTTCAGTTTCATCAAGAAGTTTTGCAATATGAAGCAGATGCTTTAGAAGGAATACAACCACGATAAAGACATACTCCGCCTGGATTTTTTTCTTTGTCAATTAAAGTAACATCCATTCCAAGATCAGCAGCGAGAAATGCTGCAGCATACCCTCCCGGTCCTGCACCGATTACACATAATTTTATTTGTTCACTCATTCTAATTTCCGTTTATTGTTGTATTGCTAAATTGTTTCATTGTTATTCCCATATTCAGCAATATAGCAATGAAACCATAGAACAATTAATAATTCTACTCACATAAAAATTTTCAAAGGTTCTTCTAAAGCTTCACAGACCCATCTTAAAAATCTGATTGCATCAGCACCATCAATTATTCGATGATCGTACGAAAGCGAAAGCGGAAGCATCAGTCTCGGCTCGAAGTTCCCTTCTTTATTATAAACCGGTTCATAATTGCCTCTGGATATCCCGAGAATAGCAACCTCAGGCGAGTTGACAATCGGAGTAAAATAAGTTCCGCCAATTCCGCCAAGATTAGTAATTGTAAAACATCCACCCTGCATTTCTTCAAGTGAAAGTTTTTTATCACGAGCTTTCTTCGCTAATTCATTTAGTTCGACTGAAATCTCAACAAGATTTTTCTTATCAACGTTTTTAATTACAGGAACGAGTAAACCGTACTCGGTATCAACAGCAACACCGATGTTAAAATATTTTTTATAGATAATTTCTTTCTTATCCATATCTATGCTGCTGTTGAACTGTGGGAATTTCTTTAATCCCTCGGAAATAATTTTTATTAAGATTGAAGTAACGGTTAGCTTTGCACCTTGCTTTTCAACTTGTTTGCTTAATTCTTTTCTGTCTTTTTCAAATTCAGTAATATCAGATTTATCAAACTGTGTTACGTGAGGAGTAACCGCCCATGCATAGCTTAAGTGAGTTGCAGTTTTCTCGCGTATCTTACTCATTGCAACTCGTTCTATCTGTACCGTACTTACTGAAATCAGGTAAAGCTTCTTTCTTTATTCCAAATCCAACGCCTTCATCTTTACCCTCCATTCTCTTTTTCACATAAGCCTTAACATCGTCCATCGAAATTCTTCCGCCTTCACCAGAGCCCGGTACTTTATTAATATCAACGCCAAGCTCACGGGCTATTCTTCTGACTGAAGGTGCAGCAGGAGCTGAGCCACGTAAAATCGATGGCTGTTCATCTAGCTCACCCGGTTTCATTTCATCTACTTCACCGTTGCGCTCTTCTGATTTCAGCTCAACTTTTTGTTTCGTTTCCGGCTCTTCTTTTTTCTCTTTCACTTCATCTGATTTCTTTTTCTCGGCAGGAGCTACTGATGTTGATTCAACTTTAATTAATACCTGACCGACTTTTACTTTGTCACCGGATTTAACATTTACTTCAACAATTTTTCCTTCAACAGAGGATGGGACTTCGATGGTTGCTTTATCAGTTTCAATTTCTATTACTCCCTGATCTTTTACAATTGAATCTCCTTTTTTCACCAGAACATTTATTACATCAGCAGATTCAATGTTCTCACCAAGATCAGGAACTTTGAATTCGACTATTTGTCTCGGTCCAGATTGAACTTCTTCTTTGACTTTTTTTTGCTTAGATGGTTCTTTTTCTTCTTTCTTTGTCTCTGTTTCAGTGTCCGTCTTTGCCTCTGCCTTCTGTCCTGCTTTTCCTTCACCTTCATCCACTTTAATTATGGTTTGCCCTACTTTCACTGGCTCGCCTTGTTTCACTAAAACTTCTGTGATCTTTCCGGAGACATTGGAAGGAACTTCAATTGTTGCCTTATCAGTTTCAATTTCTATTATTGACTGTTCCATTTGTATTTGATCACCAGGTTTAACGAGAACGTTAATTATATCTGCCGATTCAATGTTTTCACCAAGTTCTGGTAGTTTAAATTCTGTTGCCATTTTTCCTTTTAATAAAATATCTTTTTGAGCTGTCATCCTGAACCTTTCGAAGGATGACATTAATGCGTCACACTTCGACTTCGCTCAGTGTGACATTAAAATAATTACGATGTCAGCGGATTTAATTTATCTGGTTTAATTTCAAGATCCTTTTTTGCTTTCGCTAAAACAGTCTCTTTTATTTTTCCTTCTTTAACCAAAGCACCAAGAGTTGCATAGACAACATGCCTGTAATCAACTTCAAAGAAATCTCTTAATGCTTTTCGTGAGCCGCTTCTTCCGAAGCCATCTGTTCCGAGAGAATATAATTTTCCAGGAAACCATTTGGCAATCGAATCAGGCAATGCTTTCACATAATCTGATGAAGCAACAAAAACACCTTCCTCTTTTGATAGAGTTTTGGTGATATAACTTTCTTTTTGCTTCTTGTCAGGATTGAGCATATTCCAGCGTTCAACATCTAGTGCTTCTCTTCTTAATTCTTTGTAGCTAGTAACACTCCAAACATCTGCAGCAACTTTGTAATCTTTCTCAAGAATTTCCTGAGCCTCCAATACCTGATTAAGAATTGTTCCACTACCGAAGAGTTGTGCTTTTAGTTTTGCGTTTTTTATAGTCGAAGGTTTGAACTTGTACATTCCTTTGATTATTCCTTCTTTAGCACCTTTCGGCATTTCAGGCATCGCATAGTTTTCATTCATCACGGTGATGTAGTAATAAATATTTTCCTGGTCTTCAAACATTCTTTTAATACCATCGCGAATTATTACAGCAAGCTCAAACGCAAAAGCAGGATCGTAAGCAACCATATTCGGAATTGCATAAGCGAGTAAATGACTGTGTCCATCCTGATGTTGAAGACCTTCACCGTTTAGAGTTGTTCTTCCAGCAGTTCCACCGACCAAAAATCCTTTGGCCCCAATATCTCCGGCAGCCCACGCAAGATCGCCGACTCTTTGCAATCCAAACATCGAGTAGTAAATAAAGAAAGGAATCATATTTAATCCGTGAGTTGCATAAGCCGTTCCTGCTGCAATGAATGATGACATTGAACCTGCTTCTGTAATACCCTCTTCGAGTATCTGTCCGTTCTTTATTTCTTTGTAATAGAGAAGACTATCCCTATCAACAGGCTCATAAAGCTGTCCTGCGTGTGCATAAATGCCAACTTGTCGGAACAGTGATTCCATTCCAAAGGTTCTTGCTTCATCAGGAACAATCGGGACAATATTTTTTCCAACTTGCGCATCTTTTAAAAGCTTAGCAAGAATTCTAACAAATACCATCGTTGTTGAAACTTCCCTTCCTTCGGTTCCTTTATAAAATTCTTCGAAGAGTGATTCATCAGGCGTTTTTATCGGTTTCAAATCTGTTTTTCTTGAAGGAACATATCCGCCCAACGCTTGTCTTTTTTCCTTCAGGTATTTAATTTCATGACTATCTTCATCCGGTCTGAAGAATGGATCGTTATGAATTTGTTCATCAGAAATAGGAATACCAAAACGTGCACGGAATTCTTTCATCTCTTCTTCATTTAATTTTTTCTGCTGATGAGTAATGTTCTTTCCTTCACCACTTTCACCGAGTCCGTAACCTTTTACCGTTTTTGCAAGAATAACTGTCGGTTTTCCTTTGTGATTAACAGCAGAAGTGTAAGCAGCAAAAACTTTTTCCGGATCGTGTCCGCCTCTTCGCATTTTGCTAAGCTGTTCATCTGTCATATCACTTACCATTTCTTTTAGCTCTTCATCAACACCAAAGAAATGTTCACGAATGTAAGCACCACCTTCAACAGTATATTTCTGATACTGACCATCAACAACTTCGCCCATTCGTTTGATAAGTTTTCCATCTTTATCTTTTTCAAGAAGCGGATCCCAGTCATCACCCCAGATAACTTTTATTACATTCCAGCCTGCACCACGGAAAGCTGCTTCAAGCTCCTGAATAATTTTTCCGTTGCCGCGAACAGGTCCATCAAGTCTTTGCAAGTTACAGTTGATTACAAAAATTAAATTATCAAGCTGCTCTCTTGATGCGAGAGTTATTGCGCCAAGAGTTTCAGGTTCATCAGTTTCACCATCACCGAGAAATGCCCAGACTTTGCTTCCTGTATCTTTCTTCAAACCACGATCTTCGAGATAACGATTGAATCTTGCCTGGTAGATTGCCATAATTGGTCCAAGTCCCATTGACACAGTCGGGAATTCCCAGAACGCAGGCATCAACCACGGATGAGGATAAGAAGAAAGTCCGCCGCCTTTTGCAAATTCTCTTCTGAAGTTTTGTATCTGCTCTTTTGAAATTCTTCCTTCAAGAAATGCACGTGCATAAATTCCCGGTGATGCGTGTCCCTGGAAATAAATCTGGTCGCCGTCGTAACCTTCACCTTTTCCTTTGAAGAAATGATTGAAGCCAATCTCGTACAAAGTTGCAGCACTCGCATAAGTTGAAATATGTCCGCCGATTCCTTCTTCCATCTTGTTTGCTTTTACAACCATCGCCATTGCATTCCAGCGGATGAGAGATTTTATTCTTCTTTCAATTTCACGGTTGCCCGGGAAAGGAGGCTGCTTTTCTCTTGGAATTGTATTTATGTATGGAGTGTTTGCCGAGAAGGGAATATGAACACCAGCCTTGTGTGCACGTATTTGCAATTGCTGAAGTAACTCTCTTACTCTATCCGGTCCGCCGTGTTCAAAAACATAATCGAGCGAGTAAAGCCACTCACTTGTTTCTTGTTCTTCAATTTCAGGATTTCGTTTATAATCCTTAGCCATAAATTTCCTTAGTTGTCCATTAATAATTTTATAATTCTTTAAGAACTAACAGTTCACAGAAAGTCGGACTATTGTCATTCTGGCTTGTCCAGAATCTGCAAAGCATTTATGTAATAAGATTCCGGACTCTCCCGACTTTGTCAGTTTCGCCGGAATGACCACTATGCTAAACAGAGTAAATTTCTTGGTTTTTTGTTTGTTTTAGTCAGAAATTGAGGCGTCAAAATAATTGATTGATGAGTGAAATACAAGGAAGTGAATAGCAATGCACAATTTAACAATTAACAATGGATGAATTTTGTTTTGTACTTTAACTACGATCACCCTAGACTTTCTCACTTTAATTTCTTAAGTTTCTATTAAGTTTAATTTTAATGGAGCGTAAAATGCGAACCCTTAAAATATCTCTCCTGGTTTTTAT
>CAVOUA010000017.1:0-28275 GCA_963699475.1 uncultured Ignavibacteriaceae bacterium | reverse complement strand
ATACTTCATCGCTTCCGGAATCCAGGCATTAAGATCATTAATTCTTGTCTGGTCAGAAGGATCAGTGCTTAGAAATTCCGGCGGAGATCCCCCTTGTTTGCTTGCGGCCATTCGTTTCCAGAATTCAGGTGCAGAGTGTGGATCATAACCAGCCATTGCCATAAAAATTAATCCAAGATGATCTGCTTCACTTTCATGTGTTCTGCTGTATGGAAGCATAATACCAACCGTCGTTCCAACTCCATAAACTGAAAGCCAGATTGCCTGCGTTTGGGCAGGTTCGTCTTTCATTGCAACCATCAAACCAACTGCTCCAACTTGCTGCAGCAATTGCTGACTCATTCTTTCATTTCCATGTTCTGCGATTGCGTGTGCGATTTCATGTCCCATTACAACGGCTAACCCTGCTTCATCCTGTGTTACGGGAAGTATCCCGGTGTAAACAACTACTTTCCCGCCGGGCATACACCAGGCATTTACCTGGTCGTCTTCAACTAAATTGAAATCCCATTTGTAACCGTTCAGTCTTGAGGACAGATTATTATCAGCCATATATCTTTCAACCGCCTGTTGAATTTTTGCGCCAGTCTGTTTAACCGTGTTAACCGCAGCCTGATTTGTGCTTAACTTATTCTCTTTTAAGAATTGATCATACTGTTGAAAACTCATGGTAAGCATTTCACTGCTGGGTATCATATTCAACTGTGATCTTCCTGTCAATGGAACGGAGCTGCAGGATTGAATAAATAAAAAGGTCACAATTGCTGTTATGAGTGATAAAATAGTCTGTTTCATCATTTCTCCAATTAAACTGTTAATAAATATTATATGAAATGTATCAATATGAATTAAAAGGACAAAATAGAAAATTGAGGCGGCACTTTTTGATTTATTAATACATTTTATTTTGGCTTTAGATTTGTGAAATTTAAAGAATAATATTTTAACTCAGGAGAAAAAATGAAAATAAGTGTTCTTTCAGTAATTATCGGCTTTTTAGTTTTAGTAAGCTGTTCTGATCAGACGACAAATGTGCCATCTGACGAACAAAATGGCAGTATCAGAATTTATCTGGTAGACTCACCTTCACAACTGGACTCGGTAATAATTTGTGTTACAAGGGTTGAAATTCACAAGAGTGGAAGTGATTCAACAAGTGGATGGTTTGTAATAAATGATTCTACAAGATATTTTGATCTTTTACAATTAACTAACGGAGCTTCAGCAGTATTAGGTGACACCTCATTAGCTCCGGGAAAATATACCCAGATAAGACTTATAATTGGCAGTGGAAGTTATGTTATTGACCAGGGCGTGAAACACGATCTTGAAGTTCCAAGTGGTTCACAAAGCGGATTAAAATTAAATCATCAATTTACTATTGAATCAGGAAAGCTTTATGAATTACTTTTAGATTTTAATGTGGATAAGTCAATTGTAATTACTGGTAACGGAAAATACAAGCTCAAACCAACTATCAGAGTTATGCCGATTGTTATTTCCGGAAGCATTTCCGGACAGGTTCTACCGCTTGAAGCTCAGCCTACGATCTGGACAGTTTATGGAACAGATACAATTACTACTTATACAAATCTTCAGGGTTTCTTTAAATTGATGGCACTTCCTGCTGGATTGTATGATGTAAATATTATTCCTGCTGATACCGTAATTTATATGGACACAACTATTACTAATGTTCAGGTCATTGCTAACCAGGATACAGATTTAGGAACTATAACTTTGGAACCAAGATAATTGTGATTAATTTAATTAATACCGAAGCCGCTCATGGAGCGGCTTTTTTATTGGATTGTAAGTTCTAAAATGACGTTGCTTATATTTGTTTTGTAAAAACAATTTGGAAGAGAGATAAATGCAAATAGGAATAGTGGGATTGCCACAGTCTGGAAAGTCAACCTTATATCAGACGATTACAAAAACTCACCTTGATCCATCATCAATGGCTAAAGTTGAAACGCATCAAGCTGTGATAAAGATACCAGATGCGCGACTTGATAAGCTTACTGAAATTTTTAATCCTAAAAAGAAAACCAGTGCGACTATTGAAGTAATCGATGTAGTTGGTCTTCAAAAAGGTGATTCAGGTTCGACACAGTTTACGAGCAACTTTCTTGGAAAAGTAAAAAACAACGATGCACTTATCCAAGTCGTAAGGTTATTCAATAATGAACTTGTTCCTCACCCTGATGGTTCAGTAAATATGATGAGAGACATTAATAATTTTGAAACTGAATTCATCTTATCTGATTTAGCAATAGTTGAAAAAAGAATTGAAACCGTAAAAAAGCAAGTACAAAAAACACAGGATGATAAACTAAAAAGAGAACTACCAGTATTAGAGAAGTGTTATGAAATTCTGCAGCAGGAACAACCATTAAGAGATTCACACCTTACAGATGAGGAATTAAAGATTTTAGGATCATTTCAATTGCTTTCGGTAAAACCAATGCTTATTGCTCTTAATCTTGATGAAAGCCAGGTAAATGAAACAAGTAAATATCTTGATGAACTAGTAAAGAAAAAACTAAGCACTCACACGAAAGCACTTTTCTTTTTCGGAAAAATCGAACAGGAAATGTCAGAACTCCCTGAAAAAGAAGCACAAATTTTTATGAATGAATATGGAATAAAAGAATCGGCGTTAAATAGTATTATTAGGGAAGCGTACAACTTGCTTGGTCTTCAATCTTTCTTTACCTGCGGAGATACTGAATGCCGTGCCTGGACAATTAAAAAAGGTTCAACTGCTCAGGAAGCTGCGGGAGAAATTCATACAGATTTTTATAATAAATTTATTCGGGCAGAAACTGTTGGTTACGATGATTTTATAACAGCAGGTGCCTTTGCAAAAGCTAAAGAACAGGGAACCTGGAGATTAGAAGGAAAAGAATACATTGTAAAGGATGGCGACATCATGATTATCCGACACGGGTGACGCTTAAATTTTAAAATTTATTTATTTTTAACTTTTTTTTATCCGGTTTTACCATCCAGTAAAATTATATCACTTATTTCTAAAGAAATTAAGGAATATTATTTGTTTCTTTCAATTCCCATGTAAACATATAAAGTAATCAACAAATGTTGGTAACTACAAAATTTACACTTAAGTTTAGACGCTGATTTACTGTGCTTTTAACAAATCGCACCTGTTTGAAAAATAACTTTTTTCACTAAATACTACACAGGGAGATAAAAGTGATGATTAATAAAAAATCACTTAGCTGTCTTTTAATTGTTTTGGTTCAATCCATCTCAATGCCGCAATGGATATCCTTAGATAAATACTCAAATCCAGATTCACCACCAATTGTTCAACTAATCAGCGATGATGCTTCCAGCACTGTCATTAAAGTTGAATTACCCGGTTTCTATGTGAAAGAATTTTCTGCAAATGGAAAGATTTATCAGTCGATAACTTTTGATTCCGAGGGAATAACAACAGAAGTCGGTTATCCTGAAATTCCTCATATTGCCAAAGTTTTAGCTATTCCGGACCAGGGATCGGTAAGTGTGGAGGTTCTTGAAGTAGGTAAGATTCAAACCATAAAAGGAATAAATATTCCTCCGGTAAGAGAAAGCTGGATCGAAGGTCAGCCCGAAACTCCTTACTTGGAAAATATCGAAGCATATAATTCAGAAGCAATTTATCCTCAAAATTTTACCCGGGTTGAAGATCCTGCTGTCTTCAGAGATTTTAGAATTGCTCGCGTTTCTATATTTCCAATCAGGTATTCTGCTTCAAGAAAAGAAATTCAGGTGGTATCATCTATAACGATTAAAATTAATTACAATCCTGGACCAGGTATCAATCCTAAAACCACACCGGATAGACCAATTGCCCCCTCATTTGCAAAGCTCTACCGAAGCTTTATTTTTAATTATGCTGAAGTTCTTCAGCAAAGATATGGTGGAAGAACTGAAGGTCATGATATTATGCTTTGTATTATGCCGGATATTTATATTGAAGAGTTTCAACCTTATGCAGATTGGAAAAACAAATCCGGAACGGAGATTATAGTTACAAAATTCAGTGAGATTGGTGCAAATCAATCTAATCCAGATATCATTAAAAATTATATCTTAAATGTTTATAACACCGGGATTAAATGTTCCTACACACATCTTAATCGTTGGGGATTACGGTACACCGAGTGGAAACGCACCGGTAAAATATTGGACAGGCAGCGGGTGGACTTTCGTTAATGAAGATTACTTCGTCGAGCTTGAGGGGAATGACTACTTTCCTGAAATGATGATTGGCAGATTTACTAATTATAATGGCACCAGCGGCGGGGGTGAATACATATTGCAGGTTATGGTTAACAAATTTCTGAATTATGAAAAAGCCCCATACACTGCTGAGCCCGAATGGTTTAAAAAAGGCACAGTTTGTTCAAATAATTATTATCAATCGCAGGTGGATACTAAAAGATTTACTGCACAGCTTATGACGGAAAACGGACATTTTAATTCAGTAGATACTATGATGAGTAATTGGCAATGCACCTATGATGAGAGTGATATTGTTGCAGCTATCAATAATGGAAGAAGCTATCTTAATTATAGGGGTGAGGGATGGGATGACGGCTGGCATGCAACGTGTTATTATTTTAATACTTCACATGTAAATAGTTTGAATAACGCCAACAAGCTTACTTTTGTTACGAGTATCGGATGCGGTGTAGCTATGTTCGATCAAGGAAATTGTTTCGGTGAGACATGGATCGAGATGGGTTCATTAACAGGACCACCGAGAGGCGGCTGCGCTTTTATAGGGCCAACTTCCAATACACACACTGCCTGGAACAATTGGATTGACAAGGGTATTTATGTTGGAATGTTTCAGGAAGGTTTAGACAGCCCGGGAGAAGCACTGCTAAGAGGAAAACTATACATGTATGAGCACTTTGGTGGTAGTGATCCCTACGTTCAATATCACTATAAAGTTTATTGTGTGCTTGGAGATCCAAGTATGCATATTTGGAAAGATATTCCAAAACCTGTTACAGTAACTTATCCAAATGAAATCTATGTAGGTTTCAACCAGGTACAAATTACAGTAACAGAAACAACGGGCGGTTTACCTGTTGATAATGCACGAGTATGTATTTCAGGAAACGGTGTTTATGTAACCGGCACAACCAATGCTTCTGGAATAGCTACTTTGGATGTTACGCCTGCTTCTGCAGGTACGCTTGATCTTACAGTAACCGGCGGTAACGTTTTTCCTAAAGAGGAATTAATCAACGTATCGATGGGGATAGAAAATATAACTCCGCACGGAGAGCCTTTCGTTACAGATCTTGATGGAAATGATGATGGTTTAATAAACCCAAATGAAAATTGTACAATTGCTTTTACTCTTAAAAACTGGGGAACAATTACCTCAAATAGTGTCTATGCAATTCTTTCAGTTCCGGACAGTGTAAAAACTTATGTTGAAATTATAACTGATTCGGTGGTTTTTGGAGATATTGCACCTAATGATTCTATTCCCGGTGCACCATTCCAGTTCTATATAAAACCAGTATGTCCTGTGGGTTATGAAATCCCTTTCAAGCTTCACGTTTCAAGTACAACTTCTTCATGGAATTATACTGATAACGAAACTGTCCATGGCTGCATGCTGAACTTCGGCGAGTATTTCGTTGATGATGAAGGAAGCGTTCTTCGTAATTACAGGATGGACCCGGGTGAAACAGTAAAAGTAACATTTAAAATTTTAAATCTGGGCGATGATATTGCACCGGATGTTACAGGCATAATCAGAACTAATGATCCCTATATGACAATTGTTGATTCAATGGCTGTTTTTGGAACAATTTTACCAGACAGCAATTCAATTAACGAATCTGATACTTATACGATAACTGTTAGTGCAAGTTGTCCAGTTAAATACGACGCTATATTCACATTAAAACTTTCAACTGAGAATGGATTGTATCCTTATTCACGTACAGATTCAATAACACTACCAGTTGCTATGCCGTCGGCTTTGGATCCGACAGGTCCGGATGGATACGGATATTACGCATATTCGAGTCAAGATGTGCTCTGGGATCAGCACCCTGAATATAACTGGGTAGAACTCGCATCAATTGGAACAGAGATCCCTAAGCCGGGAGGAGTTAGTGATTTTACACAAACTGTAAACCTGCCTTTCAATTTTAAATATTATGGGAACAATTTTACACAGGTAAGGATAAGCGGCGATGGTTGGATTGCTTTCGGTAGCGGATCACAAACGAAATCTTTAAACCGTTCGCTCCCTTGTTTGGATACACTCAACAATATGACTGCAGTGTTCTGGGACGACTTCTTTTCTAATGGACCACAAGGAGGAGGGAAATTGTATTATTACTCTGATGAGAATGATCATAGGTTTATTATTGAATGGGATACAGTGCCACATAGATCAGATATTACAGATAAAGAAACTTTTGAAATAATTCTTCTTGATCCTGCTTATTATCCGACACCTACAGGTGATGGAGAAATAATACTGCAATATAAAGAAGTTGAAGAAGCTGGAAGCTGCACGATCGGTATAGAAAACGATAATGAAGATGTTGGCCTGCAATATTTATATAATGAAATGTATGATGCAACTGCAAATGAAGTTATAAATGGTTTTGCAATAAAATTTACGACTAAAGCTCCAAGCGTAGTTTCCGTTGATGGCGGTGAAGAAACTGACGGTGTAATACCAACTGCATATACTCTTGACCAGAATTATCCGAATCCTTTTAATCCTGAAACACGAATTAGTTATTCACTTCCTGAACCGGCATACGTAAAACTGAGTATTTTTGATATCAACGGTACATTGATAAAAACCCTGCAGGATGGGGACCAATCGACTGGTAGGTATGAGTCAATTTGGAATGGTGAGAACAGTTTTGGATTAAAGGTTGGATCAGGTGTGTATTTCTACAGGATCCAGGCAAATAGTTTTGTGCAGACGAGAAAAATGGTACTTTTAAAGTAGTTTATTTGATTGAGCTTTCAATAAAAAATTTCTTCAAAAAGATTTGAAACATCATGGTCTTTGAGAAATAGTAAACTGATATGTACGTTTTTACCGTTTTATTGATAGTTTTTCTGATCGTATCGCTGTACGGCATAGTTGAATTTGCACTTCATCAAAAAAGAATCTTCTCTATTCCTATCAGAATTCATGTGAACGGTACCAGAGGAAAATCAAGTGTTACAAGATTGATTGGTGCTGCTATGCGCGAGGGTGGAATTAAAACAATTACAAAAGTTACAGGCACCTACCCGCGTTTAATACTGGATGATGGAAGCGAAGTTGAAATATTTAGGAAAACAGACCCTAATATTATTGAGCAGCTTTCTATAGTTAAACTTGCAGCTCAAAGAAAAGTGCAGGCTATTGTTATGGAGTGCATGGCAATACAACCTCAGTACCAATGGATAACAGAAACAAAGATGATTCATTCTACCATCGGTTTGATAACTAATGTAAGACTCGATCATGTTGATGTGATGGGTTACACTTTACCTGAGATTGCGGATGCACTTGGAAAAACAATCCCGCACAAACAACATCTTTTCACAACGGAAAAACAAACCCTTAATCAAATTGAAAATGTTTGCAAAAGGCAAAAAACTATATTACACATTTTGGATGCAGATGCTGTGACTGATGAAGAAATGAAACGGTTTAGTTATATAGAGCATAGAGAGAATGTTGCACTTGCTCTATCTGTATGCCAGTTTATGGGCATCGAACGTGAAGAAGCATTACGCGGAATGTATAAAGCAATTCCAGATGCCGGTGTATTAAAGCTATCCAAAGTCAAAGCCTTTGGAAAGAATATATATTTTTATAACGCATTTGCAGCAAATGATCCTCAATCTACTTTAATGATCTGGAAGCAAGTCAATGAAGAAATTGAATCTGAAGGGTCAAAAATTGTTTTATTAAATACTAGACAGGATAGATTAGATAGAGCGCGGCAGTTAACTTCAATGATCGGGACAAAAATAAATAATGAGTTCAACTATTTGTTATTAATAGGACAATCAACTGATGTTGTAGAAGAACTGTCTGTAAAAAGTGGAATTAAAAGAAACAAAATTTTAAATCTTGGATGGACCGAACCTGAAGCAGTTTTCGAAGCTGTTTTAACTGTCACTGAAAAAGATTCAACTGTTGTCGCCATCGGAAATATGGGTGGAATGGGTGGAAAAGTAGCTGAGTATTTCGAAAACCGGAGTATGGTCTATGGTTGAACTTGCTATTACACTCGGATTAATATTCAGCCTGCTGTCTTACGAGGTATTCGGTCTTGCCGCCGGTGGAATTGTTGTCCCTGGCTATATTGCCTTGCAGCTTTCTCAACCAGACAGACTTGCGGGGATTATTCTTGTCAGCCTTGCAACTTTCCTTATTATAAAAATTTTAGGTAATTATACATTCCTTTACGGAAGAAGACAGATGGTCGTTTGTCTTCTCGTAGGGTGTTTGCTGGCAAATTTCTCCCGTCAGTTTTTATTGCTCGATCTAACAACAAGCACAATTCAATTACAGGCTGTGGGCTGGGTTGTTCCGGGATTAATTGCACATTGGTTTGGAAAGCAAGGTATTTTTAGAACATTGTGTGTCTTATTCATTGCTGCTGTTCTTGTGAGATTAATAGTAATAGTAATATTTAATGGTGAATTACTACCAATATGAATTTTTACTTGTGGGTTTTTAGTTGAATAATATTAGTGCAGGGTCGAAAACAGTTTTAAGTGTGCTGGCTCTTTTAGCAATGATGGCCTTCCTTGCTGTTGAATTTGGGAAGGAAGATGTTAAGCTAAAATGGTACGAACAAAAAATTGAAGCAGCCAGAATTTCAAAAAGTGCTGCAGATTTTCTTAAAGAATTTAGACTGCAAAAAGGTGTTTTTATTGATGCTGTAAACGATCCTAATGAAACAGCATTGATCGGGCAGGATATTACTACAATAACCACGGACAGAGGGTATATTGAAGCCAAACTAACGGCAACCAATCCTAATTTTGCTGCAGTTGTTGTTGAAATGTTAAAGGAAGCAGGATTGGAAAAGAATGACATCGTTGCCGTAGCTTTTACTGGTTCTTTACCGGGGTTAAACATAGCTGTTCACTCCGCAATTCAGACTTTAAAATTGAAACCTATTATTATTACTTCCGTTGGTGCTTCCAATTGGGGAGCAAATGATCCTTACTATACCTGGCTGGATATGGAGAGCGCACTATTCAAGGAAGGAATATTTGAAAACAAATCAATTGCTGCATCAATTGGTGGTGGACTTGATAGAGGAAGAGGACTTAGTCCTGAGGGAAGGCAATTAATTGTAGATGCTATTGAGAGAGTTGGAATTGAATTCATAAACGAAGAACACCTTGAAGATAGTATCCAAAAAAGAATTGAGATTTATAATAAGCACCGTAAAAAAAATAATATCAAAGCATTTATTAATGTTGGGGGTGGCATAGCGAGTCTTGGTTCTACAGAGAATGCACAGTTTATTCCAACTGGTTTATCAATTTCTCTTCCGATGATGAATTATCCACAGAAGGGGAGTTTTAATTCGAATGGCTGAAGAAAATATTCCTATCATTCATCTGCTTAACATAAATCAGCTGGCGAATAAATATGGATTGCCAATTAGCCCTGTACCGCTTCCGCTGCCGGGTGAAGGAGAAATTTTTATTCAGAGAAGATATAATGTAATTCTAACTCTTATAGTAACTTTATTTTTAACTGCTGCAATTGCATTTGTATTTATTATGGAAAGGAAACGACATCGACTTGGTACCGAACAAATTCCTTTACAGAAAAAAATTGATTTTGATGAGATTTAAATTTTTATATTCACAAAATTTTTTGAATTCAAAAAGATTTAATATGAAATTAGTTTTTGTGATTTTTAGCCTTCTTATTCCGTTCACCCTGGTTTTAGGGAATCCCAAAACCAAAGTGCTTAAGCCTAAAAATGTAGAATCAAAAATCTCAATTATAATTTCCGGGAAAAATAGGACCTATTATCCTTTGATATTTAAAGATGCAACAATATTGTCAGCTAAAGGTCCCGGTACACTTAAAATTATTACAAGAGCACAATTCGATTCGCAAACTTCAAAATCTTTTCGTTATTCTATCTTTTATAGTATAAATGGAAACAAGAAAGTAAAAGTTGACTTTAATGATAGCAAGCCTGATAGTAAAGCAAAATTCAAAGATAAATCTTTTGGTGTTCCCGGTAATGGCGAAAGTATTGTAATACAACTAAATCGTGGCGATAACACAATTGAATTATGGTATCAATCTGAAAAACTTAAAATCATTGGAAGGTTTTTGTTTACTGAAACAAAAGAAAAGAAAATAGATTGGGTTTCGCTGTCTCCGTCATTTCCAAATGAACCTGTATCAATTGTAACAAATGAAGAAGTTGCTACTTATTATCGCTTTTCAACAAACAAACCATTAAAAATAAAAATTACTGGTCCAACAACCTTAAGGGTGTTTAATCGGATTGAAAATCATTACCAGATGAAAGGTAGAATTGATTATCGACTACAAGTCAAGGAAGATGGAAAAGTTAAAAACACATACCAATTAAGTAGTGTTCGATCCGATGTAACTGTTTATAAGAAAAATTGTGGAAGGACTCCCGGTAAAGCAAAGGAAGTATTAATAACTGTTCCCGGAGGAACTCATATTTATGAGATATTACCATTAGATAAAGATAAAGATTCTATTCTGGGAAAAGTTTTATTCCCCAAAAAAGATGTCAAACTAAAAGAGTAAATGGAATTAATGGTTGTTAAAATAAATATGAGCAATTTCAACTTTCATATACTTTTATGCTGTACTATAATCTTTTATCTTATCTTTAATGAAAAACTAAATGCTGGTGATAACCCTGAAAAAAAAGTTGATCATTGGAGAATAAATCTTTCACTAAGTCCCTATTATGATAGTAACATTTTGAAATATTCAGAAAAATATATTGAAAGATTTAAGAATGGAGAAGATGAAGGAAGATTTCACATAAACAGAATTGATGATATTACTATTGGTTATGCGCTCGGTGTTACTTATGCAAACGAAATAATAGGGAACTTAAGGACTGTATTTGGGGCCGGTTTTGATTCTGATGCCTATTCATATAACTCTATAAAAAGCTGGTTTACTTATGATGTCTTTATGCGTCAATATCTATCAAAATCAACTTCTTTTTTAATTTCTTATTCATATATACCTGGCTTCTACGTGCGACATTTCCGCGATGAAGATTGGGTAAAGTATTATGGATATACCCCAATAACATTTCAGCCGTATGAATTTTCTAAAGATGATTATAGCTTCTGGTTGCAGCATATTTTTAGCTGGAAAACCACTAGAGCACGAGCTTACTTTTCTTATATGAGATATTTGCTAAATTCGTCTAACACAGAATACGATAGCAACGATTTTTTGTACGGGCTAAGAGTGTATCAATCATTAACTGATGATCTTGATGTAAACATCGGATACTACTACATAACTTCTGACGCGAAGGGATACGATGAAACTGGTGAAACTAAGGAAACATCAGACGATTCCGATGCAACTAACTATGAGCACGTTTACATTGCTGGTTTTGATCTGCAATTACCCAAAATTTTCTCACTAAGAAATGATATTAGCATTGATGCCCAGTATCAGAGAGCTTTTTATACTACAAGTCATTTCCTTGAACTGGATCCACTCCATGCCGGAAGATATGATTATAATTACCGGGTATTCGTTAATTATAATTGGGATATATTTAGAAACTTTTCACTTACAGCTTTTTATCAGTGGATGGGCAGAGAATCCAGTACTTCTGCAGAAGCAAACAGTGAATATGTATCCAATGAAAAGGATTACACACAGTATCGGATAGGAATCAGATTTAATTATTTAATAAGATTTTAATAAAGTAAATCAAAAATTTATTATGAGAATAAATATGCAAAAGTATTTTCAAATAACTCTCTTTTTTAGTCTAATTCTTTTAATGAGCTGCGGCACACCAAACGACCCCGAATCAATTATTGGCGGAGATGGCGGATACAAAATCGTGAGCAAGTATCCTACTTCAGGATATGCACAGGATATTGTATTGAGAGATTCATTGGCGTACATATCACAAGGGCAAAGTGGTTTAGTGATATTAAATATTTCGAATCCGAAAGAGCCGAAATTTATTTCTGAACTCACGTATGGTTTGAGGGGATACTCATATAAGTTAGCGAAAAAAGACAGCATAATTTATCTTGCGGCTGGTGGTTTCGGAGTAAGCATCGTAAATGTTTCTGATCCACAGAATCCCATAATTACACCGGAAATTCGTTCTATTGCCCCTGCAAAAAATTTTCATATTATGGGAGGCTACCTTTTCACGGCAGTAAGTGAGGAGGGAATAAATATTTCTAACATAATTGATCCTGCTCACCCGGATATAAGGCAAACATTTTTTGTGCCGGGTTTTGCACAGGCAGTCTGTACTTCAGCCGCCGATACTTCTGCTGACACCAATTTCCTGCTCGTTGCTTGTGGCGAAGTAGGACTTACAATTTTTGATATATCTGATTTTCAGGATGGCTACAATATTTATTCAGTTGTAGATTGGCTGGATACACCTGGTTTTACTGAAGATGTAATAATTCACCCTAATCTTCCCGTTGCATTTCTGGCATGCGGAACCGGGGGTCTGGTGATTGCTGATTATTCCGACACTTCAAATGTGAAAATTGTGGGAAGCTATAGTACAGGAGGTTATGCTAAAGAAGTGGTGTATAAGGAAAATAAAGTCTATGTAACAACAGAATTAAGAGGGCTTCAAATTTTTGATGTATCAAATCTGAATTCACCTGTTCGTATAGGTACTGTTGAAACAGAGTTTGCATTGGGTTTAGCTGTTGAGGATAACTATGTATTTGTCGCTGATGAACAAGAGGGTTTGATAATTATATCAATTCCGTGACTGTATATTTTTTGGTTCAGATTCTTACTATCAATTCGAATTTTTGTTCGGCGATTACTTTTTTACGAAAACTCACTCTTACCATATAAGTACCTGGCTTCCGTTTTTTCGGCGAGATAGATATAGAACTAGAAAATGTTGACAAAGAATCATTAGGTAAGAACTCAATCTTCTTTTTATAAAATGATTTTCCGTCCGGTCCTATCCAATCAAAATAAAATTTCATTTCCTGGTTAGTCTTTATATCCTGGTGCTCTATACTAACGACTGCTTTTACTTTTGCTTTATCCTTAATTGTAAAAGTTGTATCTGTCCCAATTGCTTTGCCTGTTTTCTTACTAATTTTTCTGCATAAAATAATGTTCGCTTTTATATTCTCTGCTTCAACTTTATGCTTTATAGTTTTCCTATCTTTAATTTTTATTACTTTTTCCTTATTGATTTTAGATGTGTTTTTCTTTTTAATAGTAGGCGAATCTGTATTTAAGTCTACAAGCTGGAATTTCCTTTCCGCGATTAATTCACGGAAAAAATACACTCGTACGAAATAGTCACCTGCCTCCTTTTCGTGGGAGATAAAGAAATTGAACTTATAATCCCCGATGTTGAATCAGAAGAAGAAAGATCCACTCTTTTTTTATAAAAAGAATTGCCTGTGGAATCAATCCAGTCAATATGGAACATCAAGTCTTTACCGATATACATTAGTCGGTTCTGTAATTCAATCAGAGCAAATAATTTTGTTTTCTGCTTGATTGAAGAAACAGTTCCATCACCTATCGGTTTGCCTGTTTTGCTGGTGATTTTATTGCAAAAAATAATCTCTGCTGAAATCCCGTTGATTGATTTTGATGGGTATACAATTGTTGAATCCTTTCCCAGCGTGGGAGTTTCTAAACGATCAGAGCAATTGTAAAATAAAAGCTGAGTAATTACAATCGAGAATAATATTAATATCCCTCGTTTCATCTTCAAACTCAATATCACATCATTTTTATAATAAAATTTTTACTGCGGCTTTTCACCTCGTAAAACCATTTGGATAACGGGACCATAACTATTAGCATTATGATTACCCCAATTAAAGTTTCAGTGACTTCACCTTCACGATAATAGAGTCCAATCCTTTTCGAAAATACTCCAAGTATGGCAATATGCATGCAATAAAAAAAGAGTGCTACCTTGCCAGTAATATCAAATACCAGCAGAAGCTTTGGTATAAGTTTATTAATGGAAATGATAATGCCTATTACTATTACACTGCATCCAAAGAACCAAAGGCTAAAGAAGAGGCTGGGTGGATATTTCTGGTCGAAGAAAAAAGAATAAGAACCAAAGTCGGAAAATGGAAAGATGTTTCCGTAACCGCGAATCATCCGCATTATTATTGCTATCGAGATAGCGGCCACTCCTATTCCAAAACTCCAAAGTAAACGCTTCTTATCAGTATCCCATGCTTTCAACCAGCCATGGGCCATTGCCGAGCCTAAAAGTGCGAGTGCAAACCATGGGAGAACAGGATATTTATTAAACACTCCAGCATCAATGAATGTTTGCATTAATGCTGTCATCCACATATCGTTTGTATCATATGGAATTTGTAAGAGTACAGGATGAATGCCAAGAATCAACAAGGCAATGAGAATATGAAATTCCCAGCGCAAGTTTACTATCAGAGATTGCAGTATCATTGAAAATCCAATGCAAGCAATTATTCCGAGGTGCCAGGGCTGAAAACTGTTGAAACCACTCCAGGATGAATTAACCCAGGTCATTTGTAATATAATGAGGAAAAAACCACGCTGAATTATTTGCTTGCGGATTGTCCTGTTACTGACTCCTTTGTTTTTTCGTCTATAGTAAGACCACCAAACCATTGCACCATTGATGATTAGAAAACCAGGTGCACACAAATAACTAACATATCGAAGGGCAACCTGCCCCCAATTTGCAAATAATGGATCGAATGGGTCGAGATATAGCCAGATTGAATTTAGGTAATAAGAGCTATGATCTACCAGCATTAGAACGATTATTAATCCCCGAAACTGATCGATGAAGTCAAAGCGTTGCTGTTTATCCAAGCCGGATTTGAAAGCAGAATTAATGTTTATACTCTTTGGATGATGAATTAAAATAGGTAACTATAATAAGGTTCCAAAAAAATAAAAACTTACATTTCAACTTAGGAAATTGTGTTCATTAAAACCACTTAACAGTTGTTTGGGTTAAAGAGGAAGAGGTGCAAGAGCTATTAAATAGCTTAGCAGGATTATACTCCACAGAGAAAAATATAAAAACAACCCCCTCACTATTTTTTCTCATTTTATAAAATACCAGAGGGGGTCAGTCAAAATGTATTAGCTAATAATTTTCATTAATTACTCTGATACATATGTACATCTCTTTGGGGGAAAGGAATTGAAATGTTTTGCTCATCAAATTTTTTCTTAACCTGTTCTGTCACACCAAAATAAACTCCCCAATAATCAGAGGTATTAACCCAAGGACGAACGCTGAAGTTTACACTGCTGTCACCCAGTTCGGAAACAACTATCATTGCAGCAGGATCTTTTAAGATTCTGGAATCAGCACTTAAAACTTCTTCAATGGCTTTCTTTGCTTTGTCAATATCGTCACCATATCCAATTCCAAATACCAGATCTACTCTTCTTGTATCTTTTGCAGTGTAGTTTGTAATGTTACTGCTTGTCAAAGTTGAGTTTGGAATATACACAACTTTGTTATCCACAGTCAACAATGTTGTAACAAAAATACCAACCGACTCCACAACTCCTTTAGAACCACCACCTTCAATATAATCGCCAACTTTTACAGGTTTGAAAATTATAAGCATAACTCCTGCGGCTAGATTTGATAGAGATCCCTGCAAAGCAAAACCAATTGCCAAACCGGCGGCTCCAATTATTGCAACAAAAGAGGCTGTTTGTATACCAACTTGAGAGGCTGCAGAAATTATAACAAATGTTATCAACCCAATTCTAATCAGACTCACAAGAAATTTTGTTAGAGTTTCATCAACTTCCCGCTTTCTCAATAACTTACCGGCGTACTTTGCTAACATTTTAGCAATCCAGATTCCAATTATTATCGTTACTAAAGCACCGATAACCTGCAGCCCATATTCGGCAACAACTGCCTGTAATTGTTTTAGTATATCTTCCATATTAACTCCTGTTATTGATGATTATTAATGATTGTAGATTTTAAGCTCTATATTATTCTAACGAAAATAAAAAGAGGGCTCATCGGCCCTCTCTAATTCATAGTTTACATATTTGAGGTTTTGGTTTAAGAATAGGTGCCCATTCCACCAAACATCGCTGCGATGATCGCACCAAAAACCACAAAGAAAATAATTACGAGGACAATCATAATAGCGTACCATATTAAAGTTGCTATTGCCCAGTTCTTTTTACTTGGCTGAGCACCATCTCCAAATGCCCATACAAACAACATGATTAAACCAACTAAAGGAATAGCCGTGATTAGTATCGTTATAATCCAATCTTTTACTGAAACTTCTTCTGTTACTGTTCCCGGTAGGTTTAGGTTATCCATTTAGCCTCCAATTATGTGGGTTAAAAAGTTTTAATTATTTGACTTTAAAAAAATATAGCATCTGACATCTAAATACAAAAAAAAATAGAAGTCGCTCATCTTCGAACGGATCTGTTATTTGTTTTTATTAATTCTTAATAATTATATTTTTAATTCAATTCTCAGGCATTCTTAAAAGTGGGAATTCAATTTTAATTAGAAGGTTTCATTTCCAATTTTGAAAAATAATCAAGGATTAAATCGATTATTAGAGGCATTTGGCTGGTATAATTGTTGGGGAATGGGGTAGTCAAAATTCCTCGCTTTTTAAAAATTATAATGGAAGAGAAATGAATCGTAATAAAGTAACTATTGATGGAAACGAAGCCGCTGCTTATACAGCTTTTCATACTAACGAAGTAATTGCAATTTATCCAATCACGCCTTCATCAAATATGGGTGAACATTGTGACGATTGGTCAGCAGTGGGTAAGAAGAACATCTGGGGAATAATTCCTTCAGTCAGCGAACTACAGAGCGAAGGTGGTGCCTCTGGAAGTGTGCATGGTGCTTTACAAAGTGGTGCTCTGACAACAACTTTTACTGCATCGCAAGGTTTGCTGCTGATGATTCCAAATATGTTTAAGATAGCAGGTGAGCTAACTTCTACTGTATTTCATGTTTCTGCTCGTTCAGTAGCAGCTCATGCACTCTCAATATTTGGTGATCATAGTGATGTAATGGCAACAAGACAAACAGGTTTTGCCCTAATTGCTTCGAACAATCCACAAGAAGTAATGGACTTAGCTTTGATTGCGCAAGCCGCCACTTTGAATTCTAGAATTCCATTCGTTCATTTCTTTGATGGTTTCCGTACTTCTCACGAAGTGATGAAAATTGAAGAGCTTTCCTTGGATGATATGCGTGCAATGATTGATGACGATTTAGTTATAGCTCACAGGAAAAGAGCATTAACACCTGATAAACCGGTTCTGCGTGGTACTGCACAAAATCCTGATGTTTTTTTCCAGGGAAGAGAGACAGTAAATCCATACTATATTGCCTGCCCGGCAATTGTTCAGCAGCAGATGGATAAATTTGCTAAAGTTGCTGGAAGACAATATCGTTTATTCGATTATGTAGGAGCTCCAGATGCAGAGAAAGTAATTATTATGATGGGTTCAGGTGCCTCTGCTGCAGAAGAAACAGTTGATCACCTAACTTCAAAAGGAGAGAAGGTTGGAATAATTAAAGTTAGATTATACAGACCGTTTTCAATCGAACATTTTATTAATGCTTTACCTCACACTATAAAATCGATTGCCGTATTAGACAGAACAAAGGAACCGGGCGCCCCGGGTGAACCTCTTTATATGGATGTTGTGAATTCAATCTCAGAGAAATTTGTAACAGGAGATCTTAAGTTTAATTATCCTAAAATTGTTGGTGGAAGATATGGCTTATCTTCGAAAGAATTTAACCCTGCAATGGTTAAAGCTGTATTCGATAACCTTGATAACGATAAACCAAAAAATCATTTTACTATTGGAATTAAAGAAGATGTTACAAATTCAAGTTTAGATTTTGATCCGAAGTTCTCAGTTGAAGCAGAAGAAACATTCAGAGGTAAGTTTTATGGATTAGGTGCAGATGGAACAGTTGGTGCAAATAAAAATTCAATTAAGATTATTGGTGAAGGAACAGATTATTATGCACAGGGATATTTTGTTTATGATTCAAAAAAATCCGGTTCAATGACAATCTCTCATTTACGATTTGGACCAAAAGCCAATTAAAATCAACTTACCTGATTAAACATGCAAACTTTATTGCCTGTCATCAGCCGGTATTTCTTGAGAAGCTCGATATGCTCAAGGAAGCAATAGAAGGCGCAACATTTCTTTTAAATACAAAAATTCCAAAAGATCAGGTGTGGGATTCACTTCCCGAAAAAGTTCAAAAAGATCTCATTGAAAAGAAGATGAAGTTTTACATTATTGATGCTTACAAAGTTGCCGATGAAACCGGAATGGGTGCAAGGATAAATACAATAATGCAGACTTGTTTCTTCGCAATCTCAAATATATTTCCTAAAGAAAAAGCTATTAGTTTAATTAAGGATTCAATAAAGAAAACTTATGGCGCAAAAGGTGATAAAATTGTTCAAATGAATTTTGATGCTGTTGATAAAACGCTTGCCAACCTGTTTGAAGTTGAAGTGCCCGGAATTATTACCAGCACATTGCAATTGCAACCTCCGGTTAGTGCGAATGCACCTGAGTTTGTGAAAGAAGTTACTGCAAAGATCATTGCTTTTGAAGGTGATGATATCCCTGTTAGTAAATTTCCTGTTGATGGAACATTCCCGCTTTCAACTACAAAATGGGAAAAAAGAAATATTGCGTTAGAAGTTCCTGTATGGGATACTGAAGTATGTATACAGTGCAATAAGTGTGTAATCGTTTGTCCTCATGCTACTATCAGAGCGAAAGTTTTCGAAGAAAAAGATCTTAAAGATGCACCTCCAACATTTAAGTACACAAAATTCAAAGCAAAAGATTATGGCGAAAATATGTACTATTCTCTGCAAGTTGCAGTTGAAGATTGTACAGGCTGCGAACTTTGCGTTGATGTTTGTCCTGCAAAGAATAAAAAGGAAACCCGTCTTAAAGCAATTAACATGGCCGAGCAGATTCCAATTCGTGAGCAGGAAAGAGAGAATTGGGATTTCTTCCTTTCAATACCAGAACTCGACAGAAGAAAAATTAATGTTACAAAAATAAAAGACTCACAATTCCTCGAACCACTATTTGAATTTTCAGGTGCTTGTTCCGGCTGCGGAGAAACACCTTACGTAAAACTTGTAAGTCAGTTGTTTGGTGACAGAACAATCATCGCGAACGCAACCGGTTGTTCTTCTATTTATGGTGGAAATTTACCAACAACTCCATGGGCTACAGATAAGAACGGAAGAGGACCAACCTGGTCAAATTCACTTTTTGAAGACAATGCTGAATTTGGATTTGGTTTTAGGCTAGCTATTGATAAACATAATTCACAGGCTAGAGAACTTCTCCAAAAATATTCCAATGATATTGGCGGGGATTTAGTAAATAGTATTTTAAGCTCAGTACAAAAAGATGAAGCAGAAATTTATGAACAAAGAGAAAGAATAGATTCACTGAAGAAAAAACTTGATGATATGCTTAAGTCAGGAAGTAATGGAAAGACCAGTGATTTAAAACATTTACAGAGCATTGCAGATTATCTTGTTAAAAAATCAGTCTGGATTATGGGTGGTGACGGATGGGCTTATGATATTGGTTATGGTGGATTGGATCATGTGCTTGCCTCAGGAAAGAATGTTAATGTTTTAGTGCTTGATACTGAAGTATATTCTAACACAGGTGGACAATGTTCAAAAGCAACACCGCGTGGTGCTGTTGCTAAATTTGCTGCTGCTGGTAAACCATCTGCTAAAAAAGATCTTGGTTTGATGGCAATGAGTTACGGAAATGTTTATGTTGCCAAGGTTGCAATGGGTTCAAACGATCAGCATACTTTAAGAGCTTTCCTCGAAGCAGAAGCTTATGATGGACCATCATTAATAATTGCATACAGCCATTGTATTGCTCATGGAATTAATATGGGTAAAGGAATGCAGAATCAGAAAGCTGCTGTTGATTCAGGTTACTGGCAGCTTTACAGGTTTAATCCTGATCTGGCTGCAGAAGGAAAGAACCCGTTCAAGCTGGATTCTAAAGGATTAAAGATTCCATTCAAAGATTACGCTTATATGGAAACACGATACAAGATGCTAACAAAATCTCATCCAAAAAATGCTGAAAAATTAATGAAAGAAGCGCAGGAAGATGTAACAAGAGTTTGGAAAGATTATGAGAGAATGGCTTCCTGGGATCCAGTAACGGAAAGTCTGAAGAAAAAAAATAAGCTCAAAAAGTAACCTTCGAGGTTGCTCGTGGAGGAAGTGCCCTAACCTCGAAGGTTCTGATAGAAAATAATTTGAAAATAAAAATCAAAGGTTTAAAATGGATTTATCAACAACTTACTTAGGCTTAAAACTTAAATCACCAATTGTTCCTTCTGCAGGTCCTTTATCGCAGGAAATATCCAACATTAAATTAATGGAAGATGCTGGTGCGGGCGCAGTTGTTCTTTATTCCTTATTTGAAGAACAACTTGAGCATGAGTCATTAGAACTTCATCATCACACTGAAGCTACTGCTGAAAGTTTTGCTGAAGCAACAAGCTATTTTCCTGAACCCTTTGAGTATAAGCTGGGTCCTGAAGAATATCTGAACCACATAAGAAAAATGAAAGAAGCGGTTGATATTCCGGTAATAGCAAGTTTGAATGGTAAATCACTTGGTGGATGGATTGATTATTCTAAACAAATAGAACAAGCCGGCGCTGATGCACTAGAAATGAACATTTATTTCATGGCTACAGATTTAGATCAGAAAAGCGAAGAACTTGAAAAAAAATACGTCCACATAGTTAAAAGAGTTAAGTCTGAAATAAAAATACCGATTGCTGTTAAGATGCATCCTTTCTTCAGCTCAGTGGCACATATGGCAAAGGAGTTGAACAACGCAGGTGCAGATGGACTGGTTCTTTTTAACAGATTTTATCAACCCGATATAAATCTTGAAACACTCGAAGTGGAACCAAACGTTATATTAAGTACACCATTTGCCATGCGACTTCCTTTGAGATGGATTGCAATCCTTTATGGAAGAACCAATGCTGATCTTGCCGCGACCAGTGGTATTTACACTGCTGAGGATGTATTAAAAATGATCATGGCAGGAGCCAAAGTAACTCAGATGCTTTCCTGCTTGTTAAAGTTTGGCATTGGTCATATTGCAGATGTTACTTCTAAAATGAAATTGTGGATGGAAGAAAAAGAATATGAATCAGTTGACCAGATGCGTGGCAGTATGAGCTATATGAATGTTGATGACCCGGCAAAGTTTGAGCGTGCAAATTATATGAAGGTTTTGCACTCTTATAAATAACTTCATAGCCTCCTAATAACCATTGCGGGCAAAATTGCTGTCCTCTAACTACTGTCCTGTTATTTTTTGTCCGCGATGGTTTTTTTGTTTCAAATCACAACCAATATTTCCACAGTTCACCATTTGAACCAATAAGCCTATCTTGCTGTTTATTAAAATAAAATTTCAGCAAAAATGGCTTTATTCTTCACAATATTCTTTACTGTTTACACTGCCCTTAATTATTACATTTTTATTAGGGGATGGCAGGCACTTCAAACACTACCTGCTCTTAAGCCTTTTTATGCATTATTATTCATAATTGTCGCATATGGTTACGTTATTGCAAAAGTTCTTTACAAGTATCTCCACCCACTTGCGTATGATATAATACTTGGAGCGGGAGCTATCTGGTTTGCATTCCTGGTTTATTTTATTCTTTCTCTTCTGGGACTGGACTTAATCCGTTTACTTGAACACTTCTTTCATTTTCTTCCAAAATACATTTATAACAATTACGAAGAAACCAAGAAAATAACAGCTATAGTAATAATTGCATTAGTTAGTCTTATTGTCTTTTTAGGAAATCTGAATAAGAGAGATATAACAATAAATACTCTAAACCTTTCCCTTCCCAAAGGTGATGGAAAGCTAAACGAGCTTAATGTAGTTATGGCTTCTGATTTACATCTTTCACCGATTGATGGAGAAAGATTACTAACGAAGATAATTGATAAGATGAATTCACTTAATCCTGATATTATTCTTTTAGCTGGTGATATTGTTGATGATAAAGCAGAGATACTTGAACAAAGAAAAATAGGCGCGTCATTCAGGAAACTAAATCCTAAATATGGCGTTTACACAATTAATGGTAATCACGAATTTATTAATGGAGTGGATTCCTCAGTTAAAGTATGCCGAACATCTTGGGATGAAGGTAATTCGGGATGAATATGTATTTATTGACAGCAGCTTTTATGTTATCGGTAGGGAAGATGTAGCGATGAAGCAGTTTACAGGCAAACAAAGAAAATCACTTGAGCAAATAATAAGTTCGATAAATTCTAATCACCCTAAAATTTTATTAGATCATACACCAGTAAAATTAGAACAAGCTGAGATAAATGGAATTGATTTACAATTTTCGGGGCACACTCATCATGGGCAAATCTGGCCTGCGAACATCATTACAAATATGATTTACGAAGTAAGCTGGGGGTATAAGAAAAAGGGGAACACTCACTACTACGTTACTTCGGGTGCAGGTACGTGGGGACCGCCAGTCCGCACTGGAAGCAAGTCAGAAATAGTAAATATTAAAATCACATTCAATAATTAAATACATCATTCATTCATACAACTATGCATTTGTTAGTCAGTTGTTTGCATGGATGCATGTTGCATGTTAAAACGTGAACGTTGCACCAATCTTAAAATTATCCAATGCAATCGGCGGGGCACTTGGAAAAGGCCAGTTCATCTTTTCTTGTCTTAGTTCGTACAATCCATAACCTAAAGCACTCTTCAAAACAAAAAATACAATCGGTCCTGCTGAAGGAGATGATTTGAAGATTGATTTTATAAAAACATCAAGCAGTCCTTGTGAAGCAATTTCGATAATTCCGCTTCCTGCCCATTTCCAGAATAAATGTCTTTCAAATACAATCGATCTTTCATAACCGGCTTCCAGAGCAATCAGGCTTGTTGCCTGAAGCCGAACACCTGCTTCACTGCTTGAACCAAATCTAAATGTCTCATCATATAATTGTTTTATTCTTTCATCATTTTGACTAAGGGAATCATCTGCAAAGTCTAGATTTGTCCAGGTGAGCGATGATGTATAGTAAGGAGTTACAGATGAATTCTCTCCTATTTTATAACCGTATCCACTTGACCACCCAAAACCAAATTGCCAGTTGTTGGTTTTAATATCGGAAGCTGTTTTCGAACCACCAGCAAGCTCGGTTGAGTTACGATTCAAAAATCCATAATTAAAAGTTCTCTTTTCGATGTTATCTGAAAATTTTGATATCTTATGATATGTGTAGCCAAGCTTCAACTCGATAAGATTATTTTTGGCAAAAGGTGCTTCTACATCGGTGCGGGAAATGTCAGAGTAACCATAGTTAAGAGAAATTGTCGGTCTCTTATTTAACCAGGATGCCCATTCTTCCTCCCATTCAAGTTTCCATTCTTCGTCCCACTTCCATTCATCTTCTGTTTCGGTTGAATCCTGTGCTAAAATTTGAACAGGTGAGAAAGAAATAATTAAATATAATATTGTAATGCTAAACAGTTTCATTATTCCTCCGGTAAAATTTAATAAACCACGTCAAAAAATAAGCAATCTGTAGTGTTACTTCGAAATGTTTTATATGGACGGTCTTATCTTTAGACAAACTAATGAATTAAAGGTTACGTTAAATTAACGATGTATTTCCCACTTGATAACATCATCAAGATATGTATGAAATTTTGCCGAAAGGTTCTTATACATGGAAGAAAACTGTTTTTTGAAAGTTTTAAAATCTTTTTCTCCTGTTTTCTTGAGGTCACTTTTAATTTCTTCCGTGCTAAATATAAAAAGCTGAGAAGTTTGTTTTCTCTCAAATATTTGCTGTAAAAGGATTTATTTAAAGATTTTCATTTAATCAAAAACTCAAAAATCTGTATCTTTACAATCAAATTATTCTCAATAATAACTTCGGTAAATCAATGAAAATATTAAAAAATGCCTTCATTTTTTCATCGCTTACTTTGATGCTGCTCGGCTGTCTTCAGGTTGAAACAAAAATAAACGTTGCAAAAGATGGCAGCGGGACTATTAACGAGAAGGTACTGATGAGTAGAACCTTTGTTAATATGATGAAGGAATTTGCCCAGGCCTTTCAGGATTCTGCGTCGAGCGAAGAATTTACATTTTTTAAAGAAGATGAAATAAAAGCTGATGCAAAAGATTATGGCGATGAGGTAAAATATGTTTCCCACGAACTAATAAGTGATGATAATTGGGAAGGATTTAAAGTAGTTTATTCTTTTAAAGATATAACAAAAGTTAAAATCCAGCCCGATCCCGGTTCTAAATTCGAAATGGGTACTGAAGAGGGGGAAATGCCTGAAGATGAAGAATACTATTTCTTTAAGTTTAAAAAAGGAGAAGTTTCGGAGTTGATAATTGATCGCCCGCCAATAAAATTAAATTCTGATTCAGATAATACTGAAGATACTGTGGGAACTGAAGAACAAAATGATGAAGAAATGGAAGAAGAGTTTTTAAAGATGATGGAAGGAATGAAAATAAATATTGCAATTCAGGTTGATGGCAAAATTGCAAGCACTAATGCCAGTTATGTAGATGGTTCCGATATTACTTTATTCTACATGAATTTCGGTGAAATGATGAAAGATAAAGAGAGCTTTAAAGAATTTAAAAACAAGGAACCGAAGAATATTGAAGAGATGAAAAAATTTCTGAAGAAGTTCCCAGGGATGAAAATTGAAGTTGAAAAACCAATATCAGTTAAGTTTAAATAATTAACTATAAATAATTAAGGGAGTGAAAATGCAGTTAAAGCTAATAACTTTAGTTTTGTTTTTCGTTATCGGAGTAATTCTACCCCAGACTGATGAAGCTAATCTCGGTGCTGAAATAACTCTTACTGAAAAAACAAACATATCAGACATACTTGCAGATCCTGAAAAATATCTTGATAAAACAGTCTTAGTTGAAGGCGAAATTCTCGATGTTTGTCCAATGATGGGCTGCTGGATGGAGTTAAAATCAGATGACGGGGAAGGAAAGGTAAAAGTAAAAGTTAAGGACGGCGAAATAGTTTTCCCGGTTGAAGCAAAGGGAAGTACTGCGCTGGTTGAAGGAACGGTTTATAAAATTGAATTAAGCCAGGAGAAAGCTATAGAACACTTTCAACACATAGCGGAAGAAAAGGGACAAGAGTTTGATTCTTCATCAATTACAGGTCCTATGACTATTTACCAGATAAAAGGATTAGGTGCAGAGATTTACAAAAAAGAAGGTTAATTATTTATTTGGAGCTGCAGATACTTGCGGCTCCCATTTTTTCGACTCTGCCCATTCAGTGAAAATATCGTCCAATCCAATTCGTTCAAACTTACCTCTTCAATTGTTAAATTTGATTTATGAATGAAAACAAAATAGAAAGACAGACTTTTACCTATCCATTTCTTTTTCTTATCATTTTCAGGTTTGGGAATATTATCATTACACCTTTATTAGTTCTATACACAATACCACTTGTTGTTCTTCTTGATGAAAATATTATTCTTGCTTTTCCGCTGCTGGTTAATCTTTTAATAATATATTTTTTAAACAAACATTACTTTAATCTCTATAAAATCCTTCCCTATAGAATAGAAGCTGATGATGAGAAAATTATTTGCACTGATTTTTTTCTATCAAAAAAGGAAGTGATTATTTATCATAATGATATTAAATCACTCTCTGGTGGAATTTTTGGAAATAAAATATCAGGTCTGATGAAAGTTTTTGATGGTAAGAATAATGTTTCTATTGGTTTCTATCAAAGACTAAATAACTCAAGTAAGCTTGCCACTATTTTGTTGAGTAAAGTAAATCGTGATATTTATGAACATGTGTTGGAAAAGATAAAATCCAGAAAAGGAAAAGTGATAAAATGAAAATAGCAGTATTATTATCAGGTGGAGTTGATAGTTCGGTTGCTCTGCGCTTGTTAAAAGACTCGGGTCACGAACTTACTGCGTTCTATCTGAAAATATGGTTGCAGGATGAGTTTTCATTTCTTGGTGAATGCCCCTGGGAAGAGGATTTAAAGTATGCCCGAGGTGTATGTGAACAGGTGAATATTCCTCTTGAAGTAATCCCTTTGCAAACGGAATACTGGGATAACGTTGTTTCATATACCATTACTGAAATTAAAGAAGGAAGAACTCCCAATCCTGATATTTTCTGTAATAGCCTGATAAAGTTCGGTGAGTTTTACGATAAGATTGATCCCTCGTTTGAAAAAGTTGCAAGCGGGCATTATGCAAAAGTGGAAAAGACTAATGGAAAATATTTGTTGAAAACTTCTCCTGATCCGGTTAAAGACCAAACATATTTTCTTGCTTATCTAACACAGCAGCAGTTATCTAGAGCGTTTTTTCCAATTGGGACATTCAAAAAATCTGAAATACGTAAGCTGGCAGAAAATTATAACCTTCCTACAATGGCAAGAAGAGACAGTCAGGGAATTTGTTTTCTGGGACAAATAAAATTTAAGGAATTCATAAAACATCATCTTGGTGAAATTGAAGGCGATATTTTAGACATTGATTCGGGAAAGGTTTTGGGAAAGCATCCCGGTTATTATTACTTTACTATCGGGCAGCGATCAGGTTTAAAGCTTGGTGGTGGTCCCTGGTTTGTTGTGAAAAAGGATGTAAAGAAAAACATCATCTACATCTCAAAAGAAAACCTTGCTATACGGGAGCGAAATGAATTTTCTGTTGGAAAGTTTAATTGGATTTCAAGTGAAGCTTCAGATAAAAAAGAATTAAAAGTGAAAATAAGACACGGAGCAAGAATGTATGATTGCATGATTGCATGGATGCATGAAGATAAAATAAAAGTAAAACTTAGCGAGTCTGATAACGGAATTGCACCCGGACAGTTTGCAGTTTTTTATGATGAAGATGTTTGTCTTGGTGGGGGAGTGATACTGGAAGATATTTATTTGATGTCAGTTTAGTTTGATATGAAACTGATTTCTCCCTTCAACATTGAAGAAGTTGATAGAAGGTTTTTTGAAATTCCCAACAATTTTTTACAATTACTGCATATATATGCATATCTCATCCCAATTACTGAGTCCATTTGACATATCCAGGTGTCTGTAGTCTCCAGTTTGCAGTGCGGACATTTAATCTTTATCGGTTCTTTTTGAAGTATTTTTGTCATCATACGATTTTACTTAGATACTATTAAGACTCCTCAAACATCAAAAAAGTTACCTTCTAATCGGCATGAAAAAAAATTTAGTGAAAATACAGTTATTTGCTTTGAAAGTTCTAAACAAAACTGTATTTAGTCAATTCATAAAACGATCCAGATAGTATTTCTTTTCACTCAGGATTAAAGCGTTTTCTTTAATAAATGAACTTATTTTTTCTGCGGAAATTACTCGCGCTATTCCATATCTGATTGAAGAATATCTTTTTACATATTCCTCACCTTTGTAAGGAACTATGGGGTTATAACGCTCATTGTTTTTTAATGCTTTTGGGACAAGAATATTTTCCTCTTCTTCAGGTACCCATTGAATCATTCCAACCAATTCGAAATTAGGGACGCCATCCCTGATTGCAAGGACTATTCCTCCGCTCATTCCGTTATTGACAACAGCATCTACAAGGAATGAACCAAATTCATCTCTGTTCGGATTGCTTACAATTGCCTTGGTAACCATTTGCTGATGTATCGGATAACCAAAAATGTAAACAAAGGAACCCCAGTCTAATTCCTTCCCTTTACCAACTGGGTAGTTAAATACCGGAAACCTTAAATCAGATAAAGCTTTATAATCTTTACCTATGATGGCAAGGTCACTCTTTTTATCAGAGACCAGAAGCTCGAACTCACTTCCTTCCGGAAAGCCTGCTACATA
>CAVOUA010000016.1:0-56678 GCA_963699475.1 uncultured Ignavibacteriaceae bacterium | reverse complement strand
AGGAACGATTATGAGCTTATTGGACTGAAAGATAAATCCATCTGGACAATTCGATTGGGGGAAAATGTTGAAAGATATGTGCACATTCATCCCGGAAGATATTCCCCGCACACGATAAGAGTTAAAGCAACTACCCTAAAGACAGCAATTCTGATTTTATTATTTGGAAAAATTGGAGAATTTAAAGTCTATCGAAACAGCAAACAATAAATCAAATCAGAGAAAAACATTTCAAATGGGAACCACCCTTTAAATCTTTTTCAAGCGCTTCCGGTCTCAGGAGGCTGATAGATCTTCATTCCATGAAACGGCTTGAGTTTTCAATTTTGGGTTAAGTTACAGCTGTCACGGTAGAGTTATTACCGCGACAGCCATGTAATTAATTCTTCGTTTGGTTCGTTTACGAAAAGCTCTTTATCAATTGCAGATTTAAAAGATTCTTTCGGAAGTGCACCAACTGCTAATTTTGGTTGTCCTTCTTTCGGAATAAATAAAAGAGACGGAATGCTTCTTATACCAAAAACAGCCCCGAGTTCCTGCTCTTCATCTGTATTAACTTTGTAAAAATTTACTTTTCCTTTGTATTCAGTAGATAGTTCATCAACTATGGGTCCAACCATTTTGCAAGGACCACACCATGGAGCCCAGAAGTCAACTACAGCAGGAAGCTCGCCTTCAAATTTCCACTCCTGGTTTTTTTCATAATCGAATACTTTTTCTAAAAATGTTTGTTTGGTTAAATGCTCTGCCACTTTAGTTATTTCCTTTTTGTTCATTAGTATTTTAAAAAATTTCTTTGGTCAAAACCCTCTCCTTTGGAGAGGGCAGTGTGAGGCTTCTTAAATTGCTTTTAAAACTCTTTGCAGCTTTTCCTGCACTTCGGTTGCAATCGGTTTCATATGATCGTTTTCCAATATCCATGTCATTACCATCGGATCAAAAATTGAGACACGCGTCTTGTCATCCTTTTCATATACAACCACATTACAGGGAAGCAATAAACCCAAATCTTCTTCTTCCTGTAAAGCCCTGTGTGCTATCGGTGGATTGCAAGCACCGAGTATAGCATACTTTTTAAAATCAACATTAATTTTTTGCTTTAGTGTTTCTTTAACATCAATTGAGGTTAAAACACCGAAACCTTCTTTCTTTAATTCTGCGGTTACTTTTTCAATTGCCTGCTCATAACGCATATCAACTGTTTTTGAAAATCCGTATTGCATTTTCGAATCCTTCCTGTTCAGTAAATTTCAAATCCTGATTATTCCGATTTTTTCAATGTTGAGAATTTAAATGGTAAGTAAAGAGGACAAAAACTCATAAAACTTGTCACCAAAAAGATCACAGCAAAAAGGCCTAAAATTATCGCTGCTGCCCCCGTGATTTGATTTGTGAAGTAGAGTATTGCAATCACAACCGCAAGAATTGTTCTAACTGTGCGATCTATTGAGCCCATATTTTTTTTCATTTTTCTTCTTTCCTATTGATAAATAATTATTTGATTTGTTTCCAGTCTGTCACTACCAATCCGATTAAAGATCCGTATAATGTGCTGTTAACCGGGCTTCCTGTTATTGCACAACTTCCATTGCAACCAATAAATGTGTAATACAAATATCCACCCAGCGCACCAAGAATAACGGGCAAAAATAATTTTATTCTGTTCCAGTTCATTTTAACCCTGCTGCGTTCCATCTTAAAATACCACCTCTCAAGTTGGCCACATTAAATCCAAGTCGCTTAAGTCTGGCGGCAGCATTTAAACTTCTGTTGCCTGTGCGGCAGTAACAGATAATCTCTGCGTCTTTAAATTTTTTCAATTCATTTTCACTTGAAGCTATTGATGTTATGGGAACGTGATAAGAACCTCTTATCGAGCCCTGTTTCCTTTCGGTATCGGATCTAACATCGAGAAAAACAACGTTTCGTTCTTTTTTAACTTTTTGTGATGCTTCCTGGGCAGAATAATGCTTAATTGATCTGATCAGAAAGAATTTTCTGACGATGTAGAATACTACTAAAGCAATTAGTGCGTATAAAAATATTTGTCCTGTTGTCATATCGATTAAATTAATTGATTTTAAAGGATTTGATAGCTGAAAAGTGAAAAGGATTCAGAAAAGAAAAATCCACTTAAAAAAGCTTAGCATTGAGTTTCCTGTCATAGGGGCAATCCTTTTAATAAAACCTATTGACTCCTTTTCATATAAGCATTGTAGATAAGCATCATAATGGCTGCAATAATTCCCACGACACCGATAATTAGAAACACCATTTCTGGTTGCCCAACTTCTTTTCTCCCATAAGTATGATAAACCCAACCTCCGAAAGTTCCTCCCAGGGTCCATGCAATAGCAACTGGCAGAAAGGCAAAACCCTGGAACAAAGCAGCTTGTCCCTTTGGTGCGAGATTGGCAAGATATTCGTAAAATCTTGGAGCCTGTGTTTGCTCGCCGACTGAAAAGAGAAAGATGGTGCCTATAATTAATCCGAGCCCAACCGTCACTCCGGCTATTGATGAAAAGGTACAAAAGGAACCAGCTCAAAGCTGCAAAGATAAATCCGATCATAATTGCAGTTGGAGTTGGAATATTTTTAGTTAGTCTATTAATTGGAAGTTGCAACAGAATAATTGTCCAGGCTCCAACAGATAAAATTAATTCAATCGGAGCTTCTGGTGAAATATAGTCCGAAATGTAAAAAGGGATAACTATGAAAAATTCCCAAAAGACAATCCAGTATAAAGCAAAGATCAAAAGAAAAATCATGAACTTGATATTTTTCACTACAGTCCAAAGATTTTTTATAACCTGAAGAAGACTGTCTCGCTGTTCGTCAAGTTTTGCTTGTGGTTCTTTGAAGAAAAAAAGTGTGACCAGAAACATCAGACCACAACTTAATGCGGAAACGAGATAAACAAATTCAATTCCGATTGAATCTCTAACAAGATATGCCAAAAGGGGACCCATTGCAGCACCCATATTTACGAGCCAGTAGTAAATGGCATAACCAAGTGATTTAGATTCGCTTGTTGTTGTTAGTGCCACCGTTCCAAGCACGCTTGGTTTAATAAATGCCCCACCGATTGCTGTGAAAATTAAAATGAAACTTAGAATTACAAAGAGGTTTGAATCTGAATACCAACCTGCAAAAGCAGCTATTCCTGTTGATCCAATAAGGAAATACCCAATTGCAAGTATAAAGAAGGCAAATGAAAACGCTTTTTTAAATCCGAATTTATCAGCAAGAGCTCCGGCAAAAATCGGGAGAAAATAAATAAGTCCGCCAAAGATAGAGGATAATTGTCCTGCCTCAACCTCGTCAAATCTTAAGTGGTCTCTAAGAAAAACGCTAAGAATTGTTGCCTGTCCGTAATAGGCAAGCCTTTCAAAAAGCTCCATTCCGTTTGCAACCCAGAACGATGGTTGAAATCTCGTTTTCATTTGAGCCTCTCCATTGGTTTTCCTCATAAAAAGTTACCCTTTAAAATTTTGACTACTAAATTTAGATAGTTTTCAGCATAAAATTTACTTGCCTTGTAGCAATTAAATTCCATATATTAAAATCATCCAATTACTAACAATGCGAAAATATTACGAGGGAGACTAATATATTTATTTAATAAACTTTAAGGAGGCGAAATGCTTAATTTCAAAAGAATCCTTTTAATGCTCATTCCAATTCTATTGTTGTGTTTAGCTGTAGAATCTAACACGTCGGCCAATCCACCCAGCGAGCCAGTATTTGTTCAGGAATATATCGGACAGACAGATTTTATCGAAGGCAGATTAACACAATTACTTGGAGCAATGTCGCAGGATCAAATGAGCTGGACACCGGCAGAAGGAGTTCGAACTTGTGGAGAGATATATCTTCATGTAGCGGAAGCAAACCAAATGTTAGTAAGTTTTATGAGTGGTACAGAAATGAAGGGTGAACGCGGAGCTATGGAGAAAAGTACGACCGATAAGGATGAAATTGCAAAAATGCTTAAAGATTCTTTTGCCGCTGTTAAAGAGGCAGCTGGAAAATTAACAGAGGAAGATCTTAATAAAGTTTCAAAGACTCCGTTTGGTATGGATATGTCTTTAAGAAACTTTATGATCAGCCTTTTGTGTCACTGCCATGAGCATCTTGGACAAGGGATTGCTTATGCAAGAATGAATGGTGTTACTCCGCCGTGGAGTAAGAAAGACTCCGAAGGGTAAAAAAAGTTTAAGGGCTTGATTTCTCAAGCCCTTTTCATTTATAAATTATAAGATATTAAATGTCAGACATAAAGCATTATCTTATTATTAAGAGCACACCAGAAAAAATATACAAAGCCTTAACAACAAAAGAAGGTGTTTCTGGTTGGTGGACCACACAGACTATCATTAGTAACAAAATAAATGATAAAAACATTTTTGATTTTGGGGAAAGATATCATAATGAAATGAGAGTATCAGACCTTCAACTTAATAAAAAGGTTGAGTGGCTTTGTGAGGTTGGTGATAAGGAGTGGATTGGCACAAAATTAATTTTTGAAATTGAAGATAGAAAAACTGATTGTATTCTTAGATTTTCACATGTAAACTGGAAAGAAGAAACTGACTTTTTTGCTTCTTGTAATTATCATTGGGGATATTATATGAGAAGTTTAAAACTCTATTGTGAGTCCGGAAAGGGAACGCCATTTACAGGGGAATAAGAAAAATTCTATTGTTTTGAATTTCCACTCCTAATTCTTGTAACCATAAGAATACTAAAACCACAACTCCATTGAATCGGGTCAAGAATGTTATCGTGAACAATATATTCTAAAACAATTGCAGTTAATGGAAAGGCCAGCTCGCATATTGCGGCAACTGAAGCTGTTATTCTTTTCAACCCGTAGTAGTAAAGAAAAATTGCAGCCCCACCGGTTGTGAATGCAATGATTAGAAAAACAACGGCTTGTTTGGTAGTAATCTCTGAAATGTTTTTTATATCACCTAAAGAAATAACAAGCACTAACATTATAACTGCTGAAAAAAGAAAACGAAGGTATGTTCCCATTTCAAAAGAAACATTTCGTAAAGCACGTTTACTTAAGACGGTTGACGAACTAAAACTTAATGCAGCCAATAATGCAAACAATGCTGCAATAGTTGTTTTATCTCCTGTTGTGAAGTCCGGCAGGTTAGTTCCGAATGTCATCAAATATGCACCAATAATTGCCAGGGCTGCCCACAGGAAAAACTGTCGTGATAATTTTTCTTTCAGAAAAACAGCAGCAAGCGTTATTGCAAAAACCGGTTGTAATTTTTGCAGAAGAATTACCACAGAAAGATTGACAAAGTTCACATAAAAAAGAGCCTTTGTAATAGCCATCGCACCAATTGCTCCGCCAAACAAGGCGACCAAAAAGAAAGCAAGCCAGTCTTTCTTCTTTAAAGCCTTTAAAATCGGCAATTGTCTTATAAAATAAGGCGATAGTAATATTGCAACAAGAGTGCTTTCAACAAAGACTACCAATGGAACAGGAAGACCGAAAAGAGCGGGGCGAAGAACAATCCCATCTACTCCCCACAAACTTGCACCGATTATTACAAACAGCGGAGCTAATCCTTCTTTTGCAAAGAAATTTTTTTTATCAAAGCCCATTAAGAATAAGATTATTTATTTTAAGTTTGGGAATAAATTTATCATTACTTTTTTTGTATTTATTGAAATTTAACACCGATAAGTTAAGATAATTTTCAGGATGTTTTGACCTGGAAAGACCAAAGTAAAAAACAATATTAAGGTTAAATAATAAATTAAATCATCTTAGAATATATTTTAACAGATCGATAGGGTTTCTTCTATGACTATCAAAATAAGACTACTCACATCAATACTTACACTAGCTCTCTGTCTGTCATTATTGTCCTGTTCTTCTATATCAGTTTTTAGTCCTGAAGCATATAAGCAGGCAGTGGATTTGAAAGTCGAATCTCTAGAGCTTATGTCCTTTGCAACTTCATCCTATGCTGAATACGAAGAAGATGTGACTTACCTGAAAACAGAACTAAGTAAAGCATACGAGTTCGCACTCGGACGACCAAACAATGAACTTTCTGCCGAGCAGTGGGAAATATTGCTTAATGAAGAAGGAAATCTTCTTGGGGGTTTTATAAAAAGATGGGAAGAAGAAGACCTCCTTTCTGAAATGTTTGTAACCGATACCCAGAAGCTTGTCAGTGATGCATTTGACAACATAATTGGTCTAGAAAGCGGGAAAATAGATTCATCTATATTAAAATAAAGGATAAATATGCCAGCATTTAATGACTTTGTAACAACGATTAAAGACGATTTACTTGATTATGCAAAAGAAAATCTTGAGGAATACAAGGACGAAATCCTTAATGACGGAAACATCTTCGTTGAAAAAGCTAAAGAGGATCTTCAAAGGTGGACAGAGGGACTTACATCTGGTGCGCTTAGCCAGGCAGATTTTGAATTTTTACTGAAAGGAAAAAAAGATCTCGCTAAAATGGAAGCCCTTAAACAATTAGGTTTATCGAAAATTCGAATCACCAAAATTACCAATGGCATTATTGATGTTGTAGTTGGAAGTGCAATCAAAACATTTCTTTAATAGTTTTTAAACAATTTAAATCAAAGAGGTTTATAATGGAACAATCAAAAGATTTAACCGCAGCGTTGCTGACTCAAATATTATTTTCAAAACTTTCCCATCGGTTTTTTGATAAATATACCGAGTATGAAATGCAATCAGATTTTTTGAAGGATGAAATTATGAGTGTGTATCATACCTTTCTTGAAAAACTTGAAAAGAATAATAAGGTTGAGAAAAAATAAACACAACACCAGCTTCTGATGTTAAAAGTGATGCTATTGCCGTTGAAATACCCAGCACTTGATTTTACATCGGGAAGTTTTTCTTGAAAAACATCCATCGATTTTTAGCCCACCATCACATTTTGCAGATTTTACAACCGACATCCCCACCTCTCTTTTAACCCGTACAAATTTTTCTTAATTTTACCCCGCATCCTTAGCTCAGTTGGTAGAGCATCTGACTCTTAATCAGCAGGTCACCGGTTCGAGCCCGGTAGGATGCACTAAGGGTGCGAATAACGGCTATTTTTGCACCCTATTTTTTTATAAGTTAAAGATTCGGGGAACAAAAAGGCAAGATTAAAAATCAGGTTAAACAGAGTAATTTATCTGTCATAGAGGGTTTATTATGCAGCATATTCGGCTTAGCTCTCGGAAGTTTAATATCGAATTGAAAAAAGAATTTATTTAACTTTTATTACTACAAATGTAACATCATCATCAGGCTCTACTCCGTTAACCCATTCAGCAGCCGAGTTTTTTAAATAACCTACAATCTCATCCGGACGTTTTTCTGCCACTGATTTAAATTCATCTTTTACTCTACCGTAACCATAATGTTCATCTTTACTGTTTTTTAATTCAGGTAGTCCATCGCTTAATAATAAAATCGTATCGCCTGATGATATTTCGATTTCTCCAATTTGATAAGGGAAATCTTTAATTGCACCTAATGGCATTCCACTTATCATTATTTCTTCAACTTCTTTTGATTGCTTTTTATAGATGTACAATGGAGGCATTGCTGCATTTGCAAACTGAAGTTTGTGGGAATTTATTCTAAGCATCAAAAACGCCATCATCAGTCTTCCAAGTTCTATCCCCTTTAATGCATCGCTGCTCTGTTTAAAATATGTTTTCATATCCATTTTTGATCCACCGGAAGCAAACAGAGCTTTTATCATCGATACAATTGTTCCTGCTTTCATTCCATGTCCTGTTGCATCGCCTATTGCAACTGTTAATGTCCCATCTGTGTCAACATTAAAATCATAATAATCGCCACCAACTTCTGTAGCGGTTTTCATATAAACTGCAATATCAAGGTTTGGAAGATTTGGAAGCGCTTTTGGCAACATTGATAACTGGAGCTGACGGGCTTCTTCTAACTCCAAAGTTTTACGATAATTTACTGCTTCTAATTTTTGAAAATCCTCATAACGGGAATATGCTATACCGAAGTCATAAGCCAATTTTCCTGCTATTTTAATTTCTTCATTTGACAGCGGTAATTTACTGCCCACATACAGCATGCCTTGGGTGAAAGGTAAAAGCTGCAAAGATAAAGTTTCAGGGGCTTCTTTACCTGACTGAAAGTGCTCCTTATTTTCAACAAATCCTTGTTCCATCATAGTCTGTGTCCATGATAAAAATTTATTCCTATCCCAAACCTCATGGTATATCTCCCCATTGCGCCAATGCTGAACAGCATTTTCCAGCCACGTATTATTGATTTTGAACATGAAGGGCTGCAAGAGATTTTCCAAGCGGTGTTGAGAGATATGCATGAGCAACGTAATTGGGTTCATCAATAATAAATACACCACATCGGAAAAAAGGAACGCCTAAAGTTGTCAGTTCGCGCCAAATCAATGGAGTTATTTTTTCCAGATCATTTGTTGTGCGCATAGAGGCGATCTCAGCGCGAACACGATCAAGAGAGGCTTGCCTTACAGCTTCTACAGAACGGGCTTCTAGCTTCTTTTAAATCTATATATCGACGGTACGTAAGACTTAATACAGAAGTAAATCTTCGGAATATCAGTAATTCTTCATCGGTTAGTTTACTTTCAGTCCAGGCAAAAACGAATCCTTCCTTGAAGGGAAACAAGATTTCCAAACTGAGTTGTATCTTCAGAGTAATCTGGATAAGCAATTTGAGCGTTCATAACCTTGTAAAAAGCTTTTATATCTGCTCCTTCTAAGATCGGATGATATTCTTTCTGAAGTTTCCAGTTTTCAAAAATTCCATCAAGCACCGGATGGCCGGTCTGTTTTATCTTTCCTATTACCTCAAATGAATCTCCTTGTTGCGTAGAAGTTGTAGTTGTTAAACTTGTTGTTCGGGTTGCTTCATCAATTTGAGCGACACCGCAACGGATAGGAATAATACCAAGATTTTTTAACTCTTTAAAGAAAACATTGACAGTTTCGGATAAATCATTCGTGCTGTGCATTGCCATAGCTTTAGAACGTACTCGTTCAAGGGAGGTTTCAATCTTTGCTTCACGTGCTTGTGCTTCAGCTCTTTTAAGATCGAGAAATCGGGTATAAGTTTGTTCGAAAACACTGGCAAATCTCTTAAGCATTTTAATATGGTCTTCGGTTAGATCATCAACTGTATGCAGCATTACGAAACCATGAGAAAAGAAGAAGGAATTAAAAACTGCTGGCTCATTAAGAATCTGTTCTTTGTTTATAGTGTCAGGTTGATATTCGGGAAGGTGCATTTTAACTTTATTTATAATATACGTCGTCCAGTCTAGTCGTTCTTCCCCGGATACTTCAAAAGCGAAATGTGTTTTCTTTTCTTTCCATGCACCATACATTTCGATTAAATGTTTCTCTTCTGTTAATGGAACAAGATCAGAACCATGAATTACTTTTCCATCGGAGCTAGTAAGCCAAAAACTTGCATTGTCTGTTGTTTGATTTATAATACTAATTACACATCGCTTCGGAACTATTCCTAACGAAACCATTTGTTCAAAGAGTACACCAGCAGTTTCAGCAAGCTCATCACTTTTATGCATCGCCATTGTACGAGCTCTCACCCTTTCAAGAGCTGTTTCAATTTGTGCTTCCCTTGCTTGTGCTTCGGCTTTTTGGAGATCAAGGTATCTTCTGTATGTTTGTCCGAAAACACCGGCAAACCGATCTAAAACCTTAGCGGCTTCATCTGAAATTGGGTTGGGTGCAAAAGAAAAAAGAATACCTTCCTTGTAAAAGAAACTTTTATGATACTCATTTTCGGGTAATAAATCCAGGTCTGCCTGAAATGGGTAATCTGGTTCATTGTTAAGAGCTTTGTAATATCGAAATACATCATCACCGATATAATCATAGCTATAACTGGTTTCGCCGCTTTCCCACGCTTTTTTAAGTCCTATCAGCATTGGATGTATCGTCATATCCAACATACCCATCTTTAAATCAACTTTACCATTCGGAGTTGAAGTTGCCGACCATGTTTCCATACCATCATTTCCCTCTAGGATTCCTATACCAACACGAATGGATTTGTCAAGACCCAACTTTAACACTTCATCAAATAAAGTAACAACCGTAGCTCCGACATCCTGGCTATTGTGCATGGCCATTGTTTTAGACCGCACCCGTTCCAAAGCCGCTTCTATCTGTGCTTCTCTTGCCTGGGCTTCTGCAATAGTAATATCATTATATCTTCGGTAAGCAAGGTCAAATACGTTTCTGAACCTTTTAAGAATTTTTATCTGTGATTCATCGATAGAGTATAAAGTTGAGATGCCAATATCACCGACACCAATAGAAAAGAAATAATAGTACAGCGCAGTTGCATTATCTAAACGAGGATCGTCAATTTGTCCGGAGTTTTTTCTGAAATCTTTCCATTCTTCAAGCTGGTCTTCTTTTATCACTCCCTGGTAAAAAGCATCTTTAGCACTTCTAATTTGTTTCAAGTAATCTTCTACAACAGGATGAGAACCGTACTCGATTTTTGTTATTGCACCGCCTGTTAAGTCAGAGAAATCATAATCCATAAAATATTTTTGTTCATCGTATTGAATGTGTATAAGAGCATTTCTGATATTATCAAAGCCAAGTTTCTTAAACTCTTTAAATGATACTTCACAGATGCTCAACAAATCTTCAGATTTATTCATACTCATAGCAACTGCTCTCACCCTTTCAAGCGAAGCTTCTATTTGTGCTTCTCGTGCCTGTTCTTCTGCGAGTGCGATATCTAAATAACGCTGGTAAGACAAGTTGAATACATTTCGAAATCGTTTAAGAATTATTTGTTGCTCTTCACTTATTGGATTAAAATTAGAAATACCAATTGACCCGGAACCAATGGAATAGTTATAATAATAGAGTGCGTTGATATTATCTAATCTTGGATCATCCTGTTCCCCATGACTTCTTCTAAATTCCTTCCATTCATCTAATTTATTTCTGTCTATTACCGTTTCCACAAATGCATCATTAGCTTTTCTAATTTGAATTAAAAACTCATCATTTGCCGGGTTGCTGTTATAAGAAACGTTTGAAATGCTGCCACCCATATAGTCAGAATAATCATAATTCACAAAGGATTCTTCTTCGTCATTAAAGATATTAATGAGACTATTTCTAAGATTATTAAAACCCAGTTTTTTAAACTCATTAAATGATACTTCGCAAATGCTCAACAGATCATCAGATTTATTCATACTCATAGCAACTGCCCTTACTCTTTCCAATGAAGCTTCAATTTCCAGTTCGCGGTTTTGTGCTTCGACTGCTTTTCTTTTTTGTTCAAGTTCCTCGATTGTTTCTTCAAGAAGAATCGCAGTTGTCTTTTTAACTTTCTCTGTACGTTCGAGTTTGAATGCAGTTATTTCTAATTCTTTATCTGCATCTTTTAATGCTTTTAAAGCAGATTCCTTTTCTTCGGCAGTCAGGTTTTTATTTTGCTCAATCAGGTTAAGTATATTTTGAAGTTTCTTGTTCATTTTAAATTCTATTTTTCTTTCAATGCTACCCAGCAGCAGGTTGTAGAGTGGAACTCCTGTCTGCCAGTTAAATTTGTTCCATATTCTCCGTATGTGAAAAATCCAACCATAGGCGCATTCCATATTTCACCCAGTCCATCATTTTCCAGGTTGATTAAAGGACCCATCGTACTGAGTCTTCCGGCACATGAAAAGATTAGGAGAGCGTCAGCATCATCCTCACTTGCCTTTTTTAATTTCTTTGCTTTTTCCAAAACAGTCTCGACAATGTCATAATCAGGTGGCATTGAAAATCGCAGTATAGATCCTTGAGGCACATCGTAATCACACATTAATGCATTTTCTTTACGGTTAAATTTAAAAGGGGTCCGCATAATCGGATCACCAATCCCTTCTACCTGGAAAGGATAATGAACGCCAACATTTTCAAAAAGTTCATACTCATGTTCTCCTGTTATAGGTTCATTACCAAGATACTTCAGATACATTTCCAGTGCGGGCTGGTCATCCATTGTATAAATCCAGCCGCCTTCACTTTTGGTTACGGTTCTATATATTCCAAGAGGCTTCCATCCGGAAATTGCCATTCCATTCACACTGATTTTATCTTCATCCAGAACCAGGGCAGCAATTCCTTTCTCATTTTCTCTATTATGAGTAAAAGCATAAGTCCCTGAATAAGTTAGATCATCTCCAGCCATTCCACCATAAATATTCACATTTGGCCCAACAACATTTTCCATACTTCTCATTAAATCTTCTCCATCAACTAATCCGTCTTTGGCTGATAAACCGGTACTGCAAATGATGAAGGCAGGTTTTTTGAATTTTTGTAATGCTGCATGCGCTATTTGAGATGCGGCTTCTCCTACAGATTTATTCTCGAAGTCTTCATACAAAATTGTGTAATAGTCACGATTTAATTCCAACAGCATAATAACTGCCGTTCCCTCGCCATTGAATCCATCCTGATACCCATTTATAAACACTCCGCAGGATGTTGCACCTATAATATCAATTCCTTCATTATGCAGAATTTCACAAACTGCTTTTCTGTCTTGTTTGATAGGAATAAACATAATAGCAAGCGTAGGTTTGAAACCATCAACCATACTTTGCTGCAATGCAGTTTTAATTTCTTCAGTTGAATTTCCTTTGATTGATTTTGCTTTCATAATTTTTCCTACAGTACCTTTTCTTACTTGACCTTTATTACAACAAACGTTACATCATCATCGGGTTCCGAATTGCTAATCCAATCAGACTCAATTTTATTTAGATGCTCAATTATTTCTGCTGGTGATCTGTCAGCAACTTCACTAAACACCTTGGTTACATTTTCATAACCGAACATATTCATATCTTTATCAAATAATTCCGGGAGTCCATCGCTCAGTAAAAACAAGGTGTCACCTTTTTGCAATGTGGTTTCATGCAGCTTATATGGAAAATCAGTGAATGCACCCAGGGGCATGCCTTTTATTATAAGCTCTTCTACTTTGTTTTCTGCTTTTCGGTAGAGTAATGCTGGAGGCATTCCCGCCGCAGAAATTTTCAGCCTGTCGCCAGTAATTTTTATTATTGAAAGACACATAGACATTAAGTGCATCCGCATGTTTTTGATTACACGAGTAAACTCATGAAATGTTTTTATAATATCATCATTGGCAGCATAAGAGCTGAATAAACTCTTGGCTGTAGTTACCATTGTCCCGGCTTTCAAGCCATGCCCGGTAGCATCTCCAATTACAACAGTAAGTGTTCCATCCATTCCAACATGAAAATCATAATAATCACCACCAACTTCTGTTGCAGTTTTCATATACACAGCAATATCAAGATTAGGAATAACGGGCAATTCCTTTGGAAGCATTGATAGCTGTAGTTGTCGGGCTTCTTCAAGCTCTTTTGTTTTCCTTTCATTTTCTGCTTCTGCTTTTTGAGCTCTTAATTTTTGTTCAAGCTCTTTTTGTGATAATTCTTTAACCGTGATTAACTGCTTCTGCAGATTTTTATTGGTTGTTGCAATGCTTCGCGCAAGATAAATTGACATCGTCATTGGTAGGCTAACAAGCCCGATAAAGAAAAGTATAATGCCAACAATACTGTTAATGTTCTTTCCAAGTAATCCGACAACGAATAGCGTCATTACAAATAACACAAACAATATTACGCCTGTACCAATTATCCACGCATGCTCCATTTTCTTTCTAATCGCTTGAATAATAATAAACAAACCGACAAGGGTTGTTAATGCAATAAAGACTAGTTGAATCTTATCAAACAAGTCTCCTTTGAATCCCAGCACATCGCTAACAACAAAAGCAATTGCAATTGCTGTGATTGCATAAAATAATTTTGGAATTTTTGTATAAAATATGGAGTAAAGAAAACCCAGGTAAAATATGAAGACAAGGGTTAGTGATGCTGAAGAAAGAACATTGTAAAAAACAATTAAACTCAGGTCTGATTTTACGGATCGTTCCAGCTGCGATACTAAAAACAAAATCGAAATGCAAAGATTAAACAGGGCATAATAAACATTTTCCTTTTTATCAGAGTAAAAGATGAAAAGAGAAAAATAGAGTAGCGCCAGGGCCAAGAATATTCCTGAGATTAAAATATTGACTGCGACGGTCGCTTTTTCATTATCGACCTTGGAGGTTATGGCTTCATCATTATCGCGGAGGGAAAGCGCGAATCCGATTGAACCAAACCTGGAAGCATACCATTCCGGCTTCTCGTAAGCCAATTGATTTGAATAACGAACAGCAATGTTATAAACTAAATTATTATCGAGAATTACTGTAAACGGAATGTTTGAAGGTTGATAAGGTGTTTCTTGTTCTAAAGTTTTTTCGATAGTTCCAAATTTTTTAATGAGCTTTCCATTTAGATAAATTTCCGACGCACCGAATTGATCTACTAAAAATGCTAAGGGTTGATTAATTAATGTAGAATCGATTCTAATATTTGTCCTAAACCACCCAATTCCCTTCCAAAGGTCTTCCGGAGTAATTGAAACGGGCATGCGAGTTGCTAATGTATCCCAGTTGGTGTCAACAAAATTCGGGTTTGCCCAAACTGAATCATCGCCAGCATGATATTTCCAGACACCGTCTAATGAAATCGATTTTTCTTTTAAACTATCAGAATGAACGTAAATTGTATCTGTTGCGCGGGCATATGTAACCGCAGAAAGTAGCCAAAAGAGACAGAACAATATTTCAAATCTGAAGATCAGTGTTTTCATCTCTTTAATTTCATTTTTTTACTTTTAATACTACAAATGTTACGTCATCATCAGGCTCCTTATCATTTGACCATCGTGAGCCTTCTTCTTTTAAATAAGAAATAATCTCATCCGGTTCTTTTTCAGCAACTTCTTCAAAAGAATTCTTAGCGCGCCTGTAACCAAAGATTTCGTTTTTATCGCTTTGCAATTCGGGGAAGCCATCGCTCATCAAAAGCAAAGTGTCTCCTTTCAACAAATCCATCTCTTTTAATTCGTACGGAAAATCCCCCATTGTACCTAAAGGCATTCCTTTCATTAAATGTTCTTCAATTACACGGTTTTCTCTTCGGAAAATATAAACCGGCGGCATTCCTGCAGCGGACATTAATAATTTATTGTTTTTAATTTTCAGCATAGTCATACTCATAGCAAGTGACTGAAATTGCATTTTCTTAATACATCTTGTCATTTCCCTGAAAGTAAAAAGTATGTCTGGATTTTCTGCATAACTATTAAACAATGATTTAGCAGAAGTTACCATAGTCCCCGCTCTCATTCCGTGTCCTGTTGCATCACCAAGAACTATTGTTAAAGTTCCATCCATAGCAACATTAAAATCATAATAGTCGCCCCCCACCTCGGTGGCTGTTTTCATATATACAGCAATATCAAGATTGGGTAATAGTGGCAGTTCTTTTGGAAGCATAGAGAGCTGAAGTTGACGCGCCTCTTCCAATTCTTTTGTCTTGCGTTCATTTTCAGTCTCTGCAAGCTGTGCCCGAAGCTGTACTTCTTTTATTGCAGCAGCGTTTCGTGCTTTTGTTAAAAGTCTTCTTCTTTGTACACGGTCAACTCCAAAAACAAAGCCGACAAAAAGAAATCCGTAACCGATATAAGCAAACGTTGTTCTCCAGTATGGAGGAAGCACTTCGATATGTATTATTTTTTCCTTCTCGCTCCACACTCCATCGCCATTTGCTGCTTTTAATCTGAATGTGTAATTGCCGGGATCAAGATTTGTAAATGAAGCAAAGTGAAGTTTACTATAGACCCAATCTTTATTAAATCCTTCCAGTTTATATGCAATTAGATTTCTCTCAGGTCTTGAGTAATGGATAGGGGCAAATTGTAATGAAATATCGTTTTGCGAATAATCCAATGTTAATTCTTCAGTGCTGTTTAAATCTTTTTTTAACGGCGAAGTTGTAATATCGTTAAATACGGACACATCAGATATTTTCAAATCAGTAAGTACAATTTTTGGTTTTGTTTGATTTGTTCTTCCGGGAATAAAATAATTTACTCCGTTGTCTCCACCGAAAAATAATTCTCCATTATTTGTCCTCCATGAGGCGAGTGAAAATGAATAGCCCTGAAGCCCATCCTTTATATCAATATTTATAAACGATTCTCTTTCTCCAGTTTCATTTCGAACAAGCGTTGTTAAACCCGCTGCACTGCTAATCCATAAATTGCCATAATTGTCCTCTTGAATAGCCCCGACTAAATTTGTAGGAAGACCGTCATCTTCAGTAAAATATTTTATCTTTTCGGTTTTGGGATCTAATTTTCCCAAACCATTTGGCGTAGAAAACCAAACAATACCTTTACTATCCTCCAATACAAAATACACATCGTTATTTGTCACAATGTCAGAAACTGCTTCTGTATTTTTATTATACTGGGTAAATTCACCGGTATTCAAATTATATTTAAAAAGACCCTGGTTTGATGATCCAATCCACAAAATATTTTCATACGATTTACTAATACATACTGAGTTAGCAATCTCCAATAACATATAATTGCTGGCTTTTATTTCTTCATAAATTCTTTTTGAAAAATCACTGAACTGGTTATCATTAATCCGGATAACCTGAATTCCCCATAATGCAGAATCCTTAGGGGCAAGCACATTAAAATTTCCATAAGAATGCCCGACATCAGATTGAAACTTAAGTTTATATTTGCCTTCCTTTAATCGTAATGTTTGTGTCATTATCCTGTTCTTCATCCCACCCTGGAAATGAAATGAATTACTATATTTGAGCATACCCCATATTATATTTCCATCAGCATCTTCAAGCCAGCCAAAATCAAACAGCCTCTCTAATTCTGATTGCCCTTCCCCGACCCCAACAATTAATACTTTGGAGCTGTCAGATATTTCAAAGTCCTTTTCTAATAATTTTTGTTCGCCCACTTTAAGTATTGAAGCTATTGGCTGTGAAGAATTTATAAGATTGATTATATCTGTTTGTAATTCAGGTTTGTATTCCCGGTTACTGATAGATGGTATTTGTTTAATAATATTTTGATTTGGATATAAGATATCTACTCCACCCCTGTCTGCAATAAATAATCTTCCTGCTTTATCAAATTTTAAATCATTAATTAAAAATCCACCGTAAAGCGGGATTTGATCGTCAAAATATTTTATAGCTTTTCCGGTAATTGTATTTACTTTATCTAATCCTCTATTACTTCCAACCCAAAGATTATTCTCTGCATCAATGGTTAAAGAGAAAATATTATCGCTTGAAATACCATTTGAATTTTCGTTGAATCTATAATTTTTATATTGACCTGTTTCAATGTTTTCCAAAAATACTCCCAGTCCCGCTGTTCCTATAGCCACAGCATTACTTATTTCACTTTTAGCAACCGCTGTTATTCTATCTACTGGAGAATTTGTTTTAATTTTTTCGGGGATATTAAGAACATTCATTGGTTGTTTGTTTGGATCAACTTTATATAATCCATCCAATCTAGTCCCGATCCAAATGTTTCCAAAACTATCCTGAAATAATGAAAGTATTGCTGCAGATTTAATACTATTTTTATTATTACTGCTTCCTGTAAAATGAAAGAATTTATTATCAACAGGATTATATCTGTATAATCCGTCGTCTAATGTGCCCAGCCAAATAAATCCTGCTTTATCCTTTAAAATATTCAACGTTCCTCTGGATAAGAAGGGCCCAAAAGGCGTTGAAAAAATTTCAACTTTCTCCAGCTTTTTATTACTTCTATTGTATATTATTAGCGAATTTTCTCCTCCAATCCATAATCTTTTAAATTCATCCTCATGAAGTACCAATGAATAAATTAACTTATCCGCACCCAATTCATCGTATAATCGGAATTCATCAGAACCTCCATTGTAATAAAATATTCCCGCTCCATAATCCGTTGCTAATATTTCATGATTTGAAGTTTCAATGATGGATAAATTATTCGCATTGCGTAATTCCTCATCATTTAATATAAATTTTACTCTTTCAGTATTCATTTTCTCCGGATTAAGCAAGTGTATACCATATTCATTGGTCCCTATCCAAATTCTATTTTTTTCATCAATAAAGATTTTATAAATAATTGGCGGATTTACATTTTGTCCTCTATTGAATTTTACGCTGATAAAATTATCGTTTTTGCTGTCATATTTAGCCAATACATTACTGCCGCCAATCCATAAATTACCATTATTGTCTTCGCATATTGTATTTATTGTATTACCAGGCAGACTGGTGCTGTCCGATGGATTGTTTTTGTAAACTTTAAACTCGTATCCGTCGTATCTGCTCAAACCGTCATTTGTCCCAAGCCAAAGAAAACCATACTTATCTTCACAAATAGCAATTTATTGTTGGATTAGAAAGTCCTTGCGGAATTGAGAAATTTTCAAACACAAAATTTTCTTGTGCGTGGAGGGCGTTAGTTGGCAGATACAGAAAGCATATTATAAAAAAAATCAAATTGAAATATTTCTTAGTCCGTTTCATTCAGTTACCTTCTTTAATTTTTATTACAAAAAACGTTACACCATTCCGTCGGCGGCGGACAATCATCATTTTACTTTTATCACTACAAACGTCACATCATCATCGGGTTCATTATTATTTGTCCAGCTTTTGCCTACATCTGTTAAATGTTTTACTATCCCCTCGGGTTCTCTCATAGCCACTTCTTCAAAACTGTTTCGCGCTCTTTTGTATCCGTAAACCTCTTTATTTTCATTTTTTAGTTCCGCAAATCCATCACTCATCAACAACAAGGTGTCACCTTTATCTATTTGTAGTTCTTTCACATCATAAACAACTTCTTTCATTGCGCCTAAAGGCATATTGTTTATAACAACCTCTTCAATCACCTGTGAGGTTTTTCTGTAAATAAATAGTGGCGGCATTCCGGCATTTGTAGTTGTTATTTTATTATTGCTAATCTGTACACAAGTTAGTGCCATCATTAATCTGCCAAGCTGCATGTCTTTTATTGCCGCACTTGCATTCTCGAAGAAAGGCTTAAGTGCTTTGTTTGTTCTGTCAGACATAAAAAGTGATTTCATTATAGAAACCATCATCCCGGACATCATTCCGTGTCCCGTAGCATCTCCAAGGATAACCGTTAAAGTACCATCAGAATGAACGTGAAAATCGTAATAATCGCCGCCAACTTCCGTCGCTGTTTTCATATAAACCGCAATATCCAGATGCGGAAGATTAGGGAGTGCTTTTGGAAGCATCGATAACTGCAATTGTCTAGCTTCATCTAGTTCTTTCGTTTTTCTTTCGTTTTCCAATTGAAGAAATTTTTTAGCTTCTCTTTCTTTTCTTCGATCAAGTTCAAACTTTCTTATACCCACTAAACCCAATCCGATAAAAACAACATATAAAGCATACGCCCACCAGGTTCTCCAGAACGGAGGATTTACTACAAATGAATAAGATGCTTCATTTGTTTTAACTCCGTTAGAAGTTATGCCCGAACTCTGAAAGTATAATCGCCTGAAGGAAGATTTTGATATTCTGCAAAGGATAGATTGCTTGGTCTTGACCAGTCCTTATCGTAGCCTTGCAGAAAATGTTCGTACAGTTGTTTGCTGCGGATCTTTGTAATTCAAAGCAGCATAACTAAATAAAAATGAATTATCGTCATATGATAATTCTGTTGGTAAATTATAGTAATTAGATTTCCCATTTATCGATACGGAAGAAATTTTTAATGGATAACTTTTTTCTATACTCTTATTAATGTAAAGCCCAACCCCGTTATAAAATTCAAGCATATTTCCGAATCCATCCATTGCAGATACCATTGGTCCTCCCCTGACAACACCCTCATCATCATAAAATGTTTGGAAATTAGTTCCATTTATTTTTAATGCTCCTGAAGGTGAAGAAAAGTAAACGTTTCCTCTAAATTCATCTATAATAGGATTACCAAGAGATGTTGAAGGGAGACCATCTTTTTTTGTGTAAAAGTTTAGATTCGTACCATCAAAAATCACCAACCCTCTGTTTCTAAGCCTAATGTATAATTTGTCTCCCGCCTGGATATCAGTTTGTGTCCCGGCAACACTAGCCCCTTTTAAGATTCTAAAATCAGCATTTGCATTTACACTATCACTCAGGTTTACAAAATTATTTCCGTTGAAAACATAAAATCCGCCAACAGTTAAGAAGTACATTCCATTTTTTAAGTTGCCTACATAATGCAATTGTTCTGTTGGTATACTCCAGCTGTTCGGCGGCTTAGACCATGATTTTCCATCATATAACATAATTTTTGATTGAGCAGAAGTAATATCTTTTATATCATCTGCAAATAAACCAAAAAACCAAAGCCTTCCATCGTTATCTTCCCGAAGATCGAAAAGCTGATACTTTTTAGCATTATCCTCATCGCTGAAAGGTGAATTTATTCTAATAAACTTTTCACCATCAAATTTTCCAAAATAGTAATCGGCAGCGATAATATTTTCAGAGGCAGATCTAACATAATTTTCCCAGGTATAAATGATACCACTTTTTGTTTCTAAAACACCGGAAGTATTATATGGCTTCTCATCTTCATCGGGTATATTATTTAATTTAAATATCTGTTCGCCATTACTATTTATTATTTCGCGAACCATCGTTAATCCTTTTGAGGTCGGAATCCAAACCCTTTTTTTACTATCCTGAAAAGTCTGAAAAGTTATATTACTTGCCAGTCCATCTTTTTCTGTTAGTGCTCTTAATGTTTTACCATCCCATACATTAATTCCTACATCTGCGGTTAATGCATATGCCGGCAATTCACTATAGGAATATGAAAGCCAAACAATTCCATTGTAGTCAGAATATAGATCTGGAGTTCCTTTATATTGGTTCAGTAATAAACCGTCTTTAAGAGTGAGCATTCTTGAAAAATTTGGATAATATATTGCAATTCCATTCGGAGACGTAACTGGCTTACCTGCATTTGCTAATCCATTGAATGCATCAAATTTTTTCCATCTATCCTCTGAATAATAAAACATCTGATTAGGATATTTTGAACTTTGTCTTTGATTTGGATCAGTACTAAATAATGTTAGTAGATCAGGTGAATTTTTATCAGGGTTAGCGAAAAAAGAAAAAGTATATCGAAAATCATTTATTGTTTTATCAGTTTTTAGATCTTTAATTTTATTAATTTTCTGGGGGGTATTTGATACCCTCCATTTCCCGTTATCAAATTCGAAAACACTTGCATCTTTTCCATTAAAAAGTTCCGGGACTATATTATAGGTAGTTAAAAACAGTTTATCCATTTTTGTGCTGTAATAAACTTCCAGAGGGAGTCGATTTTTACCCATAAGATCTTTTACTTCTGTAAATTGGTGAAATTTATTTCCATCATACATCAGCGCACCGGCACTATTTTTTGATCCGCTAAAAATGTCTCCTCCCATAAAAGCCAACCATGTATTTCCATCTTTATCAATACAATTTGCAATATTTTTAGGGAATATATTTGCTCGTTGAAGAGTTATGCCCATCGACTCATCAACTTTTTTGAAAACACCATTTTTAAATAAGGCAACATACGCGTCCTGGAAAGTTTGTGTATTTTTTCCTGCCGAATTAAATATCAGATCACCGTAGGGTGTTTCAATAAATCCAGTAGCATTATCCAAAGGGAAATTTTTAGAGTCATATACAGTGAATTTTCCATCTTCAAATTTTGTAAGACCACCGTTAAAATTTTTATCTACGTATGGTGTTAAGGAACCAATCCATATTCTCTCTTTACTATCTGCATTTATAAAGGATATTTGCTGACCTGATAATCCATTTATTTTATACCCTTCTTCTTCTGTATAAACTTTAAACTCTTTCCCATCAAATGTTATAAACTTAGTTGGAGAGGCAAAGTACATTATATTTTTTGTAGAATCGTAATACATATTCTGCATTTTAGGCAGACCAATATCTTCTCTAACTTCTTCAAACTCATAACCATTAAATCTGTAAGTACCTTCAATTCCGCTTATCCATATATAACCGTCTTTAGTTTGAACAACTGCAGAAATATTTGTGGTTGGCAATCCTTCTTTATTAGTGTATTCAATTAGATCTGCATTAGCCTCAGTTTTTTGTTTTTGCTGGGCAAATGAAAGAAACGAGAACATAACTAAAATTATTAATAAAACATTATTAAAATGTTTAATGAACATTAAACTCTCCTATTCTTTTAAAAAATTAAGCTCTTTTAAGAACCAAGGCGGTTATATCGTCACTCTGCAGCGCAGAGCCGGTGTAGTCTTTTACATCGTTTACTAAATCGTCAATAAAATCTTTGGCGGGGCTTTCGGCATGATTTTGAAAAAAATTTATCATTTTTTCATCTGAATATTCTTCTTCGTTTTCATTCATTGCTTCAGGGATTCCGTCTGTGTAAAGAAATAACTTGTCACCTGAATGCATAATTGTTTTTTGCCCGGTAAATGGCATTCCTAAATCAAGCATTCCAAGACCAACGCCACCGGCGTCAATTTTTTCAAGGGCTCCATCTTTCCTTAATAATAAGATTGGATTGTGACCAGCATTTACGATATCAAGCTCACCCGTTTTGGAATCAAGAACTGCAATGAAAAAGGTAATATATTTATCCGCTGGAGATGATTTATAAATAAGCTTGTTAAGTCTTTCAGCCATTTCCGTAAGAGGAATATCAAATTGAAGATATGAATAAAGTGCTGCATCTAAAGTGCTTACAAGAAGAGCAGCGCCGATTCCTTTTCCGGCAACATCGGCAATGATTAATGCATATTTCCCGTTACCTAAGTCAAAGCAATCATAATAATCTCCACCAACTTCTCTCGAGGGAATGTTTTTTCCTGCTAAATCGTATCCTTCTATCTTTGGTAATGCTTCGGGAAGAATTCTTTGCTGAATGGACGCTGCTACGCTTAGCTCTTTTTCCATTTTTTCTTTTTCAATTGCCTGGCCGTTCAGATACTGATTCTCAATTGATGCCTGCACCTGACGTGCAATAGCATCTAAAAGCATTTTATCTAATTCATTAAAATTCGTAACACCTTTTCGAGTTTCTTTTTCAGCCAATGTAAACCGGTACGATAAGTCGTTAAAATCGAAAGCGGATTCTAATTTAAGTTTAGAAACCAAGATTTTGTTTATATCAGCACCGGGAGGGAAGGTATACGAGCTTTCAACTTTATCTTTACTGCTAATTTGAAGTAGTGCTGATGAGGCATTCGTCAATGGAGCAATTTTCTCGAGCGCCAATTCAAACATAACATCTCTTTTGTCGTAGCGAGAAACTTCAATTACAGTATCAATAAGATTATTCAGCTGAAGAACTTTTTCATTTAATCCGAATATCAGTGCTTTTTCTTTTTTCTGATTCAGAAATGATTTGTGCGCACTATCAAAAACCTGGAGTAAAATTTGTAAAGTGATTTTATCCATATCTGAAAAGCCACTTTTATCCAATTTGGGACCAATAAGAATTCCTAAAACAGATTTATCTGATAAAGGAAGAATTATTGAAGCGTCAAATTTTTGATTTTTAAAATATTGAAGAGAAATTTTATTCAATTCTTTAAAATATTCTAAGTCAGAAGGATCGATTGTTTTCTTTGAGGCGATAATCTCCCACTCAGAATCAATTCGCTTTTTATGATAAGCATATATTTCTGAAACAATAAAATTTCCGCGCATAAGATGCAGGAAATTTTTTACCATCTCATCAAAGCTGAATGATTTACAAAGGATTTCAAATCCTTCCTGAAATGATCCAACCTGTAGAGAAAGTTTTTCTACAAGATTATTATTTTCCACTTAAATTAATAGTTTGTAAAGAATTGAAAATTACTTTTGAGGTTCAAATCAAAAGCAAGCTAACTAAGTTGATCACTGAATTAATATAAAATGCTAGAACGGCTAATACTCAAATGCTTTAGTCCAAAATAAAATTAACTCTTTAAAGCCAGCTCAACAGTATCTGCTTTTTCCGCAAACTGAAATAACCCCATAATAGTAAAAGTTTTTTCAATTGTAGGATCAAGATTGGTAAAAACCAACTTACCGTTTGTCTGGTTTAATTTCTCAATAACCTCAATGAGATGAGAAATACCAATTGAGTTAACAACTTTAGATTTTTCAAGATTTAATATCAGTTTATTAATTTCATTATGTTTTTCAAATTCCTGGACAATTTTTTCACCACCAGGACCGTTTATATATCCATCAGTTTTAATTACAAGTGCTTTATCGTGTAATTCTGAAACCAAACTAAATTCTGTGCTCATTAATTGTCTCCGTTTAGGTTAAATTTTTAGTAATTGTTATTCTTGTTCCATTGGGTCCGGATTCAATAATCAAATCATCCGACATAGATTTCATTAGTTTAAGACCCCATCCTCGTTTACGATCACTATGAATCTTATCGGCAATTTTCGGATCTTCGACATCACCGGGCTCAAAACCGCTTCCAAAATCAGTTACCAGTATGATTAATTTTTCCTTATCCATACTGAACTCAACCTGTACATATGGATTTGTATCACCCGAATGTTCAAGTCCGTTTATAATAGCTTCCGTAACAATGATTTTTGCTTCACCAATCTTATCATCGGAAATTCCTAAATGTCTACCCATTATCTGAAGGCTTTCAATAGCAACAATCTCAATATCAGGGATGTTTGGTAGTTTAATTTCAAGTTCTACATTTTTTTTCATCAAAATTCTTTCTGACTAATTTATAGCTTCAAATTATTAATAAGACCGTAGGGACATTTGGAATATAATGTATTTTTTCATTATGTGTTTAAAATTCTTTCATTTCCGGGATTTAATTTGCCCTGATCACAACAAAAGTAATATCATCATCCTGAATCCTTCCATTCATCCAATCATCACCCGCTTTAACAAGCTTATTAATTATTTCATCAGGCTGATTATTGATAGCATCATTAAAACTTGTTTTAACACGAGAGTAATCAAACATTTCTTCGTTACTGATTCATCTGTTCGGGCAAACCGTCGGTTAGCAATAAAATTGTATCACCACTTTTTATTTCTTTTTCAACAACATTATACGATGCGTTTCTCATCGCACCCAAAGGCATTCCCTGAATTACAATTTCTTCTACTTGATTGGTCTCTTTATTGTGATAATAAATTGGGGGCATCCCGGCACTGGTTATCTGAAGTTTATTGTTTTCAATTTTTAAATAACTGAATGACATTAAAATTCTGCCAAGCTTAATATCTTTAATAACACGGCTGCAATGGGTCATAAATTCTTTAAGACCAAGTTTTGATGAATCAGAAGTAAAAAATCCTTTCATTAATGTGACCATTGTCCCAGCCTGAAGTCCGTGTCCGGTTGCATCACCAAAGGCAATGTTTAACGACACCATTTTCCTGCACAATAAAATCATAATAGTCTCCGCCAACTTCTGTTGCAGTTCTCATAAAAGCGGCTATCTGAAGGTTCGGAAGTTTGGGCAATTCCTTTGGCAGCATTGAAAGCTGAAGTGCTCTCGCTTCTTCAAGCTCTTTTGTCTTCCGATCATTTTCTATTTGGATAGCACGCTTCTCTGCCTCGGTTGCTTTCAGACGTAATTCATTTTCTCTCAGCTTTGTTTTTTGTTCGCGTCTGATTAATTTCAACTCTTCGTACTCCATACAAGAAGCTAAAAAACGTAATTACATAAATTGCATAAGCAATATTTGTTCGCCACCAGGGGGGAGTTACTTCAATAAATAACGATCTTCCTTCATCGTTCCACAATCCATCATTGTTGGATCCGGTAACAATAAGCTTGTAATCTCCGGGAGAAAGGTTAGTGAATGTTACCGTATGATTATTTCCAAGCTGTATCCAGTTTTCGTTAAACCCCTCCAGCTTATATCGGTACTGGTTATCGGAACTATTATAATAGCTCAACGCAGCAAACTGGAATGTAACAATGTTGTCTTTGTATGTAACAAGGATGCTGTCTCTGACTGAAATTCCATTTTCAAAAATTGGTTTGCCTTCTTCATCGTCAGAATTATATCTTATATAATTTGTATAAACAACCGGGGGTACAAACGTATTTCCTCTAACTTTATCAGGATTAAAAACATTAAAGCCATTTGGTCCGCCGAAAAGCAAGCGTCCTGATTTATAATCTTTTGCAAAAGCATTCTGATTGAATTCATTGCCTTGCAGACCATCCTGTGCATAATAGTTTTTAAAAGTTTCTTTCTCCGGATTAAATTTTGATAAACCGTTATTTGTACTTATCCATAGGTTCCCATTGATGCCTTCCAGTATTCCGTAAACGAAATTATTTGCCAGTCCATTTTCTTCATTATAGTTTTTAAAGGAATTGGTTTCCTTTAAATACCTGCAAAGTCCTTTAGTGGTGCCGACCCACATATTTCCTTTACTATCTTTAAATATTCTGATAATGTTATTATCTGCAATGCTTGTCGAATCATCCGGATTGTTTTTAAAATAAGTGAAGGTTTGATTTTGCAGATTTAACACATTCACACCACCACCAAAAGTTCCTATCCACAAATTTCCGTCATCATCTAAAGCAAGTGACCAGGTTGCGTTTGAGCTAATTGAGGTAGAATCATTTTCATTGAACTGATATCTTAAAAATTTACCTGTTGAACGATCAAGTTTATTTAAACCGCCTCCGTATGTTCCGATCCATATGTTTCCCTTCTTATCTTCAACCAACGAATAAATCCTGTCGTCGCTTAATGAATTTGGATCTGATGGATTATTGGTGTACCGGGCAAAGACACCGGTTTCAGGATTTAATATATTTAAACCACTGCTGTAAGTCCCAATCCAAATATTTCCCGATTTGTCTTCTAATAATGATTGTATGGAGTTACTTAATAAACCATTTGGGCTTAGTGGATTTTCCAAATAATGTGTAAATATCTTTTTGTTATAATCAAACTTATTTAAGCCACCACTTTTTGTCCCGATCCAATAATATCCATTTTTGTCAACGAGCATTGAAAGCACTATATCATCACTCAGGCTATTTTTATTTCCGGGATCGTGTTTATATTGTTCAAAAGATTGTGTTGATGGATTAAAATAATTAATCCCGCTCAAATTTGTACCTATCCAGATTACTCCACCGCGATCCTCATAAAGTGAAAAAACAAAATTATCATTTAAGCTTGTCGGATCATTCGGATCATTTTTATAATTATAGAAACTATTTGATGCTGGGTCGAAGACACATAAACCACCACTAACAGTTCCAATCCATAAATATCCTCGGGAGTCTTCAAATATTGGCCAAACCCAATTATCGGCTAAACTATTTGGATCACCGGGTTCATTTTTGTAATGAATAAATTTACCCGTACGTTCATCAAGTCTATCAAGACCGTTAAAGGTTCCCATCCATAAATTTCCCAAACGATCTCTAAATATCGAGTAAACTTTATTATCACTTAAACTCGAAGGATCAGATGGGTTGTGCTTATATATTGTGCTCTTACCTGTTTTAGTATCAAAGCGTTCCAATCCTGTTCCTTTGCTGAGACCTCCTGTCCATCTAATTCCAGACGATTCCCAAAGAATTGCCCCAACGCTATTAACTTTAGCTCCAGCTAAATTGATACTATCTTTAATTACAATTTGAAATGATTCCGACCTTGGATTGTATCTTTGAAACACACCACTCTGGGTTTCAATATAGAGTGTCCCGGATGGATCTTCATAAATTGAAAAAATAAAATTATCAGTTAAACTTGTAGAATCGCCGGGATTGTTTTTAAACATTTTAAAATTATATCCATCATATCTGTTTAAGTCCGTCCTGTGTACCAAACCACATAAAGCCATTTTTATCCTGCAGGATACAGGTTACAGAACTCTGTGATAGTCCATCCTCAATAGTCAGGTGATTAAAAATAACATCGACTCTGTGCCACAAATTCGAAGTGGACAAAAGAAAAGAAATTAATAAAAAACAGAATCACCCTGCTCATAAAAAAGATCCTGATAGCACCGAAAAATGATTATTTATTTTATTTACACTTGAGATGTGAATTAATGAGTTTGAAAATAGCAGATTTAAATTGAAAAAGAAATAGCCCCCGATCCCGGATTGAAATCGGGGGCTAAAAGATTTTACTTCATTAGTATCATTTTCTTGGTTGATACAAAGAACCACTGATAATTCTATATATATATATACCACTTGCAAGCTGGCTTGCATTCCAATTAACAGTGTAGTAACCTGCTTCCATTTCCTGATCTACCAAAGTGGTAACCAAATTACCCAGTATATCATATACCTTTAAGCTTACATAGTTTTTCTCTGGCAATTGATAATTTATAGTTGTGCTTGGATTAAACGGATTCGGATAATTCTGATCTAAACCATACTCTGTTGGTGTCAGGTTAGTTTCTTCCTCACCGCCTTCCTTCCTTAGGTTTGCACCCATCACGTTCATAGAAAATTTCCAGGAATTTGTCAGGTGGTTAAATATGTAAACATAGTGATCCTGTTTTTTTTCATCTATTGCCTTACCAAGCTCAGAGTTTGCATTTTTTAGTAACTGCTCACAATTGGAAACCTGGCAAGCACCTGGCAATTCAGCCTCGTCCCTAACAATAACAGCCAATTTATATGAGCCCTCGATTAGATAGTACAATGACAAATCTACATCACTACCAAAGTCAGGATTACTTATATAAGAATAAATGTCATTAACTGCTGAAGTTACCTTATCGTAAAAGTTTAAACCCTTATTTGTCTTTAAATGATTTCCATCATTTTCAAAATATGTGAGAGCTGTTGAAAGAAATGAAATTGCATCATTAATATCCTTTTTCTCTTTACTGCTCAAGCTGCAATTTTTATTGGAAGGACAAAATTCTTCTTTAATAGCAAGCAGCTCATCTAGTGCCTTTTGTATATATGCTTTACCTGTAAACTCTGTCGGTTCTTCATAAGGAGAAACATAAAATGAGTGTTCGGTAGTAATTAAGTACTGGCTATTTCTAACATCACCATTAGCAACATTATCGGAGGCAATAACATCAACATCATAATTACCTAACAATGTTGTTTCCAGGGTTAAAGTATATACACCATCTCCTATATGCGTTAAAGGACCAACAACAATTTGACCATCAGGTGCGGTAACCTGTATACCAATTATAGCATCAGTAACCGGTTCACCAACAGTTTTTGTATCATCACCAGTCTCACTTGATTCACCACCCTGTCTAAGTATTGCAGTAAAGACAACTTCCTCAGGTATTGGGTTATTATTTTGATCATTGGTTAAAATGTATCTTTCCTGATCCGTATAAAAATCAAGCACCAAATCAGCTTCATTAGCCATGTAAACTCTTAAGGGTTCAGTAGTATCCGGTTGTGTAACTTCTAATACAGCATATTTCCATGCACCGATACCGGGATTATTAATCTTGAAAAACTTATAAGGTTTATTGAATTGTGATGCACCATGGTAACCATCGAAGAATTCAACACCATACTCAGGAAATGATTGGTAATTATCCTCGGTAATTGCACCCGGAGGAACAACCGGATTGTTTTCATCGAAAGTTACACCGGGAGGCAGCACTACAAGGTCGTATTCGCTTCCCTGCCATTGCAGACCTAAATCAAGAGTTCCACCCTGCCATTGCAGACCACCCTGCCATTGAAGACCACCCTGCCATTGTAATCCACCTTGCCATTGAAGTCCACCCTGCCATTGTAATCCACCTTGCCATTGAAGATCCACCCTGCCATTGCAAGTCCACCTTGCCATTGAAGACCACCTTGCCATTGCAATCCCGGATCATCAACAAAATATTCACTTGTAATTTCTTCAGAGAGGTAGGAAATCTGTACACCAAGTAAACGAAGCCAAATTATATTTGTAGCAGCACCTATTTCAGTGGTGCTTGCCATTTGGTAATATTCTCCGTTGGTTTCATCGGCTAACCAGCTCATCAAATCCTGACTTTCATTTAATCCTTCAAATCCAAATGTAAAAATTCTTATATCGGGGTCAATATTCAGTTCTGTAATTAATGAGAACGGAGAAATTTCACCCGCACTAAATAATATAATTACTTTCTTGTTAGGTGAGGTAGCAGAAAATAATTGTTCTGCAGCTGATATTCGTTCTGCAAGATTTCCATTTGTATTAGGCTCTAAAACATTTAAGCTATTTAATTTTGAGGTGAAATCATTTCCAAGATCTTCTGTAACTGAACCGTTCACCCAACCCACGTTATCGCCAAGTCTTAATTTGTACACAAGTTCCATTGCAGCACTTTGTGAGGGAGCGAAGCCATTGAGAACATCTGGCGATGTAAAATTAGTTGTACCATCGAAGACTAATACGATATCATAGTAAACATCACCGAGATTATCGTAAATATAATTTATTCCACCGATATCATATTTTGTTATATCTAATTGATTAGCAAACCATTCTGGATCGGAAGGGCCGGGATGCAATGTGTTCTTATAAGTTTCACCATTAGCAATTCGACCATACATTGTAGCCAGCTGGTTATTATTTTTCATTTCCAGCACATAACTAAAATCACCAGGATTATATAAATCAGCCAGTCCCGAGTAATGTCCTATTTCGTGTGTAGCAACATTCTGAACATCCAGAGCATTCGGGTCCCCGGCCGTATCCCAGTAAAAATGTTCACCAGTTACCAGAGAAACAGGATCCCCGTTGAAAGCTATATCTATATCAATCATCGCACCATTTAATACGTTATATCTGGTTCTGGTTATAGCAACAACATTTGTTGGAGCTTCAGTTATTGCTTCCCACTGACTGGTAGTGGGAATCCAAACTATATTATTAATTCCGTCAGCGTTTCCACCCCATACTTCAGAATTTGGATAATAGTTTCTTGTGTAGTTAATTTGTTCCAAAGCACTCCAGGTATTAAAGCCATTTTGTATTTCATCATCATAACCCAGATTTACTAAGGATGTGGCTACCTGATAATCACCGTTTCCATCTGTCCAGTGCAGTGGAATTCCCGCAAGAGTTGTGTTGACTAAATAATGGTCACCTTCATCAGTGGCTCTTTCAATAGAGGCAGAAAATTCGGAAGTGCTTAGTGGATTACCGTTAATATCAAGCCTGGTCGCTGTAGCGCTAACCACTTCTTCATCCAACTCAGGAAGAACAGCATCTTTTAGATTAGCAAGAAAATCAGCATTTCCGGTTATATCAAAATCATCAACAGTTAACTCTATCTCACCTAAGAAACGCTTTCCTTCTCTGGTGCTGCTCGTACTTGAATTAGCAAAAAATTGAATTTTATAATTGTCGGGATCGCTAGTAAGATTTCCAGCTATTGCTGTTCCACCCTTAATCTCTGGCAATGCTGTCTCATCCTGCCAGGTGTACATAATGTTTAGTGTTGGGTGTTGTTGTGAATCATTTGTACCTGCAGCCAATTCAATGCCGAGAGGTGAATTTCCATAAATAGAATTATTTAGTATTGAATTGTTGTTGCCGGATTGAACAAAAACACCGGATGCACCGTTATTATTAATTGTATTATCATTTATTTGATTAGCACTTCCATTGATAACTAAACCATTATTTGAATTATCTGAGATTGTGTTTCCAGAAACTGACTCGGCATCGGACAAATTTAATGATATCCCAAAAGCTAAATTCCCAGTAACTATATTACCAGTTAAGCTTGCCGTACTATTTGAAATTGAAATACCACCAAGGGTATTTGCCCCGACAGTATTATTTGTCAATTGATTTCCTGTTCCAACAGTTACAGAGATACCTAAACCAGTGTTATTTGTAACCGAGTTATCAATTAAAGCATTATCGCTGCCGTTGATAAACACACCATCGCTTGAATTGTCTGAAACAATATTCCCGGAAAGAGTATTACCGTTTGAAGAATTTAATGATATACCGAAAGCTGAATTTTCAGTGACTGTATTTGCAGTCACGTTTGCTGAATCACTTGTTATAAGAATACCACCGAGGGTATTTGCTTTGACTATGTTATTAGTTAGTTGGTTACCCGTGCCAGCGGTTAAGGATATTCCCATGCCGGCGTTATTTGTTGCCGAATTATCCGTTAGAGTATTATCGTTACCATCGATGACCAAACCATCACTTGAATTTCCCGAAACAGTATTTCCGGAAAGTGTAGAACCATTAGAAGAATTTAAAGAAATACCATAAGCCAAATTACCAGTTACACTATTCCCAGTTAAGCTTGTTGTGGTGGATGTTAAAGAAATACCACCAAGGGTATTTGTTCCAATTGTATTGTTTGTTAATTGATTTCCCGTGCTACTATTTTCAGAAATACCTAAACCCGAGTTCTCAGTAACAGTATTTCCTTCAACAATATTATTGTTAGCACCAGTGATTGAGATTCCATCTCCGGTATTCTGGTTAATTGCGTTCATTGTTATTGTGCCGGTACTATTGGATACTGAAACACCACCGCTACCATTTGTTTCAATAGTATTATTTGATATTTGATTTCCATTTGCACCACTAATTGATATTCCGTAACCAGCATTTCCATAGATATTATTACTTGCAGAAGTACCGATTAAATTATTCTCTGCACCGGCAGTAAGAGAAATACCATCGCCAGTGGAGCTCGTAATAGTATTGCCATTAATATTATTACTCTGTGAACTAACAGATATTCCCGAAATTTGATTTGATTCGATAATATTCCCACCAGCAGAAGAAAGTGTTAAACCGTAACCGGAAGAATTGTTTAATTTAAGTCCTCGAACAGTACTCTCTCCACCTGTTATGACTAAACCACCAAATGAACCATTAACTTCAACTAAGGGTGAACCTGAATAACCGCTCTGGCTAGTTGCATTTAAATAAATTTGCTCAGTAATATTTGGTAAGGCGGTTCCCGGTTCTATTATATAGGGTGAAGATCCTGGAAGATTAAAAAAGATTGTCTGGTAACCCTCAAGAGCATTTGCTTCCTGTATAGCAGCTCTTAATGTTACAACTCCATTGCCAGCATCTGGAACTCCATCACCAGGATTTGAGTCCGGGGCATCTCCAGTAGAATTTACTACAAACAATTGTGGATGCTTACTGTTTACAATTTGATTAATGTTATCAACCCTAAGGTGATTATTATAATCCGATCGGTCTTCAAGTGATTTTATACCATTGAAATAAGAAAATTCTGTAAAAGACCATCGTCCTCTTAAATACTGGGCAAGCGATTGGGGAAAATTCTCAGCGGGATTACCGTTTCCACCCGAGTTATTAATATTATTATCACTCAACGCAATGTCAAAGATCCTGATTTCATCAATTAATCCACTGAAAGCACCCGAACTGGATTTTCCAACAAACAAACCAGTCGATCCATTGGTTACACTATAGCCAGTAGTAATATTAAAAGGAGCAGAAGTGACCAGATCACCACCCGAATATATTTTTAGAGTGCTACCATCGTATGTTCCAGTAATAGCAAGCCACTGATAAGCCTGTAGCTGATTGGTGTTGACCGCTGAAGTATTGTTGTTTCCAACGGAAAAATATGCCTTGTTATCTTTTAAGTAAATTGAAAATGTTTCTCCGTTGTTCACGGTTCGATATACAACAGGGATTTCAACACCCGCAGGAGTATCACCGATTAAGTATACCCAGGCTTGAACAGTTATTTGGTTATTTGCAGCACTGCTGTTAAAGTAACCAAAACCGTTTTGGTTCGCATCACCGTTTACTGCTTGACCATCTAAGATGTATAGCTGGCTTAACTCACCATTAAAAACGTATGAGTTGTTGTTGGTTTGTGAATAAATATTTGTGTAAGTGAAAAGAGTTATTAGTATTAAAAAATAAAAAAACTTATTTATAAAATTCTTCATTTTAGCCTCTGATATTTTTTGTGAAGGTTTCGATTGCAAAATTGTTATTAGTCATTTATATAACTTTTAATTTGTGCTTTAAGGGAATTGATTTGAACATTTGAAGTCGTAACCTTCTCCCCGGTTTTAGGATCGTTGATGACACTGATTTTTCCGTTCTCGCCATTGTAAACTTTATAGTCGGGACTCTTCTCATCCTTCTTTAAGAAGACCAGGACTTCTTCTTTATCTTCAAACCTTGGCATATGAGAATATTTCTCTCCTATTTCACCAACCTCTCCACCAAGGTACTTCACAGTCACAGTGTTTCCAGTACCGTTTCCTTTTATGTATTCGTCTACTTGAATGATTGCTTGAGTATAAATTCTTGTTTTTTCCTCATTCCAACTGGAAGCTTGTTCAGTGACTTTGCCAGTGACGATTAAGTCTGAGTTCTTTGACATACTCTTTACTTCAGCCGAATTTAATTGAGCATAAGATGAACAGTAAAGCCCACCTGCAATAGTCAATATGTAAAGCAAACGTAATGTGGTTACATGCATAAGAAAATCCTTTCTAAAAGAATTAATTGATCAATAATTATTTTTAATTTTTTAAGAGTTGAAGGTAAGCGGAGTGTCTAATTCCGAAGTTACTACATAAAAGAAGTTGAAGTTAAAGAGTGATTAAAACTACCCCATTGGTTAGGTAATAATAATTACAAATCAATTCAACTCTTTTTCACCCAATAAATTTCCCGGTTCAAAATGTCATTAATATTGTTTAATTAAACCGTTTACACCAAATTGATGGTGCCGCATGGTATTTAATAAAGTAATTATAAACAATAGGGCAACATAATAGGACATTATTTCATAATAAGCAACTTTATCTCGTTAATAATTATTAAGCCTTAATTGATAGAAGTAATTATTCTCCAGCCCAATAAATCTGATTAAATAATCACTCACTGCCGGTTAAAATTAAACCCGGGAAAGAGAAACTATTAAAGTGTAAATATATGTGTTCAAGAAAAATTCATTTTGTTTTTATATTATCTTATAGGAAATTAGATTCAATAAAATGTTGTTTATTACATATTTGATAGAGGAATGCTATGAGAATTTCTTCACACATTGTTAACAAACATTCAGTCTTAAAATTTAATGTCAATCAGGTTTTGGGGTATGAGGCACAAGAATTTCAGGATGCAGTTCTGAATTCACTTGAGCAAAATGTTAATTGTATTATAATAGATCTCTCCTCTGTAAAATTTATTTCAAGCTGGGGAATCGGGATGCTGATTCACGGATTAGCAACCACGGCAAACAGAGGGCGTGAATACAAACTTGCGGGCCTTGCAGATAATGTAATGCAGGTTTTTCGGAAAGTGAAAATAGATACTGTTTTGAACATTTATCAATCTACTGATATGGCTTTAGCAAACTAATGGATTATTTTATTTGTGTTTTTTAATAGAGTAAGATCGATTTAAATTAATTATTAATCTGTCCGAAAAACGTATGTTTATAATTACGTTAGATTTATAAGCTGCCGATCATAGACCAATTCTTAAAAATCTTCAAAGTTATTTTGATGTCATCAAAATGTTAGATGAATGTTTAACTTTTGTGATATCTGAACTTAAAAAATTTATGATATTGCACCCACCAGAATTTATCTAGTTAATTAAATAATAATATTTCATATTAACGATTAATAGTATTTATTTTAAAAGGATTATTATGAAGAGAAATCCATATCTTCTCCCATTATTGTTTATAATTTATTTATTATTTAATGGGTGTGTTGAAAAGAAAACAAATGCTCAATCTGAAAAAATAAATGATAGGGTTATTTCAATGAATGAAGCAAGTTTAGAGAAGGCGACCTTTGGCTCAGGTTGTTTTTGGTGTACAGAAGCGATATTTGAAAGACTAAATGGTGTCGTAAAAGTTGAATCAGGATACTCTGGAGGCAATGTAGAAAATCCTACGTACGAAGCAGTCTGCTCGGGCTCAACCGGTCATGCAGAGGTTACCCAAATAACTTATGATCCAAAGGTAATCAGTTTTGATGAGCTACTCGAAGTATTTTGGAAAACTCATGATCCCACAACTTTAAATCGTCAGGGCAATGATGTTGGCACACAATATAGATCGGTTATCTTTTACCATAATGAAGAACAAAAACGACTTGCAGAAAAGTATAAAGAAGAATTGAATAAATCCGGAGCCTGGGATAAACCAATTGTTACTGAAATTTCACTATTTACTAAATTCTACTCTGCAGAACGTTATCACCAGGATTATTATGAAAATAATCCAAACCAGGGTTATTGCGCTTTTATAATTGCACCAAAAGTTGAAAAGTTTGAAAAGGTGTTTAAAGACAAGCTGAAGAAATAACCCCACCAAGTTACACTAAGAATTTTTTAGTAAACGACTAAATCACAACGCAGTTAAAATTAAAAAAGTTATGTTACTTCAGATTATTAATAGAACTATCTTGTTTTCTTATGTTCGCTGAGCCAACCCATAAAAGTTATCATTGCAAAAAAGATAATCATAATACCAAATCCACCAATCAACGAAATTAAGAAGTTGACCATTTCTGAATCTCCTTTCTTCTAAAATTATAAACATGCATTTATGCTGGTCCACTATCCAGTTTAAATACTACAGGCACCATTACTTTAACTTTAACCGGCTTGCCTCTCTGCTTTCCGGGAGAAAACTTTGTATGCTTAAGAGCATATTCAGCGGCTTCATCGCAACCACCGCCGATACCTTTTAATATTTCGGTTTTTGTAACTGTGCCTTTTTCATTTACATACGCCAACACATATACTTTACCTTCGATACCAGCCCTTCTTGCAATTTCAGGATATTTAACCAAATTTAGAATTGCTCGAACTCCGCCAATTGGGTAAGGCATTTCTTCTACAGCTACGAAATAGACGGGTTCTTCTTCTACTTCTTTTTTCTCTTCTTTTGGAGGAGGAGGTGGTGGTGCACTTAATTCCTGATCAAAATTTATTTCTGTTTCTCCAAACTCAATATCCTCTATATCAGCATCTGAGATTGCCTGGATAATCATTTGTGGTTTATCAGGAGGTGGAGGTGGTGTATAATCCTGCTTTGTTTGCTGGATGTCCTCCACAGTAAATAATTCTTGTGGCGCATCGTATTGTATTGTGCTTTTCTCTATATGAGGAAAAAATTTGAATGCAAGAATAATTAATAGCAGGGATGCGATAACACTACATTCAAATACAAGTTTGTAATGATATCTATTCTCTGGTTTGCCAATGTTTTTTAGAAGTCCCATTTTATTCTCCTTTCTATCATAGTTTCAAAACTAGACTTGCAAAATGGAGACCAGCACCAAAACAACATATTTTGTAAAAATTATAAACTTTTCTAATGAGATGTATCCCAGCAGGTTGCAATTGTGCAACACACTATTGTTTTAATTATATTTGTAATGCAACATAAAATTGAAGGCAGAGCAATGAAAAGTAAAAGAGAAGGAAAAAAAAGTTTTGAAACAACTCATACTGATGTAATACTTGATAATATTAATGAAGGTGTTTTCACTGTTGATGAAAACATGATGATTACTTACTTCAATAAAGCTGCTGAGAAAATCACCGGAATTCCAAAAGAAGAGGCGTTAGGGCAATTTTGTTTTGAAGTTATGCGATCTAACATTTGTGAAAAAAATTGCGCGCTGAAATGCTCACTTCAAACAGGCAAAGATGTTATTGACAAGCGCGTTAATGTTTTGCGTGAAGATGGAAAAGAGTTTTTTGTTAGTATCAGCACCTCACCATTAAAAGATGAAAATGGAAAATTTATCGGTGGTGTAGAAACCTTTAGGGATTTAAGCCAAATTGAAGAGTTAAAGAAGGAAATAAACAAAAGTTATACATTTGAAGACATCATATCTAAAAATCATCGAATGCTTAATATCTTTGATACACTTCCTATTATAGCTCAAAGTGAAAGCACAGTTCTTATTCAAGGCGATAGCGGATCTGGCAAAGAACTTATTCGCACGTGCAATTCATAGCTTGAGCAGCAGAAAAAAAAGATCGTTTGTTGCAGTAAACTGTGGGGCTCTGCCTGATACTCTAATCGAATCAGAATTGTTTGGTTATGTAAAAGGAGCTTTTACGGATGCAAAAAAAGATAAGCCCGGGCGTTTTGCGCTTGCAAAAAGCGGATCAATCTTTTTAGATGAAGTGGAAAGTCTTCCGCTATCTACTCAGGTAAAATTATTAAGAGTACTGCAAGAGAAAGAGTTTGAACCATTGGGCGCAACTGAACCCGTAAAAGCGGATGTTAGAATTATAGCAGCAACAAAAGATGATTTAACGAAGCTAATAAAGGAAGAAAAGTTTAGAGATGATTTATATTATCGTTTAAACGTCGTAAAAATTGAATTGCCCCCATTAGTAAAAAGAAGGGATGACATTCCTTTATTAATTAACCACTTTTTAGGGAAATTTAATAGGAAGATGGGTAAATCCATTGAGGATGTTTCAAAAGAAGTTATGAATATTTTAATGGAATATGATTACCCCGGCAACATCCGCGAGCTTGAAAATATAATTGAGCACGCATGCGTAATGTGTCAGGGTTCAAAAATAAGAACAGCACATTTACCACCCGAGTTGTCTCCAAAGTCTGAAAAGATAATACTTGAAGAAAAAGTTGGTCGTCCCCCTCTTGAGGCTTTTGAAAAGCAACTATTAAAAGATACTCTGGAAAAACATAACGGAAACAAGATATTAACTGCGAAAGAATTAGGGTTACACCGCTCCACGCTATGGCGAAAAATGAAAAAGTATGATTTGATCTGAACTTTTACTTAGTTTCACTTCGACGACAGTTATAAAATTATTGTTTCGTCACTGCAACGCTATTAAGCTCAATTTATAACTCAAACCATTCTATTTGACCCATATCTTCTTGAAAAACAAGTATAACCCCACATTCTGTTCTGGCAGGTGAATTGAATTATTAGTAAATGTAAAGTTTATATGACTGGTGAAAAATGTTTGTATTAGAGATACTACAACATTCTATAAAGATTACGATCTTAGTTTTTCTAATGATGATTGTAATTGATTTCATAGATGTAAAGACGCGAGGACGTTTAAAGGAGTTTGTAAAGGGAAATGTCTGGCGGCAATACACTACGGCATCCTTTTTAGGTGCGACGCCCGGCTGTCTTGGAGCGTTTATGAATGTGACACTTTACATTCATGGATTTCTAACTTTTGGTGCAATCGTAGCCGGGATGATCGCTACATCAGGTGATGAGGCGTTTGTAATGTTGGCTCAATTCCCTGAGCAAGCAATAATTTTGTTTGCAATTTTATTTGTGATTGCCATCCCTATTGGTTGGCTGACTGACAAAGCAGCAAAGTTGTTTCATATTATTCCTTGTAAAGATTGTAAACTTCATCAAATTCATCCGGAAGAAAAGGGGCGTGGTCATTATCTCAAAGAGCATGTTTGGAATCACATCTTCAAACATCATATCTGGAAAGTATTTATCTGGACGTTTTTTGCACTGCTAATTGTTCAGTTAGGATTAAAATATTGGGAACTTGAGAGTTTTGTAAAAGAATATATGGGATTGGTCTTAATAATAAGTGTTCTGATCAGTATCATTCCCGAATCAGGTCCACATTTAATTTTTGTAATGATGTTTGCAAATGGATTGATTCCTTTTTCTGTGTTGTTAGCCAGTTCTATTGCGCAGGATGGACATGGCATGTTGCCCCTTTTATCTTATACGATTCGAGACACACTGCTGATAAAGATTTTTAATATAGGTGCTGCCCTTTTGGTTGGTGGCTTAACATATTTTGTTGGATGGTGAAATAAAAGGAGGTGAATACAATGAAAGTAAAAGGATTGGTAGAAATGCTTCTCGGACTCTGGCTGTTTGTTTCAGCTTTCTTAGAATTTGGTTCAGATGGCTCTGTCTGGAATTACTTCAATGTTGGGATTGTGCTCGTGAGTGTTAGTTTTTTTCTCAATCAAGGAAAACCTCAACAATCATGGATTGCAGGCATCCTCGGTTTTTGGTTAATTATTGTCGCTATTGCTCCTTTTTTAGTGAGAGGAATAGGTGTTTACCTGAACAATATTATTGTAGGTTTACTCATTACAGTCATGGGATTGGAAACTTTAGTTCATGGAGAAAAGCTTATTCGTCATGTAAAAAAAATGGATGAGCACCTAAGCTATCGTAACTATGGTTCCGAGTAAAATTTGGTAAGTAATAAATTATTATGAAAAAATGGAGGACATATGGCTATTCCAACACTTAATGCCGTGGGATTCTGTGCTCATTATTCCAAGCAGGGTGACTGGGCTTTTGATTTTGCACTTCAGCTATCTCAAAAGACATAATGTGACAATTAAATGTTTTTCATTTTCTTCAGGATCCATATGATCCGAATTATTCGAAACCAAAACATCTGACCCGCTCGGAGATTGAAAAGATGGCTATTGCCGAAGAAAAAGAACTTAGGTTCTATTATGATAAACGTGCAGGAGAATATCTTAATGTTGGTTTCCGAGAGTGTTTTGAAGATAGCTGGACAGAACTGCATCGTTGTTTGAAGATTAGTGAATTCCAGCTTCTTATTTTAGGTTATACGAAAAGGAGTGCTGTTTTTGTAAGGAAACCAATAGAAGAATTTGCCAATGACTTCATTTCTCCTGTAATTTTAATTGGTCCTAAGAACCCCCAACAACTCTGCTTAAATCATCAAGCCGCTCTGCTTTCCTTTAAGTTAGGGATAGCAAACGATACATATAACATTTGCAACATTAAACCCCCAAAAGTAAAAAAGGGAACGAATATCAGAAACTAAATTTTAAGGAGATATTAAAATGATAAAAGTATTGGATATATATGACAAACTGGGTTGGAAACAGGCAAAAGGATATCCTCGGGGGACAAGAGAAAAAACTCTGCGGGATGAAGGTAACGCCAAGACAGTTTTACTTAAATTACCTAAAGGCTTTCATATGGAATCACATTCTCACATAACGACTGAACAGCATTTGGTAATCAGGGGTAAATACGAAAGCGAAGGGAAAATTTATAGTTCCGGCACTTATCGGTTAATACCTGCCGGTGTTGACCATGGACCCTTCAAATCAAAAACCGGCGCTGTTATTTTAGTTGTTTGGGATCGCTTAATTAGTTAAAAAGAAATGATGAAATGGCAAAGATTAAGCTATTTGAAAAATTTCCGTATAAGTATTAAGAATGTTTACAAATTATTTGTTATATCTATCAGTCAGAACTCCATGCAGTAAAAGATTTATTACCTAATAATACTTTAGGGATGGAAGTTGGAATAGGTGGTGGACAGTTTGCTAAACCAGCGGGAATTATACCTGGAGTTTAACCGTCATCCGAAATGAGAATGATAGCCCGTTCAAGAGGGATTGATGTAACTGACTGTATTGCGGAATCACTCCCTTTCAACGATAGTCAAATTGATTTGGTATTAATGGTAACTAAAATTTGTTTTATTTCTGCAAAACAAATACATAAAAAGTTGCAGAACTGCAACCTTATTAAGCTCTTCTTTAATTCCTCAAAACAATATATCCCCAATCTACTTGTAATATAGTCAGTTACCTAAATCAACTGACTATGGCAAACTAATTGTAATAAAGGTACTATAACAATTATAAATAATTTATAAAAAAGCTCTGGTTGATTTAGAATATATACGGTCTAAAAAATTGAATAATAAAATGAAGAACTGTTTGGTTCCAGCTGTTTATTTAGTGAAGTAAACGTATCAATTATTATATGGAGGTAGTGATCATGAAAGCTGAAAAGAAAGAAAAGAAACCTATTTTGGGTCATGGCATATTTCATCCGGGTGCTCGTCCAATGCAAGTTTATATTGCTGAGGATGGTTGCTGGTGGTTGTGTGACAAAGGCATAGATCCAAAAAAGGATTTTGAGAAACAGGGCTGCTGGCGTTGTAAAGATTTGGCTTTCACACGGAACGATTAGTAAGTATTTGAAACTTGAAAAGATGAAAGGTATATCGTTTTTGATTGTTGCAGAAGATAACTGTAACAGGAAAGCAGCTTTAGATTATCAGATGTAGTTTCTGTCTGTATTTAGTCGATTCATAATAACTATAAAGAGATAATATAGAATTAATATGCTTGTTGGAGTACAATTATTCACCTTTGGTCTTAACGCTCTTGCAATGAATATTATTGAAGTAAAGGAATTACACATTAGCTTCAAATAGTTAAATTTAAAATTGCTAATAGCAAATAGGATTAAAGGATAACACTATTGAAATAGAGTCAATTAAATGTGATAAAAATGTTTGGAGTTCAATTGAGATGAAAAAGATTGCGATAACTATATATCGAGATAGAGTTGCCTCGCGGTTGGATTCTGCAGAAAGTTTAATGCTGGTAACGGTAGATGACGGGAAAGTAAAATCAAGAGAGTTAGTTCTGTTGAGAGAAGAAGATCCGCTTATAAAGATTGATATAATTTTTAAATTAGAACCAGATGTATTAATCTGTGGTGGATTAACAAAGATATGTGAATACAAATTGAATCACAGCAATATAAAAGTCATCCCTTGGATTCAGGGAAATGCCGAATATATACTATCACTTTGTTTAAGAAATAAATTTATTGATGGAGATTATGATAGAATCAATAACGAATCCTTAGATCGCTCGTATTTTTAGGGAATATTCATTTTCATTATTAATAAATAAATTTCAATTAAATAAAATAAATACTAACATCCCAACATTTTTAAAAAGATAGAGAGACTGAGTACATTTTTTTCTAGTCCCATTTCTGCAACATTCTGAATCTTCAAAGCTTCTCATTTGCAACGTATCTCAAACGCATTAAATGATATTTTCAATAATTTTTACCTATAAACAAACAATTAGAGAAGTAACTGAACAATTTCTATAATGGCAGAAAAATTGAACCTTCCAATGTAAACTGTTTATTAAAAGTACAATATTAAAATGAAAAGTATAGCACTATCAATATTCAAAAACCGTATCTCATCGCGTCTCGATTCAGCTAATGAGATATTAATTCTAACTCTTGAAAATAATCGGGTTAAGAATAGCGAAACAATCAGAATTATTCCTAGCAGTCCTCTGGATAAGATTCAACAAATTATTGAGCTTAACCCTGATGTACTTATTTGTGGTGGTCTAACACAATTGTGTAGTCGTAAACTGCAAAACACCAAAATAACTGTTGTCCCCTGGACTAAAGGTAATGCTGAAGATGTATTTAAACAGTTTTTAGAAGGCAAACTTACCGAACCGGTTACAACGTATATTGACTAATTTGGTAAAACAAGGAGTAAAAATGGATAAAAGAACCTTTAAATGTTTTGAATGTGATCATGTTTGGGAGGTTGAATTTGGCATTCCCAGGCCATCCGAATGTCCTAAGTGTGGAAGTTCAAATATTCACAGAGAGGATGGAGGAAGAAGATTTAATCGTCAGAGAAGAAGGCAGAGAAATGGAATGTCTGAATGGAAACGGAATTAATATCAAATCGACCACAGGATTTTTATTTTGTCCTCGTTGTGGTTTGAGAAGACCAAAAGAAAAAGGCATTAAGTGTTGCCCAAGCTGTGGCTGTAAATTAATTGAAGAAGGATCTCTTCCCTATACTCCCAAGTCATATTCTATAAAGGAAGTATTTGTTAAAAATAAAGTTAAGGAGAGAAGAATTATGGAAGGAGTTGATTCAATCTTAAGTCTGGTGCAGCAAAATCAGTCACGAAAAAACAAGAATAAATTAAGCAGTATCTCAGCAGTTGAAAAGGCAGACAACGGTTATTACCAAATGGCTATCGATGAATTTAGTGAGTTAATTCGTTTAAACCCAAAAGATGCAAACTCATACTTTGCAAGAGCAACATTAAAAGTTAGAATGGGCGATATTGTAGGTGCCAGGCTGGATTTTGAAATGAGTGAGATGTACCATCGGACAAGTAATCTTATTTCTGAAAATTATCCAATTGTCTGAGTACAATCTTACAGAACAAAAGCAGTTAAAAAGAATTATTTAATTGATGGATTGAAAAAATATAATTAAGAACTTTTCAAAGATGTTTTAACTGTTGAAATGGCTGCCCCGGATGTGGTTCCGGATAACTTTAATAAGAAAACATAATAAATCATTTTATTTATTCATTCAATTATTTAAATGAATCAACTTTTTCTTTGAAGGAGATAAAAATGGCACTAATGATAAATGAAGATTGTATTAACTGCGGCGCTTGTGAACCCGAATGTCTCAACGAAGCTATTTCAGAAGGCGATCCAGTATACACTATAAATCCTGATCTTTGTACTGAGTGTGTTGGATATCATGATGAGCCACAATGTATAAGTGTCTGTCCTGTTGACTGCATTGAAGTAAATCCCGATTATAAAGAAACGAAAGAACAACTATTGCAGAAAAAAGAATCTATGCAATCAACATAATAGTAGCGAATTAAAAACTACAATGATGACTCTTAACATTATCATTAAGGGAAGTTTGTAATTTAACTATACAAAAACATCGGAGGTGCGCTATGGAAAAAATCAATATTGAAGAAAAAGAAATATTCTCATTACTAACATCAAAGCAGATTACACAGATTAGTGAGATTGCGGTTATTAAGGATTTTGAAGAAGAACAAATTATATATGTCCCCCAAGAGACGGCCAAGGATCTATATATTTTACTAGAAGGAGAGGTTTTATTAAGCATCTCAAGTAAACGGGACTTCAGTTTCGATAACTTCTCGCTTGAGATAGAGAGAATAACTCATCATGGCGAGATGTTTGGGACAAACTTACTTTTTGGATTAAACAAGTATATGACGTGTGCAAGGGTTAAAAAACCATCAAAAATTATGATTATTCATGCTGAAAGATTCCTGCGCATTATTAGAGAAAACAGGAGTGAGTTTACAATTATGTCGTATTTAGCAAAAGTATATTTTCAAAGATACATTAATACGATGAGGGAATTTGAGGAATGCATTGATCCTATCCGTAACTTGAAAAGTCTTTAATGTTCTAGTTTGTTTTTTTTATTAGTATGCTAAGACGTTTAATGAAGCAATTATGCCAGCGTTAGACTGGATACAGCTAGAATTAACAATAAAATGCGATGCAGAGTGCATTTATTGTCCTCACTCATATTTCAGAAAAACCAGGGATATGCCAATGGAAATATTTTATGTTACATCTTCCTGTCTCAGCAACAGTAATTTGGTTTATTTAAAAGGATGAGGCGAGCTACCGGACAAGTGATCTTATTTCTTCAAATTATTCGCTTGTTCGAGTACAATCTTACTGAATAAAAACCACTGAAAAGCATTATTTAATTGATGGATTAATAAAATATAATCACGTACTTTTTAAAGCCGGTTTAACCGGAGAACCGGTTACTCCAGATGTGGTTCCGGATGACATTAATTTAATAACAAAAAACATCGGAGGTGTATTATGGAAAAAGTCAATATTGAAGAAAAGGAAATATTCTCCTTACTAACATCAAAGCAGATTGCAGAGATTAGCGAGTTTGCCGTTACTAAGGATTTTGAAGAAGATCAAATTATCTATGATCAGAAAGAAGTGGCCAGGGATCTATATATTTTACTGGAAGGAGAGGTTTCATTGAGAATCCCAAGTAAAAGAGATTTGAGTTTCGATAAATTCTCCATTGAGGTAGAGAGAATAACACATCGTGGCGAATTGTTTGGGACAAACATTCTGTTTGGATTAAATAAGTATATGACACGTGCAAGGGCAAAAAAACCATCAAAAATCATGATTATTCACGCTGAAAGATTCCTGCGCATTATTAGAGAAAACAGAAGTGAATTTGTAATTATGTCGTATTTAGCAAAAGTATATTTTCAAAGATATATTGATACGGTGAAGGAACTTGAAGATTGTATTGATCCTGTCAGCAAAGTGAAAAGGATTTAATGCTACAGTTTGGTTTTGATTTGTATGCTAAGATGTTTCATAAAATAATTCAACCCGCATTAGACTGGATATAGCTGGAAATAACGACCAAATGCAATGCACATTGCATTTATTGTCCTCACTTATTTTGCAAGGAAATCAGGGATATTGCGCTTTTGTAATTGTACCAAAGCTGGAGAAGTTCAAGAAATAGCCCCATCCTGCCCTGCCCAAAGGGGAGGGTAAATCAATAGAAGTTTTATCCACCCATACCGAGATACATTCCACCAAAATAAGGAATTAACCAAATCAGCCAGACTATGATACTGAACTTGTGAAAAGTCGCTCGTAACTTTTCATCATTCTTCAAAACTACTCTTGTTGCCCAAACGGCGTGAATCAACATCAACCAAAGAGCTATCTGTCCGGTAAGTGTATGAGGTTCTGTAATATCAAACGGTCCCTTTGCCAAAAGGTGCATTGTATAAGTTCCTGAAATATCGAAAACTAACCCGATCCAGAAGGAAAATACATGCCAGGATTTAAGATATCGTGCAATTCTTTCAGCCCAAACACCAAGGGAATAAAATATCAGTGCAAGAGTGATTAAAATAGTAGATGTGATAACGAGATTTGACATAATTTTATAATGATTTTGAAATAAGATTATTAAATATAACCACCTTGCTCTAACTTCCATTTATCCCGGTAATATCTTAAATTTTAAGAAAGAAAATCTTCTTCTGGCAAAGCCGAGCAATATTAACAAAGGTAAATATTATGAAGATAAAAAAAATCCTATTCCCCACAGATTTTTCAAAATGTGCTGAACAGGCACTTGCCCACGCAGTTTTTCTTGCAGAAAAATATAATGCTGAAATTCATGTACTTCACGTTGTTACTTTATTTAAAGATCAACCCGGCATTATTAGTAATGAAATTACTGAAACTGAAGAAACAATACGAAAGCTGGAAGATATAGCTGAGAGACAACTTAATAAGGTCGTTGATTCAAAGGGTTCGGATGATATGAAAATAATAACGGCAATCAAAAGAGAAGTATCTGCGGCACCTGCTATCCTGGAATATGCATCTGATAATAATATTGATTTAATTGTTATGGGGACCCACGGAAGAAGGGGCATTGAACATCTGTTGCTCGGCAGCGCTGCAGAAGAAGTAGTTAGAATATCTCCATGTCCTGTATTGACGATTCGGGAAACTAAAAGAACCATTAACCACGTGATACAGTTAATAACATTTTGTCCCGGTTGATTTTTCAGATCATTCGAAGAATGCACTTAGACATGCTTCGGAAATTGCCCAATCATATAATGCCCGGTTACAGGTGTTGCATATAATTGAAGATACAATGCATCCAGCATTTTCACTAACAGGTAAGTCATCGATTTTTGATTTGATTCCCGGAATAGAGGAAGACTGCAAGAAGAGAACAGAAAAAATGCTAAAAGAAATAGTTCCGGACAAAATTAAATCCAGTGTCTATATAAAAGGTGGGCGTGCAGCAAGTGATATTATTAAGTTTGCGAAAGAAAATTCAACCGACTTGATTGTTATTGCAACCCACGGTTTGACTGGTCTAGAGCATATGCTGCTTGGAAGTGTAACAGAAAAAGTCGTGAGAATGGCTCACTGTCCGGTGTTTACTGTGAAAGCTTTTGGAAGAAGCTTAATTTCAGAGTGAGTAAACTACTGAAATTAAAACCCCCGTTTAAGCGGGGATTTATTAATTAAACTAAAATTTTATTTTTCTTCTTCTCTTAATCAGTGGCAGGTTGGCCATTCTTGCAATGTCAATAATAGCAGTTATCCTGTTATCAAGCTGAAAAAATTTACCAACGACAGATATCGGAAGAACTTCCATCATTTTGTTAATATATTCTTTTTGAACATCAATACCCTTCTGTTTCAAATCCATTGTTTTTGTTATTAATGCTTTTCCTGTCTCCTCATCCATACTGTAATAATTCATCATAAACTCTTTTATTACATCAACTCTTTCATCAACCATCTTATCATATGCCGCATCATACTCGTCATATAATGGCCAGAATATTTTTGCCTGTTCTTCTGTTAAAGTCAGATTATCAGCAACTATCTGTCTGGAGTTTTCCTGAATATCCTTCTTTAACATTTCTACGTAGTCAGACTCAAAAGATTTTATTTGTGAATAGCTGAAAGAACACAAAAGCAAAAGCGGCAGGACAATTAATTTTTTCATAGCATATTTCCTTAAAATTTATTGATGTGAATTTCTTTTTAATGGAAAAATTTAACAAAACTAAAATATCAATTAAGATGCTTATTTACAAAGAAAATTAAAAACTTACGGCTACACCGGCCGTTAAATCGTGTTCGAGCAAATGGGTGCCGCTGCTAAAATAAATTCCACAATATCCATCAAAGTGAATTTGCTTTTCGATTGCTCGGGAAACCAGATTTAATTTCTATGCAAATAAACCTTTTAAAGGTACAGAATGAATTAGCTCCTCTTTCAATCCTTCTTTATTAAAGATTGAATTTGCTGCGAAAGCGCAGAAGTTGTTGCTGCTTCCATAAGCATTGCGGGATTTTCCAGCTTAACCCAATCACCGGCAAGAAAAAGATTTTCAACTTTAGTTTTTACTGTTGGTCTGCGTCTTAAAAAGATTTGTATGAAATGCAGTGAAGTCATCCTTCACTTGCAAATACTCGTATTTGACTTTGTAACCTTTTATCTCGGGAAAATATTCTTCAAACTCTTTAAGAAATTGATCTCTGACTTCTGCTTCGGGAAAATCATCCGGGACTGCATACGAATGTAAGTTCAAAAATTCCACCGCCGTTTTTCTTCACCCATTCTTCGCTCGACTTTTCCATTCGATGATAGATTGTGACTGAATCAAGTATCTTCAATGCATCTGTGAAAATGAAAAATGGAACTCCTTCACGTATGTCTTTATCAATCCAGATTCTCAAAACAGAATATCGCTGTGATTGTTTCAGATTTATCATTTGATTGTAAAAATCAGGATGCTCAGCCTTAAAGTAATCTGAATTTTTAATGATGCTCTTTGTTCCCTTTACATCCGAAGCAATTATCGCATAATCAAATCGTTCATCATTAATTATAAACTGATTGCCATCTTTTTTGAAGGAAGTAATTTTTGAATCAAGCGAAATAGTCGATTTATATTTATTCAAATAACTCTTTGCTGGACTCCAGAGAGTATCTTCAAAGTCATCGTTCAGAACATCATACAACAAACCAAGATCATTGCTAAGGAAATATGAGTGAAAACTTTTTATCAACTCTGCCATTGAGATGTACTGCGGCTCAGCAAAGAATGCACGCGAAAAAGTTGTGAACATTAGCTGCATTTCTGGTGGAAGTTTAACATCGTCCGCAAAATCTTTGAAGGAGACATTATCAAACTTTGAAAATGTTTTTTCTCGATTGTAACTCAGAAGCGAAGTCATCTTTCTGAAACCGGGATTCAGCATGGCATCTTTGTAAGAATATATTCCTGTTTTTGCCATACTCAGAATATTTAGAACAGGAACTGTGTCGAGATCCTTAAAACCGAAATTGCCAAAGTCTTTTGTAAGTATTAAATAATCATCAATCGGTATTAAGTATTTAAAAGCATCAATCTTTTTAAGAAGCTCGCGAAGATTATAATATTGTTTGAAGAAAGCGTGAAAACCATGCTCGACTTGTGTCGAAAAACCATCGTCAAACTTAACTGGCCAGGAACCAACTTTTCCGCCGAGATATTTTTCTTTCTCGAAAATCTTTACCCTGAAACCTCTTTCAGCAAGAAAGATTGCAGCAGAAACTCCTGCCAATCCACCACCGATAATTCCAACGCTTTTTTCTTTTGAAAGTTTTTCCGGAAGAGAAGAATCAATTTTGTTTAGCTGGATTTTGTATCCGCCCAGTTTCTTCTCGATTCTTTTTGCTATAATTGATTTGATTCCCATAGTTACTTTAACGGTTTTTGTGCAATGAATGTATGAAGAATCGGTTTTCGCCAGCTTCCGAGAGGGATATGATTTATATTTTCAAAACCAGCTTTCTTTAACAAGTCGGTGAATTCATCTGGAGAAAGAAAAGTCTCAACACTCTTTAATTAAGTAACGGAAAATTTTTGTTGAACCGGTTGTTAATCCTGCAAAAGGAATTATCAAAAAGTTTCCTAAAAATTTCCAGTAAAGCTTTGAAGCAAACGATTTGCTGATTGCGTATTCGTGAAAGCAGATTTTTCCGCCGGGCTTTAAAACACGATGAAGATTTCTAACACACTTTTCAAAGTCAGGCATATTGCGGATTCCGTAAGCCATAAAAATTGCATCGAGACTGTTATCTGCCAGATCAAGATTCATTACATCCTGCTGAACGAAATGTAACTTTATCTTTTCCAAATTTTGGAATTAGTTTTTCTCGTGCAGCTTCAAGCATTCCTTCAGAGTTATCAATTCCGATTACTTTTCCGTTTGGAAGATTGTTCAAACAGGCAATGGTTGACTTTCCAGTTCCGCAACAAAGATCAGCAAGGTATTCGTTTCCTTTCAGATTCATTCTGTCAACACTAGTCTGTAAATCTTTCTGGTAACCCTGACTCAAAGAAGTAGCAAGATCATATCGACTTTGCAATCCTGTTAAATTCTGAAGGGACTTCTTTTTTGTTTTGGATTAACGTATCGGGAGTAGTTTCATTCATTATTCCCCTTGAAGTTTCTTTCTCCAGAATCTTCTGAAGCTGAGAGAAACTTCGTCACCCTTTACACTTACTTCGTGAAGATTATTTTTTGTCCTCTTAAGTATTTTCTGATTTGATGCGAGGAAATCTATATCCTCTGTTACAATCTTCTCAGACTTCTTCCCCATAAACCATTTTGCGAATGCAGGGAATTTCGGAAAAATATTTTTCCATAAAGTTATCTGCATCATATTAACGTGTTCATCATCAACCTGATAAACGTGCTCGAGAATTAAAAGTATTCTATCCTTAAAACGAATTTCAAGCCGGGAAATATTGGGATAATAAAATCTTATTCTAGTTCCGATGTTTTCTTCATTACCGAAATAAGTTTTTTCAGCGATTGTTCCGACATTGGCACGTTTATAAAATCCCTCAACTCCATCATCAAGAATTTTAAGATTGAAATCTGCCGGATGTTCCTGTATTTGTCCCATAAAAGATTTTATCGAGTTGCGGTGAACATAAGCAATATGATAAGGATCAATCAGACTTTCTGCTGTTGTTTCGAGATCAGCTTTGATTGTGTATGATTTGTATGTGAACGGCCATTCATTCATTTCGGGAATGTCTGTGGGCTTAACTTCACTTGCTTTTTCCGGCTCGCCGATGAAAATCCAGACCCACTTGTTAAAATCCTGAACAGGATATGTTTTTATTTTTGCTGTCGGAGGAATTTTATCGCCCGGAAGCTGCGATGGAATTTGCACGCAAGTTCCTGTTTTGTCATATTCCCATCCGTGATAGCCGCAGACAACTCTTTCTTTATTCAGGTAACCCAAAGAAAGATTTACATTTCTGTGACAGCATCTGTCTTCTAGAGCTGCGATTGAATTATCGGGATTTCGGAAGAGAATAATCTCCTCCCCGAGAATTTTATATTTTTTTATTTCATTCTTCAGTTCATCAGAAGGACAAACCAGATACCATTTATTTGTTAACATTTGCAACACCGTTTTTTCTTAGTAAAAATTTATAAAGACTTGTATTCATCCAGAGCAAAGATATCCCGTAGAAAAAATCTTCAACGGGAATAGTGATAATTCTGAAATCAAGCTGATACTCGATACCATAAGTAACCACAGGACGCCAGGTCAGATAGCCATTAAATATCAATGTAAAAATAACAATAAGCAGAAGGTAAAAGTAAAAGCGCTTATCAAAAAGCAAGATTAGTTTTCAGAAACTGATCAACAAGATTTGCAAGGAAAACAAAAGACAATGTTAATCCAGTGTACTGTTTTCCGATTGAGAAGAAATAAATTCCTGCGGGAAGAGCAAGGTAAAGAAGAAGTCGAAGCCACTGCATATCAATTTGTTTTTCTTTTGCTCTTCTGATGATCATCTCCCACGTAAACAAACATGCAAACGGAACAGTAATGAAAAATAAAATTTCCTCGATGGGAAGATTTATAATTTTTATTCCGGACACATATTCAGGATTGAAATGCCAGTGAGCACCCGTTACCAACACATCCCACAATAAAAATGGAATTGCAGGAATGAGCAATTGCAATAAGCATTTGCTTCCAGTGGTTCCAGATGTAACAGCATTTAAGCGAACCAAAAAAAGCCGGACCGCTGATTACAACGGCGTTAAATATGAGATACTCGAAGTTCAATTCGGATATAATTTATTATCAAATCACAGAGTAAAAATAAGAAGAATTAGCTCGTAAACTGGTGGAGGAACACTTCCTTCCCATCTTCTAAACAACAAGATATTTTATGAAATGGTTCCGAAAGTCGCGGTTATACGGTTATGGTACAGCAAAAATTCAAATAACCGTCTCTTTAAATTTTATAATCATTATTTTTACAATATTAATAACATTCTATATTAAATTTGAACTTCTTTAACAATGCGAATAATGGACTGTTATAAGGACTCATATAATACTGCTCATTTTCATTGTGAAAGTATATTTTTATGAAAATTGGATTGGTTAAATGGTTTGACAATGATAAGGGATTCGGAGTAGTCGTAAATCCAGAGAATGAGTTTTTCTTGCATACAAATAATTTCAGTTCGATCACTCTCCCCATTTTAGTTGGCATCTCTCTATTATTTGAAAGCAAATTTAATAAAAAGAAGGATAGATACGAGGCTGTTAATTGTCGTCGATTAGATAATCCTGAAGATTGGAATATCATACTAACCTATTTAGATAAGCATGATAAGGTTTCGATAGAAGTTGAAGTCCCGAGAGGATTTAAGGGAAAATCTAGTCGTAGAGAAGATAGAACCTATAGCTTGATGCAGACTTCAGCAAAGCAACTATTCAAAGACAAAAGTATAGATGAAATTAAATCAATCATAACAAACTATTTTGATAGAGATTTAAATAAAAAGTATTTTATTCCATATTGTGAACTAATAGAGGGAAGAGTATCCAAAGATTTCGATCCCGATAAATCAAACACATTACTGAAAGAGATTTACAATTATTTTGGAAATAATATAACTGAAGAAGTGTTTTTTTACGTATGGAAAAGTAAAGGATTTAAATTTATAGGATACGATAACTCAGATGATTATGAGATTAATGTAAAAACACTCACCAATTTTATAGACGATATTGAACTCCCCGAGTTAAAAAGAATAGAAAAATATCCGGCCTGCTCTGGTTTTTTAAATGACTATTTAATGTATAAGTTCAATAGAATAAATGAACCAAGTGAAAATGAAACAAAGTCTCTTTATGACGCCCTAGAATTATTAAGTAAAGAAGAAAGAAAGAAATATAGACTTCAGCTTGACAAATTGTTAGGTGCGCACTTACTTAAGAAAATCAGACAAATTTCCGATGGGTTCGAGATAATTAAAAGTATAAATGACCTTGAGAATCTGTTAAAATTAAGAAACCTCATACCGATTCAACTTAGCCCCGAAGAAACAGTCAAACTAGAAGAAGAAATCAATAATACTATTAAAAATAAATGTCCCGAGAAGTTTAAAGCAGAAATTTGGTATAGAGGAATTCTAGAAGATATTTCTTATGATGAAATTGAACACTTATTTATTTCAAACGAAACCGACGAGGATAAAAGATTGACTATTCTATCGAGGCTTTCGTCAAATCAGCAATTGGACATTCTTAAGACAATTTCTAAAAACAATGATTGGCTCAAATCGTTTAAAATATTAGAAAAGTTATTTAAGAAAGAAAATTTGCTGACTGAGGAATTCAGTCTTTCTAAAAAACTTTTTGATGATGAATACTTAAATGATAAAAAATATCAGAACCTTGTCTATTTATTTAGAAAATCTGTAAATGAACAAGTATCAGACGAAGATAGGTTCACGCTTTTCTTTAAAGGTATAATAAAAGAAATTCCCAAAAGTATTGTTTGGCAGAAAATTGATGTATTAGGAAAAGTTGAATGTGATAAAATATTTTCCAATTACTTTGAAGATAAAAGTTTTATCAAAGAGGTAATGTTGAAAATAATTTCCGGGGATGGTATTTCAGCATTGAGTGGATTTATGGATTAGCAGATAAATTTCTAGATTCCAAAAACTATGACGAAATTGATCAAAAAATCTTAAATACCATTAATGCAAACGAGTATTTTAAACTTTGGACCAGGGGCAAGGCTAAAGTATTACCCATAGAACAAATTAATAGTTTGTTAAATGATAAATATGAGGATTATTACAACATTGACGTGTGGATAACTAATCAAATTACGACAAAATCTGAAATAGCTTCGGTCCTACTTAATTATTTAAAAGAACAAATCCCGGTTAAAGATAGAATTACCTTTCTTAAGCAATTTAATCAAATCAAAATTTTACTACACTTAGATGAAAATTACAAAAATGAAATTCATCAAATAAAGAATGATTTATATGAAGTAATAATGTGGTATTTGGGTAAAGACATTGCTTTTAATTTCGAAATATTAAAATCAAAATTCATCTATTTCCCACCTGAAGATCAGATTAGAATTGTAAGGAAGCTGTTTTATTTGAAGTCAATTAATGAATTTGAGTTGACCATTGAGAAATTAAGTGAATTAACCAGGATTGACCTGGATCTTTATCGTCTTAGTAAGAAAATACACCCGACAATATTTCTGGACTTATCAACTAGTGTCATTGTGGAAGCCCTTTTATCTTATAGTCAAAAAGAAAAGTTTTTGGTAGAGAGTGAATTATTAGACGTTGTGCTTAAGAATTTGGGAGAGGACAAAACAAGACGATTCAAACTGGATCATTTCTTTGAAAAATGTTTAGGTAGACAAACCCCTAAATATTCCTTCCCAAGAAATAATATTATCAGTAAAGTAAAATTTGGGAATAATAAATTCTATTTTGCGATTAGCTTGCCTACTGGAGAAAACTTTCGAGTCAAAAACTCGATGGGGTAAAAGAAAATGAATTTATTCCGAATCCTAAATTTGAAAATTTAAAACAAGCAGTAAAGAATCTTCCCGGAGCAAAATGGAATGCTGACGAGTTACATTGGGGAATTCCAGCGAGTTATGAAAAGGAAGTATTTGATTTTGCCAAGGAACATCATTTTTTCCTAGACTTCGAAGGCAATAAATTCTGAGAATAACCCTCACTTAGCAAAATTTGAAAGAGATCAATTACCAACAGGAATAATATTTTGCGAAGGAAGGTTAGCCAACAAACTGGATAAAAAGTTTAACAAAGAGTTTTGGTGGTGTGCAAGTGAACCATGTTTTGAAAAATGCGAAACATTTCATAAATCAGAAGAGTGGGAAAAGTATACGTTGCTCGATTTTTGTGAAATCTTAAACTTAAACACTGATGAAACAAATAAATTTGGAGATTACATACCGAAAGGGCATTATTACCAATTTGTAAGTTTGATTAATCGATTCAATAGACTAATTGAAAAAATGTATTGCAGTACTTGCAACCATATTCTTTATCCTGTTGAAACAGCACATTTTGCAGCCTATAATGTTGTAAAGTTTCATTGTACTAATGAAAATTGCTTAAACAAAGAAGAAGTATATTTAAATCACTGCCTAAATGGTAAATGTAATTCTATAATTGATAGCAGAGTTTCAAAAAAATGTAGCAACGGACTTTATATTTGTGAGGTTTGTGGTAGTTGTTGCTCACACAATGTTTCAGCGAAGACTAGAAAATTTGAGAAAATTCGTCGGTGGACATATTCACCAAAATTTAAGACAGCAAATAGAAAAAAAGTTAGGGCATTATCGAGAAGGCAGAATATTTCTGTCATAAATGTGGGGACGGTATGATTGAAAAGGCCACTGATGTTTATTATTGTAGCAAATGTAACGTAACGTATGATACTACTATATACAACCACAAAAGACCCCATCGACATTTAGGAAGAAATAAGAAATTAGATTCAAGTGAAAACATTGGGGATGAGGATATGCCCTTTTAATTCAATAATATTTCCATTACCAAAGCTATCCTGGTACGCCCGTGACAGTCTAGCCTTACGAATTATGTCTCATCTTGAACGCTTACCTCAAAATAAGATTTTATCAGCAAATAAAACTTATACAAGTTTGAAATTCTTACTCTTCTGCTTTTCAACTGCTCAACATCCAACCGCTTAATTTTTTTGAAGAGCATCAGGTAATAAAGATAAGCAGAATAAACTCCCAGCTTAACTGCAATCGGGAGATGGATTATCCCGTGAAATGCTTCTTTGAACTCTGCTTCAACTTCCTTTTCCAGCATAGCTTTGTTGTGATCATCAATGTAATCAATGTGGTGAACACCGGGCAGATAAATTCTTCCCCTGTCATTGATATCACTTTGAATATCTCTGAGGAAATTCACTTTCTGAAATGCAGCACCAAGCATTCTCGCTGAATGTTCAAGCTCATTGTATTTCTTCTCATTTCCGTCAACAAAAACTTTTAAGCACATTAACCCAACAACTTCTGCCGAGCCGTAAATGTAT
>CAVOUA010000015.1:0-87378 GCA_963699475.1 uncultured Ignavibacteriaceae bacterium | reverse complement strand
CTCCGTCTTTTGTCCCGTCAGAAAATCCGAGCATTATGGTTTGGGAGTGTTTTCTTTGTTTCAGGTGCTTTTTGTATTCAGGCAATTCAAAAAGTGATTTCATAATTTTATCAGAATTATTCATCGCTTGCATCGATTCAAATAAAGGTATGATATCAAAGTTGATTTTTTCACTTTGCAAGCACCATCTGAACAAAGCATATACAAACAACACAGAAAAAATATCTTCGGAATTGCTGATGATGTACCTGGAACATCCGTCTTCACCGTTTTTATTTTGTATTTCCTTCAATTGAATGATGTTATTCAAAGTATCTTTAACAATTTTATCTTGAAACGAATCAGGATTAATTTTGAATTTTTTATGCAGAAGAAAATCAATTAATTCGTCTTCCCTGATTTCACCAAGACTCTGTGAAATCAGACCTTTTTCCCTGAAGATATCCTCAATCACTTTTTCGTGAATTGCATGATTTTGCCTGATATCTAATACCGCAAAGTGAGTTCTGAATATTTTTACTTTGTTAATCAAATTTTCAAGTAATTCAAGATAAAGGCTGTTGTAATCTTCAATTATGAATTTCCTGATTTTATAAAGAGGAGTTAAAATTTCTTCCGTCCTGATAATTTTTGTTGAATCAAACATCGCTGTGTAGAGTTCTGATCTAAGCCGTGCGATCAGGCCTTCAACTTTTCTGAAAGTCATTTTTTGTTCCAGGATTTTCACATCCCTGTAATAACATTTCATTAAGGACATTCTAAGTTCATCGGCTACATTCATTGTAACTTCCGAAGTTACATAAGGATTTCCATCTCTGTCTCCTCCCGGCCAGAAACCAATTCTTATGATATTGGCATTATCAAAGTCTTCATCGTTTAAATTGTTTTTTATTTCAGAGTATAATTCTCCAATAGCATCGTAATAAACATTTCGGAGAAAATAGATTATGTTTTTTGCTTCATCAAGAGGAGTAGGCTTTTGAGAATTTACAAGTGATGTCAATCCTAATTGCTGGAGAGTCAGATCAATTTCTGTGATATTGTTATCCAGGATAAGTGATCGCAGTCTATTCATAATATCAAGAACAGAGTGTGAGTAAAATTGGGTCGGATGTGCAGTTAAGACTATTCTTGCACTAAAATCAGATAATCTGGTCGAAATTTCATCTGAATCTGCTTTCTCCTTCAAGAGATTAATAAAATCTTTTAATAACAAATCATTGCCCAATTTTTGAATTGCAGGATAAGCTGCATCTTCAACACTATCATAAAGTACTATTTGTCTTTCGATATATTGAATTATTCTAAACATAAAATCTATCTTTTTATCTTCGGTAGTAATGTTGGCGTGCACTTTGAAAAATGAATCAAGAATCTGTATTGGATCTTTTCCTGCTTTAAGTCCGCTCTTACATACTTGTTGCAGGAGAGGAATGAACATTCCCGTATTCCGGATATTATTGAATGGAAGATTTAAAAATAAACTGTTATAAACTTCAAATTTATTTTTAACTAACTTTTCAAACTCTTTTTTCACTTCGGAGGTTTTCATTTTTCCCAAATTTTTATCAAATCTTAAGTATAGTTGTACGGAAATTAAAAATTTATTAATCTCCCGTTGGAATAATACCTTTATTCTCCACCATCAACATTACAGTTTTTTGAAGGGCTCTTGTTCTGTGAATTACATTTTTAGTTATTGTAACGCCCTGACCGGGATTAAGTTCAATAGTTTTATCCTCCAAATCGACAAAAAGTTTTCCTTCAAGAACAAAAAAGAATTCATCATCGTTCTCGTGTTTGTGCCAGTGGTATTCTCCTTCAACAATTCCAACCCGAACAACGCTTCCGTTAACTTCAGTTAATGTTTGATTGAACCATTTCTCTTTAACTTCTTCTACAATTTGGGCAATGTCAATTAAATCAAAATGTTTAAACTTAATATCAAGTTTGGTTGTGTAATTGTATTTGTCTGGCATTTTATTCCTTTTATAATTTCAATTTTCGGAAACGTTTTTTAAAAAGCTGTTTGTTAATATTTCTCTCTCTCCAATTTGCTGTCGCCACATTGCATAGTAAAGCCCCTTCATTTCAATCAGTTCTTCGTGCTTTCCTGATTCCACAATATTTCCCCGTTCGAGAACATAGATTTTATCGGCATGCATTATTGTTGAAAGACGGTGTGCAATCATTAGCGTAATCAGATCTTTTCTTAATGAAATTTCTCTAATCGTTTTACTGATCTCTTCTTCAGTGAGAGAATCGAGAGCTGATGTTGCTTCATCAAAAATTAAGAGATGAGGATTCCTCAACAAAGCTCTCGCAATAGACAATCTTTGCTTTTCACCACCGCTAACTTTAATTCCCCCTTCACCAATCATTGTATCCAATCCATTTTCTGCTCTTTCAAGAAGATTTGTGGCGGATGCCTTACTAAGAACCTCCAGGCAATCTTCATCTGTAGCGTTTGGATTTACAAATAGCAGATTTTCTTTTATCGTTCCGGAGAAAAGCTGAGTATCCTGTGTAACAAATCCTATCTTTTCTCTTATTTCATCAAAATCAATTTTATCACCTGAAGTATTGTTGAAAAAAATCTTTCCTTCCTGAGGAGTATATAGTCCAACAAGCAGCTTTACAAGCGTCGTTTTACCTGAACCGGAAGGACCAACAAATGCTACGGTTTCTCCTTCATTAACACTGAATGAAATTCCGTTTATTGCGTGCCTGTTAGCAGATTGATGTTGGAAAACAACGTTCTGAAATTCGATCCTTTTTATTTCTCCAAGCTTGACGGGTTTCTCCGGTTTCGATTCTATTGGTTTACTAAGTAAAGACTCAAAATTATTTAATGATACTTCAGCTTCACGATAAATATTTATTATATCTCCGAGACTTTGCAGGGGACCAAACAGGAAGAATGAGTAGATAAAAAGTGAAAAGAATTCACCAACCGTTATGCGCTGAATAAAAATAAGGTACAGCAGGATAAACATAATTGTTGTCCTGATGAAATTAACAGATGTTCCCTGTATGAAGCTCAAAGTTCTTATATATCGAACTTTTTTTAATTCAAGCTGAAGAATTTTATCTGTGGTGGAATTCAGCCTATTAATCTCCTGGTTTCCAAGTCCCAGGCTTTTCACAAGCTCGATATTTCTTAATGATTCAGTAGTTGACCCTGCAAGAGCAGTAGTTTCAGCAACAATAATTTTCTGAATATTTTTTATTCTTCGACTTAGTACTGAACTAAGTATTCCAAGGATCGGAATGGCTGCAAAATAAATTGGAGCAATAAGCCAATAAATGCTGATTGAGTAAATGGTAACAAAGATTACACCTACAAGTGTTGTGAAAAGTACGTTTATAAATGCACTAATTAGTCTCTCTGTGTCGCTTCTTACTTTTTGCAGGACTCCGAGAGTTGTTCCACTCCTCTGATCCTCGAACTGGTAAAAGGGAAGAAGTAATGAGTGTCGAATTCCATCAGTGTAAATTTGTGCACCCAGCCTTTGAGTTATTACATTCACATAATAATCCTGGAAATTTTTTGCGATGCGTGAGACGAATGCAACACCAACTGCGGCACCTAGAAGTAGAATAACTCCACGAATAAACTGTTCGGTAGTGTAATGATCGAACTTTGTAGCATAATCATCAATCACAATCCGGAATATCCAAGGATCGAGCATTGAGAAAACCTGGTTGATTGCTGCCAGAATTAATGCAAGCACAACCAGTTTCCAATAATTTCTAAGGTATGATAAAAGCAGCTTCATAGATTTGATTGCAAGATAAGGATTGTTGTTTCAATAATAAAAGGTGAAGATCACACCTACAGGAGACTTGACTACAAATACTTTTCTATTCCTGCAAGTCCATATTGTTTGTTCTGAGCAGTCATTTTTATAAAATAATCTAATCTCTGTTTAAATACTTCAGGTCTTGGTCTTCCACCATCAATAAAAGCAATTCGGATTCTTTTATAGGCTTCAGAAAAATTTTTAAAATTCTTCCAGGCTTCTTTATTTTTTTTAATTTCGTTTAGTATATCCTTTGGAAAAATAAACTTTTCGTTTTCTAAATCGCCAAGTGTTTTCCTGACGGAAGCAATTACCTTTTTTTGCTTCAGTAACCTTTTCAGTCTTTCTTTATTCAACTGTGAATAGCTGCTTTTCGGATTTCTCGGTGTAAATCTCTGAACATGACTTTCATCGTCTGTCTTTTTTAAAATACTATCAATCCATCCAAAACATAAAGCTTCTTCAACAGCAACATCATAAGGCAACCTCATCTTACCTGAAGCTTTATTATAAAAAACCAGCCAGATTTCTTTTTCTTTTTTGTAATTCTTTTTTAGCCAATTACGCCATTGGCTTCTGGTTTTTACGTAAAGCGTTTTTGTTACTTCCATTTAGACGAGTAAGTTAATTCTTGGAATATTATTTAAGTTTCAAAACATATACTTTCTAAGAAAGTTCAGCTTTCTTCCTCTCCAACTCCTCCCATCTTTCGTACAGCTTTTTCATATTCTCTTTTGCTGATTCTAACTTTTGATTTAATTCATTGGTCTGTGCAGCATATTTTTCGTAAAAGTCAGGGGAGGAGAATATTGTTTCGATTTCTCCCACTTCTGCTTCAGCAAGCACTATTTTTTCTTCAATCTTTTCTAGTTCCAAAGCATCTTTAAAACTTAGTTTTTTGGATTTCGGTCTCACTCTTGAATCTACTTTTTCTACTTTTGGTTTTGATTGATCAATATCTTTATCCCGATTCTTTTTCTTTTCTATATAAAAATCGTAATCACCTTCGCTGTAGTAAATTTCGCCATTACCTTCCAAAGCTAAAATTCCATCGCACACACGATTTAGAAAATATCTGTCGTGGCTCACAATCATCACGCAGCCTTCAAATGATAAAAGCGCTTCCTCCAGTATTCTTAATGTTGGCAGATCAAGATCATTTGTTGGTTCATCGAGCATCAGGAAATTACCGCCGTTACACAATATCTTTGCAAGTGTTAACCTGCTTTTTTCTCCACCGGATAATCTTCCAACAAGTGTATTAATTCTATCATCACTAAATAGAAATCTTCTAAGATAAGTCCATATGCTAAGCTCTTGTTTTCCAAACTTAACTGTATCACTTCCTTCACCGATTGCTCTGACAACAGTATCTTCATCGTTCAGCAATATTCTTGCCTGATCCACATAATTAAATTGTGTTGTTTCCCCAATTTCAATATTTCCGAAAGTAGGAGAAACTGATCCAAGAATAATTTTTAACAAAGTAGTTTTACCAACACCATTTTGTCCAACAACACCAATTTTTCTTCCCGGTTCAAAGATGAAATTAAAATTTTGAAACAACAGCTTATCACCGAGTTTGATCCCAATATTTTTAAACTCTAAAACTTTTTTCCCCAATCTTTCTGCAGGTGGAATGATTAAATCAACGTCAAGGTCAACTTCAAAATCATTTTGAGCAGCAATCTCGTTAAAGTTATCAATCCTGCTTTTAGCCTTTGTTCTGCGTGCTTTAGGTCCGCGTTTTATCCAGTCAAGTTCGCGTTTGAGAAACATCTGGCGTTTACGCTCTTCAACTTCTTTAATTGCACGTCGTTCTGCTTTATTAACTAGGTACCCGGTATAATTTCCTTGATGCGAATAAAATGTTCCTGATGATAATTCCACTATCCGGTTTGCAATTCTATCCAGGAAATAACGATCGTGAGTTACAAAGATGCAAGTTCCATTATACGATGAAAGAAAATTCTCAAGCCATTCAATCGATTTTGTATCAAGATGGTTTGTAGGTTCATCCAGAATAAGTAAATCAGGATTTGAGATCAAAGCTCTGCAAAGTGCAACCCGTCTTTTTTCACCACCGGAAAGTGAAAGAATTTCTCTCTCACCATTTGGAGCATCAAGTGAATTGATAAGAATATTAATCCTTTTATCCAGATTCCAGGAATCAAGTCGTAATATTTTTTCTTCAAGATTATGTTTTTTGGGTGAATCGAATGGAGTATGTTCGTACTGTTTTATAAGATTCAATTCAGATAGAGCGCCTTCAAGAATATTATCATAAACATTTTTAGTCTCATCGATGGTAAATTCCTGAGATAGAAAACCTATCACAATATCTTTTTTCTTCGCAACCTTTCCAGAATCCTGCTGCATCAATCCTGAAATAATTTTTAGAAAAGTAGATTTTCCCGCGCCGTTTTTTCCGACCAAACCAATACGATCTCCTTCGTGTACACTCAGCGAAGCTTTATCGAGTATAACTTGCTCGCCAAAATGTACCTCAAGCTCAAGTGCTGATAAAATAACAGGAGTAATGTTTACAGACATAAAAACTATGATTAATATTTATTATTAAATTAATAAGCAAATATACACCGTAATCATAATAATGTTGTTTGAATTACAATGTATCCGTTTATCATCTAATTCTATGATTAAAAGTTCATAATTATTTCAAGATGCTAAATTGAAAACAAAAATCATATCTCTACTCAATAATAATTTAAATTGAAAATGGTTATCCTTAGTTTATTTTATTTATAATAATTTCCTTTTATCAATCAATTCAAATGCTTAAAATTGCCTCAACTTTTTTTAAAATGAGTAAAACCCTTTGGAATATAAAAACAGCATAATTGAGCAGATAGGTAATACACCACTCATAAAGCTCAACAAAATTAGCAAGGGATTAAAGCCGCAGATATTTGCCAAGTTGGAATCAGCAAATCCGGGTGGAAGTGTTAAAGACCGTATCGGTTACAATATGATTGCAGACGCTGAACAGAAAGGAATTCTCAAACCTGGTGGAACAATAATAGAGGCGACGAGCGGAAACACCGGAATTGGTTTAGCAATTACCGCAGCAGTGAAAGATTACAAATGTATATTTGTTGTGACTTCCAAAGTGAGTGATGAAAAAATAAATTACCTTAAAGCACTTGGCTCAGAAGTAATTGTAGTTTCAAATCTTGCTGATCCTGAAGATGATGAATATTATGTTAATGTAGCAAAGCGTTTAAATAAAGAAATTCCAAATTCATTTTTTGCCTATCAATATTCTAATCCATCCAATCCTGCAATCCATTACAAAACAACCGGACCGGAAATCTGGAGACAAACTGATGGACAGATCACTCATTTTGTCTCTAGCATTGGAACAGGCGGAACAATTAGTGGAACGGGAAAATTTCTGAAAGAAAAAAATCCTAACATAAAGGTAATCGGTGCAGATCCTCTTGGTTCGATTTTCAAACGTTACAAAGAAACAGGAGAAATAATAAAAGGAACTCCTTATTTAGTTGAAGGAATTGGTCAGGATTGCTTGCCAGAAAATGTGCACTTTCAATACATAGATGAAATTATAAATATCAGTGACAAAGATTCATTCGCTGCAGCAAGACGGTTGACAAAAGAAGAGGGAATATTTTGCGGAGGAAGTACAGGCACAATTGTTCACGTTGCTCTTGAAATTTCGAAGGGTCTTTCTAAAGATGATGTTGTAGTATTCATAGTTTGTGATACTGGTGAAAGATATCTTTCCAAAGTTCACAATGAAGACTGGCTCAGACTAAATCGAATGCTTGATACAGAATTAAGAACTTTGCGTGATATTTCAGATAGGAAAAAAGCTACAGGTATTGAAGAAATCATTTCTGTAAAAGAAGATGACAAAGTAAAAGACGCACTTGAGTTGATTACAAAGACAGGCTATACTCATATACCTGTATTGAGAGGTAGGCAATCTGTCGGCTCAATCAGAGAAGGAAGATTATTATCAAAGCTCGTGGATAAACCAACACTATATAATTCGTCAATAAAGGATGTAATGGAAGAAAGTTTTCCAATTATCGATGCGAAGACAGAAATTTCTGAAGTAAAAAAAATACTCAAAGAAAATGCGGCGGTTCTCGTAAGCGACTTTGGTTTGGTTACCGATATTATCACGAGATATGATTTGATAAATTTGGATGGTAAATGACATTCACAAAATGTCATCCTGAGCTTGTCGAAGGATGACCGATAAGAAGAATGAAATATTATTTTGTATATATCGTCATATGCTCAGATAAGAGTTATTACACAGGTGTAACATCAAATATTGAACGAAGAATTTTTGAACATAACTCTGGGAAAATAATCGGTTATACTTCTAAACGACTACCTGTTAAATTAGTTTATTCAAACAGGTTTGCAGATGTGAACGAAGCTATTCGTGCTGAAAAGCAAATCAAAGGTTGGAGTAGAGCTAAGAAAGAAGCATTAATACAAAGTAACTTTGACTCTTTAGTAGAATTATCTAAGTCTAAAAAGAAATTACGTCACACTTCGACGAGCTCAGTGTGACAATTATACAAAAAATTATCTGTCATTGCGAGCGAAGCGAAGCAATCCAAAGAATATAAGATTGCTTCGTAACTTCGTTCCTCGCAATGACATTCAAAAAAAATAAAGGAAATAAAATGGGCTTTTCAACAGATGCTATTCATGCAGGACAAATTCCTGATCCAACAACCGGAGCTGTAATTACTCCACTCTATTTAACCTCAACTTATGCTCAACACGAACTGGGAAAAAGTACGGGATTTGAGTACGGAAGAACTCACAACCTCACAAGACAAGCATTGGAGAAAAATATTGCAACTCTTGAAAAAGGAAAATATGGAATTGCTTTTGCATCCGGACTTGCTGCAACGCACGCATTGATGAGTCTTGTCAAGGCTGGTGATCATATTATTATTTCCAGCAATGTTTATGGTGGAACGTATAGACTCTACGAATTGAATATGAAGAACTACGGAATTGAATATTCCTGGGTTGATACTAGCAATCCTGTAAATATTGAAAATGCAATCAAAAAAAACACTAAGATGATATTCGTTGAAACTCCGACAAATCCGATGCTGATTCTGACTGATTTGAAAGCCGTTTCAGAAATTGCACAGAAGAATAATCTCATTACTGTTTGTGACAATACTTTTATGAGTCCATATTTTCAGAATCCACTGGAATGGGGAATAGATATCGTGCTTCACTCGACAACAAAATATTTAAATGGGCATAGTGATATGGTCGGCGGCATGTTGATAACCAGTAACGAAAACTATCATGAAAGATTACGTTATATTCAAAATGCAGCAGGTGGAGTGCCTTCACCTTTTGATTGTTGGCTTGTTCTCCGTTCAACAAAAACGCTGGCAGTTAGAATGAAACAGCACGAAGAAAATGCTAGAGCATTTGCTGAGTTTCTTTCAAAGTCAGGTGCAGCAGAAAAAGTTATTTACCCAGGATTAAAAGATCATCCTCAACATGAGCTTGCGAAAAAACAAATGAGAGGCTTTGGCGGAATGGTATCAGCAGATTTTGGTTCGATAGAAAAAGCAAAAAAAGTTTTGAATAATGTAAAAATATATACTCTTGCTGAAAGCCTTGGTGGAGTAGAAAGCTTAATCTGTCATCCGGCTTCCATGACACACGCTTCAGTTCCAAAAGAGGAAAGAGAAAAATATGGACTTACAGATGCACTAGTCCGTTTTTCTGTTGGGATTGAAGATATAGAGGATTTGATAAAAGATGTTGAAACTGCTCTTAAGTAAGAATCATTTTGTCTAAATTTGAACAGTAAATTTTTTCAATATGGATTTTGGATGAAATTCAGATATACCTTGTTTCTGCTTGATTATATTCTCATCTGTAAGACTTTTCAGTCAAACCGATTCTATTGAAGTTTATCTTATTGATGCTTACTGTACACGGGAAATACCTTATATTTTTAAACTCTCTTTTTATACTAGTGATGTATGTAAATCGAAAGTCATTCTGGAGGACAAATATGAATTTGGCGTTTCTTATGAACCTACTGATCTTCACAAAACAGATATAGCATTAAGTAATCTTTCGTTCAAAAGCAACATTGTAAATTTTCAAATCATCACGGAAACTAGTTCGGGTGTTATAAATAGAAGTGAAATTTTTGATTTTGATCTTCCATATGAACCGGAAATAAAAGAAGGTTCCGATTGGTTTACTTTGTGTTTATTTGGATCATCAATATTTCTCATTCCTTACCCAAGTTTTGTTGCCGAGTCACAACAAAGCTATTTCAGCTTGACAAAAGAAATACCAGTTATATCATTCCGCTCAAAAAGTCTTAACTATCCGGCTGGTTATTTATCTTTTGAATACTCCTATATCTTTAATGCAGAAGACCCAGGGTATTTACGAGCAGGTTATAAAAGAATTTTTTCAATACCTGGTTTAGAGTATCTTTCGCCGGGCATATCTTTATACACTAATTTCAATAAAAATCTTGGAGTAAGTCCGGAATTCTCGATCGGTTTATTTACGATAAAAGATACCTTTACAATGTATGTACGATGCAGAAGCAATTTTACATTCCATGCTTCAGGAACAAATTTCCAGGAAATTTATATTGGATTCTACTCCGGGCTCTTCTCGCTTTACCTCGATTAAGAAATATTCGAATCAGGAATCATTTAACCCGCTTTTTTGTTATAGATAATTAATTTCAGAATCATTAACTATCAGTTGTTGAAATCAATTATTTACATATTAATTGTTCTCCTTACCGGATTGTCTTTTGCGCAAACAGGCAGGCTGATAGGGAAAGTTACTGATGGCTCATCAGCCATTCCTTCGGTGAATATTATTATCCTGGATACTAATTTTGGTACTGCAAGTAAACTGGACGGAACTTACGAAATTATTGGAATTCCTGCTGGAAATTATGAAGTAAGATTTAGTATAATCGGTTTTGATACCAAAACTTTTGATGTGGAAATTGAAGCTAATAAAATAACAGAAGTTAATGTTGAACTTGACACCAAAGCCATCGAACTGCAGAGTGTGGAAGTGACAGATTTCCAGGTCCAGGAACAAAGAGATACGAGGACGAGTCTTATCGATTTGAATCCAAGAGATGCAAAAACTCTTCCCGGTGCCGCTGAAGACGTCTTCAGAACACTTCAGTCTCTTCCCGGTGTTTTAGCTCCAAATGATTTTTCTTCGCAATTGGTTGTAAGGGGTAGCGGACCGGATCAGAATCTCATAATTCTTGATGATGTCGAAGTTTTTAATCCTTACAGACTTTACGGTGTTGTTAGTATGTTCAATCCTGATGCTGTGGAAAATGTTAATTTGATTTCAGGAGGGTTTCCCGCTAAGTATGGTGATAGACTTTCAGCAGTGCTGGACGTAACGAACAAAGAAGGAACAACAACCAAGTCACTTAGCGGTAATGTAAACATTTCTATAGTTGATGCGAACATAGTTTTAGAAGGAAAAAATCCTTTTAATCTAAGAGGAAGCTGGTTGTTCAATACACGCAGAACTTATTACGATCTGATAATAGAACCGTTCGTTAAGAACGCTGGACTTGTCGATGACAATACAAGTTTTCCAAATTTTTATGACCTTCAGGGTAAGGTTGTTATCGGACCATACGATGGTCACAAATTTTTATTCAATGGAATTCTCTCAAGGGATGCAGTCAATGTAATCAGCGGAAAGGAAAGAGAAACTCCTGACAGTGTGGGTGTATATAACGTTACTAATAACGATTTGCTTTCAGCTGCCTGGCATTTTGCACCAAATCAAAATACTTTGAACAAAGTAGTCCTGTCATTTTATAGAAATAACGGCACAACAGATTTTGATTCCCAGATCCTTGATCCTTCACTAAATCGTGGTGCTTTTGAAAATACTATCCCGGATACTTTAGCTCCCTACCTTCTTAGGTTTTCTTTTGGCGGTGATTTTATTTATGAGAAATATTCCATTGATGATAAATTCACATATATTCTAAAAGATCATATTATCGAAGCAGGAGTTGGAGCTGATTTTATGCAGACCACTATTGATTTTACTTTCAATCTTGATGAACAGCTCCAGGCAGTTCTCAATTCGAATCCTCAGTTTAGATCAGCTCTCGATGATATCAAGGATGTGCAGAACTTTAATCGTTACCGCGCATACCTGCAGGATAATTTCCGTTTGACTGAACAGCTTACATTTCAACCAAGCCTGAGATTGGATTATTATGACATTCTCGATAAAGCTTATCTCGCCCCACGTCTGTCATTGTCTTATGCTTTCGACGAGCTAACAACTCTGCGTGCTGTTTGGGGATTATATTATCAATCTCCCGGCTACGAAAAATTACGCGACCAGGGAATTCTTTATGATCTTTCTGATAAGTATACTCAAACATTGGTTGCAGAGAAGGCAACTCATTATGTTCTTGGCATTGAAAGATGGCTGAGCGGCGAATGGAGTGTAAGAGTCGAAGGCTATTATAAAGATTTTGATAATTTATACAGACCTCAGAAACTTCAGGGAGATAGATTTTATACTGAACAGATTCCAGGTCAGGATCCAAGATATGCATCCGGCTGGACTTTGCCGGCAACATTCAGTGGTGACTCTCTAACTCAGATTCCGGTCAATGCTTCGTACGGTGAAGCATATGGATTTGAATTTTTCTTATCAAAAAAAAATACTTTCTATGAAAGCAGATTTTCAGGCTGGGTATCTTATGCACTTGCATACGCAAACAGGTACGAGGATGGAATAAAATATCCTTTCAATTTTGATCAAAGGCATACTGTCAATATTGTTCTTAACTATCAGATAAATAGCTGGCTCGAGTTTGGCGTAAGATGGCAATATGGCTCGGGTTTCCCGATAAGCCAGCCTGCTGGAGTCAAACCAAGAATTATTCTTGAAGATCAAAATCTCGATGGAACTCCAGAAACACCTGTAATTGCTACTAGAAATCTCAACAACGGTGGCGAGAATCCTGTAATTTTTGATGTTGACTTTGCGGAAAGAAAATTAAACTCCCGCAAACCAATTTATCACAGGCTTGATTTCCGTATAAATGCATTTGCAGACTGGTGGAACCTTGACTGGACAATCTATTTAGATGTAATAAATATTTATAACCGTTCGAATGTTATTGGTTATGATTATTATGTCGAAGACAATCTTACTCTTGGCAGAGAAACCACAAATATGCTTCCAATAATCCCCACACTTGGTTTCAGTGTAAGATTTTAATTTTTATCTTTAAATTACAAAAATTCAAAAATAATTCTCATAAAATTTCTTCAATGAAAAAATCCACATGGCTTTGGATAATTGCATTTGTTTTAACAGCTTTAACTGCTGTTTACCAAAGAATGACCGGTCCAACATATCCTGTATCAGGTGAGGTCATTTTTGAAGGTAAAATAATTCAGTATAGAATGGATAGATCTCATGGCGGTGAGGGCAATCACCCTATCGAAATAAAAGTTGATGATGAAACAATTTGTGGTGAGTTGGTTTGGAAAAGATTTAAGACTGATGATAAATGGACTTCATTTGAAATGATTAGAGAAAATAAAAAGTTAGTTGCCTTTCTGCCTCATCAACCGCCTGCCGGAAAACTTGTTTATCATATAATTCTTCAAAAAAATAATGAAGTCTTCACTCTTCCTGAAAATGGTGATGTGGTTATCAGATTTAAAGGTGATGTGCCCATTGCATTCCTGGTACCTCACATCATTTTTATTTTTGGTGCAATGCTGCTTTCTACAAGAACAGGACTTGAGTATTTCAATGAAGGGAAGAAATTTAAACCTTTAACCATTCTTACTTTTATTTTCGTAATTATAGGTGGATTTATTTTAGGTCCCATTATTCAGTACTACGCATTCGGTGCATTCTGGACAGGCTTTCCATTCGGTCACGATTTAACCGATAATAAAATACTTATTGGTTTTATTGGCTGGCTTGCTTGCACTAATTGCTCTTTACAAATTTAAAAATCCAAAAAAGTGGATTGTCTTTGCATCTATATTTAATGTTTATAATATTTTTAATACCTCACAGTGTGCTTGGTTCAGAGCTTGACTACAATGAGCTCGATAAAAAAACAAATAATCAAATAGAATCTAATCCATAAAATAATTGGCCAATGAAGTTCAAATATTAACTGTTTCTGAATTAACAAAAGAAATCCGCAGAACACTTGAGGAGTCTTTTGAGCAGATTTCTGTAATTGGTGAAATTTCGAATTTTAAATCTCACGTATCGGGACATTGGTATTTTAGTTTGAAAGATGCGGACGCTGTAATAAACTGCACGATGTGGAAAGGTTTTAACCAATACGTATTCTTTACTCCGCAGGATGGAATGAAGATTATCGTTAATGGTAAATTAACTGTTTATCCTCCGAGAGGTAGTTATCAGCTTGACATCCGTTCGATGAAACCAGCAGGACTCGGCGAATTACAGGAAGCATTCGAGAAGTTAAAAAAGAAACTTGAAGCTGAAGGATTGTTCGATGAAAAGTTTAAAAAAGCTATCCCCGTATTTCCTCAAAAAATTGGAATTGTAACTGCAATTGATGGTGCAGCATTTAAGGATTTGATAAGTGTTGCAAAAAGAAGATTTCCCCTCGTTGAAATTCTAATCACTCCTGCTCGAGTGCAGGGAAGCGGTGCCGCAGAATCTATTGTTTACGGCATCAAACGATTGAACGAAAATCCTGATATAGATGTTATTATCGTAGCACGTGGCGGTGGCTCTATTGAAGATCTTTGGGCATTTAATGAGGAGATTGTTGCAAGAGCTATCTTCAAATCAAAAATCCCAATAATTTCAGGAGTCGGGCACGAAGTTGATTTTACGATTGCGGACTATGTTGCAGACCTTCGCGCACCAACACCATCTGTTGCAATGGAAATTGTAACTCCAGATGTTATAGATATAGAAAATTTCGTCAATGACTTTTTATCAGAATCATCATCAAATATCGAAAAACTCATTGAGGAAAGAAAAGAAGATGTTGCAGCATTCTTCAGCTCTTATAGTTTCAGAATTCCTATGGATATACTGAATCGAAAATCACAGCAAGTTGATATCAGTACTGGTAAAATTCTTCAAAGTGTGAATAAGTTTTCGATGATTTACGACAATAAGATTTCTCTTCTTTCAAAAACTCTTGAATCATATGATGTTAAGAGGGTTTTGAAGAGGGGCTTTGTTTTAGTGAAGCAGAACTCTAAATTTGTTACAAGGGCTTCTAAATTTAATAAGGATAAAAAAGCCAGGCTTAAGTTTTTTGATGGGGAAGTAACAACCCCTTAAATCAATTTTATGACAAAGAAAAAATCTAAAAGCAGTTTTGAGCAGGATTTATCGAGACTTGAGGAGATAAGCCGTCTGCTCGAAGAGGATAATGTTGAATTGGAGGAAGCTATTTCTCTTTTCGAGGAAGGTGTTAAACTTTCAAAATCCTGCCTGCAAACTTTAAAAAAGGCAGAACTTAAAATAACCGAGTTAAAAAATGATCTCGGAAAAATTACTAAAGCTGAAGAAGATTAATTTGGTAAAATAGGGAGGATTATTTTATTTAATGATTGATGAACAAAAATATCCGGTTCTTTCAAAAGTAGATTACCCATCAGACATCCGTCAATTATCATTACCCCAGTTAAAACAGTTATGCACTGACATCCGTGAGTATATGGTTGACACTATTTCTGAAATTGGTGGTCATTTCGGAGGAGGACTTGGAACGGTTGAGTTGACGGTGGCTATTCATAAGGTATTTAATACTCCACATGATCTTGTCGTTTGGGATACAGGTCATCAGGCATACCCGCACAAAATTCTTACAGGAAGAAAGGAAGCATTAAACAGAATACGACAGTTTGGTGGTATCAGCGGATTTCTTAAACGATCTGAGAGTGAATATGATGCTTTTGGTGCTGGTCACGCCTCGACATCAATTTCTGCAGCTCTGGGGATGGCTACAGCTAAAAATCATAATAAAATTGATAAGAAAGTTGTTGCAGTAATCGGCGATGGAGCAATGACCGGTGGTATGGCTTACGAAGCCATGAACAATTCCGGTGTGCTTAAAACTGATCTGATCGTTGTGCTGAATGATAACAATATGTCCATCGCTCCAAATGTATGGCAGATTTCAAATTATTTCACTGAAATGATTTCTCATCCTGATTACAATAAATTCAAAGGACAAATCTGGGATCTTACAGGAAAGCTTGATCAATTTGGCGACCGGATGAGAAGAATTGCTGTTCGGCTTGAACAAGGTATTAAAGCGGTAATTACTCCGGGCATGCTCTTCGAAGCACTTGGTTTTAGATATTTTGGACCCGTTAACGGGCACAATGTACATCAGGTTATTAAAATATTTGAGCAGGTTAAAGAACTCAAAGGACCGATTCTTATTCATGCAATCACCCAAAAAGGAAAAGGTTACAAACCAGCAGAAAATCATTCTCAAAGGCTTCATGCTTCAACTCCTTTTGATAAAGTAACAGGCCAGGCTCACAAAAAATCAGGCCAGCCGATTGCTTACACTAAAATATTTGGTAATTCGCTTGTAGAAATCATCGAGAAAAATCCTAAGGTTGTCGGTATTACAGCTGCAATGCCGGATGGAACAGGACTGGATATTCTTAAAGAAAAAATCCCTCAAAATTATTATGATGTTGGTATTGCAGAAGAACATGCAGTTACCTTTGCTGCCGGATTAGCAACTCAGGGAATAATTCCTGTGGTAGCTATTTATTCTACGTTCCTTCAAAGAGCAATAGATCAAATAATACATGATGTTGCATTACAAAAATTGCATGTTGTTTTTATTTTGGATAGAGCAGGTTTAGTTGGAGCTGATGGTCCCACTCACCATGGCACTTTTGATTTAGCCTACTTACGAATGATTCCCGGAATGGTGGTAATGGCACCAAAAGATGAAGCTGAACTGAGAAATATGGTTTACACAGCTGTTGAGCATTGTCAGGGACCGGTTGCTGTGCGATATCCCAGAGGCTCTGCACTTGGTGTTAAGCTTGAGTCGGGTTTCCAGAAAATAGAGATTGGTAAATCTGAAAAATTGACAGATGGTGAAGATTTAGCAATTCTGGCGGTCGGCTCAATGGTTAACAGTGCAGAAAAAGCTGTCGCAATGCTGAAGGAAAATGGTATTAATGCTGAATTGATTAATATGCGTTTCATCAAACCGCTTGATACTAAGGTTCTTGATGAAGTTGCTTCAAGGCATGATAAAATCGTAACTATTGAAGAAAATAATTTACCTGGTGGTTTTGGTTCCGCAGTTCTTGAATATTTCAATGATAAAAACTTTAAAAATGATATTCTGCGAATAGGAATTCCTGACAAGTTTATTGACCATGGAACACAATCCGAGCTTCATAAGCAAATAGCGATTGATCCTGCAGGTATAGTTGCACAGATAACTTCTTTCTTTAAAAGTAAAAAATCAACTGAAACGGTTACCTATTAATGGAGAAGACGAGGATAGGAGTTATTGGACTAGGAAGTGTTGCTCAGCTTGTTCATCTGCCAAATCTTATTAAAATTAAAAATGCCGAGATCACAGAAGTTGCTGAAATAAATAAGAGCAGATTGCATTCTGTTGCCGATAAATATGATATTAAAAAACGATATAGTAATTATCTCGATTTACTTAATAATGATGGGATTGATGCCGTAATCATTGCAACACCAACTCACCTTCATAAGCAGATGGCAATCGATTGTTTAAATGCAGGCAAAGATGTTCTTGTTGAAAAGCCACTTGCCCGAAACAGTATTGAGGGCAGGGAAATTATTGAATGTGCTAAAAAGAATAAAAGAAAACTAATGGTCGGAATGAATCTGCGCTACAGACCAGATAGTATGTTAATAAGAAGTTTAATTGATGCAGGTGAAATTGGTGATCCATTTTATATCAAGTGCGGATGGATTAGGAAACAAAGCAGCAGCGAAAAATGGTTTAACAAAAGAGAAGAAGCTGGCGGGGGTGTAATTCTTGATCTGGGAATTAACCTCGTTGATCTTGCCTTATGGCTTGCAGATTTTCCTAAAGCAGTTTCAATATCAACTAAAAATTATCATCATCATTCAAAAAACATGGAGGATACATCTGTTAGTTTTATAAGATGTGAAAATTCGGTTGTTATAAATCTTGAGGTAAGCTGGAGCCTGGCTGAAGAAAAAGATATTTTTTATACAAATGTTTTCGGAACAAAAGGAAGCATTGGAGCCAATCCATTCAAACTAATAAAAATTATGGCGGATGAACAAATTGATCTGGGTTCAACTTTTGCGGATTCACCTACTCAAGCATTTAAAAAATCTTATTTGAATGAACTGAAGAGTTTTATTGGAGCCATACGTGGACTAAATCCTGTTTTCTCTTCTGGCGAAGAAGCATTGCAGCTTTTAAAAATAGCCGAGACTATGTACAAATCGGCAGAAAAAGATCAAGAAATTAAAATATCTTAATTAAATGAAAAAAATTCTACTGGTTGATGACGAAGTAGATATACTTGAATTCCTCAAATACAACCTTGAGCAGGATAACTTTGAAGTACTGGTAAGTACAAACGGCAAAGATGCACTTAAAAAAATTTCACAAAGTCCGGATTTAATCGTTCTCGATATAATGATGCCCGAAATGGATGGGTTTGAACTTTATCAGCAAATTAAAAAAAATAAAGAATACCAGGATATTCCCATTATTTTTCTGACGGCTAAATCGGGTGAGACAGATGAAATTAAAGGACTCGATCTGGGTGCAAGTGATTATATTCAAAAGCCAATTTCTCCTAAAAAATTAATTGCTCGAATAAAATCTAATCTCAGAAAAACGCCGGGTCTTGAGAAAAAAAGTAAGGAATTAGAAGAACTGAAAATTGGTCCGCTGGTAATAAATGTCGATAAATTTAGTGTAAAAGTTGATAACAAACTAAAATTTTTTCCGCGAAAAGAATTCCAGCTTTTATATTTTTTAGCCAGTAATCCGGGTAAGGTGATGAACAGGGATACATTGCTAAAAGAAATTTGGGGAAACGATGTTTATGTTATCGACCGGACAATTGATGTGCATATTAGAAAAGTTCGGGAAAAACTTGGCAAACATTCAGAAATAATTGAGACAATTAAAGGCGTTGGATACAGATTCAAATACAACGAATAAATTTTTTTCCTACCTGGCATCATCTCTAGTTTACTACAGAGAGTTCCTTTTTTTTAATGTTTTGTTCATTCTGATTATAGTATTGCTCACCCAGGATTTTTCGTTACTTCCTTCATTGATTATATCCTTACTCATAGTTGATATATCTGCACTTTACCTTATTGGCAGAAGACGTAATAAAGAGCTTGATGAGATAAAAACCATCATTAATAATATCCGAAAGAATAAATACAACAGCGAAGAAGAAATACAGCTTGGCTCTAATCTGCTTTCCTTGCAGAAGGCGATTAAAAAAATGTTCAAGAAAGAAAAAAGCGATATTGAATATCTTCAGCGGCTGCAGAAAATGCGATCTCAATTTTTAGCAAATGTTTCCCACGAATTACGGACGCCGATTTTTGCTATTCAAGGTTATATCGAATCGCTTCTGAATGGTGGCTTAAATGATAAAAATGTTAACATGCATTTCCTGGAAAAGGCTAATCAGAACACGCTTTCATTAAGCAATCTATTGAATGATCTTATTGATATTTCAATGATAGAATCAGGTGAGATGCGGATGAGTTACCGGTATTTCAAAGTAAATGATTTAATCAATCAGGTTGTTCAGGAAAACAGAAAAATAGCAGAAGATAAAAATCTTGAGTTAAGTTATCTTCCTGCAATAGATGATTTAGAAGTTTTTGGGGATAAGGATAAAATAAGGCAGGTTCTGGTCAACTTAATACTTAATTCAATAAAATACACTGAAAAAGGAAAGATAGAGGTCCTTGTTGAAGAAGAGAACAAGCATGCCAAAATTATAGTCAGGGATACGGGCATTGGTATTCCTGAAAATTACCTCGACAGAATATTCGAAAGATTTTTCAGGATAGATAAAGCACGCTCAAGGTCCCAGGGAGGTACCGGTTTGGGATTAGCAATCGTTAAGCACATAATTGAAGCTCATAATTCAAAAGTAACTGTATCAAGCAAAGTTGGTGAGGGGAGTGAGTTCTCTTTTTTGTTAAAAAAATGAACATTATTTGGGATTATTTGTTATAAGGGATTGACAGAGAAGTCTTCTTTGTATAGATTTGTGCCTCAAAAATTTAAAGGTTAGAGTTAATAATGTTTGCAATTATAAATGTTCTGGGAGACCAGATTAAGGTTTTGGAAAATAATAAATATTATGTGCCCAGATTGAACGAGAAAGTTGATTCTGAAGTAACTTTCAACTCGGTTCTGATGGTTGGTGATGCTAAAAATGTTAAGATAGGCACTCCCGAAGTAAAAGGAGCTAAAGTAACTGCCAAGGTTTTGGAACACATTAAGGCTGATAAAGTTATCGTATTCAAGAAAAAAATCAGAAAAGGTTATAAGAAGAAAGCTGGTCACAGGCAGCAATACACCAAAATTGAAGTTTTAAAGATTTCGTAGAAAGGAATTAAGTCATGGCACATAAAAAAGGACAAGGCTCAACAAGAAATGGAAGAGACAGCAATCCGCAATATCTGGGTGTAAAAAGATTTGGTGGTGAAAAAGTAATTGCTGGAAATATCCTGGTCAGGCAGCGCGGAACAAAATTTCATCCGGGAGTAAATGTTAAAAAAGGAAGTGATGATACTTTATTTGCTGTTTCAGATGGTGTTGTTAAGTTTGAAGTTAAGAGAAATAACAGAAAATATGTAAGTGTTTACGCTTCATAACTGAATAGTTTATTTCAATAGAAAACCCTCCGCTGTTGGAGGGTTTTTTGTTTTAAATGTGCTCATATTTTTTATTTTAAAAAAGGATTTTCCCCTCCTCTTTGAGGAGGGGTGGCACGAAGTGACGGGGTGGTGTGAAATCACTTGGATTTTATCAAACCACCCCCGGCTAAAGCCGACCCCTCCTTATCCAAGGAGGGGATAATGTTAAATTTTATTTAAGAAGTATCATCTTTTCTGAATCGGTGAACACAGGAATATTTCTCTCATCAATTACCTGGATCATATAAATATATAATCCGCTCGACAGATCACTGTACGTTTTCCCCATCTTCACTTCCATTTTTGTTATCTTCTTCTTGTCCTCTGCATTTGGCTGGAAGACTACTTCATAATATCCTCTTTCCTGCCATTCGTTTACCAAAATTCTTACCAACTCTCCTTTCAAATCATAAATGCTCAGTCTAACGTGTCCTCGCTTCTTTTAACCTGTATGGAATTATAGTAGATGGATTGAATGGATTCGGATAATTTGCCAGAAGCCTGTATCCATCATATCCTTTTGGCGGATGTTCTCCTAATCCTGTTACCAATACATTTATCTCTTCACTTGGGTAGCTCTGGTTTCCCTGGTTGTCGAATCCTGTTATCACATAATAAAATCTTGTCTCGTGATTTACAGGTGGAAGCTGATCGTAGTAAAAAGTATCCGGTGTTTCTGCAATCATCTTTGTTGAATCGTAGATGAGAATTGTAACTGTATCCCTGTAAACCCTGTAATGAGAGAAATCTGCCTCTGTGTTTTTATTCCAGGTTAGTTTTACTAGTCCTTCTTCTATTGTGGCAGTAACATTATGCGGAGGACGGGGAGCTAAATCCTCGTAAGTGTATGTCCAGCCGTAAGGACCGCCATAAAGCCCAATATCGCTTCTGCTTCCGTCTCTGTCAAGAATAGCTGGGTCGCCTGCATCTATCAAAGGAGAATACATTTGAAGATGAAAATCTAAGTCTCCTTGTGTTGGGTCATCATTTACAACCATGGGCTCGACTGAAAGGCTTGTTGTGTCGGGTGTGAGATTAGTGTAATTGATTTCGTTATTCCAAAGATTGTTATACTTTGTTACAAGATTTTGTGGATTCCCCGCCACAATTCCTCTTGTTGTGTTTGTTACAACATTGTTTTTAACCATGTCCCCACTTGACACATATATTCCTTGCGGCGAAATGGTTTCCTTACCAATTATATAGTTATTCATTACACGTAGATAATTGACACTATTATTATCAATACCGATTTGTCCCGTTCCAATTAATATTAAATTATTGTAAATCTTAGCTGAATCTGATGTTGATAAGAAAATAGCTTCAGCACCGTATTGGATGAATTGAATATGGTTATTCTTTAATATCGGACATGCACCAATTGATTTTCTAATCCCTGTCCCATAATTTGAAACTATATAGTTTGAGTCAACTATCGGTTGGTAACTGCTAGTGAATGCTGTGATGTAAATACCACTTACTCCTGCACCAGTAGACGATGACATAAATATTTCATTTTTTCTTACAATTGCATTCGAGTTGAAGACATTTATCCCCTGTCTAAGATTTATAAAATAATTTTTGTAAGTAGTTATATTCGAACCCTCTAACACTATTCCTACATTAGCATTAGAAAATTTGTTTAGTGTTATAAGCCCAGTTTGCCCAGTTGCAAAAATTCCATATCCATAATTAAAGTTATTACTTGATATAATATAAAATCCCTTTACTAGGCAATTATCCTTCATGTCTATCGTTCTGGGATTTTGCATAGTAACTAATTGTCTTGTGTCTATCCAGCACGAATCTGTGCCTTGTCCAATAATCGATAATCCCGGTATCATCACAATCTGTTCCTTGTAAACTCCATTGGCTACGTAAATGGTATCACCAAAGACACAAATGTTAATGCACTCCTGTATGCTGTCGGCTGCGGTTTCCCAGGTTGTGTAGGGTGGTGTGCTGTTTCCGGTTTTGCTAACAAACCTAATCGTAGCGTTAAGCGGTAAGCTGTATGCGGTAGCAGGATAGATAATGTGAGATGAGAAAGAAGTGAATTTGGTCAGCTTTTCTGTTGTTACAGTTGCTCATAGCTCTTACCTTTTTATTATTCTGTCACTCCTGATCCCGCCTTAGCGGGAGAAGAGTCTCTGAGATTCTTCGGTCTCATCGTTCCGAAACAAGTTCGAATGACAGGACAACTTAGGAAATTATTTTGAGAAAGGCGAGAGTAGAAGTACTAATAAAATAAAAAAGTGATAGTAAATAGCAAACCCTCCATTACGGAGGGTTTTTCGTTTTAAATTTATTCAATTTCTAAATGAAATTAAAAGCCTAATCTTTCCATATCGGTGACTAAGTTTTTCACAGCATTTACTGAATTGTCGAGCAACGCTTTCTCTTCAGCGCTAAGGTCAAACTCAACAATTTTTTCAACACCGCCGGCACCAAGAACACCGGGCACACCAACATAATATCCTTTCACTCCGAACTCACCGTTAAGATAAGCACAAACCGGCAGTAAACGTTTTTCATCATAAACAATAGCTTCAACCATTGCTATTGTAGCAGAAGCCGGCGAATAAAAAGCTGAGCCGGTTTTAAGTAGCTTAACAACTTCTCCACCTGCCATCTTTGTTCTTTCGACCATAGCTTTCATAACCTCAGCAGCCTTAGCTTTATCTTTGTATTTTTTCTCCAGTAATTCCATTGCCGGGATACCGTTAACATTTGCATATCTTACTATCGGAACCATTGTATCGCCGTGTCCACCGAGCACCATAGCGTTTACATCTTTAACCGATACACCCAGTTCCCACGCAATGAAAGTTGAAAATCTTGATGAGTCAAGTATTCCAGCCTGACCCATTACTCTTCCAGCAGGAAAGCCTGTAATTTTCTTAAATAGAGTAACCATTGCATCAAGTGGATTCGAGATAATAATTGCTATTGAATTCGCTGCATGTTTCTTAACGTTTTCAGCAACGGTCTGCATAATTTTGGCATTTGTGGTGAGAAGGTCATCCCGGCTCATTCCCGGCTTTCGTGGTAATCCGGCAGTAACAATCACGATATCTGAACCATCAATATCTTTGTAATCGTTGGTTCCTTTACCTGTGATATCAAATCCATCTATTCTTGATGCCTCGACTATGTCCAGAGTTTTTCCCTGGGGCATATCCTCGACAACGTCAAATAAAACTACATCCCCGAGCTGTCTCGAAGCGATTAATTGGGCCAAAACTCCTCCGATTTGGCCTCCTCCAATTACAGATATTTTTTTTCTTCCCATTTTATCTCCTGTTTAAATAATGTTGATAATGACAACAGTTAAAATAAACAAAATATATCAGAGGTGATAGTGGCTATTGAAGAGAATTGATCAGTAATCTGAATTTAAGATAAGCTATAAATTAAGAACGAGAATAGTCTCCATTCCGGAGGGAGTAACATTATATTTTACTTCATTCATATAGACTTTCATCAAAAAAACGCCTCGACCGGAATCTTTCAACAGGTTTTCAGGATGGGTTGGATCGGGAAGAGTAGTTGGGTCAAATCCTTTACCTTCGTCTTTAATTTTTACAATCAGCTTGGAATCTTCAATTTGTGCATGAATTCTTACCAGTTTAGATGCATCGCATTTATTGGCGTGAATAATTGCATTAGTTGTAGCCTCAGTAACTGCAAGTAACAAAACCGATAGGTGTTCATCCGATAAGCCGAGATCCTTTGCAAAATAATTTACAAATTCCTCGACCGTTATCAGGTTGTTAGGATCGCTTTCTATTTCTATTTCGTAAAATGGTTCAGGCAAAATTCTTAGTCAATATATTTCTTTTAATTTGGGAGAAAATTTACCCTGATAAGTTAAAAATTCCAATTCATTGTTAAAATAAAATTTAATCTTTCTCTATCTACATTGCTGTTGTCAGAAATAAATTCATACCACGTATTCAGCTTAAGGAATAACATCTTAGAGCCAATCAGTATCTCAAAAAGGGGGCCAATGCTAAGGAAATCTGAATCAGGAACACGTTCTGTTTTGTCGTATCTGAACGTATTAAGCGAGAAATATCTTAATCCTAATGCAAAAAAGGAATAATCGGAAACTATGCCAAACTTAGGATCAGCAAAAATTTCCTGAAGATATCTCAGTGGTCTTTCTGCAAAGTTATCCCAGTCAAGTTCGCCCTGGCTGGTAAGCTTAAGATAGGCGGTTATTATAAAGGAGAAGTTTTTTGTTATCCGGTAATTTGTGGAATCTGTTGCGAGAAATTGCCGGAAAGAAATACTTCGAAGATTTGAAGCAACATCCTGAAAATCGTAAACCGTATAATTAGCTGATACCTCGAAATTATTTAACGAGGAAAACTCTGCGCCGTTGTAATATCCGCCAGTAGAAAATCTTAATACTCTGTTTATATTGTTGTTGGCGCTGCGACTTGAAAAAAGATAAACAAGATGACTTACGGTACCTTCAAGATTTGCAAACATCTGGAAGAAAGGTGAAATGAATCTTGAGTAACGTAATCTTCCGATGGTTAAGAAGCTCATCACGGTCATCATCATTTTGGGCACTCGGAGTATCATATTTCAGTTTACTATGAAACAGGCTAAGCGATAACTCGTCCTTCCGAGATAAATAAATATTTCCAAGTAGTGAAATTGTTGCTCTGTTAGAGTTGTTATTCTTTTGACTTTCCAGCTCTGATCTCTGCTCATAAAAACTTTCAGCAACTCCCTCGAATCTTTTGGTGATGTGCTTTTCATCTCTCTCATAATAATTTAGATTTATTCCCAAATTTAATAATTCTGTTCTGTAGAATAATCCTGATTCAACAACAATTCCCAGTTCGTCAACCTGTGTATCAAAAATTGAAGGTGATTGAATGCTGGTTGATTTATAACGGGTATTTCTGTCAATTGTTCGGAAGTTTATTCGTCCTGTAAGTTCTAAAGAAAACAAATCTAGAAAATTATTGTAATTTAATCTATCCTGAAGCAGAAATACAGTCTCGGTTCTGCTTTCTATATTATTATTGATGTCAAATTGCTGAGATGTAATTGAATCTGCAGATATATAAAAATCCTTACGGCTTTCAGTAAATTTTGAATTGAAAAAGTTTGTTACATCAGGATTAAAAGGATTGGTAACCAGTAAATCTAAATAGCGGATTGTATTTTTTCTTGGAGAGATATCTTCATTTTCAAGTCTTAACTTCGAATTTATATCAAAGTCAACCGAGCCGAGATAATTGAGTTTACCTTCCAAACCATAAACCGGTCCTGTGTCAACCTCATCTACCTGCCTGTTATCCGAGTATCCGCCGTAAGGTGTTAGAATTAAATCTCTAATAAAATAGAGTTCACTCAATGTTACTGCTTGATTAATTGTTGCCTGGTTTATTCCGAGCTGCCTGTCGTCTGAGACTATGTTGCTTCTTATTGCGATTCCCTGTTTCCATCCGTTGCTCAATTTGTACTTGCCGAGAGCGAATAAGTATTCTTCATCGCGAATGCTGTTTTGACTGCTTTGAATTAATGTTGAACGATAGTTCTGATTTACTCTATATTCAAATTTTGAGGATGAGCCATATAAATCAAAACCGGTATTAAGATAATATGTGTTTAGTTGTTTGTCGAAATTTGAGAACAAACGATTAAGCGAACCGATAGGGATGAGGTACAAAGTAGAATCAAATGTTGACTGTGCAAGAAGGCTCTGGTTGCAGAAGACAATAATAATCAGAGGAATAAGTGATAAAAATTTTTTTACTTTTGATTTCAAATGACTCAGGATTATTGGAATTTTACTTTAATTAAAATAATTACTTCACTTAAAGGGATAAAATACAAAAACTACTTCAAGGTTAATTACTAATATCATTTTATTAGTGTTTAGGTTGAATTTCAAATTTAAGTAATAGCTAAAATTACTTATATTATCAAACAATTTTTTTCATAATGATATTATTCACGGCTAAAAATTTCAATGTCTAAATCCCGTCCATCTAAAAAAAAGAAAGAGAGAATCCAAAGCTCTCCGGTAATAAAAACAATCTCCTCGGTGTTTGAAAACTACATCTCCCGTAAATATACCGGATTGCTTTTAGCTGCTTTTTATTTTGTCGTTGTCGGGTTGATCAGTTTTATTTTTCATAAAGTGGGAGATTATGGCATAGAGACTGATTTTTTCTGGGGATACGTACCGAGTGCAAAAAAAATTCTTTCCGGCGAAATTCCAATGGATGCTTTCAGGGGACCACTTTATCCAATGGTCCTTGCACTCTTTGGTTTTATTCTTGGAGATTTTTTTCATGCAGGAATTCTCATTGGCGTTCTCTCAGCATCAGTTTTAGTCTATATCACCTTCGAACTGCTGAAAAAAATATTTTCTCCTGTTCCGGCGTTTTTTGTTACTGTGCTTCTTGCGGTTAATCAAGTCTTCATTCAATATTCATACAGCGCCGGCACGGATATGTTTTTCAATGCACTTGCAGCTTTAACAATCTATTTCTTTTTTAAGAATAGAGAACTGAATTATAAAAATTTAATACTCTCTGCAATCTTTGGCGGGCTTTCTTACCTTACAAGATATAACGGCATCTTTTTAGCAAGTTTTGTATTTGTCATACTTTTTGTGAATTCCTGGAACATAAGTTGGATTAAAAGGCTTAAGGCTTCAATAGTATTTGCTGCCGTTTTCGTGATAACTTTTTCTCCGTGGGGATTTCACTGCCTGAGTGAAAAAAATTCCTTCTTTTATAATGAGAATTATAAGAATATTGCCTATGAGGTTTACGGAAAAGGAAAAATTAGCTGGGATGATTTCTGGTTTAAAGAAAGCAGCAAAATTACTTCATTGACCGAAGTGATCTTTAAAGATATTGGATTATTTCTCTCAACTGTGACAGGAAATATTACCGACCATTTTGTTAACGATATGGAAAAACTATTAGGCTGGCAAATTGGTGTGTTTGTCATCCTGGGATTGGTTTTACTTATTATTTCAAATCCATTTAAAAACTGGAAGACACAAGAGACTGGTTACTATTTAGTTAATATGTTTTTCTTTGCACTCTTGCTTGTTGTTTTCTACAGCGAAAGATTTTCATTGTTTCTAATACCTTTCTATCTGTTGATTGCTATCCAGCCTTTCTTTATTGAAAAATTTAAATTGAGAAAATTTATTCCAGTCAGGTTCAGTTACCTTTTAATGGTGGGAATTGTCGCCTTCACTTTTGCAAAATCATATTCATTTAATAGTAGAAATATTAATTCCGGACCTACAGAACTCTTAACACTAAGGGATTGGTATGAAGAAAATGTTTCGCCAGAACAGAGGGGAAAAATACTTGCAGCCAGGAAGGCACACGTCGCTTATTATCTTGACATGGACTTTAAATTAATGCCAATGTCAGATTCGTATGAAGAATTTATCTCAAAACTCAGGGAGAGCAAGGTGGATTACCTTTATATTGGAATGGCTGAAGCCGGACTAAGAAGGGAGTTCCAATTCCTGATAGATCCTAAAAACGAGCATCCCGGTCTGGAAGTTGTTGTTTATTTTACCAATCCGGCTTCGGTTCTTTACAGAGTATTAACAAGTAATTAAAAGTATTTTTAAAGGTCAAAATTTAGATGAAACTCTGCTAATAGAAATTCAGTATATAAATTTGAATAACAAAAAAAGAACATAAAGATTTAGTATGCATTTCAAACTTTACATCATACGAAAAATTAAAGCGTTATTCTCTCGGTTTAAACTGCACATATTACTTAAACCCTTTGAAGGAATATTTCTGAATATTGTCTATTTATCAAGATTATCTCGTTGGATTTCTACATCACCAAAAGGAAAATTCAATGATTTCTATAATAAGAAAGTTAATTATGAAAATAGATTTCAGTTGCACGATTTTGTTTTAAATGAAGAAATTAAAAATCAGCCAATCGACTATCTGGAATTTGGAGTAGCCAGTGGAATCGCATTTAAATGGTGGGTTGAAAGAAACCAGAATCCTGAAACAAAATTTTTCGGGTTTGACGTATTTACAGGTTTGCCCGAAGATTTTGGAGTCATGAAAAAACATCATTACGATAGTCAAGGAACAACTCCTATAATTGATGATGATAGAGTAACTTTTATAAAAGGACTTTTTCAGGATTCACTCCCTAGTTTCCTGGATGGTTATACCTCAGATAAAAGAAAAGTCATACATATGGATGCTGATCTTTTTTCATCCACACTATTTGTTTTAACACGACTTCTTCCACTACTAAAAAAAGATGATATTATTATTTTTGATGAGTTTGGTGTTCCTACTCATGAGTTTAAAGCATTTACAGAGATAGTATCTGCATACAATTTGAATTATGAATTTTTAGGGACTATAAATAATTACCTGCAAATCGCAATTAAATTAAGATAGTTTAATATTGATTTCAGTATTTCAATTCTTTGAGATAATTTTTATTTACAGGATAGAAGTGGACTAAACTTTACTTTGACAATACCCCTTATTTTCAATAATTTTAACCTCAATTATTTCATAATTATCAAATGATAGAACAATACATTCCATTACTACTCGTTTTAGCTGTTGCTCTAATTTTTGGAGCTGTTTTAGTGTGGTCGTCTACATTGATTGGGCCGCAGCGACCCAATAGGGAAAAGAGTTCAACCTATGAAAGCGGGATGAAACCTGTTGGAACAACCAGGCAGAGAATTTCGATTAAGTATTATCTGGTAGCAATGTTTTTCATCATTTTTGACTTAGAGGTGATTTTTATTTATCCCTGGGCAGTTCAGTTTAGAAAATTATTTGGCGAATATGGAATTTCTGTGTTCCTTTCTATGTTGGTATTCTTAATAGTACTTGAGTTAGGTTACTTATACGCATATAAAAAAGGCGGATTTAAATGGGATTAGAAGCTTATATAAAAGATAGTGGATTCTTAACCACCCAGCTTAATGCGATAATTGCCTGGGCTAGAAAAAGTTCTGTATGGCCAATGCCGATGGGAATTTCCTGTTGTGCAATTGAAATGATGGCTGTAGGCGATCCTAAATACGATATAGCAAGGTTCGGCTCGGAGGTAATGAGATTTACCCCACGCCAATGTGATTTGATGATAGTTGCTGGAACAGTTACTTATAAAATGGCTCCGGTAGTTAGAAAAATTTATGATCAGATGCCTGACCCAAAGTGGGTGATTGCAATGGGTGCCTGTACATCATCAGGTGGAATGTATCGTTCTTATTCTGTTGTGCAGGGAATAGATCAGTTCCTTCCTGTAGATGTATATCTTGCCGGATGTCCGCCACGTCCTGATAATTTACTTCACGCCTTGATGAAAATTCAGGAAAAGATCGGAAATACAAAAGCTTCGCAATTTCAGAATGTACCTCTCCAAAAAGAAGGTATTAATCTGCCTGAACTAAACGTAATTCAGAAGAACTAACTTTTATGGATCTTAAAACTCACATTCCTAAAAAACTAAAAGAAAAGTTTCCATCTGTTGAATTTGATGTGTCGGATTACAGAGATGAACTTACTATTAAGTTCGATAAAAAAAATATTGTAGAAGTCTGCACTTTTTTAAAGTCCGACCTTGAACTTGAATTCAAACTTTGTTCAGATATCACTGCTATTGACTGGGCAACACGGAAAAACAGATTCACTGTTGTGTATAATATTTTTTCAATGAAACATAATTTTCGTTTAAGATTAAAATCTGATGTTGATGAATCGGATTGTAAAATTGACTCAGTATGTTCAGTTTGGCGTGCAGCTAACTGGCAGGAGAGAGAAACTTATGATATGTACGGAATTAAATTCAACAACCATCCCGACCTAAGAAGAATGTATATGCCGGAAGAGTTCGAGTATCATCCTTTGAGAAAGGAATTTCCATTAATGGGAATCCCCGGGTCTCTTCCTTTACCAAAAAAATAAATTTTATGGATCAACTAGAAAACGAAGTACACCCCAAAATTTTACAAGCTCTTCTCGACGCAAGAAATGACTTCACTCTTGAAGATGCTCTTGAGAATGAGATGGTTCTTAATATGGGTCCGCAGCATCCGGCAACACACGGAGTGTTGCGGCTTTTATTAAGGCTTGATGGTGAAAGAATTATCGGTTGTGTACCTGAGTTGGGATATTTGCATCGCGGTTATGAAAAGATGGCTGAGAATATGAGCTACTATGAATACATTCCTCACACAGACCGGCTTGATTATATTTCTCCGATGGCAAACAATGTTGCCTGGGTTTTAGCAGTTGAAAAACTTGCTGGAATTGAAGCTCCAAAAAGAGCGCAGTACATAAGAATGATGATTGCAGAACTTGCACGTATTGCTTCTCATTTAGTTGCAGTAGGTGCATTTGCGATGGATGTTGGTGCTTTGACTGTTTTTCTGTGGACACTTCGTGAACGTGAAAAAATTCTGGATATTTGGGATATTCTCTGCGGCGCAAGATTTACGAACAGCTATACCAGGATTGGCGGCGTTGCAAACGATGTTCAGCCTGAAGCTCTTGCAAAAGCAAAATGGTTTATTGATCAGTTTGAACCATACCTTGCTGAAGTTGAACAGCTTCTTAATACTAATAGAATTTTTATTGAACGAATAGATGGGGTTGGAGCAATTTCTAAAGAAGATGCTGTTGATCTTGGTTTCAGCGGACCAAACCTTCGTGCCTGTGGTGTTGAATTCGATTTAAGAAGGAATGCACCTTATCTCTGTTACAATGAAATTGATTTTAATATTCCAACTTATACTGAAGGTGATTGCCTCGCCAGATATTTTTTAAGAATTGATGAGTGCAGGGAGAGTGCAAAAATTATTAAACAGATTTTTGATAAAATGCCGCAAGGCCCAGTTCACGCTGATATGCCGAAAAAAGTTCTTCCTCAAAAAGATGAAGTTTATACAAAGATGGAAGAACTAATTCACGATTTTATGATTGTTAACTTTGGAATTAATCCGCCTGTTGGAGAAATTTATCATGCAATTGAAGGATCGAAAGGAGAACTTGGATTTTACCTTGTGAGCAAGGGAGAAGGTCATCCCTGGAAATGTAAAATCCGCTCGCCTTCGTTTAATAATATACAGGTTTTACCCAAATTGGTTATCGGTCATTTGATTTCTGATGTGGTCGCTATAATCGGCAGCATTGATCCTATTATGGGGGAAGCAGACAAGTGAGTGCATTGATGAATGATTGCATGAACATTTAAATCATGCATTCATACAAACATGCAACCATGCTTCTGAATAAAATTATTAACCATTATAAATTAAAAAATGGAATTTAAGTTTACACAAGAAAATCTTCAACGAATTGAGCAGGAAACAAAGAAGTATCCTGTAAGAAAACCTGCAGTTATGGCTACCTTGTATATTGCTCAGGAACAGAATGGATTTATTTCAAATGAAGTTATTAAGGAAATAGCTAATGTTTTAGGAATAACTCCAGAAGAAGTACTTGGAGTAGTTACTTTTTACACAATGTATCATCAGAAACAAATGGGCAAATATCACATCCAGGTTTGTACGAATGTTTCATGTATGCTTCGTGGTGGTTATGAAATCTGGAATCAGGTGAAAGATAAATTTGGTATTGATCATATGGACGTAACAGCTGATCAAAAATTTTCTTTGGAAGAAGTTGAATGTATGGGAAGCTGCGGTACTGCTCCGATGATTGCAGTTAATGAAGATTATTACGAAAATCTTTCTAAAGAAAAAGTTGAAGAAATTCTCGACTCACTGCAGGGAGTAACTAATGGAAAAAATTCTCCTTCCCGACATAAAAGATCTTCACTTAATTGATGTATACGTTTCTAACGGTGGTTATGATGCTGCAAAGAAAGCTCTCACACAAACTCCCGATGATATTATTGACCAGGTAAAGAAATCCGGATTACGAGGAAGAGGTGGTGCCGCGTTTTTATGTGGACTTAAATGGAGCTTTATGCCGAAGACAACTGACAAGCCAAAGTATCTTTGCATAAACGGTGATGAAAGCGAGCCCGGTTCTTTCAAAGACAGACAAATTTTTGAATTCAATCCTCACCAGATGATTGAAGGTGCGATAATTACTTGTTACGCAATTGGTGCCAAGACCGCTTACGTTTATATCAGAGGTGAATATCACAAATGGATTAAGCTATTGCAGAAAGCAATTGATGATGCTTATGACCAAAGGTTATCTTGGCGAAAAGATGAAAGAAACTTTTGGAACAGATTTTCAATGTGATTTTACATTCACAAAGGTGCAGGTGCTTACATTTGTGGTGAAGAATCTTCTTTGATGAATTCCTTAGAAGGGAAGAGAGGATATCCACGAGTGAAACCTCCGTTCCCGGCACAGAATGGATTATGGGGCTGTCCAACTACAATTAACAATGTTGAAACAATTGCTAACGTCCCAAAAATAATTGAAAAAGGATGGGAGTGGTTCTCAAAGATTGGACATCCGAAACATCCCGGCACTTTGTTATTCGGAGTAAGCGGACACGTGAACAAACCCGGAGTTTATGAACTTCCAACCGGAACTTTGCTTACTGACATTATTTACAATCACGCTGGCGGTGTTCCAAACGATAAAAAGATTTTATGTGTTATTCCCGGTGGATCATCTATGCCTCCATTAAGAGGGGATAAGCTTGAAGGTGTGAAGATGGATGCTGAATCATCTAAAAGAAGTTGGTTCTGCAATTGGCACCGGTGGAGTTATTGTAATGGATGAAGATACTGACCTTGTAAAAGTTTTAGCAAGAATAGCACACTTTTATCACCACGAAAGCTGCGGACAATGCACTCCTTGTCGTGAAGGAACCGGCTGGCTGGAAAAAATTCTTAAAAGAATTATTGCCGGTAAAGGTTCTACAAGTGATCTGGATTTACTTATTACTGTTGCAAACCAGATTGAAGGAAACACAATCTGTGCTCTTGGTGAAGCCGCTGCCTGGCCCGTTAAGTTTATGGTTGAAAGATTCAGAGATTATTTTGAAGCAGAGAGTTAGCAAAGAAATAAGCCTACCTGTTGCAAACAAAGTCCACTCGATGAGGCAAACTGCTTTCCCGCTTGCGGATGTGAAGAATTAAATATAAATACTTTGATTATTCTTGAATTTATTTTTGATATCGTTGCGTATAACCTTGGTTACTTCTTTTTAAAATTAATTACGCTCGGTAAATATCCTAAAAAATACCTGGAAGAACATTCTATTGTTGTTGAATTAACAGGATTATTTTTGTGTGCACTGATATTAGTAATTTTAGGAGTAATCATTATTTAAATAAAAAATCCCCTTCAGATGAAGAGGATTTGATTAAAAGACATAAATAAATTTTATTGTCCAGCCGTTCTTGCACCTAACTCTCTATCAAGCATAAATAATCCGCTCTTTGCATCGCCAATCATTTCAAGCTTGTTTAATTATTTCTTCAACCGTTGCTTCTTCTTCAACCTGTTCGGTTACAAACCACTGTAGGAAATTATTAGTCGCATAATCTTTTTCCTGCATTGCCTGTCCGACAAGCTTATTAATTAAACCGGTTATATGCTTCTCGTGTGCAAGTGTTTCTTTGAAGATTTCCATAATTGATTTCCAGGTTGTCTTTGGTGCTTTTATAGCTTTTAGATTTACTTTTCCACCAACCTGGTTTATAAAAGTATAAAACTTCATTCCGTGTCCATATTCTTCCTGCGACTGTATCCTGAACCATTGTGCAAAGCCGTTCAGGTTTTTATGTTCAAAATATGCAGCCATTGATAGATATAAATATGATGAATAAACTTCTTCATTCAGGTGATTATTAAGTGCATCTAGCATTTTCTTTGATATCATTTTTACCCTCTTTCTGTTATAATTTTTTGTAATAATTTTCTACAAATATAATGAAACTGGATTAAACTCTTAATTTTAAGAGTCATTTTAACCTGCTTGTTCAACAACTTCAGAAAAATATGTGATGAATAGCATTCAACCAGAATAATAAATTGAAAATACCTTTCCCTTTAACTAACTTTGCGTTCATTATTTTTCAATTCATATAACTTATAACCAAGGAGAAAATTATGGCAGTTAAAGTAGGAATTAACGGTTTTGGCAGAATAGGAAGACTGGTTTTCAGAAGATGTCTGGAAATTGGCGGGTTCGATTTTGTAGGAATAAACGACTTAACCGATGCAGCAACACTTGCTCATTTATTAAAATATGATTCAGTTCATGGAAAATTTAAAGGCGAAGTTAAAGTCGAAGGAACTGAACTTATTGTTAACGGTGATAGAATAAAAATAACTGCGGAAAGAGATCCTTCAAAACTAAACTGGAAAGGCGTTGATGTTGTAATTGAATCAACCGGAGTATTCCGTGATAAAGAAAGCTGCCTGAAGCATATTACGGCAGGTGCAAAAAAAGTTATTCTAACAGTTCCTCCAAAAGGAGATATTGATGCGATGGTTGTTATGGGTGTAAATGAAAATGTTCTAAAAGGAAATGAACAGGTTATTTCGAATGCTTCTTGCACAACGAACTGTCTTGCACCAATGGTAAAAGTTTTGAATGATGCTTTTGGATTGGAAAAAGGTTTTATGACGACTGTTCACTCTTACACAAATGATCAGCAGCTGCTTGATTTGCCTCATAAAGATTTAAGAAGAGCAAGAGCTGCAGCAGTTTCTATTATTCCTACATCTACCGGTGCAGCTAAAGCTATCGGTAAAATTATTCCCGAGCTTAAAGGTAAGCTTGATGGATTTTCTTTAAGAGTTCCAACACCTGATGGTTCTATAACTGATCTGGTTGCAACATTGAAAAAAGAAGTTACCGTTGAAGAAATAAATGCAGCATTTAAGAAGGCAGCAGCTGGTGAATTAAAAGGAATAATGGAATATACTGAAGACCCAATAGTTTCAGCAGATATTGTTGGTAATCCAGCACTCAAATATTTTTGATGCACTTTCTACTATGGCAAACGGAAATCTTGTTAAAGTTGTTGGTTGGTACGATAACGAGTATGGTTATTCCTGCAGGGTTGTAGATTTGATGAAGAAAGTATCGTGATAAATTCCATAATAATTTAATCAGTCATTCTGAGGAGTGAAACGACGAAGAATCTAATATATGTAATTAGTAGTCAGATTCTTCTCCTGCTAAAGCAGGATCAGAATGACAACTTATAATAAGGGATTTTAAAGAGGAGTTAAATGAATAAACTTTCAATAGATAAAGTAGATCTGAAAAATAAAAGAGTTCTCGTCCGAGTTGATTTTAATGTTCCTCTGGATGAGAAGCTTAATGTAACTAATGATATCAGAATAGTTGAATCACTTCCGACAATCAAAAAAATAATTAACTCTGGTGGTAAAGCAATTTTGATGAGCCATTTGGGAAGACCTAAAGGTGAAAGAAAACCTGAGTTCAGTTTAAAACCTGCATGCAGAAAGATTAAGTAAGTTACTTGGTAAAGAAGTAAAACTTGCCCCTGATTGTATTGGTGCAGAAACTGAAAAGCTGGTAAATGAAATGAAACCTGGTGATGTTGTTCTTTTGGAAAATCTTCGCTTTCACAAACAAGAAGAAAAGAATGATCCTGAATTTGCAAAGCAGCTTGCTAAGTCTTGGTGATGTTTACGTCAATGATGCTTTTGGTAGTGCGCACAGAGCTCACGCTTCAACAGAAGGAGTTACAAAATTTATTAAAACTTGTGCAGCAGGTTACCTGATGCAGAAGGAATTGGATTATCTTGGTAGTGCACTTGCAAATCCAAAAAGACCATATTGTGCAGTGCTCGGCGGTGCAAAAATATCAGGCAAAATTGATGTGATAAATAATCTTCTCGATAAAGTTGACATATTGATTGTTGGTGGAGGAATGGCATTTACATTCTTCAAAGCTCAGGGAAAAGAAATCGGCAAGTCATTTCTTGAAGAAGAAAAACTCGATCTTGCAAAAGAACTACTTGAAAAAGTGAAAACATCTAATCTAAAATTCTTACTACCCGTTGATGTTGTTGTTGCAGATGAATTCAATAATGACTCACCTGCAACTGTTGTGGATGTTGATAAAATTCCTGCTGATAAAATGGGATTGGATATAGGACCAAAATCGATTAAATTATTTTCTGATGAATTGATGAAATCAAAGACGATAGTCTGGAACGGACCAATGGGAGTTTTTGAAATGGATAATTTTGCTAAAGGAACTTTCGCAATTGCTGAAACACTTGCAAAAGCTACAGCAAACGGTGCTGTAACTGTTATTGGTGGAGGTGATTCAGCAGCAGCAATTAGCAAAGCTGGATTAGAGAAAAAAGTGTCACATGTTTCAACAGGTGGCGGTGCGTCTCTTGAATTTCTGGAAGGAAAAGTTCTTCCCGGTGTTGCTGCTTTGACAGATGCATAATATAATAGATGATGAATAAAGGAGTTTGATTGAATAATTCTTATAGACCTTTTGGCGGTTTTAGTGTTTTTCCACAGGTGATTAAAAATCTTTTAATCATAAATGCCGCAGTGTTTTTTCTTCAGATGATTGCTAATAATCTTATGGTTGGTGGTAGACCACTTTGGTATTAGTCTAAATATGTGGTTTGCACTTAATCCACTGGTGATGGTTTTAATTTTCAGATATGGCAATTAATTACATACCAATTTATGCATGGTGAGTTTCACTCATATTTTTTTCAATATGTTTGCACTTTGGATGTTCGGAATGGAAATAGAAAATTATCTGGGGATCGAAAAAGATTTTTAATTTATTATCTGTTTGTGGTGTTGCAGCTGGATTGTTCCAACTTTTTCTTTCACCCTTTGTTCGGATCTCACCGCTGTAACAATTGGAGCATCAGGTGCAATTTATGGTGTATTGATTGCTTTTGGTCTGATGTTTCCCTGACAGATATATTTTCCTTTATTTCCTTATTCCTGTAAAAGCAAAATATTTGATTGGATTTTCTGATTTGTTCTTGAAATTTATGCTTGTTGGAGTGCACAAAGTAATGTTGCTCATCTAGCTCACCTTGGTGGAGCTATTGCAGGATTCTTGTTTATTATGTTAGATAAAAGCATTGATGTTCCTCTTAAAGCGAATGTTAAACATCTCTTCAGGTTATAGGTCGAGGAAATCAATTTCAGAATCCTTTCAGTGGATTATCTGATAAATTTAAGAGGAAAAGAAAGAATATTGAGGATGCGAATTACTATGACATCAATCAGAAAAAAGAAGGTGAAGAAATTACTCAGAAAGAGATTGATGAAATCCTCGATAAGATCAGTCAGTCAGGTTACCAAAATTTAAGTGAACGGGAGAAACGAATCCTTTTCGAAGCAAGTAAGAAAATGAATTGAATAATCTAAATCAAATCCCTCTGTTATGGACAAAATAAATTCCACAGACATTCAAACAATCATTCAATCATTCCCTCATGCAATGGTCTCCGGGTGAAGAATGAAAGTATGGATGTATGGCTGCACGAAATGCATAGAAAGCAAGATTATTTTACTCTTTGCATCATTGATTCTTTTATCTGCCTGCGACAAGGGACCTCCAATCCCGGAAGAAAAATTCATTAAAGTTTACGTTGACTTTTTAATCATTCAGGATACCACATCCGCAGAAACGTTTTCTCTAGATTCGATAAAGACAATTGTTTTTAAAAAACATAACATCTCATCTGAACAGTACGATGAAACGATTAATTATTACAATTCAAAACCTGAGAAGTGGTTGGCATTTTTTGACAGCACTACAGCTTACGTAGAGGGTCTAAAAAAGGCAACTGAGAATTAGCACGATATTTTGCAACAGCTATCCTTATTTCAGGGTAGTTTATTCGAGACGGTAATCTTTCCTTCAGCTCCTTAAGATTTTTAAATCCTTTTTCTGCTTCTTTCAAAATTGATTGTAGAGTTTCTTTATTAATCAGAGAAGAGATATCAATATGTGGCTCAAACTCCACAATTGTTTCAACCTGCATAGAAATAACCGCTTCAGAAAGTTTTCTAGTCTCTGCAATTTCCTTCAGCGTATATTTTTTTTCAATAAGTTTTTTTGTCGCAACAATATTCTGAGGGAGTTCTCGCTTCTCTTTGGTTTCTTTTTTTAGGTTCACATCAGGCTTATATGCTTTTATGATTTCAATAAAGTCATTTCCAAGCTTATTGAACATGCGGGAGTTGAATCCGCTAATTCCTAATAGCTCAGCCTTACTTTTTGGTTGAGTTCTTGCAACCTCACGCAATACGTTATCAGGGCAAATAAGATAGCCTGACTGCATAAATCTGTCTGCAGCTTTTTTTCTTACTTCACGTAACTGGTTAAAAAGGTAAAGTTCATCATCGTAATTCTTTGTATCCTGGACCGATTTTTTTATATCAGTTACTTTTTCTGATTTGTTTTTATCAGTGTTTGGCAGGCTTAAATAATTTCTCTTACCAGCGCTCTTTAAAATTTTTCCTTTTGAAATTTGATCAGCAATAACCCCTTTAATCTCCGCAATAGAATACTTACTGCAAGCACCGAAATGTTTAAACAAAACAGCACTCTCTTTTATTTTTTCTCCTCTCAGCACTTTGATTAGAAAGTTTTCAGGAATTTCATCAGCAGCTTCTTCAAGTGTTTCAATAATTAATTCAGATAAGTATGCTGATGAGGAATCTTTTAGTTTCCCTGATGATGTGCAGTTATCACATTTTCCGCATTTGTAATCTGCAACATTTTCTCCAAAGTAGTTCAGGATGTTTTTGAAGCGGCATTCATTTGTGAATACAAAATCCACCATTTTATCCAGCTTACGCTGAGAGTTAAGGTAGCTTTCATTTATTAATTTATAGTTGAGGTTAAGATGCTCTGCACTAATTCGGGGAGACGTTAGAACTACAGTATCTTTTGCAATTGCCTGATGGAAGGAAATAATTCCCATATTATCAAGAACATTCAACGAATCGAGAAAACTTTGTTCAGGAATTTGAAATTTGTTTGCAAGATTTGCAGCGGAAATTTTAGCGGGTGAATTGAAAACAGTGCTGCCAAATTCGCGTAGCAGTGACACAAGAATATTTGCTAATTCCTGGTATGGGGAGTTATGAATAAATTGTCTCAGTTCTTCTTTACCAAATAATAATTGTATCGAATCTTTTTTGTCAAACTCTGAAACTTTACGGAGGTATCCTGAGTTCTCCAGGTATTTTAATGCTGAATGAAGCAGTCCTGAAGAAATTTCGACACCTGAGTATTTTGAAATATAATCTCTGTCAACAATAAGTTCTTTTTCTGATATACTTCCAACAGCAACCCGATTATAATCACAGATAGCCTTGTAAACTTTTAGAATAAGATCTTTGTTTGGGTGAGAATTTGATATAAAGAAATTTTGAATTGCCATATCTGATTCATCGTGAAGAAGATAACAGAATGATTCTTTTCCATCACGTCCTGCTCTTCCAATTTCCTGGTAATAACTTTCAATTGAACCTGGAGTATTGTAATGAATTATCAATCTGATGTCAGATTTGTCAATCCCCATCCCGAATGCATTTGTTGCGGCAATGATTTTGGATCTGCCTTGGATAAATTCTTCCTGAACTCTTCTTCTTTCAGGTGCAGTTAATCCTGCATGATAATAATTACAACTAAATCCTTTCATATTCAAAAACTCTGCGATCTCTTCAGATCTTTTCCGCGATGAAGTATAAATAATAGTAGACCCATTGATTTCCCTTACTAGTTCAAAGCATTTTTCTTTTTTCTTTTTGAGGTGAAGAGTACGAAGATTTAGATTTTCCCGTTCGAATCCTTTAACAAATATTTTAGGATCTTTAAATTTGAGCTGAGTTACAATATCTTCTCTTACTTCAGGAGTAGCAGTTGCAGTGAAAGCGGATATTTTTTTTATTCCGATATGATCGATAAACTCTTTTATCTTCAGGTAGCTGGGTCTGAAGTTATGACCCCATTCACTAATGCAATGAACTTCGTCAACAAAAAGGTTCTTTGGATTAAGTTCCTTTATTCTTTCAGCAAACTTCAGGCTTTCAATTTTTTCAGGTGCGAGGTAAAGCAATTTTATGCTCCCAAGAGCAATCTTGTTTAATACCTGCTCTGTTTCTGAATAACTCATAGTGCTGTTGATGAAGGCAGCAACTTCTTTTCTGCTATTCAATCCATCTACCTGGTCCTTCATTAAAGCAATTAATGGTGAAATAACAATTGAAAAATTTTCCGATAGTAGTGCCGGAATCTGGTAACATATTGACTTACCAGCACCAGTAGGAAGTACTGCCAAAACATTGTTATACTTTATTACCGCTTCTATAATTTCAAGCTGACCACTTCTAAAATTATCATAACCAAAAAATTCGTTTAATACTTTAATTGGAATACTTGACATAGGTACTATTTTTGTTTGTTATATCACGATTATAGGATTATTTTAAACAAAGAAATTTTTAATTAAATAAATGATATTATTCCTATCGTACAAAATACATTCAAAAAATCAATTCAGTCACTAGTTTCATCATATTTTCACTTGAAATAAAAATAATAAGGAGCTTTTACATATGAAAGCATTTTTTTATTCGATTCTATTTCTTTTAGCAGCAGGTAACAGTTTATCTCAAACTTCTTACACTGATATACTAATTGAAAATTCTGTTTACTCAGAAGCGCCGATTGAAATACAACAAACTAAACCATTCATTCGGCAAAGATGGTTTTTTGAGCAGCGTGCTTATCCAAATAATTTTATTCCTGAAAATGCTTATTCAAATTCAATCAATCAACGTGATGAGTTAAGAATTCAAAATGCTGACAGAATGCCTGCTATAAATTGGGTTAGCCTTGGTCCAACGCCTGGATACTACTTTAATTATGGAAACATTTCTTCACGTGTTGTAACAGGAACATTTCATCCAACAGACCCAAGTACAATTTATATTGGACCAGCCAACGGAGGTGTATGGAAATCAACAGACAGCGGAGTTAACTGGACACCTTTAACCGATGATCAACCTTCAATGTCGATGGGTGCAATAGCTATCGATCCAACAAATCCAAATATTGTTTATGCGGGAACAGGTGAAGCCACTTACAGCGGTGCTTCTTATTATGGCCGAGGATTGCTAAAATCTACTGATGCTGGAGCTACCTGGCAGCATATTACAAGTGGATTACCCTCATCATCTTATTTTTCAAGAATTAAAATCAGACCTAATCATCCAAATGAACTATTAGCTGCACTCGGAAATAATGGGCTGTTCAGAAGCACAAACTCTGGTCAAAATTGGTCTACGCTGATTGGTGGAAGATGTGACGATGTTGTTTTCACTTTTACAGGTGATACTGTATTCGCAGTCGGATCTGGAATTGGTTTCAGAAGATCTCTTGATGGCGGTCAAACTTTTACAGCTTTTGGAACCGGGTTGGGCACAGGAGTAAGAACTCATTTTGATCTTTGTCTCTCGCAACCAGCATTTATGTATGCTTCGGTTCATGTTAGCGGAAATGTCAATCTTTTCAAGTCAACTGACTATGGTGCTAACTGGACTCAGCTTACAACTACTTCAGCATTTCAAAACCAGGGAGGCCAGGCATGGTATGATTTATATTGCAGAGTGAATCCCTCTAATCCGAATCTGGTTTACGTAGGAACGATTGATATTTGGCGATCAACCGATGGCACTAACTTTACAAATATCACTAACGGTTACTCTGGCGGTTATGTTCATGTTGACCAGCACTTTTTATTTTTCCACCCAACAGATCCTAATACAGTTATTGCTTGCAATGATGGTGGAATCTGGTCATCAACAAATAATGGAAACAGTTTTACTAATTTGAATCAGAATTTAACGCTGACTCAGTTTTATAGGATTGCAGCAAGTCCGTTTACACCAAGCCGAATATTAGGAGGTACACAGGATAATGGAACTCAACAGACTTATTCTGCATTAAACTGGGCGGCTGCTTACGGTGGAGATGGCGGAGAAGTATGTTTCAATCCACTCAATTCAAACTTTATTCTTGGTGAAACTCAGAATGGCGGAATATTCAGAACAACAAATAGTGGTAGTTCCTGGAGTAGTGCAACAAGCGGTATCAGCACAAGTGAAAATGTTACCTGGGTTGCTCCTATAATTGCTCATCCAACTACAGACGGAACTTTTTATACAGCCAGACAGAGAGTATATCGCTCAACAAATAATGGTGGTGCCTGGACAGCAATTTCAGCAAATGTGAATGGATCAAGTGCGGTAAGGGAAATGGCAATTAGCAAGTCAAATCCATTAGTTATGTATGCTACTTCAGGTATCAAACATCTTTCTCTCGACGGATGGCGGAGCTACATTTACAAATAAAACAAGCGGATTACCATCCAGGACAATCACATCAGTAAATGTTCATCCAACTAATGAGAATATTGCAATACTAACTTTCTCAGGCTTCAGCACAAATAAAGTATATAAAACGACTGATATGGGTAATTCCTGGTTCAGTATTTATGGGAATCTTCCCGATTCGCCGGTTAATGATTGTTTCATTTATACTTATGATGCACTGAATCCAAATACTTACTTTGTTGCTACAGATATTGGAGTGTTCCTGACTCAGGATAATGGTACTAACTGGGTTGAACTACCAAACAATCTTCCTAATACTGTTATCATACATCTGGATTATTCTCATTCTAATCAGATGATGAGGGCAGGAACTCACGGAAGAGGGGTTTATGAAGCTTTTATAGATTTCACAGTACCAGTTGAACTTTCGACTTTTACAGCGGAAACAGGTGTTAACTCAGTTTTGTTGAATTGGAGCACTGCGACTGAAACAAACAACAACGGTTTTGAAATTGAGAGGAAACTAAAAAACCAGGATTGGGTAAACATAGCATTCGTTGAAGGTAAGGGAACAACAACTGAAATTCAGAATTACAATTATGTTGATGATTATTCTCAAATGCCTTATGAAGGAACAGCTTTATACAGGTTGAAACAGATTGATTTCAATGGAGACTTTGAATTTTCGGAACAGCTTGCCGTAAACTTAACTTTTATGCCATCTGAATATTATGTTTCGCAAAACTATCCGAATCCTTTCAATCCGGCTACAACAATAAAATATGCTCTGCCTGTTGAAAGCCAGGTAAGAATTCACATCTACAATGCTCTTGGTGAAGTAATTGAAGAATTAGTTTCGAAGATGCAAAGTGCTGGAAATTATGAAGTAACCTGGAATGCTCAGAATTATTCTTCAGGAATTTATTATTATTCATTTGAAGTAAACAATGCAGATGGTTCACAATCTCATCGGGAGATGAAGAAAATTGTATTTCTGAAATAGTTAACTGAAAAATATTATTTAACTAAAGGGATGCAGTAAGCTGCATCCCTTTTGATTTATTAAAGAACTTAATTTGTTAATAATTATTTAACACATCATTATAATCTCCATCTAATTTTTGTCCTGTTATAACATCAATAAAATCTATATTTTTGTTATGTAATTATTAGTAATTAACGGAAAAGTAGCGTTGTTCAGAAAATAAATTTCTATCCCCTAAAGCAGGCTCACTGCATAATCCTCAAAAAGAAATACAGAAGGTTTATTAAATGATGGAAGGAAAATTAAAACTTGAAGATTTGCTAAGGTCTTCACCGGAAGTTGATGATTCAGATACAATACAGGAAATTGCCATTATTGGTGCCGGTGTAATGGGTCAGGGTTTGGCACAAACCATATCATCAGCTGGTATGGATGTTCTGCTGATTGAAAAGAATGAAAAGTATTTGAAACATTCCAAAACAATGCTTTCTGAAACTATGGATCGTGAAATTAAAAGATGGGGAATGACGAAATCTGATAAGAAAGCTATTCTAAGCAGAATTGCATGGGAAGCAAACTTTGATAAAGTCGCTGATCGGGATTTAATAATCGAGGCGGTAGATGAAGATTATAATTTGAAGGTAAGTATCTTTTCCGAGCTTGATAAGAAAGCAAAAACGGATTGTATTTTTGTCTCCAACACTTCTACACTAAGTTTAACAAAGCTTGCAGAGACAACCAGCAGGCCTGATAAAATGATAGGACTTCATTTTTTAAATCCAGTTCCTAAAATACCTGTAGTTGAAGTTGTTAAATGTTTGCACACATCGAATGAAACAATAGCAAGAATTAAAACCTTTGTTTCAAATATTGGCAAAACACCTGTAGAGGTTTATGAATATCCCGGCTTTGTTACTACGAGGGCAATCGTTCCTTTGTTGAATGAGGCGATGCATATTCTTCTTGAAGGGGTTGCGACTGCAAAGGATATCGATACTGCTATGAAGCTTGGTTACAATTTCCAGATGGGTCCTCTTGAAATGGCAGACAGCATGGGTCTTGATGAAGTGCTTGCCTGGATGGAAACTCTCTGGAAAACTCTAGGTGAACCCAGATACCGTGCTTGTCCGATTTTACGAAAGCTTGTTCGTGAAAGGAAACTCGGAAAGAAAAGCGGTGAAGGGTTTTATAAATATGACGAACACGGAAATATTATAGGATAAGTTTTTCACAATAAGAAATCAAAATAAATAAAATGAAAGTTTTAGTATTAAACTGCGGCAGCTCATCAATAAAATATCAGTTCATTGAAACCGAATCAGAAATCGCTCTCGCAAAAGGTGTAGTCGAACGTATCGGGATGAGTGGAGCTGTATTATCTCATTCAAGGCATGATGGTGATAGTATTAAAATTGCTGGAGAAATTCTGGATCATAAAGCAGCAATAGAGTATGTTATTGCAATACTATTAAGCAGAACTCACGGCGTAATAGCTGATATCAAAGAGATTGATGCTATTGGTCATCGTGTAGTACACGGGGGCGAATCATTTTCGGCATCAGTGCTCATTAATGATGAAGTTATTAAGGTGCTTCAGGATAATATTGAACTTGCACCTCTTCATAATCCGCCAAACATTAAAGGTATTCAGGCAGTTACAAGACTTTTACCTGATACTCCGCAGGTTGGAGTTTTTGACACAGCATTTCATTCAAAGATGCCGCCGCGTTCCTATCTCTATGGTATTCCGTACGAATTATATAAGAAGTATAAAATTAGAAGATATGGTTTCCACGGCACATCTCATCTTTACGTCTCAGAGAAAGCAGCGGAACTTATGGGAAAAGATGTAAATCAACTTAAAATAATTACTGCTCATCTTGGTAATGGATGCAGTATGGCTGCAGTTAACAATGGTGTATCTATTGATACCACTATGGGTTTTACCCCACTTGAAGGATTATTGATGGGCACAAGAAGCGGTGATCTTGATCCTTCTCTTATTCTATATATAATGGGAAAAGAAGGCTTGTCGCTTAGTGAAGCAGGAACTCTTCTTAATAAACATTCTGGTTTGATTGGTATTAGCGGAGAGAGCAGCGATATGCGTGAAATTCTCGCTTCTGTTAAAGACGAACAGAAGAGGTCTATTTATGCTTTTGAGATTTTCTGCTATCGAATAAAAAAATATATTGGTGCATACACAGCTGCAATGGGTGGGCTAGATGTTCTTGTTTTCACCGGCGGTATTGGTGAAAACGCTTCTGAGGTAAGAGAAGAAATTTGTAAAAATATGGATTATCTGGGGATTAAACTTGACAGGCTAAAAAATGAAAGCCGGGAAACCGTAATCTCAGATAATTCTTCAAAAGTGAAGATATTTCGTATTTCGACTAATGAAGAGTTGGTAATTGCTATGGATACTGCAAAAATTGTGGGTGAGCTAGTTCATAAATTAGAATAAATACTTTATTTTAATTTCTGCCAATCAATATATCTTTATTTTTACTTCAGAGGTAAACTATGGATACCGGTTTAAAGAATAAAGCTGTTCTTATTACTGCATCAAGTATGGGAATTGGAAAAGCAGTTGCTGAGATGTTTGCAGAGGAAGGCTGCAAGATTGCTATCTCTTCAAGATCAAAAGAGAATTTATTATCCGCTACTGAAGAACTTAAGGCGAAATACAAAATTGAACCATTTTGGTCTGTTTGCGATTTAAATAAGCAGAAGGATATTGAAAATACTTTTAATGCTGTGAGTGCACATTTCGGAAACGTTGATATACTTGTGAATAATTGTGGAGGACCTGTACCAGGCTTATTCCAACAACTTGAGGAGGAAGATTGGAACAATGCCTATGAGCAGGTACTTCTTAGCAGCGTTCGCTTTTCAAGACTTGTTCTACCGGGAATGATGCGAAACAATTGGGGACGGATAATAAACCTCACTTCGATTTCTGTAAAGCAGCCAGTGGACAATTTAATTTTGTCAAACTCTCTTCGTGCAGGAGTAACCGGTTTTACCAAATCTCTTAGCAATGAAGTAGCCAAGTTTAACATTACGGTTAACAATGTAGCGCCGGGAATGACATTAACAGGACGCCTATATGAACTAGCTGTAGTGGAAGCAAAAGAGAAGGGGAAATCTCACGAGGAGGTTCTGGTAGATATGGCGAAAAGGGTTCCGTTAAACCGGCTTGCAAGACCTGAAGAAATTGCCTCCGTAGTTGTTTTCCTAGCATCAAAACAGGCAAGCTATGTTACAGGTGTTACAATTCAGGTTGATGGAGGTTACATAAAAAGTACTTATTAAATTTTCTATAAAATATGAAAAAACAAATTGAAATAATTATACCACCCGAAAAGATTTTCGAAGAGAGTTTCTTTCGATATATCGCATCAAGAAAACTGGGAATTAAACCTGAAGAAATTACAGCGATAATACCGGTTCGCAGATCAGTCGATGCACGTAAAGCTCCTGTATTTCATATGTTTGTTGATGTTTATATCGGAGAACATCCCACCGAAGATAAACCAAAATACAAATACAATCCTGTTGATGGTAAAAAGAAAGTTATTGTTGTTGGATTTGGACCATCGGGAATGTACGCTGCACTTAGATTAATAGAGCTTGGTATTAAGCCAATTGTTCTTGAAAGAGGGAAAGATGTTCAGGCGAGAAGAAGAGATTTACGTTCGCTTCAGCGGGAACAGATTGTTAATCCTGATTCCAATTACTGTTATGGTGAGGGAGGAGCCGGTACTTACAGTGATGGTAAACTTTATACAAGAGCAGTTAAGAGAGGTAACGTTTCCAAAGTATTAGAAATTTTTATTCAGCATGGTGCCCATCCGGATATCTTAGTTGATACTCATCCGCACATTGGTTCAAATAAATTACCAAAGATCATATCTGCCGTGAGACAAACAATTCTTAACGCAGGTGGTGAAATTCACTACGATTCCCGTGTGACTGATTTTATCTTTAAGAATAAAAAACTCAAAGGTGTTGTTGTAAATACGAACACGGAATATTTTGCCGATGCCTTAATACTTGCAGCCGGTCATTCAGCAAGGGATATATTTTATATTCTTGACAAAAATAAAATTAGAATTGAAGCTAAACCCTTTGCAATGGGTGTTAGAATTGAGCATCCCCAACCATTAATAAATGAAATTCAATATCACACGAGAATAAAACCGGAAAACCTGCCAACGGCTAATTACAGCCTCGCAAGTAATGTTGATGGTGCAGGTGTTTACTCTTTTTGTATGTGCCCGGGTGGGATTATAGTTCCGGCAATGACTGCACCCGATGAAATTGTTGTGAACGGGATGTCAATGTCAAAAAGAGATTCGCCCTTTGCTAATTCAGGTCTTGTTGTTGAAGTAAAAGAAAATGAATGGGTTGATGAAAATGATGGTTCACCTTTTGGTGCATTAAAACTTCAACAAAAGCTTGAGCAGCATGCATACGAGCTAGCTGGATTTTCTTTGTCTGCTCCAGCACAAAGAGCAACTGATTTTATTGCAGGAAAATATTCTCAATCATTGCCTAAGACTTCTTATATCCCTGGATTAACTTCTGCCAGACTTGATAAAGAACTTCCTGATTTTATAGTTAAAAGGCTTAAGAAAGCATTGAAAGATTTTAACTGGCGAATGAAAGGTTATCTTACCGATGAAGCAGTATTAGTTGGAGTTGAAAGCCGGACAAGCTCTCCAATCAGGGTGCCGAGGGACAAGCAAACTTTCATGCACGTTGAAGTTAAAGGATTATTTCCCTGTGGTGAAGGTGCCGGTTATGCTGGCGGAATTGTTTCTTCAGCTATTGACGGCGAGAATTGTGCTGATGCTGTCAGTCGCTTTCTAAAATAAATATATCTAACCATCTTTTTTTATAACCCAATCAACTTTTGCTTTAGCTAATTATCAATGAAAATATTTTTATTAACGTGGAATAAAATTGCCCATTTAATTGTTATAACTTTAGTACAAATTAGCTAATTCATCAAAAGGACTTTTAATGCGTGCAAAAACAGTAAATTCAAAAATACTAGTTGATAGATTTTTAGGAATAATTGAAAAAGTTGGTAACAAACTTCCGCATCCGACCACTCTATTTGCATTATTTGCATTAGGTGTAGTTGTACTTTCCTGGGTTGTGAGCTTATTTGATTTATCAGTGGTCCACCCAGGGACAGGTAAAGAAATATCCCCTGTAAGTCTACTTTCAGTGGAAGGGCTTCATCGAATAATATTAAATTTGGTTACTAATTTTACTTCATTTGCCCCACTTGGAACTGTGCTTGTTTCTCTACTTGGAATTGCCGTTGCGGAGCATAGTGGATTGATAGGTACAGCATTAAGGCTTCTCGTTTTAAAGGCTCCTAAAAAGCTCCTAACCTTCGTTATTGTATTTTCAGGAATTTTGTCTAACACTGCCAGTGAGATTGGTTATGTTCTGCTTGTACCTTTAGCAGCAATTATTTTTCTTGCTGTTGGAAGACATCCAATTGCTGGACTTGCTGCCGCATTTGCAGGAGTTTCCGGTGGTTATAGTGCTAATTTATTATTAGGAACTCTTGATCCATTGCTTGCCGGACTTTCTCAGGAAGCTGCACATATAATTGATCCTTCATATGAAATTAATGCAGCGGCTAATTATTACTTTATGTTTGTATCAACTTTCTTTATTGCTGCTGCAGGAACATGGGTAACGGAGAAAATAGTTATTCCAAGACTAGGTTCTTATAAAGGTTCTGCAGAGCGAGAAGAGATTAAACCCTTAAGTCAGGATGAAAAGAAGGGATTATGGTATGCGGGGATTGCTGTAATAGTCTTTTCTGGAATTGTTGTTTGGGGTCTTATTCCTGATCATGGATTTTTAAGAGATCCTAAGACTTTCAGCATACTTAAGTCACCATTCTTGAGTGGAATTGTATCTTTCATTTTCTTTGGTGGTGTTGTGGCGGGTCTTGCATATGGAATAGGCGCAAAAACCATAAAGACTGACAGTGACGCAATTAAGGGAATGAATAAGTCTATGGAGACACTCGGTTCATATATTGTTCTCGTATTCTTTGCCGCTCAGTTCGTTGCTTTCTTTAACTGGACAAACCTTGGGATGATAGTTGCAGTTGAAGGTGCGAATTTCTTAAAATCATCTGGTCTTGGACCGATTCCGCTCTTGATCTCATTTATTATAATTGCTGCTTTAATAAACTTATTTATAGGAAGCGCATCTGCAAAATGGGCGGTTATGGCACCAGTTTTTATACCTATGTTTATGTTACTGGGATATTCTCCCGAAGTAGTTCAGGCGGCATATAGAGTTGGTGATAGTACTACAAATATAATCTCTCCAATGATGTCCTATTTTGCTCTGGTAATAGCATTTATAAACAAGTATGATAAAAATGCAGGTATTGGAACATTAATAGCCACAATGATTCCTTACACAATAACATTTTTCCTTATCTGGACGGTACTCTTTATCATTTGGTTTATCTTAGGGATTCCGGTTGGACCTGGTGCACCGATGTTTATTAATTAAAAATCGTAATCAAACTGTCTTTAAAATAAAAAGCGGGCTTCTTTGCCCGCTTAATTTAATTTTAACCTACCACTATTTTGATAATCTTACTTCATCAAAATCATCTTCTTACTTTCAATATAATTTCCAGAAGATAATTGATAAACATAAATACCACTGGGCAAATCTTTTGCTTCAAAAATTATCTGATGACTTCCACCTTTTTGGAATTCATTAACTAGTTCCGCTACTTGTTCACCAAGTGAATTAAATACTTTCAGGCTTACAAATCCATCATTGCCAAGCTGGTATTTAATTGTGGTTGCTGGATTAAATGGATTTGGGTAATTCTGTTCAAGCTGTAATGTGGAAATAGTTACTCCGTTTACTTCAATAACTTGTGAATAATGGTAACTGCCAATATAATCCATCTGCTTTAACCTGTAATAAACTTTTCCTGCAATACTTTCATCAGTAAAAGTGTAATACTGGTTTGTGGTTGAGTTTCCTTTACCTTCAACAAAACCAATGGTGACAAAAATGTTGTTATCAAGACTTCTTTGGATTTCAAAACCCAGGTTGTTTAATTCAGTTGCTGTGACCCAGTCGAGAATCACTTTTCCGTTTACAATCCTGTGAGTAAAACTTATCAGTTCAACTGGAACAATTGGAGGAATTAGTCCAGTGTAAATATCCATATCAAAACCACCGGCGCGTTCATCAGTCCATACAGGAACAATATTTCCACCAACAAAATCTATATTGATGTAATCACCAAATCTCACGTCTCCATTCGGAATATTTGTCGTTGATGGCTGAGTACTAACAAGTTCATTTGTAAATGTAGTTCCACCATCCGTAGATCGAGCAATATACGCTTCAACAATATCATTACTCGTAGTATTTCTAGTATCATAAAATAAAATTACAATTTCACCAAGCTCACTAATTGCAATTGAAGGCCAGTATTGATCTTTCCCGTTTCCAATCGGGTCATTGTTGACTCTAGTTACTGATGACCAGGTATCCCCTCCATCTGAAGAAACGCCAAGGAATACATCATCGTCACCATTCCTTGTATCATTCCAAACGACATATATATAATCGTGGAAAGGTCCTCCACTTAAATCTACAGCCATGTGTGGAAACCATGCGCTAGGGGCATTGCTAACGGCAATATCTGTTCCGAAAGTTAAACCGCCATCGGTAGATTTATCGAAACGAATTTGCCCAGAGCTGCGCCAGACTATGTATAATTCTCCATTCGAAGAGACTGCAGGAAATGAACCTTGAACACCCGATTGATCACTAACCGTAACAGGCGAGCTCCAGGTAACACCTTCATCAGTTGATTTTATAAGGAGAATCGATGTGTTTGCAGCAAATCTTGTCCAGCTACAATAAAGTGTATTTACGAATGGGCTTGATAGGCTAAGATCAACTGCACCCCATTCTTTATCTTCGAACCAGGGACCTGTAGCCATTTCATAAACTTGGTTGAATGTTTCTCCTTCATCTGTAGATTTAAAGAGCCACATCTCACCGTCGCCAGTAGTTTCATTAAGCGAGATTGTATAGATATAAAAATTGCCTGAGGTATCAACCACTACAACCGGATCGCTGCTGAGAGGTGCACCAGGAATAATTTGCGGTGTTAACTGGCTAACAGACCATGTTTGTCCTCCATCTGTTGAAAAACTATATCCGACTCTTCGCAATGCAGGAGTTACACCTGTTCTGAAATCGCGCCACGCTGCAACAACTCTGTTTGGATTTTTTCTGCTTATCCTTACTGAAGGCTCGTTCTGCGGTGCAGGATCGTTCGAGATATTAATATTATCAAAGTTTGAAAACACAGTTGGCGTATAGTCAATTGTAATTGGCGCCAATGAATGGGGAAACCGGCTAAGCCAGTATTCTGTGTTCAGTTCGTGCGGTTGGTCGAAAATGCTTAGTTCTCTCTGTGCAAAGCTTGAACTTGTAAACATAGAAAAAATGATGGGAATGAAGAGTAAAATTTTTTTCATCAGGAATCTCCTTCTTAATGATTTAGAAGAGCTAAGATAAATACATCACTAAATTCGTAAACTATTTGATTAATTACCACACATAAAAAAAGGCGATCTGAAAACCGCCTTAAATTGTACTCTGCTCAAATTACTTCTATTTCAAATAAAGCATTTTAATAATTTTGAATAAGTTTTATCTGAAGTAAGAGATTTTGCACTCATTTTAACAAAGTAAACACCGGATGCAAATCCTTCTGCATTCCAGGTTTTCTGATAAGACCCTTTCTGCTGAATTCCGGTTGTAATTGAATCAATTTCCTTTCCAAGAGCATCATAAATTCTAATTGTTACTTCACTCTCTTCGGGAATACTATATTTTATTATCGTAGAAGGATTAAATGGATTCGGATAATTCTGCTCAAGCCTATAATCACTTATCACTGTTTCATTATCACTTGATGTGACGGTTGGAGTAAATTGATAAATCTTTCCGTCAGAAGCTGAAATATATATTTCGTTACTTTGGTCAACTCCAAAGGATGTGATTAATCCTGGTGCAGTTAATAATAAATCATTGGTTGGCGGATTGATACCGTCATAAGCAAGCGACCAAACTTTTTTCGAGCAGTAGTCACCATAAATGTATTTTCCTGTTAATTCGGGAACATTAATTCCTCTGTAAACATATCCTCCGGTAATTGAACATTCAGGATTATGAGGATATTCCCAGATAGGATCAATGTATTCGGGATAATTACAACCGGAAGTATTAAATGTATGAGTTCCCTCATAACATCGCCAGCCATAGTTTTTTCCTTTTTCGATTATGTCAATTTCTTCCCATGCATTTTGTCCCACGTCTCCAGCCCATAATTTACCAGTTACAGGATCGAAGCTGCATCGCCAGGGATTTCTTAATCCCCAAGCATAAATTTCTCTTTTAACAGTCCCGGTACTGTCAAAGAAAGGATTAGTTGAGGGGATAGCATAAGGTGTTCCACCATCTACATCAATACAAAGGATTTTACCAAGTAAAGTATTAATACTTTGACGCATTATTCTGCGGATCACCACCTGAACCACCATCACCAGTAGCAATGTAAAGATATCCATCATTTGGTCCGAATCCGATCCAGCCTCCATTATGGTTTCCAAATGGTTGGATAAAAATCCAATATCTGCAATTCACTATTCTTATCTGCAGAATCTGGATTGCTTGTAACCTGATACCTTGCTAACCTTGTGTAGAAATCACTGCCAGAATCATATGTATAATTCACATAAAAATATCCATTGTTTTCATAATCGGGATGAAAAGCCAAACCAAGCAATCCCATTCTCCCACCAGAATAAACTCTGTCCGTTATATCTAAAAATTCTTTAGCTAACGAAGCATTCGAAGAATTCGGAAATACTTTGATTCTTCCTGCCTGTTCAACGATAAAGATTCTATCTGTGCTGTCGGCAGCATGAGTTAAAAAAACCGGGCTGGAGAATGTTAAATTTGGAAATGCATTCTGAAGTGTATATTGAGCACTAGAACTTCCAAACGAGATACAAAACAGAATAGCTACATACAAAAGATTTTTTATCATTTCTTTTTCCTCTTTTTTATTGGTTTCTTAGTTTTTTCTTTCTTATCAGGTGACTTTATCCAATTCCTTTTGGAATTTGATAAAATCATACCCACTTGATTCAGCTTTATCTATAAGCTCAATAAATCTTTCATAATTATTTTTTGAAATTTTTAATAGTTCCTTGTCAAATTCAGTTTGGGTTAATTCTTTTTTCGTATCTGGTTTACTACTAATGTAAGATGGATTTTGTGTAAAGTTAAGAAGTAAAATCCATTGTAGAAGTTCCTCAAACCGTTCTTTATTGAAATACGTGGTACCTTCAAACTCATTAACGCGCAGAAAGTTATGTACATTATTTTCTTCAAGCAAGGGTTTTATTAGCTCAAAAATTTCATTTTCTGCCTGTTTTCCTTGAGATGAGGCATTTAACTTTTTGTTAAGTGTTTTGGCTGGTTTTTTTTTCTTTTTAAGCAGCAAACCCATCAGCAAAAGTTTGATTAATTCAATCCTCTGATGAATGCTTGTTCCATTGGACTGTTTTTGAAGAATATTAGTAACCGGTTTTGAGAGCAGAAGTTCATCAAACAATAAATCTATTTTATCGCTATCAGTTTTTTTGCTGAACAGTTGTTTTAGCAATATTAAATTTATTAATGTTAAGTATTCCCTGTTAGTTGTAACTTTGCTGCTGACAGGAAGAATATCATCGCAACCTTTCATCCATTTTGTAACACTTTTGCGACTGTTTTGTGTTATCCAAAATTGAAAGAATTTTCTGCTTGCAGAAAGATCATCATGAAATTTCTTTTCAAACTTTTCTTTTGATGATTTTCCATTTAAATAATTATTAAACTCGGTGATAAGCAAATTTAGCTCGGTATCCAGTTTTCCCGGCAAAGCCAATTCTTCTTCTTTCTTTTTCTTATCAGGCTTGTAAGCAAAATAAGTTCGTATTTTTTCCATGTTATCATATGAGAAGAAATTTTCATATCTGCTGTGAAGTGGGAGAAGATTCCATTTCTTTTAATGCTTCATCAACTGATGAAACTCCTTTACCGTTTAATATGCGATAAAGTTTTTCGTATTTGCCTTCTGAGTCGTAAACTTCTCTGAATTTAAGGCAAACCCTGTACTGGTAGCCAAACAGATGAATTTTAAATCCCTCTTCAGCGATTTCTTTTCCTGAGATCAGGTATTGAAGTTGAGTCCTATGGTCTGTGTAGATATAATAATATTCTCGATAAGGTTTAAAATTTAGCAGCTCTGAAATATGATGTGGTCTTTTCATTCCACGATTTCCAGAAATCATCTTTGGATTTGAAAAGGCAATGCTTCCTTCAGTTTCGTAATAAGAATTGTTATAAAGAACAATTGCTGTTTGATTACCAGCACGGTTACTGAATGCATAAACATTCTGGTTCAAGTCACCATTCTTATCAATAAAATCAAAAAACTCAAAGTTTTCTACCTGACTGAACAAGTATCGCATTTTCATTAATGGAAATAATTCTTTTTTGTGTCTCCACACAAGATGTTCATCAGGGGATTCGTTATAGTAAGCCTGTTTGTATTCCATTCCATATTTTTCAGAGAAACCTTCAATCTGTCCATGCCCGAACATTGGTAAACCCGGCATAGTCAACATCATTACAGCAACGCCAAAATATTTATCTCCTTTGCCAAACTGGTTGATTGCAGTTTCTTCGTCAGGATTACTCATAAAATTAACATAGCGCTTCAGAATTTCAGGATTGAATTCAAGAGTATTCGTAACAAGCTGACGGTATTTATCATTCTCTTCTTTCATCATCATATGCATAAATGCGCTGTTGTAAACGCGGTGCATACCTAGCGTTCGTACAAAATAACCTTCCATCAGCCAGAATGCTTCTGCAAGTAGAAGTACGTTTGGCATTTCCGAATTAATCCTATCAACAACTTCTCGCCAAAATTCATTCGGCATTATCTGATTAAACTGTTCGAGTGTCATCGAGTAATCTGATCGTGAGGGAATTGCTCCTCCAGAGCCGGGATTTGGAAACCATAATCGTTGGTAATGTTTTTTAGCAAGTGTCATTGCAGCATCAAAACGAATGATTGGAGTTTTCCGGGCAACGTGCATTATTGTTTGAATAAGTGATTCACGAACTTCAGGATTTAGAAGATTTAGCTGTGCTGTATCATTCCACGGCATATTTGTTCCATCATTTCCGTGGTAAATATATTTTGTCGAGCCGGTATATCCATCCTTTCTTTGAAAAACAACTGCTGCATCTTTGCGATTGTAATACTGATCTTCGATTCTTACTTCAACGCGATCGTCTTCCGAGAGGTTCTGTCCAGTGAATGAATAATTTGGATAGGGAGGTTCATTTCTCTGCAAAAAATAATCAGGTTTTTCAACTACCCATTTTGAATAAATTCCCATATGGTTTGGAACCATATCACTTGCCATTCTTATTCCACGAGCCCATGCACGATCTTTTAGATTTTGAAATGCCCATTCACCGCCAAGCTCATTGGCTATTACATAATCAAAAAGTGAATATGCAGATGAAACCGCAGAAATATTTCCAGTCAAGTGTTTAATTTTTTGCGATGCTGTACTCCTTTCCCAAATTCCAATCAACCAAAGTGCATTAAAATTCCAGTTTGCAAGCTGATCTAGTTCTTCATCTGGAACCTGGTCGAGTCTTTTTATTTCTCTCTTGTATTTTTCTGATAGCTGATGCAGCCATACATAAACATTCTTCGCAATCATCACCACTTCTGGAATCCACTGCACATCTTCAGTAAACTTTTCGTATTCGAGATAAAATCGTTTTTCGTCTTCAGAAAGCTTTTTCTCTGCTGCCATCTTTTCTCTTATTAGTCTAAGCCTTTCCAAATCTGCATCGTAACTTGGCACAGGTGGAGTCCCTTTTTCACCACCGCCGTGCTGTACAAATAATTTGTAATCTTCTCTTATCAAGTCAACTCCACGGAGAAGCCTGTTTAAAATATCATCCCCAAGATAGGTGCCCCATTCATTCCTGATAAAATCAAGCTGTTTTTCTAAGTCGAATGGATTTGTTGAAATTGGTTTTCTTAATAGTTTGAATAAAGGAAGACCGCCTAAACGCGTTGGCATTTCATTATCGAAAAACATTTCCGACTTTTCAATTAACTCTTTATAATTTGTTTTTAGTTTCAAGATTATCATCTGTATAAAGCTCTCTAAGGTTTGCAGCAGCAGGATTGCTGTTTTCCATATGAAGAAGAATTATTTCTTCAAGAATTATTTCTTTGTTTGGTTTTCCAGAGGTGCTTCTTCGCAGATATTCCTCAGCAGTCACAATTTTATTATAAACCTCAAGGGGAGGGAATTCTTCAACAAAAGCAAGCAAAGTTTTCTCAAGTCCGCTTTCACTTATCTCATTCTTTAAATGATTTATTGCTTTGCTGAAAACACCGGCATTATCATTCTCCTCATATTTTCTGATTAGAAGATGAAAAATTTCGTGAAGCAAGCCAAGTGCATTTATTTGTCCAGCCGTCACAAATTGGTCTGCATTTCCTTCTTCTCTTCTTTTTGAATTTATCTTTTCTGAAAGGATGCGAGCCTGCTGATAATCTGCAAGGATTACTTTGCCGGAAATAGAGAAAAGCGATTTCTCAATCTTATATTTTTCTCTAGCGGCTCTTGATACGTGAAAATCAAATTTTATCATGTTAATTAACTGAAAAACTTGTGATTAAATTTCGGATAAGTAGGAGATTTGTGTGCAAATATACTAAAATGAGAGCGAAATGAAAGGTTGATTCAGAGTTCAAGAAGTAAGGTTACTAGATCTTATGTAACGCTGTACTCCCTCCAACCCAGGTTTTATTTTTGTTGAAATCAACACCTAACATCTTTCCTTTGCTTTGCCTTACAAGATTGTTAACCAGAATTGGCTCTTTGTCGTAAAGGAACATCATTCTTATTTCTGCTTTTGCCATTTCTTCGGGAGTTTTAATCAGTGGCGCGTATTCAACTTTTTCCTGCAGAATATAGTTTTCGCTATCTTTAATTTCATCCAGCATTTGTTTGGTTACATCAATCTTTACTCCGAGTCCGGCAAAGGAAAAGAGAGGTTTCAGTACGTAGTTTTCCAGATCGGCAGGATAGGAAGTAAGCTCACGCAAATAATAACAATTCGGAACAGATTCGCCCTTAAGTATTGGTAGAGAATATTTACTCATTTTGTAAAACCAGTTTGGATGAGGAGCCCAGGTAACATTTAATTCTTCCTGTAAATCAAAATTAAATTTTCTTTCAGTTCTGCTGAGCTCATCAAAAATTACACGGTTGTAAATTCTTTCAATCGGGATTTCAATGCCATTCTTTTTGTAATAAAGAACTTTGCCGTGCTTGATTACATCGGAGATGCAAACTTCCTTAATTCCCAATAATTTCTCAGTGGCTGCAAAATCTACACGCGTTTTTTGTTTCTCAGGTTCAATCTCAAGGAGGATGACATTTGCTGGATCAGCATCAGCAACTATTACATCTCTCAGTAATTCGATATATTTATCTGGAGTAATACCACTGAAATATGGTGTGAAGTTCTCAGGAATATCAAAATGTTTTTTTACTTTCTGTTCAAAAAAGTATTGGTAGGCATAAAGAGTAGGAAATCCCTGAAGTTCAATTAACTTTGGATAGAATTCACCAGTGGAATTATTTTTACAGATTGCAAAATCAAAAACAAAAAATTCCGGATGATCAGTCTCTCCCGGAATATTAAGATGAGATGGAACAGCATCTTTCATCTTTGACTTAAAATCAGGATTTGTTACTTGCTTACAAAGATCATCACAGGCGTGAATGAGTTTTTTCTTTAAATCATCACTAAGAAATAGGGGAGTTTCAGAAACACGGAAATCGACAGGATATTTTAATGAAGTGTTCAAATCCTTCAGGAAAGCTTCATACTTTTCCTCTGTAAACTCTGAGTTGAATTTTTTCCTTAGTTCTGGTATCATTTATTTACCGTTTATTGTCATTGCGAGGGAGTAACGACCGAAGCAATCTTTTAATTGCAATTGTAAAATCAGAGAATACTTCGCTTCTCTCGTAATGACAGAGTGGATTTTGAAACAATCTATATGTCATAATATAAATCTTTCCATTCCGAATTCATTGAATTTATTAAATCGATCTTCTTTTTTCTTGAACCAGCTTTAATCTGCTTCTCTCTTTGAATAGCTGAATTAATATCGTCAGTGAATTCAAAATAGATGATTTTATCTATATTATATTTTTTTGTAAAACCATCAATCATTTTCTCTTTATGAACATATACTCTTCGTTTCAAATCGTTTGTCACGCCTGTATAAATAACTGTGTTATTTTTATTGCTCATCAAATAAACATAGTACTGGTTCTCCATAGATTGCTTCGCTTCGCTCGCAATGACAAATGAGTTATTACCTTACCAATACGCGATTTAACTGTTCAATCGCATGATTCAGAAAAGAAGGGATGACTGTTTCTCTTGTTTTTTTTATAGTGTCCGGTCTCTCAAGAATCTTGATCATCTTAAAATATCTTTCCTCTCCATATTTCTCGACAACCTGTTTCTTTCTTTCATCCTGCTTGAAATGATAAAGCATACTATCTGGATCAGCCTCTGGATGGAATTGTGTACCTACAATCTCATCAGAAATTCTAACCGCTGCTAACGCGGGTTCTGCTTTTTCATCATCATCAACAATTTCATATGAAAGAATTTTTGCTCCGAGTTCTTTAGTTATTTTTTTATCTGGTTCAGTTACCTGGAATTGACGGATATCAGCAGCATAAAACGGATTTGATAATTCTTTAAATATATTATCAGACTTTCCTTCTTTAGTCAAAGTGAAGGGCATTACTCCAAATGATTTGGAATGACGTTGAGTAACTTTACCAAATTTGAAGAACCTTCCCATCATTTGGAATGAATGGCAGATAAAGAAAAGATATTTTTTTCTTTCGGGATTTGTTTGATTATGATCCCAGATTTTCTGAATGAGATTGAAGTAATCTTTTTCCCATTTAGATCCTTCACCTTCAAATGGACTTCCTGGTCCGCCGGATGAAATGTAAATATCTTTATCTAAGTCAGGCACTTCATCTTTAAATCGTGTATCAAAAACTTCATAAGAAATATCGATACCATTATTTCTTTTCTTGGTATCGGATACAATTTCTTTGATACAACGCATTCCTTCATTGCGTTCGTTGTTGTAAAGATCTATTGTTGCAATTTTAATCATTATTCTATGTTATAATTTTATCCATTAACCTAATTTTAGTTCTTCAATCTTCAAGCGGAAAAGTTCCGAAACAATTGATAATAGCCCATGGTTTCTTCAATTATGTAATCAACAACTGCTTTTGTATCACCTGCTTGTTCATAAACTTTTAACTGACGATCGGCACCAGTACCCATTTCCAGAATTTTGTACACATACTGTATTTCTTGTCTTGAACCCAGACCATCAACCACATCATCAATAAACTCAAGCAATTCACCAATAAGTTTTTTAAATTCAACTTCTTCCTGCTTACCAAAGTCAATCAGTTTTCCACTGATGCCGTAGCGGGAAGCACGCCATTTGTTTTCAGCGATCAAAGCTCGTCTATAAATCCTGAAACCAAGATTCTGTTTTATGAGCTTGTGTAGTTTTGCAACAACTGCCTGCATAATTGCAGCAAGACAAATTGTTTCATCAACTCTCATTGGAATATCACAGATTCTGAACTCAAGAGTATTAAAGTAAGGATGAGCACGAATGTCCCACCAGATTTTCTTTGCATCGTCAATACATTTTGTCTTCACTAAAAGTTTAACATAATTATCGTACTCAGCAATGCTACCGAAGTAATCCGGTATTCCGGTTCTTGGAAAACGATCAAAAACTTTACTGCGATATGATTTAAATCCTGTATTTCTTCCAAGCCAGAAAGGCGAGTTAGTTGACAAAGCAAAAATGTGAGGCAAAAAATATCTGGCAGCATTCATCACGTGAAGTGCAGTTTCTCTGTCGTCAACGCCAACATGAACATGTAAACCAAAAATTAAATTCGCTCTCGCAACCTGCTGGTAGTCCGATATTATTTCCTGGTAACGGGGATGCACGGTTATCTGCTGATCTTTCCAGTGAGAAAAAGGATGAGTTCCCGCCGCAGCAATTTTGAGATTACTCTTCTTTGCAAGCTTTGCCAGTTCCTGTCGTAATTTAGTTACCTGTTGTCTTGCATCGTTAATATCCTTGCAGATATCTGTGCCAATTTCAACAACAGACTGATGCATCTCGGCCTTCACTTTTTCAGCAAGCACCATTTTGCCGTCTTCAATTATCTGCTGAATGTGAGACTTCAGTTCTCTTGTTTGAGGATCAACAATCTGAAATTCTTCTTCAACTCCTAATGTAAATAATCCGGGTTCTGTCATACAATTATTTTACCTTAACTTTCACTCAATGGAAGGTTGTTTGCATAAGATTTAATAAAACTTCCCCATGTCAAATTGTTTTGTCCTGCTTTGTGTGCTTTTGCCCTTCGGATTGCCATATTTGCAGCAGCTTCAACTATCCAATCAAAGTTTTTTTCACCAACAGATGTCTTTTCAGCATCAGGAGCTGGATTGCAAAAATCAATTGCATAAGGAATGTCATCTCGCACAGCAAGTTCAATTGTGTTGAAATCGTATCCAAGTGCGTCACTAATGGTTGCTATTGCCTTATTTAATTTTTCCATCAAAGATTTTTCAATAGGTTCTGGATTAATTACATACCTCAAGTGATGCGGTTGTTTGGGATCATAACGCATAATATGAAAATCTTTTTTGTCAAGAGCATAACATCTGAAATATTGAGTGAACTTAATTTCTTCCTGAAGCATCATCACAAGCTGACCGGTTTCATTGTAAGCTTTGAAGAAATCATCCGGTGATTCGAGACGGTAAACATTTTTCCAGCCACCACCTGCAAAGGGTTTAAAGTAAGCAGGAAATCCAACATAGCTGAACATAGCATCCCAGTTTAAAGGATAATCAAGATTACTGAAATGAGTTTGCGTCGGTGTCATCTGGATGCTGATTCGATGGAAGCAATACAGTTTTCGGTACTGCAACATCAAGTTTTGTCATTAATGCATTATTGAAAAATTTTTCATCCGCACTCCACCAAAAAGGATTGTTGATCACTGCGGTTCCATTTAAAGCGGCATTCTTTAAGAAAGCGCGGTAGAATGGAACATCCTGAGAAATTCTGTCGATGATAACATCGTAGCCGCTTGAATCGCCCTGCACGACTTTGTCAATTTTTACAAACTCTGCAGTTATTCCTTTTTCATTTTTTGAGTTTACTCTTTCAACAAATGCTGGTGGAAAAGTATTTTCCTGTCCGAATAAAATTCCGATTTTTTTCATTTATCTCCTGAACTTTTTGATTGCGAATAATTTGTTAAATCAAGAAGAGAAGTTGTAAAAGAGAAAATAGTTTTTCCCTGATAATTTAGGGGCAAATATATTAAAAAGTGAGTTCTTTTCAAGGTTAATACGCTTTAAAGTAACTAATTGATTTCGACCTTTTAACCAGTATTATAAACTCTTTTAAATTGATATTCTTTTACGATTGAGCTATTTTTAGCCCGATGAGTAAACAAGATTCACAATCCACAAAGTTACCCAAAGTCAATCAAACCGGACGGGAAGGACAAACCCCGTTAATGGCGCAGTATTTAAGGATTAAGGAAGCAAATCCTGATACAATTCTTTTATTTCGTGTTGGAGATTTCTTTGAAACTTTTGAAGAAGATGCAAAAACAGCCTCCAAAGTTCTTGGAATTACGTTAACTAAAAGAGCAAACGGTGCTGCAGGTGATGTTCCACTTGCAGGATTTCCTCACCACGCAATTGATTCATATCTGCCTAAACTTGTTCGTGCCGGTTACCGGGTTGCGATTTGTGAGCAGATGGAAAATCCAAAGTTTGCTAAAGGAATTGTAAAAAGAGAAGTGATTGAAGTCGTAACTCCCGGAGCCACTCTTTCCGACAAGCTGCTCGATCATAAAAAAAATAATTACCTCCTTTCTGTTTTTATAAGAGATGAAGTTGCAGGAATTTCATTCGCGGATGTTTCGACGGGTGAGTTCTTTACATTCGAAGTTCCTGAATCTGATCTTCAGCAGCAGATAGAGTCAATATGCTCCCGCAGAAATTCTGATTCAAAAAAAAGAAAAAGATTATCTCACTCCGTTTATAACCAAAATAAATCCATCAATCCGTATCACAAAAATGGATGACTGGATTTTCAATTATGATTATGCAAATGAACTTCTGCTAAATCAATTCAGCACCGTTACATTAAAAGGATTTGGCATTGAGCATCTTCAAAACGGAATTGTTGCAAGCGGTGCTGCATTAAATTATTTACAGGAAACACAGAAGGTAAATCTCACTCATCTAAATAGAATTTCACTCTACAATCCTTCTGAATATATGATTCTTGATTCTTCAACGAGAAGAAATCTTGAAATAAGTTATTCAATGCACGGAGAAGGAAGAGAAGGTTCGCTAATTTCTATTCTTGATAAAACAACCACTGCAATGGGAGGTCGGCTTTTAAAGAAATGGATCTCTGCACCTCTGCGAGATTTGAAAAAGATACAAAGCAGGTTGGACAGTGTTGAAGAATTACTGAAGAATAAATCGCAGCGAAAGAAAATTGAGAATGAACTAAAAGAAGTTGGCGATCTTGAAAGAATTATTTCAAGAATTTGCACAGGCAGAGCAAATCCACGTGAAGTTGTTGCACTTAAAACGTCGCTGAAAAAAATACCTTCAATAAAAGAATTTCTTTCACACTTTAGGACTGATGCATTATCAATAACAGCGAAAGAGTTAAATCCGCTTGAAAAATTAGTTGAAAGAGTACAAAGTGCAATTATTGATTCTCCTCCTGCTACACTTGTAGATGGTGGAGTTATAAGAAATGGTTTCAGTCCCGAACTTGATGAGTTGAGAAACATAGCTTTTCACGGTAAGGACTGGATAGCAAAGCTTCAGAAAACCGAAAGAGAAAGAACGGGAATTCCTTCACTTAAAGTCAGCTTCAATAATGTTTTTGGTTACTACATCGATATAAGTAATGCACATAAACATAAAGTCCCTGAAAATTACATCCGGAAGCAGACGCTTGTTAATTCTGAACGATACATCACTCCAGAGCTGAAAGAGTACGAAGATAAAATCCTCAACGCTGAGGAAAAAATTTACGAACTTGAAGCAGAGCTGTTTGATGAGATCAGAAAATTTGTAGCTACCGATGCCATCGCAATCCAGAATAATGCTCGATTGATTGCACTGGTCGATTGCCTTATTTCGTTCTCTGAATCTTCTGAAGCATACAAATATGTAAAACCAGTCGTTCACGATAGTGATGAACTTGAAATTATTGAAAGCCGACATCCTGTAGTTGAGCAAATTCTTCCGCCGGGAGAAAAGTTTAAACCGAACGACTGTGTAATTGATAATAAAAATGATCAAATAATTTTGCTTACCGGACCAAATATGGCTGGTAAATCTGTTTACTTACGACAGGTTGGATTGATTGTTTTAATGGCACAGATTGGCTCTTTCGTTCCGGCAAAGAGTGCGAAAATTGGTTTAGTTGATAGAATATTTACACGTGTCGGTGCAAGTGATAACATTACTTCCGGTGAAAGTACATTTTTAGTTGAAATGCAGGAAGCAGCTAATATTTTAAATAATGCTTCTTCTAAAAGTCTTATTTTACTTGATGAAATTGGAAGAGGAACAAGCACATTTGATGGAATTTCAATTGCATGGGCGATTACAGAGTACTTGCATGATAATGAAGAAGTTGCAGCAAAAACTCTTTTTGCAACTCACTATCATGAATTGAACGAAATGGCTGATCTTTTCCCAAAAATAAAAAATTATAAAGTAGAAGTTCGTGAGTACGATGATAAAGTTATCTTTCTTCATAAAGTAAATCCTGGTCGTGCTGACCATAGTTATGGAATTCAGGTTGCACAGATGGCTGGACTTCCTGCATTCGTTACAAACCGTGCAAAAGAAATTCTTCGAAATCTTGAAAGCAAAGAATTAACTCCATACGAATTGAAAAAAGAAAAATTACGTAAGATGCAAATTCCTGAAAATCAAATGAGCATATTTGAATTTCAGGATGATAAGCTGAGAGGTGAGTTGACTGATCTCGAAATTGAAAAGCTTACTCCACTTGAAGCACTTAATAAGTTGAATGAACTAAAAAAGAAAGTTAAAAAGGAAGGATAATATTTAAATGTTGGCAGGAACCCGTTTTGGATTAGTTGTTCTGCTTGTAATTTCATCGTTTCTTGTTCAATCTTGCAAAGATAATCGAGTCGATGATCCTGAAATGAAAAAGTATGTTGAGGAATTAATTAAAGAAAGAAAAGAAAAGGATTATAGCTTTCAGTTTGATACTAACTCACCATTTAACAGGGATACTACGATTACTTTTAAACCTCTGAATTATTTTGAACCAAATCCGGATTTTATCTTTAAATCAAAGTTGTTCAAATATGATGTTCAGGATACTGTGGCAGTTTTAGGGACGAAAGGCGAAACGAGACCTGCTATCCGGCTGGGTTTTCTTGAATTGGAAAAAGATAATACTGTACACAGGATAAATGTTTATAAGAGTTTCAGCAGAACCGGTCAGCCTTATTACAGCATTTGGTTTACCGATTTGACAACTGGAAAAGAAACATACGGTGTTGGCAGATATCTCGATTTTGAACTTAGTGACGATTCTGATTTTATTTATAAAATAGATTTCAATAAAGCATTTAATCCATATTGTGCTTACTCGGCCATGTTCACTTGTCCTATTCCGCGGGAGGAAGATTTCCTGGATATGGAAATTGAAGCCGGTGAGAAAAATTTCCATTGAACTTTTTAACTTGAAACGCTCATCAAGCTGTTGACATCTGAAGTGGTACAGCAATTTGAGTTTATCCTGAAGGTAAAATCAGCTATTTTCTGCTTCCAAATGAAAAACATTATACTCAGAATGAATAAAAACTTTTTGCTACACGTATTATTGTTGATGATACTTGGAATCAATTCCAACATTCTACTTTCACAGGAGCTGCCCGGAACAAAGGCAATAAAAACTTATTACCCGAATGGAAATATCAAAACTGAAGGTCAGTACTGGTACGATAAGCTTGATGGGTTTTACAAAGAATACTATCCTAACGGCAAACTCTGGAAGGACTGGAAATTCAGCTACGGAAAAGAACAAGGCCTATCTACATGGTATTTTGAAGATGGTAAAGTAAGTATCGAATGGAATTATAATGATGGTATAAAAGATGGTATTTCACGCTGGTACTATGAAAGTGGTGAACTTTGGGCTGAGCAGAATTATTCAGAAGGAGTGCTTCAGGGAATTACTCGCACTTATTACAAAACCGGAGAACTTCAGGGTGAATGGAGATATGTTGATGGTTTACTTCAGGGTATTTCACGAACGTATTACAAAACTGGCGAAGTGGAAGTTGAAAGAACTTTTATTAATGGAAAGCAGAACGGAAAAATTTATATATACCATGAAAATAAAGCTGTGGCTGTTGAAGCAGTTTTTATTAATGATAAAATCGAAGGCACAGTTAAACTTTATGACATGGGTGGAAATTTGAGAGTTAAAGATGAGTATCTGAATGACGAACTACTCAACCGCGAGCGTTATGATTTTCAGGGAAAGTTTGAATCAAAGGAAGAAATGCTTAAAAATTACACCAACGATGGTTCATTGCTTGATGAAACTTTTATCAAGGATGGAGTGAAGCAAGAGATAGCCAAAACTTATTACGACTCAGGCTTTTTAAAGGAAGAAATTCCATATGAGAACGGGATTATAAACGGAGTTTATATCACTTATTATGAAAGCGGAATTGTTAAATCTAAAATGGATTATATAAATGGTGAGCAAAGAGGAATGATAAAAGAATACTATCCGGACGGTCATCTTAAGCTTGAAACTGTTATCAAAGATGGTATGAAAAATGGACTCGTCGTTAATTATTATGAAGACGGCTCTCTTAAGTCAATGGGGACTTATGTTGATGATATTCTTGAAGGAGATTATAAAGAGTTTTACCAGAACGGATTGCCCAAATCGGATGCAACATACATCAATGGTCAAATTGACGGTAAGAAAAATTCATTTTACGACAACGGTGCTTTTCAAAAAGTGGAAAACTACTATAAAGGTAAACTGGATTCTTATGTACGTAATTATTATCCAAACGGGTTTATTCAGAAGGAAGAATATTATAAAGATGGAAAACTTTTAAGAAGTAAGGACTTTAATGAAGAAGGGTACCTTGTTTCTACTTTCGGGTATTAGTTTCATCGGCTAATAATCGAAACCTCAATACATTCCTAACAATAAAATTTTACTACTGCTATTAATTCTTTAACTTTAAATTAAAGAATCGGGATAATTATGAGCAGTAAATTCACAATCGGATTGATCCAGCTAGGATTCAGCAAGGACTCTTTTCAGAATTTAAAGAAAGCTGTTAGCTGGATTGAAAAAGCAGCTAAATCGGGTGCACAGGTTATTTGTCTTCCTGAACTTTTCAGGTCACTATATTTTTGCCAGACAGAGGACATAAGCAATTTTAATATGGCTGAAACAATTCCAGGTTCCACAACCGATGCCATTTCCGAGGCAGCTAAGAAAAATAAAGTCGGTGTTGTGGTTCCTCTTTTTGAGAAACGATCTTCGGGAGTTTATCACAATAGTTTGGTAGTAATAGATAGTGACGGAAAAATTCTTGGTACCTACCGGAAGATGCATATTCCAGATGATCCCGGATTTTATGAAAAATACTATTTTTCTCCCGGTGATCTTGGTTATAAAAATTTTGACACATCCTTCGGGAAAATTGGAACGTTGATTTGCTGGGACCAATGGTATCCTGAAGCTGCAAGATTAACTGCTCTTCAGGGTGCTGCTGTTTTATTCTATCCTACAGCAATCGGTTGGCATCCTTATGAAAAAGATAAACACGGAAGAGCGCAATACGAATCATGGTTGACTGTTCAGAGAGGACACGCTATCGCAAACGGAATTTATGTTGCTTCAGTTAACAGAGTCGGATTAGAAAAAATAAAAGATGATTCACCCGGAATTGAATTCTGGGGACAATCTTTTGTCTGCGATCCGCAGGGAATGATTATTGCTCAAGCGTCAGTTGATAAAGAAGAAATTCTTCTAGCAGAAATTGATACGGATCGAATAGAATATATAAGGCACAACTGGCCGTTCCTCCGGGACAGAAGAATTGATTCTTATCAAGGCATTACTAAAAGATTTTTAGATGGATAACTACAGAATACCTTCCGAATGGACACAACACGAAGCAACCTGGCTTGGCTGGCCATACAATAAGAGTGACTGGCCCGGAAAGTTTTCTCCAATTCCTTATGTTTATGCTGAAATAGTAAAATATATTTCTCGCGGCGAGAAAGTCAGAATTTTTGTTCAGTCAAAGGAACACAAACTAAAAGCAGAAAAAGTTCTCAAAGACTGCGACGTGAGTTTATCGAATGTTGAATTCTTTATAAAGAAAACAGACCGTGGTTGGCTAAGAGATTCAGGACCTATGTTTGTAAAAGAAGGGAATGAAGTTGTTGCACTCGATTTTAAATTCAATGCCTGGGCGAAGTATGATGATTACAAACTTGATGATAAAATTCCTTCTTTTATTTCAAACAAATTAAATCTTAAAAAAGTTATTGCTGAACATAATGGAAAGCAAGTAGTTCTTGAAGGTGGTGCGATTGATACTAATGGTAAAGGAACCTTAATCACTACTGAAGAATGTTTACTTGATGAAAAAGTCCAGACACGCAATCCGGGATTTACAAAACAGGATTATTTCGAAGTCTTCAAAAAATATTTTGGCGTTTCAAATGTTATCTGGCTGGGAAAGGGAATTGTTGGTGATGACACACACGGTCACGTTGATGATATATGCAGATTTGTGAATGAAGATACAGTTGTTTTAGTATCTGAAGAAAATTCATCTGATGAAAATTACAACTTGTTAAATGAAAACAGGGAAAGACTTCAAAATATTTATTTACCAAATGGCTCAAAGTTAAAAGTGGTGTCTTTGCCTATGCCTTCTCCTGTGATCTTCAAAAGACAAAGACTACCTGCGAGCTATGCAAATTTTTACATTTCAAACTATGGTGTCCTTGTTCCAACTTTTAACGATCCGAATGACAAAATTGCTCTGGGAATTTTATCTGAATTATTTCCTGACAGAAAAGTAATAGGAATTCACTCAGTTGATTTGGTATGGGGACTTGGAACTCTTCATTGTTTAACAAAAGAACAGTCAGCTATTTAATTAAATTGCTCTTTAGCAATTTATTAAGTGCATCGAAATTTACCTTTAATTTTATATCTATCAGATTTACGATTGAAGTAGCAATTGCATAGGATTTAAAATGAATAAAAGATTTTCATCTCTAAAGATTGTAACTCTCTTCACCTTCTTATTCTCTTCGATTCTTACAATCAATTCCTTGGCGCAAAATTATTGGGAAAGAACATCCGGACCAGGAACGGTTATAGTGTATGATTTTTTATCTATAGAAAATCTCATTCTAATTGGAACCTATCACGGTGGAATATACAAGACAACCAATTATGGTGAAACCTGGCAGCAAATAGAAAATGAATTTGTTAGTCAAAGTGTTTATTCATTAGAGCTACTTTCAAATGGAAATATTTTAGCTGGTACTGGTAGTGGAATTCACATCTCATCCGATAACGGAGAAACTTGGTTTTATTCGGCTTTGCCGGATTACTTAGTTTCAACCATTACTGTTGATGAAACGGATTCAATATATATAGGTTCGTATTATGGAAATGACATTTATAGATCTGGCGATAATGGAATAAACTGGTATCCACTTAATTCAGGAATAAATGGAGTTAGTTCTATTACAATAAAAAATCTGAACACAATTCTTGCTTCAGCTAGCGGACGTATTTACAAGTCATCAGACAGAGGAAATTCATGGACGCAAGTTTTCGCTGCGAATAGCTCACATCAAATTATTGATATTACACTAAACACATCTGGAAATTTTTCTGCTGTCTCAGACTTTAGTGGTGTATTCTTCCTTTCAACTGATGAAGGTGTAACTTGGGATAGCATTTCAGTACTCCCATATTCGCATGGGAGGCGGATTTACTGTTCTGCTAATGGTGATCTATATGCGGGTAGCTATGGTGTTTATCGTTCAACAAATGAAGGCCTGTCTTGGAATCAATTAAATGGTTTTCAGGGAAGTGGATTAGTTCGCTCGATTGCTGAATTAAGTAACTCAATATATGCAGGTACATATTTCAGTGGAGTTTTTCGTTCAACTGATTCCGGTAACAATTGGTCACAATCATCTAAAGGAATTAATAACACAACTGTGTCACTACTTGAAAAAGATAACAACGGAAAACTCTATGCTGTTTCTGCGCAGGCTGGTCTTTCATCTACATCAGATAATGGTGAAAACTGGGAAATATTGGGAACGATGTCAAGTTTTAATTCTTTTTCAACATCTCCAAATGGATCTTTATTTGGTAGTAGAGGTTCTGTTTTTACAGGATTTATTTTTAGATCTATTGATTCAGGGAATAGTTGGGAAATTATTTATGAAAATGTTAATGATACCACGGTCACACAAGTTAGTGTTAATATTGATGGTACTGTCTACGCAATCATAGCTCACAAACTTTTTAAGTCTACGGATAATGGTGATGATTGGTTCCATATTCAAGTATCATCAATCAATGAATTTATTCAAAGAATTTTATTTAATAATATAGGTTACATTTATATTCAAAATTCTTTGGGATATTTCCGTTCTTCTGATAATGGAGGAAGTTGGGTACAGTTAATATCAATACCAGAAGGATTAGAAATATTTGGAATAACTAAATCTGATGATATGTTCGCAACAGCTTCTGACAGTGGTTATTATCTCTCAACAAATTATGGAGATACCTGGAATTATATTTTTAAAGGGAATGGGCAACTAGTTCGTTCGTTCGCATCAAATGATATCGGCTATCTTTTCATTTTAGTACCTTCTTTAGGAATTCTTCGCTCAACTGACAATGGTTATAGCTGGTCGGAGATAAATTCAGGGCTTGAAGGAATTTCATTAAGCTGTTTAATTATCTCAGACGATGATTACCTTTTAGTAGGAACCGGATGGAAAGGTGTTTACCGAAGCGTTAATAAAACAACTTCTGTCGAGATTTCATTTGCTGAAATACCCAGTTCATTTTTTCTTGAACAGAATTATCCAAACCCTTTCAATCCGATTACTAAAATCCGTTATCAGGTCTCTCAGAACGCAAATGTTTCTCTAAAAGTATTTGATGTTATTGGAAATGAAATCAAAACTCTTATCGAGAAAGAACAATCTGCAGGTGTGTACGAAATAGAATTTCAGGGTTCCGAACTAAGTAGTGGAATATATTTCTATCAATTAAAGGCTGGAGAATTTATTGAGACAAGAAAAATGATTCTATTAAAATAAACACTATTCATTCTGGACACTTCACTGCCTAACTAAGGAACAACGAGTCACCTAATTCCAACCATCGCATAAAATATCTTGCGAATTTTGGCCATTTTTTTGGAATTCGCATCGGATGAGTTTAATTTTCATTTATCAATTTTTATTAGTTTTTAACAATTCACAGGAGAAACAGGTATGGTAATAGCAGTTCCTAAGGAAATCCTGCCTGGCGAAAATCGAGTAGCGTGTGTCCCCGATGTAGCTTCAAAATTTATTAAATCCGGTTTCCAGGTTCACGTAGAAAAAGATGCTGGACTTAATGCAGGCTACACAAATGAAATGTACGAAAAAGCAGGGGCTAAAATTGTAAATCTAAATGAACTATATTCAACAGCCGATGTCGTTGTAAAAGTTCAGCGTCCTCTCGATCATCCCACAGCAGGAAAAAATGAACTAGACTTAATCAAAGAAGGAACGATTCTAATAACTTTTCTTTATCCGTTAAACTATCCTGAACTGGCTACAAAATGTGCTGAGAAAAAAATTAATGTTATCTCGATGGATATGATTCCGAGAACCACGTTAGCACAAAAAATGGATGCTCTTAGTTCTCAGGCAAATATCGCCGGTTATAAAAGTGTTGTTATGTGTGCTGATACACTTGGTAAAATATTTCCATTGATGATGACGGCAGCCGGAACTATTTCTCCGGCAAAAGTTGTAATTATGGGTGCTGGAGTTGCAGGTCTTCAGGCACTTGGAACAGCAAAACGATTAGGTGCAGTAGTTGAAGTTTCTGATATCCGTGCCGCGGTTAAAGAGGAAGTCTTAAGCCTTGGCGGAAAGTTTATTGAAGTTGAAGGTGCAGCTGATATGCAGGATGCAGGTGGTTATGCAAAAGAAGCATCAGAAGAATTTCTGAAAAAACAGAAAGAACTTATCTTCAAGCATATTACTGAAGCTGATATTGTCATCACTACTGCGTTGGTTCCGGGTAAAAAAGCTCCGGTTCTTGTTACAGAAGAAATGGTAAAACATATGAGACCTGGCAGCGTTGTTCTGGATATGGCAGTTGAGTTTGGTGGTAATTGCGAAGCTAGTGAAAAGGGAAAAATCGTTAAGAAGCACGGCGTTACAATTATAGGTGAACCGAATCTTCCCAGTCTTGTTCCAACTCATTCAAGTGATATGTATTCAAAAAATATTCTTGCTCTGATTCAACACATTGGTAAAGAAGGTAAAGTTGAATTGAAGCTGGAAGATGAAATTGTAAAAGGTTCGTTGATTACTCATAACGGTGAAGTATTTAATCAAAGAATAAAAGATTTACTGAAATAAATTATCTCACGAAATTTTTAGAATAAAAAAAAGGAAATTCTAAATGGATATTTTCGGATTATTAATGCTCATATACGTCTTTGTCCTGGCCATATTTGTGGGCTTTGAGCTGATTACAAAAGTACCACCCACATTACATACTCCTCTTATGTCCGGATCAAATGCTATTTCCGGAATTACAATTGTTGGCGCTTTGCTAAGTGCCGGAGTTGGTGAAATGTCTATCAGTACGATACTTGGAGTTGTTGCAATTGTCTTTGCAATGATAAATGTTGTTGGCGGATTCCTGGTTACTGATAGAATGTTAAAAATGTTTAAGAAGCCGTCTCGGTCCGGCTCTGACGGAAAGTAGGGGAAAAAGACAATGGAAATAATATTATATCTTGTTTATTTAATAGCATCCGTCTGCTTTATATTCGGAATTAAAAAACTTAGTTCACCTAAAACTGCACGAAAAGGTAACCAGTTAGCTGCTTTAGGAATGCTGCTTGCAATTGTTGTAACACTTCTGGATCAAAAAATATTAACCTATGAATATATAATCTTAGGAATGGTAATAGGTTCTGCAATCGGTGCGGTAATGGCAATAAAAGTTCAGATGACAGGCATGCCGCAGATGGTTGGTTTGTTAAATGGATTTGGCGGTGGTGCATCCGCTCTCGTAGCCTTTGCTGAATATGACAGAATATTTATGGGTGGAGGTAACTTTGACATCTCAACTACAATAACAATCATCCTTAGTATTTTAATTGGCTCAGTTACCTTCACAGGTTCACTAATTGCATTTGGAAAATTGCAGGGTATTGTAACCGGAAAAGTGGTTAAGTATCCTTTGCAGCATCCTTTTAATGCACTTTTAATAATTGCTGTTTTTGCTGCCGGAGTAATTGTTGTTATTAATCCGTTTGATATTGAAGTTGTATTAGGAATAATAGCTGTATCATTAATTTTAGGAGTTCTCTTAGTTTTACCGATTGGTGGTGCCGATATGCCGGTTGCAATTTCACTTCTCAATTCCTACTCAGGATTGGCAGCTTCCATGACTGGATTTGTATTGAATAATAATATGCTAATCATTGCTGGTGCGCTCGTTGGTGCTTCTGGTATTATTCTTACAATCATTATGTGCAAAGGAATGAACCGCTCGCTGATGAATGTTGTTCTCGGAGGTTGGGCTACTGCAGGCGCTGAAGGTCCCGCTGTCGGAGGAAAAGAACAAAAAGGAACAGCTAAATCAATTGATTCTGAAGAGCTGGCGATGCTTCTTGATGGAGTTGGCAGTGTAGTTATTGTTCCCGGGTATGGAATGGCAGTCGGTCAGGCGCAGCACGCTGTTAGAGATTTAATGAATGTTCTTGAGAAGAAAGGAATAAATGTAAGGTTTGCAATTCATCCGGTTGCTGGCAGAATGCCCGGACACATGAATGTGCTTCTTGCTGAAGCCCAGGTCCCTTATGATAAGCTTCTTGCGATGGAAGATATAAATGATGATTTTCCGAACACAGATGTTGTTATTGTAATTGGTGCAAACGATGTAGTTAATCCTGCTGCCCGGCACGACCAGAGCAGTCCGATTTACGGAATGCCTATTCTTAATGTTGATTATGCAAAGACTGTTATAATTAACAAACGCTCACTTAATGTTGGTTATGCCGGAATTGATAACGAACTCTTCTTCTATCCAAATGCACTTATGTATTTTGGTGATTCAAAAGAAGCAATGAGTAAGTTAGTTGGTGAGATAAAAGCACTGTAATATAGCTAAGCTATGAATATATTAAACCCCTGAAATTTTAAAGTACAGGGGTTTTTTATTGCTTAAAAATACGCCGTGACTCTTAGTATCTAAAAGCCTAAATTGCACTATCAATTTAAACATCCTAAGGACTGAAAATGAACCTCGACTGGACAGAATACATCAATCATACTTTAAATGTTACTATGCACGAAAATTATGGTGCGATAAAAGATCCCAAAGGAGACCAGCCTCTTTACGAAATAGTATTCAAAACCGGAAGACTCGTTAATGCTTACGATGATGGTCTGCTGTTAGAGGCAGAAAGAGAAGGGGAGAACGTCGGCATATTTATACCTTATAATTCAATTAAGTGCGTAGAAATTTTTGATTTTTAATTCCCTGGAGAATAAATGAAATTTATTTTTTCTCTTTCGATTGTTGCTCTGATATTTCTCACAGAAACTTTCTCACAAGAATTTATAATTAAAAGTTTGAATGTTTACACTTCAGATAATCTTACTTCACTACCTGTTTTAGATGGCAGTAACAAGCTTGTAGTAGAGTTTGATGTTCAGGGAGATTTTTTTCCGAATATGAATATTGTCTTCAGGTTCTGCGATAAAGGATGGATACCCACAAAAAATGTTTTCCTGCTTAATTCACAATACAGCACATATTATTTCTTAGATTTTGAAGAACTGCCGATTATGGTTGTAGAAGACGCACGCTACCATCATAAAAGCACTTACCCGGACGACAGAGGCCAGGTACGATTTCCTTTTGCCGGTAAATGGAGATTTTATTTAACTGACACGCAGGACTCATCAATTGTTTATGCTACAGGAAAATTTTTTGTTGTTAATGATGATGTAAATCTGGGAGTAACCGTGAAAAGAGATGAACTCGAAGATCAATCCTACTGGCCGGTTGAACTTGCCAAGGCTATAAATATCACTTCAAATTTTTACCTGCCCGAGGATTTTCATCCAGCTTTTGTTGACAGAATCGAAATAGTAGATAATCAGCGATTTTATTATCCAATTTTAATTGATCGAAAGACGAATACACTCTTCAGGTTTTATAAATGGGATGCTAACAGGAGCTTTACATTTACTGCAAGGGATATCCCTGCCGGGAATGAGTTTCGTCAGGTTGATATCAGGAATAACAATTTGTTCAGCACCAAAGATGTCAGGGCGCAGCTAGATGGTTTGGAGTACTCAAGGTTTTTTCTTAATCCATTGAATAAAGATCTTAACGGCGGTAAAATTTATTCAGACTATAAAGATGAATTTTCAACTTATCTGAATGTTACTTTTTCTATTCGTCCACCTGAAGAAAATTTTAAAGATATTTTTTTAGTTGGAGCATTTAACAACTGGCAAATTTCGATGGATTACAAAATGAATGAAACTGAAGGAGTTTACTCTATCACTATTCCTCTTAAAAGAGGAATTTACGATTACCAATACGTTGCTGCAGAAATTGATAACGTTGAAATTATTAATTCAGATTGGCTTGTTCTTGAAGGAAACACCTGGGTGAACTCTAAAGAATATGATATCTTCCTTTATTATAATGAGCAGGATAAAGGTGGATATGAAAGAATTATCGGCTACAAAAGAATTACACAGAAGTAAAATGAGCAAACTAAAAATTGGTGTTATAGGTACCGGGCACCTTGGAAAACTGCATACCAAGATGTTCAAAACAATTGAGTCCATCGACGGCGGATGCGAATTGGTCGGAGTATATGATTCAAATCCGGATCAAGCTAAAGCAGTCAGCGATGAATTTAATGTTCCAAATGTAACCTCACTTGAAAATTTATTGAAACAAGTTGATGCTGTTTCCATTGCCGCAACAACTACAGCACATTATGAACTGGCAAAAAAATGTTTTGAAAACAGCCTTCATGTTTTTATTGAAAAACCAATCACTGCTACCATCAGGGAAGCGGAAGAACTTGTTGAAATTTCAGAAAAGAAAAATCTAAATCTTCAGGTTGGGCATATCGAACGATTTAACCCAGCATTAGTTTCTATGGAAAAATATATTGACGAACCAAAATTTATTCAGACTGACAGGCTTGCACAATTTAATCCACGAGGAACGGATGTAGCAGTTGTTCTGGATTTGATGATTCACGATATAGATATTATTCTTAGCCTGGTTAAAAGCGATGTCATTGATGTTCAGGCAAATGGCGTTGCTGTTGTTTCAGATCATCTGGATATTGCAAATGCAAGACTGCAGTTTGCGAATGGTGCTGTGGCCAATGTAACGGCAAGCAGGATATCTCAGAAAAAACTAAGAAAGATGAGGATCTTTCAAAAGGATAGCTACGTTGCATTGGATTTCGTTACAGGAGTTGCGGAGGCTTACAGGTTGCTGCCTCTTGATGCGCAAATAGATCCTACGCTGATTTCTTTTGGAGAAATTGGTATTGGCGAAAAAAGAAAAATACTTGTTTATGAACAACCCGAGCAAAAAGAATTAAACGCTCTTCAATACGAACTTCAGTTATTTGTAAATTCAATTGTGAACAAAAATAAACCAGTTGTTTCAGGTATTGATGGCTTAAGAGCGTTAAAAGTTGCACAGGTAATTATTCAGAAGATTGAGGGACAGAGAATAGCATAATAGATTACACAATCAACAATAAAGCAATACAACAATAAAACAATATAACCAACATGAAAAAACTACTCCTATTATCAATCGCAATTTTACTCACAAGTACAAGCTGCAGCGTTTACGAAACAATGGTTAATGTTTCCCGGTTAAAATTTAAACTTGGTGATGTTAACAACTTTACAGTGAGCGGAATTAATATTTCTAATAAAAAATCTCTGCAGGATTTTAATCCGCTGGAAATAGTAAGCCTCACGCAGGTAATTACATCAGGAAAACTGCCAGCATCGTTTACGTTGAATGTTGAAGCAAAAAATCCGAATGATGGATCTGGTGGCTATCCTAAGACAGATGCTACGCTAAAAGCATTTCCGTGGCGTTTGGAAATTGATAATGTTGAAACTATTTCAGGCAATATCGGTGCACCGGTTTCTGTGCCCGGTACTGGTGACGTTACAAATATTCCGTTAACAATGAATATAGACCTGATTGAATTCTTCGGCAACAAAGGCTTTGATAATCTATTGAATCTTGCTCTTACCCTGGGTGGACAACAAAGATCTTCTTCAAAGCTAAGTTTGTTTGCAACTCCCACTGTTTCATCTCCTCTGGGAGATATAAAATATCCGGGTGAACTAAAAATTGTTGATCAATCGTTTACCAATTAAAGTATGATTGTCATTGCGAGGAGTGCTTTGACGAAGCAAGCTCAGAGATCGCTTCTCCTAACCTAACCTTGCCTGATGCAAGCAGGTCGGGCTTGTGATGACTGTGAAAGAATAAGTATTATGTCCAAAAAAGATAAATACGCAATCGGTGTTGATTTAGGTGGTACTAGCATCAAGCTGGGAATCGTTACCAATACCGGCAGGCTAATAAAAAAAATCTCTATTCGTACGGAAGCAGAAAAGGGACCCCAAAAAGTAATCGAGAATATTATTTCCGGTATTAATGAGCTTATTGAAAAATCAAAATATAAAATTTCCGGAATTGGGATTGGATGTCCTGGTGTTGTTACACCCGGTAAAGGTATTGTTGAAGATCCGCCAAACCTTCCCCGCTGGAAAAAGGTAAACATTGGTAAAATTATCTTCCAGGAATTCAGGAAACCCGTCATCGTAGATAATGATGCAAACGCAGCAGCAATTGGTGAACTTACGTTCGGCAGCGGGAAGAATTATAAATCTTTTATTATGATTACTCTTGGAACTGGTGTAGGCGGTGGAATAGTAATTAATAAAAAAATTTATCACGGCGATTTTGGTGCTGCGGGAGAAATTGGACATATCTCAATTGATTTAAACGGACCAAAGTGCAATTGCGGTTCTTATGGCTGTATCGAAGCTTATGCAGGAAATCTTTATTTGAGAGAGAGAGTCAGAACTGAATTAAGAAAATATCCCAAATCTAAATTATGGAAGCTGATAAATAATGACCTGAGCAAAGTCTCTCCGCGAAATATACAAACTGCTGCGGAGATGGGTGATGCTTATGCGAAATCAGTAATCAACGATCTTGGCGTTTACCTCGGCTCAGCTTTTGCATCTTTGTGCAATGTTCTTGATATAAGTGTTTTTATTATTGGTGGAGGAATAGCTGGATTTGGCAAACCACTTTTTGATTCAATCAAAAAAACGATCGCCAGGCGAGTAATGGCCCCGATCAGACCAAGGGTAAGGGTTTTACCTGCGAAGCTAAAAAATGATGCAGGGATTAAAGGTGCTTCTGCTTTAGTATTTCATCATAACTAAGAATTAATTTTTTTAAAACATTTCCGATTATCTTTCGTCTTATGAATATGTATTACCCTTAATCATTTCATATTTTTATCTTTCAGATATGAAAATCGTTCTGTCTGCAATCCTAATTTGGTTTATAAGCTTAGGTGCACTTGCACAGCAGGATGATTTACTTCAAACCCTAAATATTGATTCACTTCAGACACTCAACCCGGATTCACTTCTCACTTCTGCAATAGATACAGCAGCAGTTCAGAAAAAAAAGTCAGACCTCGATACAGTTGTTTACGCAAGTGGATCGGATTCGTTATTCTTTTTTGTAAAAGAGAAGAAGATGTCAATTTATGGTGAAAGTAAGATTAACTACAAAAAATCTGAGATTAAAAGTGCCAATATATTTCTTGACTTCACCAAATTTGAAATTGAAGCTATCGGTATTCCCTCAGACTCTGCCTCAACTGAATTAATTGGTACACCTGTTTTATCAGAAGATGGTGAAGTATATGAAGGTAAACGGATGAAGTATAATTTCAAAACCGGGCAGGGTTCTCTTTCTGCTGCAGATACCGAGCTGGAAGGTGCTTTTTATCATGGTGCAAAAATCAAAAAGGTTACAAAGGATACTTATTTTATTGAAGATGGAGTCTATACTACCTGTGATGCCGAAGAACCCCATTACTATTTTTCTTCACCTAAAATGAAAATGATTCAGGGTGAAGAGCTTGCCGCAGAGTGGATCTGGCTGAATTTTGGTGGTGTACCCGCCCCGATACCATTACCTTTTATTATTGTCCCGTCTGCAATCCGGTAGAAGGTCGGGTTTAATTCCACCTGTATTTGGTAGTGATGCACGATACGGAACATACTTAAGCAGGTTTGGCTATTTTTGGGCAATTAGCGATTATATGGATATTAATGCCACTATGGATTACTACACTCGAGGAAGTTTCGGTTTAGGTTCTCGATTCAGATATGCAAACCGTTATAATTATACCGGCTTTTTTGAAGGTTCTTATAGGGATTTTACTCAAGGAGAACCCACTGATCCGGGTTATAGTGAACAAATTGATTGGCGGATAAAAGTATTTCATAACCAAACTATTACACCGACTTTAAAACTAGATGCAAACCTGGAGTTTGCATCAAAAGATTTTCTCCAAAACGGTACAGGGGATTTAAATGATCTTCTAAGGAATGAAATAATTTCTAACGCTACATTATCAAAAACCTGGGATGAATCTGGAAACAGTGCTTCAATAAATTATAACAGAAGACAGGTGCTTGAAGAAAATGAAATATTTGAAGTTCTTCCAAGTGCTTTGTTCAGATTGGCTCAGAGTTATCCTTTTCGAACTTCAGCAGGTGAAACTGACCGAGCCTGGTATGAATTATTTGGGTATTCATACACAGGTCAATTTCAGAACCAGAGAAATAAAACCGGAGGTGTTCTGGATGAAAGATTAGGATTACAGCACAGTGTTTCAGCAGATATGTCTCCGAAAATTGGATATTTTACTGTAGCACCTAGATTCAGATTAGATTCAAAGTGGTATAACGAACAGATAGAGCAATCAGTGGTTTCTTCATCCACCGGCAGTGATTCAATTGTAACTAAAGATATTAAAGAACTCAGTACGGTAAATACTTTTGACGTTGGTCTGAGTGCTTCAACAAAATTTTATGGAATGTTTAATATCAATTCGCTGGGAATAAATGCCGTCAGGCACACAGTTACACCAAGCATTTCGTACAATTACAGACCAGACTTCTCGGAACCGGGCTGGGGTTACTTTGGTGAATATACACTTTCTGACGGAAGAACAGTTAAATACAATAAGTACCAAAAAGAAGTTTACGGCGGTGCAAGCTCCGGAGAGCAGCAAAATATTAATTTTTCTATGGGAAATAATTTTGAACTAAAAACTACAGTGGATCCTACAGATACTACGTCAAAGGAGAATAAAATACAGTTGCTAAATCTTACAGTAGGAACAGGTTATAATATTGCAGCAGATTCTCTTAACTTTGCTGATCTCAGTTTGACTTATAGAACTCAGATTGGAGAATTTTTTGATCTTTCAGGTGCATCACGTTTTACACCTTACGATTACAGCGGAACAACTTCAAGAATAAACAGGTATCTTGTGGACGCAGGCAAAGGCTTGCTAAGGTTGACCGGACTTAATTTCTCTGTATCTACAAGACTGTCCGGAGAAAAATTCACTTCTTCCGAAAAGGAAATCAAAAAACCTGATGATGAATTTGGTCTCGTAGATGAACAGAGTAAAAGTGTTTATCAGGGAATTTATAATCAGCAGGATCCTGACTTTACAATTCCCTGGAGCATATCGCTAACATACAACTACAACTTAACTCGGCCAACACCAGAGCAGTCATCTTCATATTCAAATTTGAGTGGAAGTTTAAGTTTCAGTTTAACTCCATTGTGGAAATTTGATCTAACAGGCAGTTATGATTTTGAAAGTAAAGAATTTGCTGCTCCACAGGTCAGAATTTCAAGGGACCTGCACTGCTGGTTAATGAATTTTACCTGGAATCCTATTGGCACTTACACAGGATTCAGGTTCGAAATAAGAGTTAAAGCACCGCAACTGCAGGATCTCAAGCTCTCGAAACAAGATCAGTTCTTTAACACCAGATAAGTTTAAGCCAAATTAATAATTCAAAAACGAACTCTAATGAAGCATTATATAATTGATGGTAATAATCTGATTGGGAAAATTCCTCTCATAAAGAAATTACAGAAAGTGAACAAACAAGCATCCAGGGAAAAACTCGCTTTTTCGATTGCTAGATATTTTTCAACAAAAAAGAATGCTGTTACACTGCATTTTGATGGTTTTGAAAGTGTTACGATCAATGTTTCAGGCATAAGAATAATTTACTCCGGCAGTATTTCTGCTGATGAAAGAATTAAACGAGAAATAGAGAAGAGTAAAAATCCTCGGCTTATTACTCTTGTGACTTCAGACCGTAATTTAGCAGAGTTTGGCCGTGTATGCAGTTGTCGGGTAGTCAAGAGCGAGGAATTTGCAAAGCAGATTAATTCAGGAAACTCTGTTGATGAAGAGCAGATTAAAATCGAATCAATAAATAGCACTGAAGAGTTTAAAAAACTCTTCGGAATAAAATTCACAGATAAAACTGAGTCTAAATGAGAATATTCTTTTGTTTATAAAAAAAAATGTTTTATTTTGAGGTATAATTTATCTAGCTTAAAATACTTTTTTTAAGTTTAAAACGGGAATTTGTTTGATACAACTTTTACATTCTTTTTTCACCATACACTCGAAAAAATTTATTCAATTCTTTAATTCACATTCATTAATTAAATAAATTAGGAGGTTTAATGAAAATTAAACTACTCAAACCATTTCTTTCTTTTCCCCTGTTCATCGTCTACACTTTTTTAGTTTTATCAGGAAGTGTTATCGCTCAGGGAGATAATCCACTCATAGATGGAGTTCCAAGCGAGTGGGTACCAGCTAATTATCACTCAGATTCTGAGCTTGACGTAATAACTATTGACGGTTTTGATGATTTTAACCTTGGTGTTGATTTTGCAGAACCGCATGTATCGCAGAACCCTCTTAATCCGTCAGAATATTTTGGAGCTTATAATATCAATGGTGCCTGGAGAACAAGTGACGGGCATAACTGGACACATTCAACACCAAGTTTTGGAACGTCAGTTAATGGTGATCCTGTAACTGCATATGACGGTGCAGGTAATCTCTATTATGAATCGATGTTCGGTGGTATTACAGGGTGCAAAGTGATGCGATCAACCGATAACGGTGCAACCTGGTTTGCTTCTGTCACCTCGGTTTCGGGAAATGATAAAAACTGGATTGCTGCTGACCAAACCACAGGACCTTACTCAGGTTATATTTATACAGGAATGACACCGGGGAACTTTGCACGATCAACAAATTTGGGAGTATCCTGGACAACCACTAATACATTCTCAACTCAATCTGTCCCGGGAATGATGGTATGTGTTGGACCTAACGGCACAACCGATGGTGGAGCTGTATATGTAGTTACTAACTCAGGTAGTGCTGCTGCATCTACTTATACTTTTTATGTTTCGACTAATGGTGGCGTTAACTTTACACTTAAATCTGCCCAAAATTTTGCAGGTTATGTCGGAACATATAGCACCAGACATTCTGTTCAGAATATGAGAACACGTCCATATCCTTTTATTACTGCTGATCAAAGCAACGGGACAAATAGAGGTAGGTTATATCTTGTTTATGCTAAAAATGATCCGCCTGCAAATGGAAACAAACCAGATATTTTCTGCCATTATTCTGATGATATGGGAGCTACCTGGTCTAATCCTCCAGTGAAAGTTAATGATGATGTGAATACTGCGAGCAATCATCAATGGCATCCATCTATATGGTGTGATGTAACATCTGGTAGATTATTTGTTAAGTGGATGGATACACGTGACACGCCTACAAGTGATAGTGCCTATATTTATGCAAGCTATTCCGATGATGGTGGATTAACATGGGCCGAAAACCAACGTATATCTAATCAAAAAATGAAAATTGATTGCACTACCTGTGGTGGTGGTGGTTCTCCTCGTTATCAGGGTGATTACGACGCAATTATATCGCGCGACAATCAGGCTTTAGCAATGTGGACGGATTTCAGAGCTGGAAGCTTTGGCAGCTATGTTGGTTACTTCCCGGATTTTGCAATGACTCTTTCAGCAAATTCAGTTATCATTCAAAATAACGGTGGCTCTGAATTTGTTACTGTAAATGTTCCAGCGGTTAAATTGTATTCGAATGATGCTATTTTCTCTGCAACTGTAAGCCCTGCACCAGCGGCTGGAACTATCACTCTCGATTTTCCTGGCGGTAACACAATAAATACTTTTCCCGGCAGTACACAGTTAAGAATCCAAACCAGCGGCAATGTTACCTTAGGTGCTTATACAATTACTGTACAGGGTAATGGCCCTAACGGAACACCGGTTCACCGCAGAACAATTTCTCTTGACGTAATTGTACCTGTTGAACTTACATCTTTCTCGGCCAATTCAGATAAGAATGATGTTATTTTATCATGGATCACAGCTACAGAAATTAACAACCAGGGATTTGAAGTTCAAAGAAAAACAAGTGGTGAGTTTGAAAGAGTAGCTTTTGTTGAAGGAAAAGGAACAACATCTGAAGTTCAGAATTATTTATTCCGGGATAAGGATCTTCTTTCAGGTTCTTATACTTACAGGTTGAAGCAGATGGATTTTGATGGCTCGTTTGCTTATTCTGATGAAGTTGAAATTGATATCGAACAGCCTTCAGTTTTCTATCTTGGTCAGAATTATCCGAATCCGTTTAACCCATCAACAAATATTAAATATTCAATTCCTGCAGACGGCAATGTCACATTAAAAGTGTATGACATTCTCGGCAAAGAAGTTAGTAACGCTCGTAAATGAATTCAAGCAGGCAGGAACATTTGATGTTATGTTTACCGGTTCAAACCTGGCCAGCGGTGTTTATTATTATCAACTTACTAGTGGTGAATTAACTGCAACCAAGAAGTTAATGCTCACAAAGTAGTCTTAATTAAGTTGAAAATTAAGGGAGCTTCGGCTCCCTTTTTTTGTGGGGGAATGTATAGGAATAATCTTTATTTTAAAGGCGAAGATATTTAATAATTCACCGGGGAATATATATGAAAATCTTTCACTCTTTTCTGTTTTCAATCCTAATTTTTTCTGCAATTAATAATAACGCTCAGCAGCTTTCATCAGATTACTTCAAAGAAAATATCGAAGTCTACTTTTCATTTGAAGCATCATCGAATGATCTGATTCGAACGATTACAAACATCGTCTCAATTGATAACGTCGATGGCAATACTGTATACGCTTATGCTAATGAAAACGAATACACTGAATTTCTGAAATACAACCTCCAACATACAATACTTCCAAAACCGGGTGAGTTAATTATTCCAGAGATGAGTGATAACATTGATGATATTACGGACTGGGATGTCTATCCGACTTACGATGCTTATGTTAATTTGATGAATCAATATGCAATAAACTATCCTTCAATCTGTAAATTGATAGATGCAGGCGGTACTGTTCAGGGGAGAAAAATACTATTAGTAAAAATTTCGGATAACGTGAACGTCCGCGAAGCTGAACCTCAGTTTTTATATACGTCAACTATACACGGAGATGAAACCACTGGCTATGTATTAATGCTGCGATTGATTGATTCCCTTTTAACTGCCTATGGCACGAATCCACGAATAACAAGCATCGTTGACAACGCTGAGATATGGATAAATCCAAATGCAAATCCTGATGGCACATACCATGGTGGTAACAACACAGTTAATGGTGCCACAAGATATAATGCAAACGGTTATGATTTAAATAGAAATTTTCCGGATCCTGTAAATGGAGTTCATCCTAACCAGCAGCAGGAGACAGCAGTTTTCAGAAACCTTGCAGAACAAAATAATTTTGTGCTTTGTGCTAACTTTCACGGTGGGACAGAAGTTGTAAATTATCCCTGGGATACCTGGACGAATGGTTATCCTGATTATGTTTCTCATGCAGATGAAAGCTGGTACCAGTTTATTTCTCATCTTTATGCTGATACCTGTCAGGCTTACAGTCCAGCAAATTATATGAACGGATATGATGATGGAATTACAAATGGCGGTACCTGGTATGTGATTCATGGGGGAAGACAGGATTATATGAACTGGTTTATGAAGAGCAGGGAAGTGACAATTGAAATTTCTGATACAAATCTTCTTCCTCCTTCACAGCTTCCTGCACACTGGGAATACAACAAGCGTTCTTTCCTTAATTATATTGAAAGTATTTTTTATGGCGTGAGAGGAACTGTAACTGATACTGCAGATCATCCCTTAAATGCAATTGTTAAAGTATTAAACCACGATACACTAAATTCCGACAATCAGAACTGATTCAATTAATGGAAATTATCACCGGATGCTTAGCGCCGGGAGTTTATTCACTTTTAGTTTACTGCGGAAGGATATTTTCCACAGACAATAAATAATGTTGCAGTAAATAATTTTCAAACAACTGTGCTGAATGTTGAGCTTATTCCAAATCCTGTTCCGGTTGAACTAATTTCGTTCAGGGCTGACCTAAGTGAAAATGAATGTAACACTAAGCTGGCAGACTGCAACTGAAACTAATAACAAGGGATTTGAAATAGAGAGATCTACAAGATTACATGATTAAAAAATTGCAAAATTGGGAAACAGTTGGATTTGTGCACGGTAATGGAACAACCACAGAATTTCATTCTTATTCGTTCACTGATAAAAATGTCAATCCCGGGAATTATATAGTACCGATTAAAGCAAATTGATTTTGATGGTTCGTTCACATATTCAGATATTGTTGAAATTGAAGTAGAAGCACCGAATGTATTTACACTCGAACAGAATTATCCGAATCCATTTAATCCAGCACGAAAGTAATCACGTCCCAATGTCATTACACAGTGAACAATCTAACTCGTTTACTTTGAAGATATACGACATTCTCGGTAACGAAATCAAAACTCTTGTAAACGAAGAAAAACCGGCAGGTAGTTATGAGGTTGAATTCAACAGTCATTCCGGCAACGTCCGGAATCTGACGTCTGGAATTTATTTCTACAAATTACAGCAGGTAATTTTATTCAATCTAAAAAAATGATCCTGCTAAAGTAATTATTATGCGGCTCAACCAAAAATTGAGTCGCTTTTAATTACCATTTTTTTATATCTTTGCCACCAATTAAACAAACTCATTAAAGGATGAAAGTAAATTACTTTTTAGCATTTCTGTTTTTAGCATTTGTATCTGCCGGCATTATTGCCAACATTGATGATGCGCAGCTGATCAATTGTGACTGAGCTTAACGGAATGGGTTGTGTTTGTCACACTACAGAGCGGGATACGCTTGTTAAAGTTTGGGTAGAAGGCCTCGCCGAAGGCCG
>CAVOUA010000014.1:0-61767 GCA_963699475.1 uncultured Ignavibacteriaceae bacterium | reverse complement strand
GGTTGGTGGATTAAAACCTGGTGATATACCTGCAGATGTTAGAGTTAAATGTATCGACACTTTAGTTGAAAACTATTTCTTGAAAGAACGCGTAGTTCAGGGCGGTTACCCGTTAGATATGCGTTACGCTGGGCCGAGAGAAGGATTGTTACATGGACTCTTCCGTCAAAATTTTGGATGTACTCATATGATTATCGGCAGAGACCACGCAGGTGTTGGAAATTATTATGGACCTTTTGATGCACAGGAATCTTACTTCAAACTATGGGATGGTGCATTAGAATGTAAAATGCTTCCAATCGATTGGACATTCTGGTGTTACAAGTGCGGTGGAATGGCGTCAATGAAAACCTGTCCTCATCCAAAAGAAGACAGATTATTCTTAAGCGGTACAGCGCTAAGAAAAGGATTATCGGAAGGCGGAGATATTCCTTTTGAATTCAGTCGTCCGGAAGTTTTAGCGGTATTAAAAGATTATTACGCTCACCTGGAAAATAAAGTTGAAGTAAAAATGCACGGTCATGCAACCGGTGAAGCAAAAGTAAAAAAATAATTAATAAAAAAATGTCATCGATCAAACAAAATTTATTTATCATTCCAATTAAAACAAGGAGATATAATAATGCCAAGTTATGTATTACAAGATAAGTGTGATGGCTGCAAAGCGCTGGATAAAACAGCGTGTCAGTTCATTTGTCCAAATGACCTAATGGTTTTAGACAAAGGAAAAATGAAAGCTTATAATCGCGAACCAGAAATGTGCTGGGAATGCTACAACTGTGTTAAAATTTGTCCTACACAGGCAGTTGAAGTTCGTGGTTATGCTGATTTCGTTCCATTAGGAGCAACTGTTACACCAATGCGAAGCACTGACAGCATTCTCTGGACAGTGAAATTTAGAAATGGAAGTTTGAAAAGATTTAAATTTCCTATCCGTACAACCCAGGAAGGTAAAGCAGAACCAAATGGTGGATTCGCTACTCATGATGATCTGAAGAGTACATCATTATGTTCTGAACCGGCTGCTTTGGGTATGGATAAAGTTGCAACATTATAAAACAAAACCAATAATAGGAGATAATAAAAATGGCTAATTTTGAAACCGTAGAAGTCACCACTGACCTTCTCATTGTTGGTGGTGGAATGGCAGCTTGCGGAGCAGCTGTAGAAGCAGCTTACTGGGCTAAACAAAAAGGATTAAAAGTTACACTTGTTGATAAAGCAGCAGTTGACCGTAGCGGTGCAGTAGCAATGGGTCTATCAGCAATCAATCAGTATGTCGGTTTAAAAGATGGTAAGAATACCATGAAGGATTATGTTGATTATGTTCGTAACGATTTAATGGGTGTTACACGTGAGGATTTAGTTTTTAACATTGCTCGCCACGTAGATTCCAGTGTTCATCTTTTTGAAAAATGGGGACTCCCGATTTGGAAAGATGAAAAAGGCGGTTACGTTCACGAAGGAAGATGGCAATTAATGATCAACGGCGAATCTTACAAAGTAATTGTAGCTGAAGCAGCAAAAAATGCTATTGGTAATGAAAATATTTATGAAAGAATTTTCATCGTTGGTCCAATTATGGATGGCGATCGTTGTGTGGGCGCAGTTGGTTTCAGTGTTCGTGAAGATAAGTTTTATGTATTTAAAGCTAAAGCTGTATTAGTTGCCATGGGTGGTGCTGTTCACGTATTTAAACCACGTTCATCAGGTGAAGGTCTTGGACGCGCATGGTATCCACCATGGAACTCTGGTTCAAGCGCTTACTTTACATTAAAAGCCGGCGCAGAAATGACCTGCCAGGAAGTAAGATTTATTCCTGTTCGCTTTAAAGATGCGTATGGTCCAGTTGGTGCATGGTTCTTATTATTTAAAGCCCGTGCAACAAACGGAATGGATGAATCCTATATGGAAACCCGCCGACCTGAATTAGAAAAATGGCTTCCTTATGGTAAGGTTAAACCTGTTCCAGCAAACTTACGTAACTGGTTAATGATGCTTGATGTTCAGGACGGCAAAGGTCCAATTTCTATGCGTACGGAAGAAGCAATTCAAAAAATTGCTGCTGAATCAGGTGATGAAAAAGCAGCCAAGAAAAAACTTAAAGAATTAGAATCAGAAGCATGGGAAGACTTCCTTGATATGACAATCTCACAAGCAATACTTTGGGCAGCTACTAATACTGCGCCCGAAGAAAAAGCTTCTGAAATTGCAGCCGCAGAACCTTATTTTATTGGTTCACACTCTGGTGCTTCCGGTGCCTGGGTTAGCGGTCCAAAAGATGTTGCTCCAGCAGAATATTTCTGGGGTTATGATAATATGTCAACAGTTGGCGGACTATTTTGTGCTGGCGATGCTTCCGGTGCTTCAAGTCATAAATTCTCATCAGGTTCACATGCTGAAGGACGTATTGCTGCAAAAGCTGCAATTAATTATATCGTAGATCATCCAGATGCAGTTAAAGTTGATGCAGCAATGATTGAAGGATTGAAGAAAGAAATTCTGAACCCGTTAAGTACTTATGCTGAGTTTAGCGGTAAAACTGTTACACCGGATGTTAGTCCTGATTATATTCTTCCTAAAATGTTCATGTTCAGATTGCAGAAAATTATGGATGAATATGCAGGTGGTGTTTCTACAGGATTTACAACGAGTGAAAAATTATTAGAAAAAGGTTTGGAACTCTTAGCATTATTAAAAGAAGATTCTCTAAAACTTGCAGCACCTGATCTACATGAATTAATGAGATGCTGGGAAAATGTACATCGTATGTGGCAGGCTGAAGCTCATGTAAGAACACTCTTATTCCGTGACGAAACAAGATGGCCTGGATACTACTTCAGAGCTGATAAACCCAGCCTGGATAATAAAAATTGGGACGCATTTGCAAATTGTAAGTATGATCCTAATGCCAAGAAGTGGGAAATGATTAAACGACCTATCATCAGAATATATAAAGAAGCTGGTGAACATGAATTATTAGGCGGTTAATAATTAGAATTAACTAATTATCAAACACTTGCAGTTCCCCTCTGAAATATAATCAGGGGGGAACATTTAAAATTGAAATTGAATTTGAAATCCTCATAGTTAAAACAGAATAAAATCAGAAACTACTTTGAGGATTTTTTATTACTTATAAATTGTAAAATCGTAAACGTGTATAATTATATTTACGATTGTAATCAGTAAATCCTTTAATTGGAGAAATAATATGCCTGAATTGGATTTATATAATACCTGCATTAGGAATAGTCGCACTTGTTTTTGCATTATTTAAAAGCGAACTGGGTTAACCGTCAAGATCCTGGCACAGAAAAAATGATAGAAATATCCGGCTATGTTCGCGAAGGAGCTATGGCATTTTTGAAGAGAGAGTATAAAGTCCTGGCTATTTTCGTAGTTATAGCTGCAGTTCTTTTAGCAATTGCTAATTGGAATTCACCCGAAAGCAGTCCCATCATAGCACTATCTTTTGTATTCGGTGCATTTTGTTCAGCCCTTGCAGGATTTTTTGGAATGAGGGTTGCAACCTCTGCAAATGTTAGAACAACTAATGCTGCTAGAAAAAGTCTTAACAGCGCATTAAATGTTGCATTCTCTGGTGGTACAGTTATGGGAATGTCTGTTGTTGGACTTGGAATATTGGGTTTAAGTTTACTCTTTATTATATACTCGGACATATTCTTAAATCCTGACGGTACAACAAATTTCATAGTGGTTATCAACGTAATAACCGGATTTTCGTTTGGAGCTTCTTCTATAGCTCTTTTTGCTCGTGTGGGTGGTGGAATCTACACAAAAGCTGCTGATGTTGGTGCTGATTTAGTTGGCAAAGTTGAAGCCGGGATACCCGAAGATGATCCCCGTAATCCTGCTACTATAGCCGATAACGTTGGGGATAACGTTGGTGATGTAGCTGGAATGGGTGCCGATCTTTTTGAAAGTTTTGTCGGTTCCATTGTTGGTACGATGGTTCTTGGAATTGTCTACACTAATTTTAATTTGATAGTATTACCGTTGATTCTTGCAGGACTTGGAATTATTTGTTCAATCCTGGGTACCTTTGTTGTGAAAACTAAAGAAGGTGGTAATCCACAAACCGCATTGAATATCGGAACTTTTGGTGCGGGAGTTTTGATGATAATTTTGTCATATCCGGTAATACAGTATTTCGTACCTGATATAGTTACCCCATCAGTTGATGTTACTGGTTTATTAATTCAACTAACAGCTACGAATATATTTCTCGTTACAATAATTGGTCTGTTAGCCGGTATTGCAATTGGATTAACAACTGAGTACTATACTGCTGAATCAAGATCACCGGCCAGAAATATTGCATCTCAATCGCAAACTGGTCCCGCAACTAATATTATTGCTGGTTTAGCTTTGGGGATGAAATCGACTGCGTTTCCAGTAATTTATGTTGCAATTGCAATTGTGTTATCCTATTACTTTGCAGGATTATACGGCATTGCTATTGCAGCAGTTGGAATGTTGTCAACGACAGGTATTCAATTAGCAGTTGATGCTTATGGTCCTGTTGCGGATAATGCTGGTGGTCTTGCAGAAATGAGTGGACTTCCGAAAGAAGTTAGAGAAAGAACTGATAAACTCGATGCAGTTGGAAATACAACTGCAGCCATTGGTAAAGGATTTGCAATTGGGTCTGCTGCTTTAACAGCTCTTGCATTATTTAGCGCCTTTCAGTCACAGGCAAAAATTGCAACCATAGATGTTTCAAATCCTTATGTTATGGCTGGCTTGTTTATCGGTGGAATTTTACCATTCTTATTTAGCTCAATGGCGATGAGCGCAGTAGGTAATGCAGCATTTGATATGATTAAGGAAGTAAGACGCCAGTTTAAAGAAATACCTGGATTGATGGAAGGAAAAGCCAAAGCTGACCATGCTAAATGTGTTGATATTGCAACTTCAGCAGCTATAAAAAGAATGATAGCTCCGAGTTTGCTTGCAATTATTACTCCTGTCGTTTTTGGATTAATTAGTAAAGAAGCCTTAGGTGGATTGCTTGCAGGTGTTACAGTAGTTGGAGTGTTAATGGCAATCTTTCAGGCTAATGCTGGTGGCGCGTGGGATAATGCCAAAAAACATATTGAAGCTGGTGCATTCGGAGGTAAAGGATCAGATACACATAAAGCTGCTGTTGTTGGAGATACAGTTGGCGATCCCTTTAAAGATACATCCGGTCCTTCTTTAAATATTTTAATTAAATTAATGGCAGTTATTTCTTTAGTAATTGCTCCATTAATTGTGTAATGATATAAAATGGCAAGAGAATAAAGAACAACTCAAATGTCCGCACTGTGATCAGCCATTAAAAAAATGGTTGTGTCCCCCGGAATCTTCATGGGGAGTTGAGTATCAGTATGTCTGTTTTAACGATGAATGCTCGTACTTTGTTAATGGGTGGGAATGGATGGCTAAGAACTATAATCAAAAAGCATCTTACAGGTATCGGTTTAATCCAATGAATAAAGAATCGGGTCCTTTGCCTGTTTGGTCAAAGGATGCTTTAAAGAGCTCTATAATTGAATAACTATAACTGAAAGAGATTGATATGAATGAAATTCAAAATTTGAAGGAAGCTATACTTAAAGAATATCCCAGACTAACAAAAGACAGCAAATTTAATTTCAGTTGTTTTAGAAACATTAGTTGCTTTAACAAATGCTGCAGTGATGTAAATATTTTTCTTACTCCGTACGATGTCATACGGCTAAAAAATAATCTTAAAATATCATCACAGGAATTTCTTGACAAATATACTTTTCTTCCGATTGATGAAAATCAGAATCATCCGGTTATTATGTTAAGACTAAACCAGGATGAAGTTAAATCCTGCCCGTTGGTTGGTCCTGACGGTTGCACAGTTTATGAAGACAGACCATGGTCTTGCAGGATGTTCCCATTAGGAGTTGCTTCTCCAAAGGAGATTAATGGAAGTGCAGAGGAAGATTTTTATTTTATTATCGAAGAGCCAGTTTGTAAAGGATATTATCGAACCAAATACCTGGACTGTTGAGAGAATGGTTACGCGATCAAAAAGTTGAAGAGTATGATGAGATGGGAAAGTTGTTTAAAGAAATATCTTTGCATGATTATTTTCAAAAAGGAAAAAAACTTGACCCTCCCAAGCTTGAGATGTTCTACACCGTTTGTTATAACATCGATAAGTTCAGAGAATTTGTTTGCGAAAGTACTTTTTTAAAACGATTTGATGTAGCTGATGATGTTGTTGAAAAAATTAAAACTGATGATAAGGAGCTGCTAAAGTTCGGTTTTCAATGGCTTAAATATTGCCTTTTTGGTGAAAAAACAATGAAAGTTAAAGTCAAAGAAGGAGATGCATAAGGAGATATAAAATGAATGAAAGAACACTTATTCAACCAGATGTAAAATTCATCAATTATCTTAAAAAAAATGGCGGTGATACTCTTAAAGAATGTTATCAGTGTGCAACTTGTTCCGTGGTATGTTCACTATCTCCTCAGGACCAAGCCTTTCCGAGAAAGGAAATGATAGCTGCAGGTTGGGGACAAAAAGAAAATTTACTTTCTGATCCTGATATTTGGCTATGCCATGGTTGTGCTGATTGCAGTACCTATTGCCCGAGAGGTGCAAAACCAGGTGATGTTCTTGGAGCCATCCGCACTTATGCCATTGAATATTTTGCTTTTCCAAAATTTCTTAGCTCTGCTATTAAACAGCCTAGATATCTTATACCATTACTTTTAGTTCCTTTCATTATTTTGTTTTTTCTTCTATACAACAATCTTGATGGCAATTTTTCTCAATTGAACGAAGGCACCGTTAGGTTTTCAAGGTTTCTGCCGCACGGTATTCTCGAAGCTTTTTTTATTGGTGGTAATATTTTGGTTTTTGCTTTTGCGGCAGTAGGCCTAATTCGGTTTTGGAGGAATCTAAATACCATTTCTCCCCCAAACCACAAATCATCATTTGTAGGAGTCCTTATTGCTACCATAACTGATATTATGGCTCACAAAAAATTTAATAGCTGTTCTACAAATCCATCCAGATTTTGGGGACATTTATTAATTTTTTACGGATTCCTTGGGGCTATGTTAACTGCTGGGCTTGCTGTCGGCGCTCTTGTATTATATGATCTAACACCAATACCGTTTTTCCATCCTATAAAAATCCTTGGAAATCTTAGTGGGATTGCTATGGTTGTCGGGTGTATTATCTTTGCTTATCACAGATTAAAAACAAAAAGCGAAAAAGGCAGTAATACTTACAGTGATTGGCTTCTGATTGCATTTGTTTTTTTGGTTTCACTTACGGGATTATTAACACAAAGTCTTAGATTGTTAGATATTCCATTTCTAGCCTATAATATTTATTTCGTTCATATGGTTTTCATCTTCTTTCTGCTTTGGTATGCGCCCTATTCAAAGTTAGCACACATGTTTTACAGGACTTTGGCAATGGTTTATTTAAAGATGAATAATAGAGATAAAAAGGCAGCAATTTTTATGAGTATTATATTTCTTGCTTGCTTTATAAAATTGTAATGCGCTTTTGTCAATTTTTTATTTGATATTTGATACGTCTGGAGATTTTTAATTTAATGTTGTAACTGGAAAATGAAAACAAATAAGTTTCAAGAGTTTATTACTAAGTATATATTTAGAATTCCGGAAGAAGGTACTTCTCCGGAGCGATATAAAGCTCTTCGAAGAAACATCATTATTTTAATGATTCTTGTCACTGTTATTCCACTCTCTCTGATGGCAACCATCAACTACTATCAGTATCAGAAAAACCTTCGCGATGAAATTATCAATCCTATGAATGTATTAACCAATAAAACAAAACGTTCATTTGAATTGTTCTTGGAGGAGCGGCTTTCTACAGTAAGATTCATTGCCTCAGCATATTCATTTAAGGAATTATCTGATCCAATAATTCTTAACCGAATTTTAAGCGTTTTGAAAAGAGAATTTGATGGTTTTGTTGATTTAGGATTAATTAGTAGTGAAGGTAAATTGCTCTGTTATACCGGACCTTATTCATTTTTAGACAAGGACTATTCACAGCAGAATTGGTACCATAATGTAATAATCAGTGGCAGACATATTAGCGATGTATTTTTAGGATATCGGGAATTTCCTCACATCGCAATTGCTGTACAGAATCTTACTGATCCCAATTGCTGCTGGATATTACGTACAACAATAGATACTAAAAAATTCGATGATTTGATAGCAACTTTAGAATTGGACCAAGAGTGTGATGCATTTTTAACTAATAGGAATGGTATTCTACAAACTAATTCCAAATTTTATGGAAAAGTCCTAGAACCCTGCCAGCTTACAATTCCCAAAGGTGGTCAAGGAACCTTTGTTACCGAAAGTCAGGATAAAAATGGCAGGGATATATTTATTGCCTACTCTTATTTAGTTGAACCTGAATATATATTAGTGGTTGTAAAACCCAGTTCTCTTATATTAAAAACCTGGTTTACTTTTAGGACAGAAATATTTTTCATTTACATTGCCAGTGTTTTACTCATTGTGCTATTAGTTTACAAACTTACCGATGCACAGGTAAGTCATATCAAAAATGCCGATGAAAAACGTGAGTTGGCATTCAGGGAGTTAGAGCACTCTCAAAAACTTTCTTCAATCGGTCGACTTGCCGCAGGAGTAGCCCACGAGATTAACAATCCTTTGGCAATAATAAGCCAAAAAGCAGGTCTGATGAAAGACCTGATTGAGAATTCAACCGAGTTTAAAGAAAAACCCAAATTTATAGAATTAACAGACGCAATACTGAAATCTACCGATCGATGCAGCACAGTTACTCATCGACTTCTTGGTTTTGCGCGACGTATGGATATTGAATACGAAGATTTAGGTGTAAATGATGTATTGCAGGAAGTGATAAGTTTCCTTGAAAAGGAGGCTCTGCACAGGAATATTAAAATTGAATTGCAGTTAGATGAAAATCTTCCACGAGTTTCCTCTGACCGCGGACAACTGCAACAAGTTTTCCTGAACATTTTATCAAATGCATTTGCAGCAGTAACCGACAACGGAAATATTATAATCCGCACTTGGGATGAGGATGCAGAAAAGGTTGGGATTTCTATTCAGGATGATGGTTGTGGAATGTCAGAAAAAGAATTGGAAAATATTTTTGAACCATTTTTTACCACGAAGAAAGGTTATGGAACTGGTTTAGGACTACCAATAACCTATGGGATCATTAGGAAAATGAGCGGTTCCATTAAAGTACAAAGTAAGCAAGGCAAGGGCTCAACATTTACAATTTATTTATTAAAAGTACCCAAGAAATTTCTGGATGCATAAAGATGGATAATATTCGTGTTCTTATAATTGATGATGAAGAAGACTTAGCTAAAACCATAGCGGAAAGATTGGAGATCAGAGGTATTCGAACTCAGACTGCTTTAGACAGTGAGCAGGCATTCAACTTAATTAAAACAAATCCGCCTGACGTTGTGATTTTGGATCTTATGATGCCTGGTATAGGAGGTCTCGGAATTTTGAAACAAATGAATTTATTGGAAAACAAAATTCCTGTTATTCTTCTTACTGGATATGGATCAAAAGAGAGGAGTATTGAGGGGATGAATCTGGGTGCCTTCGATTATGTCCTTAAACCCTGTAACCTTGACGATTTGATCAGTAAAATTCAAGATGCAGCAAAGAATAAGTAGTATAGTTAGGAAATGATATGAATAAAAATGAAATAAAATTCATCGGAAAAATTACTGCGGGTGTTACTCATGAAGTTAATAATGTATTGGCAAGCATACGTGAAATTTCAGGATTATTGACAGATATTCTATCAATAACAGATGAAAAGTCGTTTCCTCGAAAAGAAAAATTTCAAACCTCATTGGAGAAAATACAAAATCAGATTCAGCGGGGAGTCAAGTTAACCAATCAATTAAATAAATTTTCACACCTGACAGATAACAATAAAGCAGATGTTGATCTGAACGAATTAATCGAGCATCTCATTTTCTTAACTGAACGCTTTGCCAGAATTAAAAATATTACCTTAAAAAAAGAATCCTCAACTCAATCGATCATTCTTCATAATGATCCATTTCTCATGCAGATGGCTTTGTTCAATTGCATTTCATATTTGTTAAACAGAATGGCTAACGAAGGCGAGATCAGTATCTGTCCGCAGAAAAAAGGAACTGAATATTCGGTTACTATTAGTTGCAAAGGAGAGGGAACAGATAAGTCAACTATTTTTAAGGATTCTTCATCTTCAGAAGAATTATTGTCTTTGAGTTCAATCATGGAAAAGTTAAATGGAGTTTATGAATTTGATGAAACAAATGCTGCCGTTATTATTAAAGTATCGGGTAAAAATTAAATTATACAAATTGAAAAAATAAATTCATTGGAGAGCTAAGATGGAGAAAATAAAAATTTTATTAGTGGATGATGAAAAAGAATTTGTAGAAACATTATCAGAACGAATCAGAATGCGTGAACATGATTCTGATGTCGCGTTAAATGGTGAGCAGGCATTAAAGAAAATGGATGACGACCTTCCCGATGTAGTGGTTCTAGATCTTAAAATGCCTGGTATGGATGGTATGGAAGTTCTCAGGAGAATCCGAAAAGCTTATCCTAAAGTTCAGGTTATTATGTTAACAGGTCATGGTTCGGAAAAGGATGAAGAGGAAGCCAAAAAGTTAGGAGCATTTGAATATCTTGAGAAGCCTGTAGAAATTGAAACTCTCATGAAAAAAGTTAAAAAGGCGTATAAAAGTAAGTTTGAAAGCAGTATGATGGCTGCAGCTTTTGCTGAAGCCGGTGAATTCGATACTGCTAAAGAAATCAGGGATAGTGATGAAGAAGAGAATACGACTAAAAAAGATAAAAAAAAATCAAAGTGAATTAACAAGCTGGGATTATAAATGAAAATAAAATTATTGCTGGTTGATGACGAAAAAGATTTTATTGAATCATTAGCCGAACGGCTACAACTAAGAGAATTTGATGTTTCAACAGCATTAAATGGAATAGATGCAATTAATTTGATTCGTGAAAATGAATTCGATGTTATTGTTCTGGACGTAAAAATGCCTGGCAAGAGCGGTATCGAGACTTTAAATGAAATAAAGAATATAACACAACTTTCCCAGGTTATTATGCTTACAGGGCATGCAACTGTTGAGTCTGCAATTCAGGGTATGAAATTAGGTGCTTATGATTATATAATGAAACCTACTGTAACTGAAGATTTAGTTGAGCTTATAAATAAGGCTTACAAAATAGTTGAAGAACAAAGAGAACGTATTCGCAGGGCAGAGATTGAGAATATTGTGAAGAAACAAGGATGGTAATCAAATAGAAATGGTTTTTAAGAAAATTTTGTGAGGCAATAATGAAAGTAAAAGAATTAATGGTCCCGCTGTCAGGATATGCTACCGTGTCGCAAAATGCTTCATTAGCAGATGCGGTAAAATCACTTAAACTTGCTCAGAAGGAATTTGATCAGACTCGTGACAGGCATAGAGCTATTCTTGTTTCTGATGAAAATAATAAAATCGTTGGCAAGCTAAGCCAATTAGATGTTATAAGATCTCTTGAGCCTAAATATTTAAAGTTTGATAACCGAAAGGAATTATCACGCTTTGGTTTTAATAAAGATTATATGGATTCGATGTTCAGGGAACATCACCTGTGGGAAGATTCACTTGATGATATTTGTGAAAAGGCTTCTACAATAATTGTTAAAAATATAATGTATACACTCACCGAAGGAGAATACGTGAAAGATGATGCATCGTTGGAGGAAGCAATTCATCAGCTGGTGATGGGACGTCATCAGTCGCTCTTGGTAACTAGTGGTAAAGACATTGTCGGAATATTGCGGTTGACAGATGTGTTTAGGGAAATTGCTAACAGAATAAGTGCCTGTCAATCTTAAGAGAAAATATTTTTAGATCATTAAAAGATTTCAAATAACTAACATAGCTCATATTGTAGAGGGGTACAAAAATAAATGAGTCCCGGATCAAAAGATGATATAGACAAAAGTAAAATAGACTGGAAACGAATATTTTTTTTGTTGCTTGGTGTTGTGCTTTTTACTGTAATCTATTATATCCCACCTTTACCTGATGCTGTTGATCCAGCTGGAAAACATTTTGTCTTAACCAAAGAAGCAAAGGGTGCATTAGCAGTATTTCTTTTAGCCGGCATCTGGTGGGTATTTGAGGTTGTACCGATTGGAATTACCAGTCTTACTATCGGGGTACTTCAAGTCATCTTTTTAATTCGTCCTGCTAAATCTGCTTTCAACGATTTTATGGATCCCTCGGTGTTGTTCATCTTTGCTTCAATAATGATAGGATTGGTTTTTACAAAAACAGGATTGACAAAACGTATAGCTTACAAAATGCTTACAATCGTTGGTGAAAAAACTAGTATGATTTATTTAGGCTGTTTCTTATTAACAGCGGTTCTTACTCATTTTATGGCGCATACAGCAGTTGCTGCTACAATATATCCGCTCCTTTTAGCAATTTACAATCTTTATGGAGAAGGAAATAAACCCACAAAATTTGGTAAGGGTCTTTTTATTGGTATGGCATACATAGCGGGTGCTGGAAGCATTATAACACTTTTAGGAGCAGCAAGGGGAGCTGTAGCAATCAGCTTCTTTAATGATATTGTTGGTAAGAACATTTCCTTTTTTGAACTTACTTATTATATGTTTCCTGTTGGATGGATCATGGTTTTTATTTTGTGGGGGTTTATTATGATATTTTTCAAGCCTGAGAAAAAGGTAATTACTGGTTTGAAAGAAAAAGCCAAACAATTACACATGCAATTAGGAGCTATCACAAGACGAGAAATGCTAGCGTTATTCATAGTCGGCGGTTGTGTAATTACATTATCAATGGTTTCTTTTATACCGTTTCTTCAACCAATTAACAAAACTGCAATTATTCTCGTATCCACAATTCTATTTTTCATCTTTAAAATTCTTGATTTAAATGACCTTGAAGCATTACCGTGGAATATTATTTTGCTTTTTGCCGGGGCAATGAGTATCGGCTTCTGCCTCTGGGAAACAGGAGCTGCAGAATGGTTAGCTATTAACTGGCTTGTATTCTTTCAGAATACACACTGGTTTATTTTCATAATGGCAATTTCAGTATTAGTGTTAATCATGACTAATTTCATAATGAATGTCGCCGCTATTGCTATTACTCTTCCTGTTGCACTGGTTATTGCCCCTTATCTCAACGTAGCTTCCGAAGTAATTCTTTTTGCTTCATTAGTGGTAGCAGGTATGCCTTTTCTATTACTTGTTGGAGCTGCACCCAATGCCATAGCTTACGATTCTAAACAGTTTACTTCAGGGGAGTTTTTTAAATGTGGAATTCCAGCAAGTTTTATTTTATTGATTGTATTAGGTTTTGCTATACTGCTTCTATGGCCACTTATGGGAATGAATGTCATATTAAAATAATTATTAAGTAATATAACTGAAAATCAGTGTGATTAAAAAATGAATCGCACAAAGAGAAATGATAAAAGCGAAAAACACTACCGCGAACTGCGCTGGAAACATTTCTTGCGCTTATTCATTACCTATGTAGCCCCACTAATTATACTTACCTTTTTTTTTAGATATCAGTATAAATCTTTACTGGATGAGAGCCGCTCGCTTCATATGAATTCGATAGCGGAAAATCTTTCAAACACACTCGATCTTTTTCTACGTGAAAGAGTCGTAAACCTGGTAAACATTATCGATGACCCCAGGATTTCAATTCCCCCAACTTCATCGGTTATGCATTCTTATTTAGAAAAACTGAAGCGTGACAGCGACACATTTATTGATGTCGGATTTTTTGATTCCACAGGTATGCAGACAGCATATGCCGGACCTCTAACCGGATTAGAAAACCGCGATTATAGTCATGAGCAATGGTACACTACCCTAAAAAAGCAAAAGGAAAGATTTATTATTACTGATAATTATCTCGGCTTCCGTAACCAACCTCATTTTACTATTGCGATAAAACGATTAATTAAGGATAAGTGCGTAATGTTGCGTGCCACTTTAGATCCTAAAAAGCTTTATGAATTTATTAGCTCACAGGAAAATCCGGATGAAGTATTCATATCAGTGCTTAACAGTAATGGTGTATATCAGGTAGTAACTCCGATAGTTGGCTCAGTATTAGAAAACTCATCAATCCTTCCTCCTGATTCAACTGACTTAGGTGTCCAGGATGTAGCATTAAATAGTGGTAATGAATATTACGCCTTTGCCTGGTTAAACAATGCGAAATGGGCAGTAATAGTTCAAAACAATTCATATGAAGAATCATCCGCCTCGTTTAACTTCCAGACAAACATTCTTGGTTTCTCCGCAATTCTTATTTTTCTGATAATTGTAATCATCATCATTCGAACTAAAAAACTGGTTCAGTATGAAAAAGAAAAAGATATAGCTGATGCACAGTTGGAGCAAGCAGCCAAACTTGCATCAATTGGTGAGCTTTCATCTGGGATAGCCCATGAAATAAATAATCCGTTAGCCATTATTGCAAGTGAAACAGGGCTTATGAAAGACCTTATGAATCCGGAGTTTGCCACCAATACAACTTTTAAAGATCTCGATCCTCATATTGAAAACATTAGAGACGCCACCTTCAGATGCCGGGATATAACAGGTAAGCTATTAAGCTTCGTTAGAAAAGGTGATATAGAATTAAAACATCACAATGTTCATTCACTTTTAAATGAAATTGTTGATGACTTGCTCGGGCATGAAATGTTTGTATCGAATATTGAAATCATCAAAAAATATTGCGATGGTATGCCTGAAATACTAACTGATGGAAATCAGCTTAAGCAGGTGTTTCTTAATATAATTAATAATGCTGCCGATGCAATTACACCGCCTGGAAAAATTATAATTTCAACATCAATAGGTACAAATAGTATTAACATTGAGATTGCAGATACTGGTAAAGGAATAAGCCAGGAAAATATTGATAAAATATTTCTTCCTTTCTTTACTACTAAAGAAGTTGGCAAGGGCACAGGCTTGGGTTTATCAGTAAGCTATGGTATTATTAAAAACTTTGGTGGCAAAATAGATGTAAAAAGCATTTTGGGTATAGGTACAACGTTTACTATTTCACTCCACCAGAAACATACAATTTTAATTAAGGAGTAATTATGGAAAAAAAGATTAAAGATATAATGATTCCAATTGAAAGTTACGCGACAGTCAACCAGGAATCATCCTTGTATGATGCACTCATAGCTATTCGCAAAAGCCAGGAAAAATTATCTTCTGGTACGAAGCAAATACGTGCCGTACTGATAGTAGACAATGTAAATAATATAGTTGGCAAAATGGGCCATGCCGCATTCCTTAGAGCTTTAGAACCAAAGTATAATAAAATTATTGATTTTGATAAACTTACACGTGCAGGTGTAAGTTCTGCATTCATCTCCTCAATGACAGATAACTTAAGGTTGTGGCAGGATGATTTTGTTACTATTTGTCGGCAGGCAGCCACAATAAAAGTAAAAGATGTGATGAGTCCCGTATCTGAGGGAATAGATGAAAATGCTTCAATTACTGATGCGATTCATCAAATAATTGTTTTACAGCTGTTATCATTATTAGTTAAAAGTGGATCAAAGGTAGTGGGAATAGTAAGAATGTCGGATCTGTTTCACGAGGTTGAAAGAAACATAATAAATGAATATCAAAAAGAAAATAAATAGTAGAGAAAAACTTTATGTCAAAAATTTTACTTATAGATGATGAAGAGAAATTCAGAAATTCTCTTTCAAGCAGATTAAAATTAAGAGGATATGAAAATACTGCTCTTCAAGGTGGTGCTGATGCTGTAAAAGTGGTAAGAGGTGATCCAGATATTGATGTTGTTGTTCTCGACCGGAAAATGCCTGGAATGGATGGTGAGCAAGTTTTAAAGGAAATCAAAGCTTACAGGCCTGAAGTTCAAGTTATTATGCTAACCGGACATGGCACTACGTCTTCCGCTGTTGAAGCAGGAAAATATGATGTATTCGAATACCTGCAGAAACCTTGTGAACTTGAAAAAATAATAGAGACCATTGATAATGCGCGTGAAAATAAGGTAAGAGCAATGGCTCACCACGAAATTCCCTATGTTGAGAAACGATCACTTTTCCATTGGCTAAAAGGCTCGCATAATTCCAGACCAGGTTTTATTATACTAGGAATAATTATTTTTCTGGGATTACTTTTCATGCCTGTGCCTTCAGACCTTTTAAGCACCTTATCTTTCACAAAGACTGGTCAGATCTCAGATCTTAACAGCGGTTATGCCGATTATTCTAAACTTAAAAATGGTGAAACAATTACAGAGTATTACAGCAGTAAATATAAAATAGGAAAAACTTATATTGATGAAACAGGGCAGGAAGTTGAGCGCCTTCTAACTAATGAAGAGGCCGGGCGTCGAGCAATGATAATGCTTGGGATCTTAATTGTAGCTGCACTCTTTTGGGCCAGCGGAGCAGTGCCGATTGGCATAACTGCGTTGTTAGTTGGGGTTTTTATGTATTTTTCTGGTATTCTAAAACCTGATGACACTGCAGCAGCATACGCAAAAGATGCTGTAATTTTTATTTTTGGTGTTCTGGGTCTGGCTACTGCAATTTCAAAAACAGGTCTTGACAGGCGGATAGGAATGTTATTGCTTGGATCATCGAAATCGATCCCACGTTATTTATTTTTTTTCATTCCGTTACTTTCAATCTCGTGCTCTTTTTTATCCGAGCATGCATTAGTTGCATTCGTTATGCCGGTAATAATGATCGTATATTTATCTTCAGTGCGGAACGCAGGTGTCAAAGTTGATCACAAATTAGCAGTTCTATTGGTCTTGTCACTAACCTTTGCAGCAAATGCAGGTGGGCCCGGTTCTCCTGCCGCTGGTGGTCGCAATGCAGTAATGGTTGGAATACTTGCTGATTATGGTAACGCACCAAGTTTTGCCCAATGGGTTATGTACGGCTTGCCGTATGTTCCAATAATGGCTTTAGTAATCGGGTTATTTTTCTATATTGTTTTATATCGAAAATTAAAAGTGAAGGAACTCAATATATCTGCGATAGTTAAGCAGGCATCTGAAAAAATTGGACCAATGAATAAAAATGAATTTATCACTACTGCTGTTTTAGTATTACTTATTTTTTTATGGATTATGTATAGTGATGTATTTGGGATGGGAGGTCCTGTCATATTAGCACTTGTTCTTTTAAATATATTCAGAGTAATAAGCTGGAAAGATATTTCGAAGATTCATTGGGAAGTTGTCGCTCTTTATGCAAGTGCTTGTGCAGTAGGAAAAGGCCTAGCAGTTACAGGTGCTGCTTTATACCTTGCACAGAGTTTTGTCAGCATTCTTCCAGAGTTTATGAAATCGGGTGAAGGTTTAGCCGTAGCTGCAAGTATTTTTACGGGTGTTACAACTAATTTTATGAGTGATGGTGCAACAGTAGCAGCAATCGGACCGATCACAATTCCTATGGCTACTATTTCAGCTACGTCTGCCTGGATGGTAGGATTTACAACTGCATACGCTTCTTCATTTGCTAATATGCTAATTATAGGCACACCAAATAATGCAATTGCGTATACTATGGCGAAAGACCCTGTAACTGGCGAACAACTGGTTAGTTTAACTGATTTTCTAAAATATGGATTTGCAATTTTAGTATTAAACTTTATCGTCCTTTGGATCTGGACAATTTTTGGTTATTGGAAGTGGATAGGATTTTAAATAAAGGAGAAACTCAATATGTCATCTAATATAAAGCTTCTCATCGTTGATGACGAAGTAAAATTTTTAGCTTCAATTGCTCAAAGGTTACAGATGCGTGGTTTCGATGTTACAACTGCGCCAGATGGTCAGGAGGCAATTAAAATATCTCATTCGCAAAAATTTGATGTAGCCTTGCTCGATTTGAAAATGCCTGGATTGGATGGCAAGCAGGTTTTAGAAATATTAAAAAAAGAACATAAGTACCTGGAAGTAATAATTCTAACAGGGCACGGCTCTTTTGAATCTGCAGCGGAATGCACTAAGCTTGGAGCTTTTGGTTATCTTCCAAAGCCTTATGAGCTGGAGAAACTATTGGAAGTATTAAAAAGTGCGTACGAAGCACGAATGAAAAAGAAATTCGAATCAGACATCAACAAAATGGAAAAGTTGATGAAGATTGCTACAGGTGCTGGTCCTCTAAGCATTCTACAGGAAATGAAAAAACTGGATGACGATGTGAAGTAAGAACTAGCTAGAATTAATTTGTTTTGGTAATTTTATAAATACAAATTGTGACTATGTAGTTTCAATTAATGCCCACCCGTACTTAAAATTCCGGATGCAGCAAGTGCTAACACTGCTACTTCCAGAATAGCAATAACTACATAGGCAGTATCTTTCTTTCGAATCAAAACCGGGATTATAGCGAGGTAGCAAATTATCGTAAGTAAAGATAAAAATGCTATGGGAACAAATGTGAGCATATCTCCATATTTCAAATTTCCCAACCAGGCCCAACCCGTTTGTATGCCGCTTTGTTTTAAGTAGTCGTGTACAGACATAACCCAATATGTTTGTATTTTCTCTAACGGAATCAATGGTTTTGTGAAACCAATACAATACAGAATGAATGCAATTACTAGACTGCCAAGCCCGATTAACATGCCTGCATTTAAAATTTTTGCATATAGTACTTGTTCTTGCGATGCTTTGAATGTCATAGTTTTATTCCTATCCGATTCCTAAACCTTTTAGTAGCGCTTTAGTTCCTGCAATACCTAATACTACTATTACTAAATACCTTATCACAGTTGGTTTGGTCATTCCAAGTATTCTCACGCCAACAAAAGAGCCAAGCATAATTCCTAAAACAGATGGGACTACCATTAATGGAAGAACAGCTCCGTTATTTAAATAAATCCAGGCAGCTGAAGTATCGGTTATTGAAAGCAGAAACTTGCTTGTTGCGACAGAGATTTTTATCGGAGCACCCATCACCAAGTTTAATACCGGGACATTAGCCCAGCCAGCTCCAAGACCGAACATACCAGCCATTACTCCAATAATGACGAACAATCCTAATCCTATCGGTGTTCTATGAATTTGCCAGTTAATATCTTTATCAATTGTTGGTTCGTGATAGATACCGAAAATGCCCAAAGTCTGAGATAAACGATCCGGTTTCGGTACCTCAGGGAAAACGGATTTTTTAGCTTTAATCATGAGTAGAACAATCCCTAGAATAGTTGCCCCAAGCATAGTTTGAATAATATGCGTGGGCAATGCAAGACCAATCATAGCACCGACTATAGCGCTGCTTGATGCAATCAAAGCCATCGGAATTGCCAATCTAAGATTTGCAAAACCTTTTCGAAGTAAACCGGGACCAGCAGCCAGTGCTCCTGCAAGTGCAACTATTAAACCAGCTCCTCTGACAAAATCCAAATGAAAAGGTAAAAAACCACTTACAATTGGAACGTAAAGAACACCCCCGCCAACTCCTGCTAAAACTGCGAATACTCCTAGCAGAAAGGAAAGGATTAACAAAATAAGAGGATATAGCCACCAGGTTTGGTGCTGTATAACTTCTGTTTGCTCTGGTGAATCAGAAGCAAAATTATTAGCAGAGAATAGAATCCAGATTGTGAAAAGGGAGATAAAGAAAATAAATTTTGAATTTCTTATGTGTAGTTTTAACATTTTCAAAATTTGTTTCTTAAAATGTACCTGCACTATTGTCTAATTCGATTGATTTAGAAAAGTAGCAGGGGAGTAATATTTACGATGTGACATCGTTAATAATCAAATAAGGAATTTTATCAATATTAAAATATTACGGCTATTAAACTTTATTAATAATGGTTACAAAATCAAAATCATTGACAGCTTTGTATTCGTTTTGTTGTTTATAATCTATTCATGTATCGGTACTTTGTTTTAATTATTAATAATTTTCGATAATTTTAGCAACAATAAGTGTTCTATTTTAATTATTTTATTAAGGCTAATTTTACAGCAACATTTATAAACTTATTCAAAACAGATTGTAAAGATTTCAAAATATGCGAGTACTAAAAACGTTATTTGAAAACAATAAAAGATGGGCTGATGGGATTAAGGAAAAAGATCCAGACTTTTTCAAAAAATTGTCAAAACAGCAAAACCCGGAATATCTTTGGATAGGGTGTTCGGACAGTCGTGTACCGGCAAATGAAATAGTCGGGCTTATTCCCGGTGAAGTATTTGTTCATCGTAATATTGCAAACTTAGTTGTCCATACAGATCTAAATTGTCTTTCAGTTATTCAATTTGCTTTACATGTCTTAAAAATAAAACATATTATTGTATGCGGTCATTATGGGTGTGGAGGAATTAAGGCTGCCATTGAAAATAAAGACCATGGATTAATTGATAACTGGCTTCAACACATAAGGGACATATACCGTTTTCATAAAATTGAATTGGATGCTTTAGATAATGATGTGTCTAAGTGCAATTTACTTTGCGAACTTAATGTAAGAGAACAAGTACTGAATGTTTGTAAAACAACTATTGTAAAAAATGTATGGAATAGCGGTGCGGAATTGTCGGTTCATGGATGGATATACGATATTAAAAATGGATTACTGAAGGATTTAGGTATTTGTGTTACATCTGAAAAAGATATTATAGATTTGGATAATAAATAAAAGTATTTTCAGCTTTATTGTGAACTCCAATTAGAAAGGAGATCGATATGGGTATAATTACGATTGCAAGAGGTTCTTACAGTAGAGGAAAAGAAATTGCAGAAAAACTTGCTCAGAAACTTGGGTATGAGTGTGTTTCGAGAGAAATACTATTGGAAGCATCCAAACAATTCAACATCCCCGAAGTAAAACTTCTTGATGCAATTCAGGAAGCTCCTTCTTTTTTTGATCGTTTTAAAGATGCTAAAAAAAATTACACTTCTTTTATTTGTGGAGCCTTCCTAGAACATATTCAAAAAGATAATATTGTCTATCATGGATTTGCCGGGCATTTTTTTACTAAGGATATTCCTAACATCCTAAAAGTAAGAATTATTGCAAATATAGATTATAGGATCAAAGTAGTTATGCAACGTGAAAATATTTCAGAGGAACAGGCTCGAAAACTTTTATACAAAATTGATTTAGAGAGAAGACAATGGAGTATGTACCTTTATGGAATAGATACAAATACCCCAGACCTCTATGATGTTATTTTGCATATAGATAATATGGCAGTGGATGATGCTGTTGAGTTTTTATATGGACTTGCTAAACGTCCATGTTTTCAGGTTACACCTGAGTCTCAAAAAAGAATAAAAGAAATGCTTCATGAAGTTAAAACCTATTCCGGTAATCCAGCATAGCATTTGGTGTGCTCAAAAGAATAATAAGTTTCTATTATGACGTCTCGCTGAACTGAAAAATCTATTTAGTAGATTAATAAATTCTTCGTTTTATATAAAAAATATTTTATGGTATGTAAGTCAACAAATAAATTAGTTATCGAATTTTTAGGAGTTTGAAATGGGAATCATTACTATTTCCAGGGGTTCTTACAGCAGAGGACTGGACATTGCTCAAAAACTTTCTAAGAAATTGGGATATGAATGTATTTCAAGAGAAATTCTTTTAAAAGCTTCTGAAGATTTCAACATTCCCCGGGTTGAGCTTGTCCAGGCTATTGAAAATGCTCCGTCCGTTTTTGATCGGTTAAAACATGGAAAAAAGAAATATGTAGCTTTTATCCGTGAAGCATTTCTAGACCATATACAAAATGATAACATTGTATATCATGGGTATGCCGGGCATTATTTTACGCAGGGAATTCCAAATATTCTTAAAGTAAGAATTATAGCTAATGCTGACTATAGAATTAAAGTTATTATGAAACGTGAAAATGTTTTAAAGGATCAGGCACTTAAGATGTTAGAGCAAGTAGACTCAGAAAGGCGAAAATGGAGTATGTACCTTTATGGTATAGACACAAACTCACCAGAACTTTATGACATAGTCTTAAATGTTGACTGTTTAAAAGTTGATGAAGCAGTCGATTCCCTGGTAACACTTGCTAATCGGCCGTGTTTTCAAACAACTCAAGAATCCTTAAGAAAAATTAAAGATATGCTTTCCGCTGCACGTGTTCATTCTGCAATTATGTCTAATTTTCCTGAGGCTATTGTAAAATGTCAAAATGGTGTTTGTATAGTTAGCATTGAATCAGCACTTTCAGCTGAAAGTATGATTAGCAAAAAAGTCAAAGATCTTACTAAATCAATCGATGGTGTTAAGGAGGTTAAAACATTTATCATTCCGTTTGAAACTTAGAATAATCTTCCATCAAAAACATTCAGGTTCTTATTAAATCCAACCAAATCGAAGTAGAATTTTATCAGCTCTTAACGAAAATAATCCTGCAATTCCAATTAAAATAATGGAGAGTAACGGATTAAATGTTGCGTAAACCTGAATGCCCAAGACAATAGCTGAAATCACCAGGAAAAGATAAAATGCAGTTATCCATTTTCTTAGAAGCCGGTAGGGTTTTAATTTAAGTAAAATTGTACCCGGCAATTCGCGATCAGTTTTAATTACACCAAGGAACGATTCAATTTTCGGTTGCAATTTGAAGTGAACGTAAGAAACTGTACCCATCAAGACAATTAAAATTAATGTCTTTGTAATAACAATCCAATCAGTCCAAAGTCCCTCTATTCCAATATTCCCAAGTAGCAGTAATAATATGCCTGTAAATAGAGTAGTTGCCTGGAAAATATAACACCAATTGAAACCATTCTTAATTATATTCTCCAGGTGGTTATCAGCTTCATAATTAAATGAGAGACCAAGCAGTACACGTTCGTTTGCTACTATCAGATTAAATAGTAACACACACATAAAAACAAAACTGATTACGTGAAAGAACCTCAGCAGATCATATATTATATCCATAATAAATTAAGTCTAATTATTAATGTTTAAATTGTTCCTAATCAATTTAATAACAAATTTAATAATCTGATCACCCTATGAATTTTTATTTTTATGAAATTATAATTTGTATTTAGTACACTTTAATGACCTTGCTTAAATATATGTTCTTTTATTGCACACAAATTATTTCTGAAACCATGATATTTTATCTCTAAGGGAGATTGTCTCGCTTATCATAATTATAACAGGTGCACAAAATTCCTGTTTTTTAAATTCAACTGCTATGTCATCAATCCGAGCTGTAATTGTTCTTTGAATCGGTAATGTACCATTCTCGATTGCTGCTGCAGGAGTTGCAGGATCCATACCATATTGAATCAGTTTTTTAGCTATCGATTCAATTCTTGAGGCACCCATATAAATTATCAAACAAGTGTTTTTTAGTTTTGCTAATTTTTCCCACTCGACCTGCGTGCCTGGTTTATCGGGGCATTCGTGAGCAGTCACAAAGACGCATTGAGTTATAATATTTCTCTGTGTAATTGGAATCCCACTATAAAGCGGTGCAGCAAGTCCGGAAGTAATGCCAGGAATTATTTCATAGTTAATACCTGCTTTCTTTAATTCCATTGCTTCCTCTGACCCTCTCCCAAAAACAAAAGGATCACCGCCCTTAAGGCGCACAACGTTTAAACCTGCTTTCGATTTATTAACTAAAATTTCCGTGATACGTTCCTGCTCGATAGGATGGTATCCAGATTCTTTTCCAACAAAAATGAATTCACATTCTTTTCTGCAGAATGATAACAATTCTTCATTGATTAATCTATCATACACAACAACATCGGCTGCCTTAAGTTTTTCCATTGCCTTTATCGTAATCAATCCAACGTCACCCGGACCGGCTCCGACTAAAAATACTTTGGCTTTATTATTTTTCATTGGTGTTTATAATTATAAATCATTTAAAATGTGAAGCAAATATTTTTTTGCTTTTTTCTTACCTTCATTTTTTAAGACTTTCTTCCATTCAATTGTAAAAAATTTCGCAAAAGCCTTCTCTTTTATTTTAGGTGAATTGTACTTTTTATCACTCATAATTATCGATCTGAAAATACCAGCCAGATCAATTATGTCTTCATAATACGAAGGAAAAATATGATCTATTTTATTCTTAATTTCTTTAGCGTAAAAAGGAGCACTTCCCTGGGATGAAACTGAAATTGTTAAATCCCCACGTTTAACAACTGCTGGTAAAATAAAATCACATAAATCCGGTACATCTACTACATTAAGCAATTTATTTTTCTTTTTGCAGTCGTTGTGTACCTGTTTATTAATTTGATGCTTATTTGTAGCACTAAAGATTAGATTATAATTTTTAATGTATTCTTTTGAATATGGTCTAAGAATAATTTTAATTTTATTTGATTTGCACAGTTCTTTAAGTGGTTTACAAATTCCAGGAGATAGTACGGTTATTTTTGCATTAAATAATAGAAGAGTTTGAACTTTTCTTAGAGCGACTTCGCCGCCGCCAATTACTAAGCAGGGAAATCTTTTTAGATTTATCAGGATAGGATAATAATTAGAAATCTGTTTCTGTTTCATATTATTTGTCTATTTGCAATTAAATTTGATCAAAAATTTTAATAAATACAAAAGGATAAAAAAGTATGTAAACAGTGTGTTGTTATGATGTTACGACATTTACAAAAAATATAATAATTGTAAATAATCAGATTGGAAATAATATATTTATCCACTAATAATTGTGTTTAGAAGAACACAAAAACCAGCAAAAATAAGTCCAATTCCGATCAATTTTGCTAAAAATCTTTCTGAAAAATTAATATTAAGATGATTCCCAGCAAATGCTCCCACTATAAATCCAGCGACAATCGGAATACTATATGTAAAATTAATATGGCCTAGAAAATAGTGACTTGTCGAACCGGTAAGACTAGTAAATATAATCATAAAAAGAGCAGTAGCTGTTGCAATTGAAGGGGGAATATTAAAAACATTAACCATAATTGGAGTTTTAAGAAATCCACCTCCTACTCCGAACAAACCGGCTATCATACCTGCCACCATACCAAAAGAAACAGCGACAATGAAACTTATTCTGTAAGCACCTGATGCGGATCTTTTAACAATTCTGGGTCCAATTTTATTTAATTTAAAAAAAATGTTACTCCTGCTCGCTACTATATTTCCTTTCCCTCCTTTTTGGTAAGTATAAATACCAACAAAACTAACGAATAACGAAAAAAATACCTCTAAAATAAACAGAGGGACAATTGTGGTAAGCAAAGATCCAACAACCGTTCCTACGATTGTCGGAATTTCCAGAAGAATTCCAGCCAGGTAATCAATCTTTTTAAGACGGGCATTAAAGTAAGTTGAAATTAACGAGCCTGGAAGCAAAGCAAGAATAACAGAGCCTACTGCAATATCTATTGGAACTCGAAAAAAAATTATCAAAAGAGGGAGCATAAAAATTCCACCCCCAAATCCGACAAGAGTTCCAAAAGCGCTAAATATTATAGCAAATAAAAAAATGAGAGCAATTTCCATATTACAATTTGGCAATTAATAGTTGTTGAAAGAAATAAAAATTACATTGATAATTTAATAAAATGATAATTGTTAGAATCTTGTAAAATAATTAAAGTTAAAAGATTCTGATTGTCAAAAGAAGCTGGTATTAGAAACGAATTATTATATTGAAGAAATCTCGTATGACTATAATGTAAAGGTACAAGTGGGATGAGTAATTATAATTTGTTAGCGAAAAGAATAATGAAATAATTAAAAGCTTAATTCAATCCAATAATCAAGAATAAATTTATAGCAGGAAATAAAGATGTCAATTATGTCATTAATATTCGGACGATCAGAAAATAATCACCTTAAAAATTTTCATTGCATATCTTCATAATAATAATTTAGTACCGAAGGCCGGACTCGAACCGGCACCTGGTGTAAGCCAGACTGGATTTTGAGTCCAGCGCGTCTACCAATTCCGCCACTTCGGCTAATTCCGCTAAGAAAATTACTCTCAAATATAATCTTTACAAATTTATTAAACGTATAACCATCAGACAATGAATTCGCTAAAATTGTCGTCATTTATTTGTGATAATTATCTTAGGGTGTAACTTCTTCTGAAGAAATGACTCTTTTTTTTCTTTATTCTACTTCTCGTATAAAGTTGGACGAGATTGGGTCAAAAATAACTAACGAATTATTACGTTTTACGACATTTGTCAAAAAATGTCGGGACGACGAATATGGCATTAAAGTTGGGCTTAAGTAGATGTATAATTTTTTAATAAGGAGGAAATACTAGTGAATAAATATCTACAGCAGAAACAAATTTTTGATTCTTTCTTCAGTGATGAAGATTTACCTATACTTCCAGAAGAAGAACCCTGTATAGACCCTGAATGTATAGATGAAGAAAAAATTTATGACATCATCGATCACAACGGCTATGGAGAAATTAGCATGAACGAGCTCGAGCTCGATGATTACGATGATTTTATGCAATTTTAATCTATAATAGAAGGGGAATAATGAAAACTTTTATAGGTAAAGAAGGCTACTACGATATAGAAGACAACGGAAAAATAATCCAAAGGATGGTTGATGGATTAGGAAAACTGACTGGAATTATTAAAGAGTACAGGGATATAAATAAGATACCTAATCCATTTGATCGAGATGCTATAAATAATTTATTGAAGTTATTGAATCTATATAAATTCGTCGGCCGTTACTAATAATAATTTCATTTAAGAATCACTTTGTTAATCAGGAAATGCTTCCTGACTTTTTATTTGCCTGCCTTCTCAATTTTGGTCCATGAATCCCGAAGCGTAACTATACGGTTGAATACCGGTGCATCTTCCTTACTGTGTTTAGTATCAACAGAAAAATAACCTATTCTTTCGAATTGAAATTTTTCACCAGCCAAAGCACTTTTTAAAGATGGTTCAAGTTTGCAGCTGTTTAATATTTTGAGCGAATTTGGATTAAGAAATTCGGTAAAATCTTTTCCTTCCTCTGCTTCCGGATCTTCAACTGAAAATAGCCTGTCGTAAAGCCGAACTTCAGCGTTCAAAAGCATGTTTTGCAGATACCCAATGAATTGTTCCTTTGGCTTTTTTTGAACTTTTGCCTGAACCGGATTTTGTATCCGGGAAATAAGTGCATTTTAATTCTATTACTTCACCAGAATTATTATCTTTAATCATTTCATCACATCTGATTATATAAGCATATCGAAGTCGTACTTCCTTACCAACAGATAAGCGATGATATTTTGGCGGCGGTACCTCTCTGAAATCTTCTTTATCTATAAAAATCTCTTTAGAAAAGGGGAGTAATCTTGTCCCCATTGAATTATCTTCAGGATTATTTATTGCCTCAAGTTCTTCTGTTTGGTCATTGGGATAATTTGTTATGACAATTTTAAGTGGGTTCAGAACAGCCATCACTCTTTTTGCACGTATATTTAAATCCTCGCGGACACTAAATTCAAGCAAGGACACGTCAATTGTATTTTCACGTTTTGCTATGCCAACTCGATCAGAGAAATTTCTTACTGATTCAGGTGTATAGCCGCGTCTTCTTAATCCGGATATAGTTGGCATTCTAGGATCATCCCAGCCATCAACATATTTTTTTTCAACAAGCGCAAGGAGTTTTCTTTTGCTCATGATTGTATAGCTGAGATTAAGCCTTGCGAACTCTATCTGTTGTGGTGGGTAAATCTCAAGTTCTTTAATGAACCAATCGTAAAGTGGACGATGGTTTTCAAATTCCAATGTGCAAAGTGAATGTGTTATTTTTTCAATTGAATCCGATTGACCGTGTGCCCAGTCGTACATTGGGTAAATACACCATTTGTTTCCAGTTCTGTGATGTGATTTGTGAAGAATCCTGTACATCACCGGATCACGCATATTCAGATTTGAAGATGACATATCAATTTTCGCCCGAAGAACATGTTCACCTTCTTTAAAGTCACCATTTTTCATCCTAACAAACAGGTCAAGATTTTCCTCGACACTTCTGTTTCTGAAGGGACTTTCTTTACCAGGTTCAGTTGGCGTTCCTCTAAATTCTTTTATCTGATCGGCATTCAGGGAATCCACATAAGCTTTACCTTTTTTGATTAGTTTGATCGCATATTCATACAACTGATCAAAATAATCTGAAGCATAATACTCTCTATCCTGCCAGTCGAAACCAAGCCATTTGATATCTTCTTTAATTGAATCAACATATTCCTGTTCTTCTTTGGTCGGGTTGGTATCATCAAAGCGAAGATTGCATAAGCCCTTATAATCAATTGCCAAACCAAAATTCAGGCAGATTGATTTTGCATGCCCGATGTGAAGATAACCGTTGGGCTCAGGTGGAAATCGAGTGTTTACTCTTCCATCATGCTTATTTGTCTTTAAATCTTCATCAATAATATCGCGGATGAAATTAGATTGTTTTTTGCTTTCGTTATTATTCTCTTCATTACTCATAAATATTCAATAAGTTTTTAAGTTATTTTTTTTATTGCATTGTTAATTCTGGAGATTGTTTCTTCTTTCCCAAGAACAGAAAGTATATCATAAATTCCCGGTCCCTCACCAACTCCGGATACAGCAATCCTCAATGGGTGAACAAGCTTACCTTTGTTAATATTTAGCTGGCTTGCAATTGCGTCCAATGCTTTTTCATAATCTTCTTTTGATGGATTTAATAATTGCTCGAAACGTTCTTTTAATTTATTAAGCAAATCTGCTGAATCTTCTTTCCATCGTTTCTTAAGATTTTGTTCGTCATAAGTTTCAGGAACCATAAAGAAATATGGACTTTTAGTCAAATACTCTTTAACAAATTCAACTCTTTCCTTCATTGCATCAATCACTTTTAGCAAATAATCATCGCTATAATTATTCTGTTTTAAATTCTGATTTATTAATTTCTGCTTTTAACATTTCGAGAACTTCAGAATCTGGTTTTTTTCTAAGATGTTCGTAGTTAAGCCAGTTTAATTTTTCAAGATTAAAAATGGCTCCCGCTTTATGAACTCTTCCCAGAGAAAATTTTTCAATTAGTTCATTCATTTCGTAAAATTCTTTATCATCTCCGTAGTTCCAACCTAACAAGGCAACAAAGTTTATAAGTGCTTCTTTCAGGTAACCTTTTTCTCTATAATCTTCAACTGCAACATCTCCCTGTCTTTTACTTAATTTAGATTTATCCGGATTTAGGAGAAGAGGGAGGTGTGCAAATATTGGTATCTCCCATCCAAAATAATTATAAAGGATAACATGCTTTGGAGTTGAAGAAAGCCACTCTTCACCTCTTATGACATGAGTTATTCCCATTAAATGATCGTCAACAACATTTGCAAGATGATATGTGGGGTAGCCATCACTCTTTAACAATACCTGGTCATCAATGTTATTTGTATCAAACTCAACTGTCTCTCTTATTACATCATTAAAAATAACTTTTTTATCAGGCTGAATATTGAGTCTGATAACGTACGGTAAGTTAGAATTTAGCTTGTCAGTTATCTCGCTCTTGGTTAAATGAAGACAACGCTTATCATACTTTGCTTGTGGTAATTTTAACTTTTGTTGTTCTGTTCTCAACTGTTCAAGGCGTTCAGGGGTGCAGAAACAATAATAAGCTTTCTGCTCAAGTACGAGTTTTTCAACAAGTTCTTTATAAATATGAAGACGTTCGGATTGCAGGTACGGAGTATATTCTCCACTCATCTCAGGTCCTTCATCAAAACTAATTCCTGCCCAGTTCAACGTATCAATTAAATTCTCAACAGCTCCTTCAACAAATCTTTTCCTGTCAGTATCTTCTATTCTGAGTATCAGTTTGCCATTTTGATTTTTTGCAAATAAATAGTTGTATAATGCAGTTCTTAAACCACCTATATGCAGATATCCGGTTGGACTTGGTGCAAAACGTACTCTTGGTGTCATTTTATTCATTAAAATTCAAATAATGGAAAATGTTGCGACTAAAGATAAAAAAGTAAAAGGGTAAAAAGCTAAGCAGGCAAAGAGATCGGCACTAGGATTTAGCAACCAGCTTATTTTCTGTGTAGTATTTGACTTTTTGTATAAACTCGTGACTATCAATTGGTTTTGGAATGTAATCGGTAGCTCCAGCATCAAGACATTTTTCTCTGTCACCTTTCATTGCAAATGCAGTTAGAGCGACGATTGGTGTATCCTTATATTCATCAAGTTCTCTGATTTTTCTCGTTGCTTCAAAACCATTCATAACAGGCATCTGCATGTCCATTAAGATCAGGTCGTAGTGTTGTTGCTTTACAGCATCCAGTGCTTCCTGTCCGTTTTCAACTACAACAATTGATTCAAAATCACTTTTCTTTAGCAGACGAGTAACAATTATCTGGGAATGTTTGTAGTCTTCAACCAGTAAGATTTTAACAGTATTCTTTTTCTCTTTAACTTCTTCAGGTTTTGCCGGTTCTTCGTATCGGTTGATCATTGCAGTAATTGTGTCTTGCAGATTTTCGATGTTCGTGCTGCTTTTCTGCAATAGACTCTCAAAAAGTCCATCTATTCTTTTAATATCTTCATCCAGAACCTCTTTGCCCGTATAAATAATTATTGGCAGGTTTTTAAATTGTTCTTTGGATTTTATCATTTCAATAAGTTCCACACCGCTTATTTCGGGCATATCAAGATCAATAATTGCAAGGTCCAGATTTATATTTTGAATAAGATCCATTACCCTGGTTGAATCTGATTCAGCAACTGCTTTTAGCCCAACCTGGTCAACAGCTTCTTTTATTAAACTTAGAGTAGGAATATCATCATCAACTATAAGAATTTGCGAGTCTTTCCTAAGACGATAGTGAGTTAATACCTCTACAAGAAACTTATAGTTTATTGGTTTAACAAAATACTCAACAGCACCCATTAGAAAAGCTTTTTGCTGTTCTGCTTCAACTGAACAGATTACTACCGGCGTTTTTTTGGAATTTTTTATCTCGCGAATTCGCTGTAAAAGTTCCAGGCCATTTGCGTCCGGCAAGACAATATCCATTAAAATTGCAAGGAATTGTTCTTTCTCAAGAATCTTTAGTGTTTGTTCTGCAGAATTTACAATTGTAGGTTCGTAGCCCCATTTGTTTAAATAATTGCCAAGAAGTTTAGACGTAGCATAATCATCTTCAACAACCAGAACTTTATTCGTAAAATCTGGTTTTGGCAGCGCACTAATTTGTTCTTCTATTGCTTCTATTTCTTCTACAGGTATGTTAAGATTAAAAGTAGTGCCCTTTCCAATTGTACTGGAAATTTCAAGTTCACCGTTAAGGAAATCGACATATCTTTTTACAAGCGTTAAACCAAGACCGGTAGTATTACCAATTGTATTAAGATATTGATCGATGAGTGAATATGGAGTAAAGATTTCTTTAAGCTTGTCAGTAGGTAAACCTATTCCTGTATCAGAAATTCTAATTTTGAGTTGGTTCTTTTCAGATGAAAACACATTTAAAGTAATTTTTCCCCTATCTGTTAATCTGATTGAATTGGCAAACAAATTAACAATAATATATTTCAGTTTGTTAGGATTAACTTTAACAGATACAGGAAGTGCCTTATCGATATTTGTTATTATTTCAACTTTGTTCCGATCAATTTTTTCTTCAAAAATTTTGATTATCTCATTGAAAAATTGATTCAAATTGATTTGCGATAACTCAGCACTGCTTTTATCAGTTTCTAATTTAGCTAAGTCAATCAGGTCATTCAAAAGTGATAGTAATTGGTGAGAGTTTTCTTTTAAGGTAGTAAGATATTCCAACTGAGGCTGAGTTAGTTTATCCTCAGTAATTAAGGAAGCAAAACCTAGAATACTGTTAGTTGGCGCCCTTAACTCAGAGCTAATTGAAGATATAATTTCACTGACTGAATTACTTATACTCCCTTTTTTCCCCATCCAGAGTCGCAATAAGTTCCTAATAGTGTCGCCAATTATAACAAAGTTGTCCTTATCGTTTTTCGTAATTTCAGATTTTTTAGCAATTTTGATTAATATACGCTCAGTATCTGTAATACTTAAATGCAAACAACCTTCATGCATGACAACATCACTGGCCTGAAATTCACATTGCGGACTGCTCTCAAATTTTGTTTCAGTTGAGCTATAATTTACCGTGCTGCAGTGCGTACAATGTAATTCAGAATTTATATTGTATGATTTCTTTGCAGATGATGACTTACCTAAAAACTCAAATCCTTTTTCCTTAATTTTAACAATCACGACAGCTTCAAGATCGAACTCACTGACAAGATACTCACATAAATTTTCCGGGAATTCACCTGAGGCGGTAAGTGCAATGTTAATAAGATTATTGTATTTAGCTATGAAATCTAATTTTGAACTGAGCATTTTTTATATGTTCTCTCTTTTCTTCGCATTTCAAATGAAATGCATAAACCCCTTATAAATTATCGGTGTAAATATATTAAATTAGTTGTAATTAGTATATACGGCTCAAATATAAATATTCTCTCCAAAATAATTACTAATAATGAGTTAAAGACTAACATCTAACTGAACTGAGAGACTATTATCCAAATTACCGGGAATACTATTATCTCCTGTACCAAGTGAATTTTCAGCCGGTTTATACGTTTCTGAATATTTAGCAGAGACTGTTATTATTTTGTAAGGGCGGTATCTTAAAATAAAATACCATCGTATTCCCTCATTGAAAAGAGGAATGTTTGTTAAAACACCTGTAAGGTTATTTTCATATTCATAGATTGCAGAACTGAATGAGTCAGTTTTAAAGAATATAACCCTGCCGTAAAGATTGAAATTGCTTGTTGGTGAATACCTGACATCCTGGAAAATCAAATAACCGTTTTCATCCTCACCAGTTTGAGCAACCCTGAACGTATTGTATTCAAATCTTCCTCTAAGCCTGATTTTATTTGAAATTGAATAAATAATTTCTCCACGAAAGACCTGTCTCAACCTTTTAACTATGCTTTTTGAATTATCAATCAGCTCAGTGATATCCTTGTTTTCGTATTTGTATCGTGCTCTCAGTTCAAGTTTTCGAATAGGTTTTGACAGGAAGTCGAATAAATATTCATCTCCTTGAGTAGAATTAGGATTGAAGAATGTGGCATAAGGAAACTTAAACTGATCGTAATAAAAGTTTACAATACCAAGAGGAGTTCTCCACCTAAAGCCAGTGTAGATTCCAACTTCATTATTCGTAGCACCATTTCTTTCACCGAATGCATATCCATGCAAACTATAAAAATTACGTGGATAACTTCTTAAAGATGTAATGAATGTAAAATCGTTGCTTACTGATAGCTGAAATATATTTATCGAGGCAACTGAAATACCATTGTATGAAAACTCACCGGAAAAATTAAACCTGTTAAACATAATATTATAGGAAGCTGCGGTGTAATTAAATTTATCGCCCTCAATATCGTATACATTTGTCGGCTGAAATTCATTGCTTAGCATTGATTGATAGTGAATCACACCAATGTTTAAAAAATTATTATATCGATAATCAATTCTTCCGCCAATGAGCTTTTCGCTTGCAGCTTTTCGTTTGTTAATTTCATTTGGAGTCCGGTGAAGTCCATCAACAGGTGTTGATGTTATTTTACCTGTAATGCTGTCAATATTAGCATCAAAATAATTATAGGAATAGAATCCCGAGAAAATAAAGTCACCAAACTTTAAAGCTGCAGCGGCACCTCTGAAAAAGTTATTTTCAGTGGAGCTTGTGTAAGGTCTGATTATTCTATCATTTCGTCTAACCGGAACTATAGCATCAGCACCTTTTGAAAAGGCATAGGGACTCCAGAAAGTTAGTCCCTGCCCAAACTCGAGAAAATAATCCATTATCACAGCTTTATAGAGAAAATCTATATCATTAAATGCAATATGAAATGTTGAGAATTCATTAATCGAACTTTCACCAGCATCTTTATCTGCAAGGTATCCAGCCTGGAACTGGTTACTATACTTAACGAGCAGACGATTATAAATCTTTGGCTTTGTTCCGGAAAATCTTTTTTTTAAGAAACCTTCGCTCGTTTGCAAAGCATTAATAAAGCGGCTTCTTAAGAGAACATTAGAATTTGATGTAATTGTCTCAAATTTACCGGGTGGTTCTATTTCAACTTTGGGTTTTTTCTCAATAAACAAAAATGGAGTAATGTTTTTTATTAATTCCTTGTCCAGATTTTCTACAGAATTCAGTTCATTTAATGAAAAGAAGTAACCGTACTTATTGCGGTGGTTAACTATTAATCTAGCAGTTGATATATCCATTGTTGGAATAAGTAGCAGGTCATCTACGGTTGAAGTATTCAGATTTAGAGGATTGAGCATTAAGAGTTCAAGCTGCTCATATATGTTTGATTCATCGATATCACCAACAGGTTCCTGCAGAATATCTTCCAGAATTTCCTCAGTTTTCAGGTAAGAAGAATCAGTTTGAGGAAATATTTTTTGAAGATTTAAGCTTAACAGAAATCCAATTGAAAGTAATATGTAGTGAACACGATTCAATTTATTCAGAAAATTTTATTCACTTGAATTAAGATATCTTCGGATTGCTGATGTTCTGCTCCCTTCTTTGCCGAAGCTAATTATTATCCCTGCCTGATGAGTTAGGCCGAGATCCTGATGTGTGAAAAATGCGTAGTCAAGACTAAAAATTGAATAGTTTATTCCCACACCTGCAGTAAACCTGGATGGATCATTAGATGTGCCTGCACGCAGCGAGAGATATTCAATTATTTCGTATTCAATTCCAAATTGTACTGTTGGATTAAACCTGATATCTTTTTCAAGAGAGAAGTTCATGGAAAAATTCTGAAGAATATCAAAACTAAAACCTGTTGAAAGAACCATAGGAATCTGATCATCAATATCAGCGATTGATGCCCGGTTAAGATTATTTACGACAAATCCCCAGCGCAACTCATCAAGTATATAAACAAGTCCTCCAAGATTAATATAAACTACGCCCGTGCTTCCATAATTCTGAATTGAATATGAGTGATAATTAAATGTTAACCCGGCAAATAAAATATTTTCGTAATTGTATGAGTAACCGAGCACTATTTTTGATTCACGATAAAGATCAAAACCGTAAGTCATTCCTCCAATACTAATCGATCCAAAACTAAATGGTTCATTGTAAGCAACGTAACCGTTCGATAATTCTGTTAAACCGAATGGAGCGGGGGAGTAATAGATACCGACTTCTCTCCAATTTAATTGAGCAAGTCCTGCTGGATTGTTAAATAGTGAAAACACATCATTGGCAAGAGCTACATCTGAGTTTGCCATTGAAATTTGTCTGGCTCCCGGACTGTACTGAGGGCAAATTATCGAATTCAGAAGAAGAATAAGGCAAAAGGTAAAAACTTTTCTCATAGAGCGTATTATTAAATTTGTTGAGTCAGTATAACTAAATTCCTATATTAAAACTACAAATTTCTAAAAGGAAGAAGTAATGAAATATACAATATTATTTTTTTTGTTCTTTTCCTTTGCAACAATCGCTCAGGAACTCAATTGCAAGGTTGAAGTTAATTATCAGAATTTACCTGTAAATAATCGCGAATTATTAACTGATTTTGGTGCCGTTATTGAAAGCTATTTAAACAATAACCGATATACAAATGAAGACTACAACCAAAAAATTGATTGCTCAGTAAGCATATTTTTTACCGGTGCAAGCAGTGATGTTGATTATTCTGCACAGATAGTGATTATAAGTCAAAGACCAATTTATCAATCAACAAATAATTCACCTATTTTAACCGTCAACGATGGTCAGTGGCAGTTTAAATATCAAAAGGGACAAGCGCTCTATGCAAATCAAACTTCTTTCGATCCATTAACCAGTTTCCTTGATTATTATGCAATGATAATTATCGGGATGGACATGGATACATTCGAGCCGCTCGGCGGGACAATTTACTTTAAACGTGCCCAGGATATCGTAAACTTAGGTGCAAACAGCGGGTCCAGTCTTGGCTGGCAATCCAGCAGCTCAGTTTATAACCGATGGGGTTTAGTGAATGAAATATTATCTACAACTTATTCATTCTTTAGAAATTCCATTTTCGATTACCACTACGGTCTTGATATTTATCAACAAAATAAAGAGCTGGGTCAGCAAAAGATAGCAGCTCTCGTAAATGTATTATGGATTATGTATGAAAAATTAGGAAGCCTTAATAGTGTATATGTAAGAACTTTTTTTGATTCAAAAAGCGGGGAGATTATTGATTATCTCAGGGATTACCCTGACAAAGAAATATTTATAAAATTGAAGAAAATAGATCCGCCTCACTCCTCAAAATATGATGCGCGTTATGCCATAGATAAATTTGAAAAGTAATAGTGATATTACATTGGAATAGAATTTAATCAAAAGTCATACTTCTGTTTCCCAAATTCTGTAGCGTTTATATCTTTCAGCATTCATTAAGTTCGAGTCCACGGTTCATCATATCATTATCTTCCAGAACCCAGCTTGCTTCACCTAATCGAATTCCAATCTTAGCAGCCCTGTTGACTATTTCCCAATAAAAAATAGTATCCAAACCTTTCTTTTGATATTCAGGAATTATACCCAGAGTAAGTATTCTCGCCCATTTAATTTTTTTCTTTTGGGTGAATAGTTTTATGAAATTGAAAGGTAGAAGCCTGCCGTTCATTTGCTTAAAGATAAAATTATAATCCAGCATAACTAGTGCAGCACCGATCAGCTTACCATCAATTTCACCAAAAAGTACTAAAGAAGGTTCTGCGAGAGGTTTCATATCCTTAGCCATCGCATCAATTTGTTCTTCAGTCATAGGAACAAAACCCCAGTTGGGCGCCCAGGCTTTGTTATAAACATATTTGAATTTCTCAAGATCTTTCTGAAAATTCTTCATGCTAAGTTGAGAGATTTTCAAATTATATCTTTTCCTAACAAGTTCCTGTCCACGTTTTAATTTTTCGGAAGCCATAAGTTTTTCATTAACCAATTTCCAGGCAAACATATCTTTTGCCTTTTTCATTCCATAATTTTCACAAAGCTTGATGTAGTATTCAGGATTATAAGGCATCAGCAGTCTCGGGGCATCATCGAATCCTTCCACTAACATTGCGTAAATGTCATTACTTGAAGGATTAGCGGGTCCCTTCATATACTTCAAACCTTTCTCTTTCATCCAGGATTTTGCATTGTCGAACAAAGCATTTGCAACTTCCTGATCATTAATACATTCGAAGAATCCAAATTGTCCTGAAGCATCGTTGTGATATTTGAGATGGATATCATTTTTAATTGCTGCAATACGTCCAACAACTTCACCATTTTTATAAGCAAGAAAATATTCTGCATCCGCAGCTTTAAAGAATGGATTTTTTTCTTTGTTAAGTAGGGTTTTTTGTTCCATTAAAAGTGGAGGGACCCAGTGCTTATCATCTTTGTAAATTTTCCATGGGAATTTTATGAACTTGTCCAGTTCACTTTTCGTAGTAACTGGTTTAACAGTTATTTCCTTCATCATACTTCCTTTGATAAAAAAAAGCATACTTCATTAAAAACTGAAGTATGCCTTCAATATTTGATAACAAATTTTAGATTAATCCTAAAGTTTTGCCTGCCTTCTCAAACAGGTGAATAATCTCATCAAGATGTTCTTTTTCGTGAGTTGCCATATAACTGGTTCTCATCATCTGTCTGCCTTCCGGTACACCCGGCGGAACAAATACATTTACGAAAACTCCGTCATCGTACAATATTCTCCACATTTTAAGAGCCATTTCATCGTTGCCAATAATAACAGGAACAATTGCAGTTCTGCCATCGATAACATTAAATCCTTTTTCCTTTAAACCCTTTCGCATATAGTTTGCATTATCGATAAGCCTTTTAACGCGTTCCGGTTCCTTCTCCAGTATATCGAGAGCAGCTAATGCAGCAGCAACAGAAGCCGGTGTAGGCGATGCGCTGAATATTAATGCAAGAGAAAAATGTTTAATGTAATTAATTACTCTTTCGGGTCCTGCAACAAATCCGCCTAATGATGCAAATGTTTTACTGAATGTTCCCATAGTCAAATCAATTTCATTTTCCAGATTGAACTCACTTGCAGTTCCTCTTCCACCTTTTCCAATGACTCCGACTGAGTGAGCATCGTCAATCATTATTCGGGCTTTAAATTTTTTTGCTATTTCATTTAATCTGGGAAGATTAACAATTTCGCCTCCAGTACTAAAAACACCATCACTTACAATTAATTTTGGTGCATTCGCAGGTATTTTTTCGATGACTTTTTCCAGATCATCCATATCATTGTGCTTGTAACGTACGAAATTTCCGGTAGCACCTTTAGCCATAAGATTACCTGCAACTATACAGGCATGGTTATCTTTATCTGAAACGATATATTCATTTCTGCCGACAAGTGTTGGAATTACTCCCTGAGCTGTTTGGTAACCTGTGCTGAAAAGTAATACGCTCTCGACTTTAAAAAATTTAGCAAGCTTTTCTTCCAGCTCAATATGTAAATCAAGCGTACCGGTAAGATAACGTGAACCAGAACAGCCTGTACCATATTTTTCAACTGCTTTTACTGCAGCTTCAACAACTTTGGGGTGAGCTGTTAATCCTAAATAGTTATTTGAACCGGCCATAATTATTTTGCGTCCTTCAATTTGAACAACAGGACCTTCATTCTCTTCAATAGCACGAAAATACGGGTAAACCCCTAGAGCTTTGACTTCATCTGCTCGTGTAAATTCAAAGCACTTCTTAAATAGATCCAATTGGACCTCCTTGGTTGGTTATAGAAAGCAATACGAAAATAAAAAGTTGTAGATTTTTGTTAATTTTGGAATAAAATGTATTACTAAAACGTTTTAAATGCAAGCAAACTAAATGAATATCAAACAAATTGCAGTAGTAACTGGCGCTAATGGGTTCGTTGGCAGCCATCTTGTCGATTATCTTATTGAAAAGAATTTTGAGGTAAGATGCATAGTTCGCAAGTCTAGCAACCTTCAATGGCTTGAAGAAAAGGACGTGAAAATTTTTGATTGCGGATTGTTTGACAAAGAAGGATTGCGCGATGCTTTTAAGGAGGTGAGTTATGTTTTTCATGTCGCTGGCGTTGTAAAAGCAAAGGATGAAGAAGGTTATTTTAAAGGAAATGTTGAAGCAACGGAAGTGTTGCTCGAAGTTGCCGCTGAAGTTAAAGACCAATTAAAAAAGTTTGTTGTTGTAAGCAGTCAAACTGTAAGTGGACCCTCAGTAGATGGCAAACCAGTGTCTGAGGATATGAATCCTAATCCTCTGACAACTTATGCAAGAAGCAAACTAAAACAAGAAAGATTAGCATTGAGTTATAAAGATATTTTCCCGGTTACTATCTGCCGTGCACCGGCAATTTATGGTGAACGAGACACCGAGATATTCATTTATTTCCAGGTGTTTAATCGCGGATTAACTACCATGATTGGATTTGATAAAAAGGAATTGAGCTTGCTACACGTTGCTGACTTAGCAGAAGGATTATACCTGGCTGCAATTTCTGATAAGTCAAATGGAGAAATATATTTTATCAGCTCAGAAAAATTTTATAATTGGAATGAAGTAGGTGAAATAACTTCAAAAGTTCTGGGTAAAAAAGCATTTAGAATCAGGATACCCCATTTCATTGTTTTCATCATTGCAGCGTTTGCCCAATTCTTTGCGATGTTCAGTTCTAAACCTGCAACTTTGAATATTGAAAAAGCTAAAGACTTAACTCAGCGTTATTGGATCTGCGATACGTCCAAAGCAATGAAAGAACTTGGCTACCGGCAAAAGGTTTCTATTGAAGAGGGGATTAAACGAACTTGTAATTGGTACAAAAAAATGAAGTGGATTTAATTATTCTGGGCACCTTCTCTAATCCAGGTTCTTATACCATTTATATGATTTCTTTGCAACCATTCAGCTGGTGGCATCGGCGCGTAGGGTGGAATTCTTTCAATTGCATAAACTAAAATGCTGGTACTGTCGCTTCCCGGGAATATTATTGTTGGGTCCCTTGTGGCATTTACCCACGAAGATAAATCTAATCCGGCTTCACTTCTTTGAGAATTATGGCAGGGCACACATTTGATTTCAAAAACTGGTGCAATGTGAGCTTTGTAACTAACATTTGAGTCGGGCATAACCAAATTATTAATATCGGAAGAGGTAAGTGAATCATCACAACTTTGTGCAACGAAAACTACAAAAGTTGATATTAATATTATAAAATATTTTAAAGTTTGCTTTTTCATTTTGCAGTATAAAAATATTCTGATATAACTTATCTATCAAAGGTTAAAATAAATACCTGAACTTTTAATCTAAATTGACAAAAGATTAAAAGATAATTACTTTTGGCTAAGGAAAAAGAAAAACTGGGGCTATAGCTCAGCTGGGAGAGCGCTTGAATGGCATTCAAGAGGTCAGCGGTTCGATCCCGCTTAGCTCCACTTAGTCAGGCGTTGAATAAATTCACATCAACGCCTTTTTGATTCTAAATCAATACTAATAAAAAATTACCTCTCATTTATTATTGAACTTAATTTTTATGCTTTCGATAATTACTCCTTCATTTAATGAAACTACTCCCTGTAAATAATTTCTACAAGAAAATTCTAAGAGTAGCACTTCCGGCTATTGCAGGATTATCAACACAAATGGTTGTATCTCTTGTAGATTCTGCAATGGTTGGTCGAATAGAAGATGCAACTTATGCTTTGGCTGCTATGGGAATTGGAGTTCTTGCTACCTGGGCTCTGATTAGCTTTTTTTCAAGTCTTGCAACCGGGATACATGTTGTAGTTGCAAGAAAGTACGGTGAAGGCGATTACATTTCCTGTGGTGTCACTTTAAATAATTCACTTCTCATCGCACTTATGATTGGGACTCTTGTAGCTATGGTTGGTGTTTTTTTTTCATACCCTATTGCACATCTTTTTGCAGCGGATGAATTAGTAGGAAACTATGCAAGTGAATATCTTTATTACCGTTTTATGGGAATTCCATTCTTTCTTATTTCAGTTTCATTCAGGGGATTTTTCTTCGGAATCAGCAAAACAAAGATTTTCATGTTTTCAGGTGTAATTACAAACGTTCTCAACATGATTTTTAATTATATACTTATCTATGGTGAATTTGGTTTTCCAAAAATGGGATTGGCCGGTGCAGGTCTTGGTTCAACTCTTGCAACAATCTTTGATGTTTTATTTTATTCAGTTATAATAATGTTGCCGGCATACAGAAGTAGATTTCAGAATATCAGACATCTCAAAATTAGTAAAAATATTATTTCTGCAATATTGAAGATCTCGCTGCCAGTTTCATTTCAGAATGTTTTTATCCTAATTGGCTTTTTAAGTTTTGTATCCATCACAGGTTTGATTGGAACTTTGGAACAAGCTTCGACACAGGCAATTATAAGTACACTCTTCATATCATTTTTACCCTGCTTTGGCTTTGGTATTGCTGTGCAGACTTTGGTCGGTAATAATCTTGGTGCTAAGAAATTTCTGCTTGCAAAAATTTATGGGTTTGAAACTGCAAAAATTGCGACAATATATACTATTGTACTTGGATTTATTTTTACCATCATTCCGCAGTATGTTTTACTTATAATTACAAATGATCAGACCATTATCAATACAGCAGTTCCATCTTTAAGAGTAGCTGGCTTTGCTCAAATTTTCTACGGAGTGGGTGTCGTACTGGCAAATGGGTTGCAGGCTGCAGGAAGATCATTTTATGTAATGAAAGCTGAAGTAATTACCAATCTTATAATATTTGTTCCTCTCGCTTATTTTTTAGGAGTGTATCTTGGGCTTGGATTGACCTGGGCGTGGATGGCTTTACCTGTATATATAATCCTTTATTCCTTGATAATTTATATTAAATTCAGCAAAAGTGACTGGTATATTAAAATTCCTTTTGAGAAATGAGGTTTTTTAATAGGAAAAACTATAAAAGTTGAAGTTTTAGAGTATTATACAAAAGTATTGACATTATGCTTTAAGAGAAATATATTGACACTATGAAAATAAAACTTTCGCAAATTTTCATTATTCTTATCATTGCAACGGCAGTATTTGCTGGAACCTTCCTTGAATATTTCCACGGCCGAAATGAGGGAGACGACATTAGATTAGAGTGGAAAACCAAAGAAGAAACTAATCTTCAGAATTTTAAGATTGAAAGAAAAACTCCTCAAAGTTCATTTGTTGAAATAACGACAGTTCAACCAAAAGGAAGTAACTCATATTATACTTACCTGGATCAATCAACTTATAAAATTAGTGATATGATTTTTATTTACCGGCTCAAGATTGTTGATACAAATGGTCAGGCTTCCTATTCGAGTGAAGTAAGCGTCTCGCATAATGTTTCCGGAGTAAAACGTACCTGGGGTAGCATCAAGGCTATGTTTCGGTGAGTCATAATAACTCTCTTCTTTTCCTAAAAAATAATATCAACTTTTTTCTAAACACCCTCAAAACTCCTAAATCACTTCAATTTTTTCTAATAACTGTAATTTTATTTTTTCTATCCTGTTCAGCTGCGAAACGATTTCCAGAGAAAGACGAGAAGGATAGAAAAAATGAAAAGGAGATAGTAAAAACAGAAAAAATCTTAACTGCTGAATTAAATTTTTCCGAAGTTAGAGTTTTACTGAAAGGTCTAGTACCTGCTGAATCGTTAACTATTGACTCACCGGTTTATTTGTTTAATAATGGAAATAAAATTGCTTTGATCAAATCGGGGAATACGATTGAATGTAATAATAATTCTGAGGAATTAAGCTTAACTGTTAATGCTAAAAGCTATAATGGCGACATTTTTTTTATTTCTTCAACGGAAAATGACAACCTAGTTAGAGTGAATGGAAAAAGGTTCAGAGGTAAAATCCAGATTTCATCTTCAGGCAATTCAATAGATGTAATAAATGTAGTTGGTATTGAAGATTACGTTAAAGGGGTATTGGCTAAAGAAATGCCGGTTGGCAAGAATGGAGAATATTTTGAAGCTTTAAAAGCTTTAGCAGTTTGTGTAAGAACTTATGCTGCTCAAAAAATTAAAGATGGTAAAATTTATTTTGATCTATATGCTGACACGCGCGACCAGGTTTATGGAGGTGTGGATGCGGAAAGTGCTCTTTCAAATGAAGCTGCCGATGAAACAAGAAATTTAATTCTTAAATTCAACGGAAGCCAGGCACTAATATTTTATCATTCAACTTGCGGAGGGTTTACAGAATCCTCTCAGAATGTATTTACAAAAGAAAATATTCCTTATTTAACCAGCATTGAAGATGGATCTGAACCTTACTGCAAAATTTCCCCGCGATTTGAATGGACAGAAACATATAGTAATGAATTAATAATTAACAGGTTGAAGAATTATTCACTAATTGATGATTTGAATTATAGCACTTGAAGATATTTCTATTGTAAGCAGGTTCAATTCAGGTAGAGTGAATGAAATGGAATATATTATAGTTGATGAAAACAATGAAAAAAAATCTATCATCATAAAAGGAAATGAAATCAGAAGCATACTACGCACTGCAGATGGAAAGAATATTCTCTGGAGCACTTTGTTCGATTTATCTTTGAAGTCAAATTCAATTGTGATAAGAGGTAAGGGATTTGGTCATGGTGTCGGGCTTTGCCAATGGGGTGCAATGGCACTGTCACAAAAAGGATGGAGCTACGAAGAGATCTTAAATCACTACTATCCCGGTACAGAAACAGGGACACTTTATGATTAAGACTACACTACCAATTTATCTTGCTTCAAAGTCTCCACGAAGACGTAAGCTTTTAAAACAACTTGGAATAAAATTTAAAGCTTTTTCTGTTAATTCAGCTGAAGATTTTTTGGATGCAGAGCATCCAGTGGATTGTGTTAAGAGATTAGCACAGGAAAAAATGGAGAGAGCAAAAAAGAGAGTAAATAACAGTATTCTAATTACAGCGGACACAATAGTTGTACTTGATGGAAAGGTTATCGGCAAACCAAAAAGTAAATCAGATGCAGTTAAAATTTTATCATCACTTGGAGGAAAATTACACACTGTTTATACAGGTTTTTGTGTGCTCAATCAAAAAACCAAAAAGATTATTGTTGATTATGAAAAAACTGAAGTCGAATTTCGCCCACTTAAAAAAGATGAGATAATTGATTACGTTGACAGTGGCAGCCCGATGGACAAAGCAGGAGCTTACGGTATCCAGGATGATTTTGGCGCTGTCTTCGTAAAAAGAATAAATGGATGTTATTACAATGTCGTTGGTCTTCCTCTTCCTAAGCTTTATAGCACACTTAGAAAAGTGACTTGACTTGCTAAAAAAACTCAAACAAAAAGTAATAGTTTCAATTGTGATTGGCGGAGTATTGTATCTTGCATTTACAATCTATGCTGATTTCACACATGTAGTTGATGCATTCGGAAAATTTAATTTACTTCTTCTTCCAATTTTATTGCTCCTTTCATTTTTAAACTACTTCACAAGATTTATTAAATGGGACTATTATCTCTATATCGTAGAAGTCAGAATGAAAAAAATAGATTCACTCTCAACTTTTATGTCGGGGCTGATTATGAGTGTTACTCCGGCAAAGCTCGGCGAAGTTCTTAAATCTGTATTAGTTAAAGAAATTACCGGGGAGCCAATTAGTAAAACTGCGCCTATAATTCTCGCAGAACGTATCACCGATTTTTTGTCCTTGTTACTAATTGCCATTGTCGGTGCTTACCTGTTCGATTATGGTGGAAATCTTACAATCATAGTTGCAGCATTTTTTGTTTTAATAATTTTCATAATCAGTAATAAAAAAATTGCAACACCGATAATTAATTTTTCAGAAAGAATTCCGCTCGTTAAAAAATATATTCACAATATTCATTCGGCATATGAAAGTTCATATCGGTTATTAAAGATCAAGCCTTTAATTCTTATGACTATTTTAAGTTTAGTTTCCTGGGGATTTGAATGTTTGGGATATTATATTATTCTGCAAAATTTCGAAATAGATTTCGGACTTCTTTGGGCTTCATTCAGCTATAGCTTCTCAACTATTGTAGGCGCAATTTCAATGCTACCCGGCGGTTTAGGTTTTACCGAAGGTTCGCTGACTTTTCTTTTAACCCAGAAAAATGTTCCGCTTGATATTTCCGTTGCAACAACTTTTATTATTAGAGTTGTTACACTCTGGTTTGCAGTTCTGGTTGGAATATTCAGCTTAACGATCTATCAAAAAAGATTTGGAAAAATTAAGCTTGATTCAATACAAAATTAATTTGATAAACTTATAACTTGAATAATTATTGCTCGTTAATGTGCAGAGATTTCGTTATCACAAAATATTTAAGTAACCACAGCATTTTAGATGAAATAATAGGAAGTTAATAGATTATTTAATTCTTACTTAAAATCAAGTTAAACTGCTCCTTTTCCTTGATTTAATGGATTATGGTTGGTATTTTTGTATCCCACTAATAAATGAAAGGAGACGATTATGGGACAAGGAAATAATTTCAAAAAAGGTCTTTTGGTTGGTTTTTTTACAGGCGGAGCCTTAGGTGCTGTCTTAGCTTTGCTTTTTGCACCAAAAAGTGGAAAGGAATTTAGAAATGAAATCAAGGAAAAGAGTGACGAGTACCTTGATGATGCAGAAAAATACATTTCTCAGGCAAGAGAAAAAGCTGTTGATTTAATCAATGAAGGGAAAAAGCGATCGGAAAAGTTGGTTAAAGATGCCAGGGATAAATCAGATCAGCTGATGAAGGATGCAGAAAAGGTATATAAAGATGCTAAGGTAAAAGTTTCTGATTCTGTAAAAACCGGTAAAGAAACATATGAACAAAAAAAAGATCAGGTTAAAGATGCGATAAAAGCCGGTGTTGATGCTTACAAAGAATCTAAACATTCCGGGGAATAATTCTTTAATGACATTAATTGATGTATTAATTGTTGTTGTACTTGTTCTTGTTGCGGCTCTTATTGTTTTCTTAATTGTCTATCTCGGGAGAATTACACGTTCAGTACAAATTATGCAGAAGGATGTCAGTGATCTTTCTGACAAGCTTGAACCATTAATATCCTCCCTTTCTGATCTTACTTCAAAGCTTGCTGATTTGGGCGATCATGCTAATAGACAGCTGGAAGCTACAAAGGGCATAGTTTTCAGCGTGAAGGACAGGGTAGAAAAGATTCTTGAATTTGAAGAAAAAATAAGAGCCGGAATTGAGGGTCCAATTTCAGGTTTTCTTAATCAGCTTAGAGCAATCTCGAACGGAGTAAATACTTTTCTCAGCTACCTTAAAAAATAAATTTCAAACTAACTAAATACTTCCAGGAGGATTCCATTGAAAGAGATTATTTCGGAGGCTATACGAAATATTGCATTAGTCGGTCACGGCGGAAGCGGCAAAACTTCACTCTCAGAAATTATTCTTTATACAGCGAAAGAAACAAATCGAATTGGAAGGATAGAAGATGGGAATACTATTTCGGATTATACACCAAACGAAATTGATAAACAGATTTCTATTTCATCTTCCTTAATGAATGTTGAATGGAATAATACTAAAATAAATATTATAGATACACCTGGATTCTCTGACTTTATTGGTGATGTTAGAAGTTCTTTAAAAGTCTGCGATGCCGCTGTTATGCTAATAAAATCTGCAGAGGGAATTGAAGTTGGAACCGATGCTGCGAAAAATATTATTGATGATTATAAATTACCTACCTCGATTATAATAAATAAAGTTGATAGCGAACATTCAACCTTCTTCGCCACTTATGAAAATATAAAAGAACGAATTCATCCCGGATCCACGATAATAACATTTCCTGTTTCTGAAGGTATAAATTTTAATGGAGTTGTTGATATTATCTCTATGAAGGCTTACACTTACGGAGAAGCCGGAAGCAGAAATGTTTCGGAAACAGATATTCCTGAAAATTTAAAAGAACAGGCAGAAGATCTCAGAACACAACTGATTGAAAAAGTTGCTGAATTCTCTGAAGAATTAATGAATAAATATTTTGAGGCAGGCTCGCTCTCAGACGATGATCTTAAAAAAGGTCTCAAAGCGTCTATTGTAAAGGGAAATCTTATTCCTGTTTTTGCATTTTCAACAACAAAAGCAATCGGTGTCAATAATTTTTTAGATTTTGTTAGTAACTACTTCCCGTCACCAGTTGAGAGAGGTCCTGTTCGTGCGAAACTTGCTGGTAAAAATGAACCAGTATTAGTCAAAGTTGACTCAAATGGTGAACCGGTTTTATTTATTTTCAAGACCATTTCAGAGCAACACGTTGGAGAACTTTCGCTATTTAAATTATACTCGGGTATAGTATCACCGGGATTGGATTTATTAAATGAGAATAACAATAAAACTGAAAGATTAAATCAGCTCTTCACTTTGAATGGTCATAACCGTAAAGAGATATCACAAGTTGTTGCGGGCGATATTGCGGCTGTAGTGAAATTGAAAGACACACACACAAATAATACTATTGCTTCAAAAAACTATTCTGTAATTGTTGATCCAATAGAATTTCCTGATGCAGTTATTAGGGGAGCTATCAAAGCAAAAGCTAAAGGTGATGAGGATAAAATAGCAACTGGACTTCATACTTTGCACGAAGAAGATCCATCTTTCAGCGTAAATTTTGATCCGGAAATATCTCAAACAATTATTTCAGGGCAAGGTGAGCTTCAGTTGATGCTTGCTGTTAAAAGATTAAAGGATAGGTATGGTGTTGAAGTTGATCTGGTTGAGCCAAAAATTCCTTACCGAGAAACCATAAAAGCTGTAGCGAATGATGTTGAATACAAGCATAAAAAGCAATCTGGTGGTCGAGGTCAGTATGGTCACATTCATATTAAAATGGAACCGCTTCAAAGAGGAAAGAACTTTGAATTTGTAAATGCAATAGTTGGTGGGGTAGTACCTGGCAGATTCATTCCTGCAGTTGAAAAAGGCATTATTGAAACAATGACAAAAGGCGTACTTGCCGGTAACAAAGTTGTAGACGTAAAAGTAACACTTTTCGATGGAACTTATCATACAGTAGATTCTGATGAAATGTCTTTCAAGATAGCTGCAAGCCAGGGTTTCAAAAAAGGATTTCTTGAAGCAAAACCTGTGCTGCTTGAACCTATCTACGAAGTTGAAGTTAAAGTTCCTGAAGAGTATATGGGTGATGTTATGGGTGATATTTCCAGTAAGCGCGGGAGAATATTAGGTATGGATAGCGATGGACGTTTTCAAATTATAAAAGCGCTAGTTCCTCTTGCTGAACTTTATAAATACTCTTCACATCTTAGAAGCCTAACTCAGGGAAGGGGAGTGCATCAACGCAGGTTTGATCATTATGAAGAAATGCCTAAAGAGATTGAACAGAAAGTGATCGAAGAATATAAGAAATCGCGTGAAGAAGAAAATTAAATAATTCTATTAAAACTGGCGGATAGTATCCGCCATTATTTTTTTATATAAAAATGAAAAATCTCTGGTCTCCGTGGAGATCAAAATACATAGAATCTTTTAAAGAAGAGCAATCAAACAACGAATGTATTTTTTGTGCAGCTATTGGAAAAGACGTTTCTGATTTGAAAAGCCTCGTTGTTCGCAAATCAAAAAATACGTTTGTCATTATGAATTTGTATCCATATAACAACGGGCATTTGATGATCGTTCCTAATCGACATCTTGCATCATTGGAGCAAATCACGACTGAAGAATCTCACGAACTGATTGATGAAATAATTCTTGCTGAAAAAGTTTTACATAAAATCTATTCTCCTCAGGGTTTTAACGTGGGTGCAAATCTAGGTAGAGCTGGCGGTGCCGGCATTGAAGACCATATCCATTTTCATATAGTGCCAAGATGGAACGGAGATACTAACTTTATGCCCGCTATTGGAGAAGTAAAAGTTATTTCAACGGATCTTGTTGAAACGAAAAAAAAATTATTGAGCGGATACAAAGAGATCCTAACTTAATTGTTTCAAATCTTTATTAATTAATAATTAAACGCAGATGAAACCAGCTGATTTTAAAAAGCTTTTTTTTCTTTTTTCGATTATGTCCTTTTTATTTCTTCTTTCTTGCAATAAAGAAGAAATTCCAAAGTCTTCTCTGATTATAAAAGATAATCTTTTATATAAAATAGGAAGCGATACTCCATTTACTGGAAGAGAAAGAGCATTAGTTGATAATGAAATAGTTGAGTACGATGTGAAAGATGGTCTGAAGCATGGCGAGTTTCGAATATTCTCAAAGGATGGAATAATTCAAATGAAAGGGCAATTAGATAGTAACAGAAATATTGGTAAGTGGAAGTATTATTTTCCAGATGGTCAGCTTGAATCCGAAGGTTTTTTTGTAGATGACATGCCTGAAGGAAAATGGGTGTGGTATTATCCCGGGGGCAATATCAGAGAGGAAGGTAATTATCAGAATGGACTGAGAGTAGGAGATTGGTTCCAATTTGGTAGCAATGGAAGTATTATCTATGAAAAAACTTTTTCTTTGGAAGATTCTGTATCTTCGTCTGAAGACAGCACTATATCAAAAACAAGTCCACTACCATTCTGAATTTTTATGATAAGGATTGGAACTTGCAGCTGGAAGTATGATTCCTGGAAAGGAATAGTCTACTCCGAATCAAAAATTAAGAACTATCTTAAAGAGTATTCCCAAAAATTTAATACGGTAGAAATAGACCAATGGTTCTGGTCTCTTTTCCCTCCTGCGAAAGCTACCTTGCCTCAAAAAAAAGTAGTTGAAGAATACAGGAAATCAGTGCGCGATGATTTTCTGTTTACCATCAAAGTTCCAAATTCAATTACACTTACTCATTTCTATAAGAATACCAAAGATGATGCATTAAAGCCTAATCCATTTTATCTATCAGTCGATATATTTAATGAGTTCTTAAATGAGATTGAACCAATAAAAAAGCAGACAGGCTGTCTTATTTTTCAGTTTGAATATTTAAATAAGCAGAAGATGAAATCTTTGTCAGAATTTCAGTTAAAGTTTGCGGAATTTCATAAACAGCTTGGCAGCAAAATTCCACAGATTGGAATTGAAATCAGGAATCCGAATTACCTGAGTGATAAATATTTTGAATTTCTTTCAGACCTAAAATTGGCACCTGTATTTCTTGAAGGTTACTATATGCCGCCGATTACTGAAATATATTCAAAGTTCAAAAAACATATTAAAAATCTTGCGGTTATCAGATTGCACGGGCCGGATAGAAAAGGTATTGAGAAAATTGCCAACGAAAATTGGAATCAGATATATATAAATCGCGATAAGGAAATTAAATCAATTATTGAGATGATTAAGGACATTCAAAACAAAGAAGTTGATTTGTTTGTAAATGTAAACAACCATTTTGAAGGCTCAGCTCCGCTTTCAATTAAGAAGATAAAAGAGGAACTAAGTTAATTTATAGTTGTTGATTTCTGAGTGAGAGAATATTAAATTTGCGAACACAAATATGGGCTCATAGCTCAGTTGGTTAGAGCATCTGACTCATAATCAGAGGGTCGGTGGTTCAAGTCCATCTGGGCCCACCTAAGGTCGCTTTTTTGCGGCCTTTTTTTTGTACCCAGCATAAATATCCTTATTTGAAAACCTAAATGGTCATCAAAATAGTCACTACTTAGTTTATCCCAAAGTGTTTATTTAATTAGATTATTAATCATCTAGTGAATTTTACTTTATTAAATACTGTATCTGAATTTAACATTGAAAATGTCTGAATGGTTTTGAAGACATACAATCAGTGGAATTTGGTGGGGGTTTATCCTTGAGATAAAGACTGATTCTTGTCAGGATAATGGCAATTGCCAATATTTTGGCAATTGGTAAAAATCTCTACCCCCCTGTGTATAATATTGATTATTTGTAAGACATTCTATAAAAACAAATTAGGGATAAATATAGTTTTGATTTTGGTAAGGCACGAAATTTATCTTCTAATAAATGAAATAATTCACTAAACTCTAATAGAAAATAAAGGAATATAAAATGAGACTTTTATTAAATTTCTTAGTAATTCTGATGGTCCTGGGATTATTCAATTGTAAATCCAATTCGGAACTAATGAACAGTTATCCAAATCTCTTGACATTTTCACATCAGGGGAAGGAATATAAAATTTTAGGATTTTTTCCACAGGATTCAGATGGATTCAATCTATTAATAAGAAAAAAACAAAATAAGATAGTGCTTAAGTGTATTGATAAGCAACAGGATGGTGTTCTAGATGAGGTGATTGTTGGAGATATTACTCTTGAGGAAGCGAACAATATTTACCAAGAAGGGATATTAATTGCAATCGAAAATGGATCTCTACAAGAAAAGCAATTTGAACATTACTATTTGACATCCGATATTGGAAACATATTTGAATTAAGAACATATATTCCTGTTGATGGAGAACCTTACAATATATTTGCTGTAAAACCGATTAACGATGGTCGTACATATGTTCTAAGAGATTTAGAAGCAAACGGGAGCTTAGATTATTTTGAAGAAGGAGAAGGAGAATTAGAATTATTTCAATCTTATTATGACAAAATAGTACAAAAAGGTATAAGTGGAAACAAAATAAAATTGTCTGATGGTATGTATTACGTAAGGAAATAGAGCTTCGGTTCTTGAAGAAAGGACAAAGCAGGCTGTAAGATTATGTTTGATGGAAGTGGACTAGCAAGTGGAATGTATCTGTATCGTTTACAGGCAGGTGATTTTGTACAGACTAAAAAGATGGTGTTGATGAAGTAAATTGACTTTAAAGTAAAAACTTTTTATTGTTGTGTTATTCTTACTTCTCGCATAAGTAAGAAAATTAAACTTTATGCCTGTGCTTGCCTCTAGCTGCGTGGGCATTTTTATTTTTATAATACTATCAATGAAAGTTGGTAGGGGTTTTTATTTTTGCAATATAGGGTCTGATCTAAATCATTAAATTGGTTGTTCTCCAATAGAGAGCCCTTCGGGAAAGTCCATTTAGGTTTACAAAAAGTTTAATTACAATCTATTTTCGGTCTTTTTTATACTGAACGGCTAACTTTCAAAAATTATTCGAACTTCAATTTTTATCCAATTTTCATTCTAATATTTTATAAATTGTATTGCTTTTCAATACGATTAAAACAATGAGCTACCTTTTAGAAAATAATGAAACACTAAGTTTCGGATTAAAGAGAATTGCTCTCGAGCTTATTGACAAGTCTGTGTTCAATCTGGCTAAAGGGAATGGTTCTTTTAGCGAGGATGTCCACGATACCAGAAAAAACTTTAAAAAAATTCGTACTGTTCAAAGGCTAATACGAACAAATATTGGAGAAGAAAGTTACCAGCTAGAAAATTCGTTTTATCGTGATGCGGGCAGAATGTTATCTGATTTAAGAGACAGCACTGTACTAATCTACACTTTTAATAAACTGCTGAAGAATTCAAAACTTGAAATGTCAAATTTCGATTTTTCAGTTTTCAAAAATTTCCTCATTGAAAAACATAAAACTATTAGAATTGCCAAAAGCAAAAAAAGTGCAGTTATAAATTCACTTTCAACCGATCTGCTTCTTGCTCGCAGCCGGGTATTCGACTGGCCTCTTTCTGGGGATAAATTCAAACTAATCAAAAAGAATCTGCAACGAATTTATGAGCAAGGGCAAAAATACATGTTTACTGTACTTAGTGAGGCGATAAAAGAGAATGTTCACGAATGGAGAAAACGTGTTAAGGATTTATGGTATTCGATGCGAATTCTGAGCAATCTCTGGCCGGAAATAATGAGTCCCCTGGTTATTCTATTGGGTAAATTATCGGACACTTTGGGCGATGCAAATGATCTGTTTCTGCTTAAACAAAGAATTATTTCGAATCAGAGCAAATTTAAAGACGATCAGCACACTAGAGAGTTAATCAATTTTATTGACAGACGAATTATAGATCTTCTCAGGGAAGCCCGTTCTATTGGGAGAAAAGTATACTCAGAAGATTCAAAGTATTTTGTCGGCAGGATGCAAAACTATTTTGAAATTTGGCGAAGTGAGTATAGCCCTCTCAAATATTCTTCAGTATAGACTTTCTTTAATTAATACCAAAAGTGAATCTGCAAAACAGCCGAGTCATTTTTTACACTGGGATTTTCTATAATGAATCTGTACTGAGGTCTTATTTCTATAAAACTGTAAGGGAACCATTCAAAGCCAACTATTATATGCTGTAATTCATCACTATCAACTGAAGTATTAGGATCGATCCGATCATATCTAACAACAGCTTCCAATCCCAACGTTATTACGTAAGCTAATTCAGCCATTGCAAAATTTGATTTTGTATCGTTGGATATGACATTGTTTCCCAAATCAAATTCTGCAAGCAGTGAAAGTCGATTATAACCAAATCCTATAAAACCTCCGTAGAAATCTAATGCTCGAGTTGATATTTTAGCGGCTGCATACGATCCGCCAAAAAGAAGACCTATCTTGCCAATTTTTGGATTTAGTTCCAACCTTGTTGTGTAAGTTGGATCTTTGGTTAATGTTTGGTTGTAAATATTAGCTCCTGCGCTTGCAGTAAAAAGTGCCCAGTTACTTATATAAAATCCCGCTTCAACTCCTGCCTCTGTGTAGAAAGGTGAATAAATTAAACCCTGGCTTCCATCTCTGGATAAAACACGGAAGTCACCACCTCTTGTGTATGCTGTATGATCGTCAATCCTAATTCCATAATTTGGTGCAAATGAACCGGCTTTTATATAACCGTTATTAGGAAAGATATGAGCAACGCCATAAGCTTCCCAAATCCCGTTAATAAAATCATACCGTCCTAAAAGATTAATATTTTTTGCCAAACCCACATTTGTATAAATTGAACCTGTCATCTGCTGAAAATCTGTTCTTGTTCTACTTGTATCTGACGAATAAAGAAACTGTGTCCTGTAATCAAGCCCGAAGGAAATATTGTTTCCTATTTTAGGTGTCATAGTAAAATCCTGTTCTCTTGGAGAAATAGCACTCAAAATATTTTTGCCATAATTCCAGCCATCCTCGTTCCTGATGATGCCTCCGGTTGGATTGTAGTGGCAATCAATGCACTTATCTCCTAGTCTAACAGCGAATCGAGGAAGTGAAAAAGCATTGCTGACCAGCAGACAACCAGCAAGTAAAGTAAAAAAGAAAATATTCCTAACCATATTTACTCCGATATGTAGATGAAGTTAAGTATTTTTGACTCATTTTGGGAAGCAAGATAAACTATATTAATAGACTTTTCAAAATATTTAATTATATAAAGAAACATTTATTTAAAAGAATCGTCTTATTGGCGTTGTATTTTTTTTTGTGTGTTTATAATTTTACACCCGTTCAAATAAATAATTAGGAAGAAATGAGCATCGTTGTAAATAATCTGACTAAAAAATTCGGAGCTCAAAGAGCTGTTGATAATATATCCTTCGAGGTTAAAACAGGAGAGATACTCGGTTTCCTAGGTCCAAATGGTGCCGGCAAAACAACAACTATGAAAATACTTACTTGCTATATGGCTCCATCAGATGGCGATGCAAAAGTGAATGATCTTTCCATTCTTGAATATCAGGATGAAATAAAGAAAAAAATTGGTTACTTGCCTGAAAACAATCCGCTTTACCATGATATGCCTGTTCTGGAATATCTGAAGTTCGTTGCCGATTTACAGGGTGTTCAGAAAGAAAAAATTCAGAATAAGATTGCCGAGATGGTTTATGTTTGCGGTCTAAATGTGGAGAAGCACAAAAAAATCGGTGAACTCTCTAAAGGGTTCAGGCAAAGAGTTGGTCTTGCCCAGGCAATGATACACGATCCGGAAATTTTAATTCTTGATGAACCAACCACAGGGCTTGATCCTAATCAAATTGTTGAAATAAGAAAATTAATTAAAGAAATCGGAAAGCAGAAGACGGTTATTCTCAGCACACATATTCTTCCCGAAGTAGAGGCTACTTGCGACAGAATATTAATTATAAATAAAGGTAAAATTGTAGCCGATGGTACTTCAGATATGTTACGTAAACGGGCAAGGGGAGAAGAAATGGTCCGTATCCAGATAAAAGATTTTGATAACAGAGATCTTGTAGTTAATGCATTGAAAGAATTGGATTCTGTTGCTGTTGTGGATTTTGTAATTGGTTCGACGGATTCATTTTTAATAACGAGCAAAGAAAATCAAAATTCACGAAAAGAAATTTTTAGGCTTTGTGTTCAAAAGAACTGGGTGTTAACTGAAATGACACCGATCGAAACAAAATTAGAAGACATTTTCAGAGAATTAACAACTAACTAATTATGCACGCAATCTGGGTAATTTCTAAAAGAGAATTCAATTCATTTTTTGATTCACTGGTGTCGTATATCTTTATTGTGGTATTCCTTGGTGTAGGCGGGTTTTTCACCTGGCTTTTTGGTTCAGATATATTTTTAATTGGTCAGGCGACACTGCAGCCATTTTTCTCAATTGCTTATTTTACCTTATTCTTTTTCATTCCGGCATTGACGATGAGAATGATTGCTGAAGAAAAGAGAATAGGTACGATAGAATTGCTGCTTACTAAAGCAGTTTCAGATTGGCAGGTCATTCTTGGTAAATTCCTTGCTTGCCTTATACTGATCTGTGTCGCACTTGCCTTAACAATACCATATTACATTACAGTTTGGGCAATAGGCCCGATTGATCACGGCGCCGTGTGGTGTGGATATCTTGGAATGATATTAATGAGTATGGCCTACATAGCGATTGGGCTTTTTGCCAGCAGCATAACCAACAACCAGATAGTCTCGTTTTTACTGGCTTTGTTTATAGGTGTATTTTTCCTCATAATTTTTGATGTTCTGTCTAATAGTTTTACTGGAACAGCTGGACAGGTACTGAATTTTTTAAGCATGTCAACTCACTTCGATTCAATTTCAAGAGGTGTGATAGATTCCCGCGATCTTATTTATTTTTTCTCAATTACTTTTCTTGGCCTTATGTTAGCGGAAACTTCATTATCAAAAAGAAATTTTGTTGAGTGAGGAGGGAATATGATTACGAGAAAAAAAGTTCAAACTTCAATACTTTTAGTTTTAAGTATATTGTTTCTGGTTAATCTTATTGCTTCCAGGTTTTTCTTCAGGCTGGATTATACTGCTGATCAGCGATACACTTTAAGCAATGCCACTAAAGATATCTTAAATCAGCTGAACGAACCAGTTACAATAAGTGCTTACTTCTCAGAGGACTTGCCGCCAAATATCGAACAAGTTCGTCAGGATTTTCGTGATATGCTTGTTGAATATTCCAGCAATTCAGATGGTCTTATTGTGTATGAATTTATAAATCCGAGTGAGACACAAGAAAGTGAAATGAAAGCGCAGCAGAGTGGTATTCAGCCAATAATGATTAATGTGCGTGAAAGAGACCAGATGAAACAGCAGCGAGCCTATCTTGGTGCCTTAGTTCAGATGGGGGATAAGAAAGAAGTTATCCCATTCATTCAGCCGGGTGCTGCAATGGAATATGCTCTATCTACAAATATTAAAAAGCTTTCAGTAAAGGATAAACCTAAAATTGCTTTGCTCCAGGGACATGGTGAAGCTGCTTTATCAACAATTCCTCAGCTAAATAATCAGCTATCGATTTTGTATACTGTCGAACCGCTTGAGTTCAGTGATACTTCTGGAGTTCCATTTCAATATAAAACTTTGGTTGTAATCGCTCCAAAAGATACAGTACCACAACTTCATTTTAATTATCTCGATGAGTTTCTCAGCAGGGGTGGAAGATTGCTTATTGCTCTAAATACTGTATCCGGTGATTTAAGTAATGGTATGGGGAATAAGATCTTTACAGGATTTGAAACCTGGCTTAAACAGAAAGGGATAGAAGTAGAAGGAAATTTTGTGATTGATGCAAGCTGCAGCAATATTATGGTTCGCCAGCAGCAGGGTCCTTTTATGATGAACACACCTGTTCAATTTCCTTATCTTCCTTCAATAACTAATTTCACAAAACATCCAATTACCGATGGAATTGAATCTGTGGTATTGATATTTGCGAGCCCAATCAGGCTTTCACCAGCCGATACATCCATTGTGATGTTTCCATTAGCAGTTACATCGGAAAAGTCAGGAATTCAAAATCCACCATTATATTTTGATGTAATGAAACAATGGACATTAAGCGATTTTACTTTATCTTCATTACCTGTTGCAGCACTCGTTGAAAGTAAAGTTCCGGGTACTACTGGATATAAAATGGTCGTTTTTAGTGATGGTGATTTTGCTGTTAATGGAGAAGGGCAGAATGCACAACAACTTAGTGAAGATAATATTAGTCTAATGGCGAACTCAATTGACTGGCTATCAGATGATACAGGTTTGATTGAGCTCCGGACTAAAGGAGTCACAGCACGTCCTCTCGATGCATCTCTTGAAGACGGAACTAAGACTCTGCTGAAATATTTAAACTTCCTTCTTCCAATCGCTTTAGTGATTGTCTATGGAGTTTTTCGTTTCCAGCTTAAAAGAAAAAAAAGAAATGAAATAATGGCAACTGATTATGTTTCGGACAGTAAATAATAAAATACTTGGAATTATTTTTGGAGTATTGGTCATAATCGGACTCTTCCTTTTTGTTTTTGATGGCGGCAAGAACGAAAGGACTTTTAGAGAGGTGCTTGTTGATATAGATACATCCGCAGTAACAGAAATATTAATTTATCCCAAGTCACAAAACCATCAGGAAGTTAAATTATATAAAGATAAAGTAGAATGGCGTGTTACACTTCCGTCCGGTGGGAATGCTAAAGTCGCCAATCAAAGAATCAGCAGCTTATTTGAACAGCTTCTGGATATCAAACCAAAAAGACTTGCAGCCCGTGATGAGAGCAAATGGACTGAACTGCAGGTTGACAGTACCGGTTCTAGAGTAAAGGTTTTTCAAGGATCAAAATTATCGTTGGATTTGGTCATCGGAAGGTTTTCTTTTCAGCAGCCTCGAACGATGAACACATTTGTAAGATTATATAATGATAAAGATGTCTATGAAGTGGATGGTTTTCTTGATATGACCTTCAACCAGGGAGCTAATATTTTTCGGGACGGAACAGTTATCAAATCCGACGTAAATTCGTGGAGTCAGATTCAATTTACATATCCTGCAGATAGTTCATTTCAAATTATCAAAACCGGAAATAACTGGTTATTAAATGGCAAAGCAACAGACTCATTAAAAACAGCTAATTATCTGAATAGACTCGCTAACCTTTCTAACAGTAATTTTATCGATGATGTAAGAATCGACCCCGTATCGACTCCAACATTTTCGTTGAACATTACAACTTCTGATCTGAAATTCATTGAGGTTAAAGGTTATCTGGATTCAACCTCAATAGTAATTCACTCCTCAGAAAATCCTGAAGCCTGGTTTGATGGAACTTCATTGTCAAAAAATATTTTCGTCGGTAAATCTTCTTTCCTATCAAAGTAAAAAATAAATTCTTCAGCTAAGTATTTCATTTCTTTATTTAAAAAGATAAATTTAGATTGTAGTTGTAAATTCAATTTTTACTTTTCGTATAGTCTTGGGCCATTTAACTTTAGAAAACATAACATTAGCACTTGCAAACTCACCGGAAATTCTTGGCAAGGATAAGTATTTTAATTCAGCTGTGCTTGTTCCACTAGTTGAGATTGATGAAAAGTTTCATTTTCTTTTTGAGAAACGGGCAGATCACATTCGTCAGGGCGGGGAAATTAGTTTCCCTGGCGGAGAGTTCGACATTAAAAAGGATCAGGGACTTCGGCATACTGCAATAAGAGAAACAACTGAAGAACTTGGTTTGGCTGCTGAAAATATAAAAATTATAGGCAAAATCGGAACCCTGGTTGCACCAATGGGAGTTACAGTAGATGCTTTTGTTGGGTTAATCTCAATTAAGAGTCTTGATGAACTCGCAATTGATAAAAATGAAGTTGAAAAAGTATTTCTTATTCCTATGGATCATTTCCTGAAACAAAAGCCTGAAGAATACACAGTTAAGCTTGAAGTTCATCCATCTTACACAGATGAAAATGGTAAAAAGGTAGAACTTCTTCCCGTTCAAAAACTTGGATTACCGGCCCGGTATTCGAAACCCTGGAAGAATGGATTTCACAGGGTGCTGGTTTATAATTCGAGTGAGGACGTGATTTGGGGCATCACTGCAGAAATTGTTTTTGAATTGTGCCGAATGATTAATTCTTTTAAATGAACCAATCTTCAAAAAATTACAAACACATTATTTGGGACTGGAACGGAACACTCTTCAATGATGTTGAGCTTTGTGCTGGAATAATGAACCTGCTGCTTACACAAGAATCCCTTCCAAATATTTCAATCCAAAAATACAAGGAGATATTTACTTTCCCAGTGATTGAATACTATAGAATTGCAGGTCATACCTTTGAAAAAAACTCATTCGAAGTTCTTGGCAGGCAGTTTATGGAGGAATATGAAATAAGAAAAAACAATTGTGGACTGTTCAGCGGAGTAATGGAGGTTTTAACAGAACTGCAATCAAAAAATATTAATCAATATCTTTTGTCGGCTTACGAGCAGAATAGCCTGAATAAAATTTTGAAATTCTTCAAAATCGAGAGCTACTTTCAATTTATTGTTGGGCTAGATAATATTTATGCAGAAGGTAAATTACATCTTGCGAAAAATCTGGCTGTCAAGATTCGATCTAACGGTACTGCAGGTAATATTTTACTAATTGGCGATACTATTCACGACTATGAAGTTGCAAAAGAAATAAATGCCGATTGTATTCTTCTATCACATGGTCATCAGGATAAGGAACGATTATTAAAGCTTGGAGTACAGGTAGCTAATGATTTTAGCGAACTTAATAATATTCTTAAGGAAAATCGTATTTGATCCCAATTTTATTTATAGCTGTAGCCGCAATATTAATCTGGATTGTTTTCATTTATAATCTTTTTATTCGTGAAAGGAATTTAATCAAGGAAGCATGGAGCGGAATTGATGTGCAGCTTAAGCGAAGACATAATCTCATTCCAAATCTTGTTGCTTCTGTTAAAGGATACAGCAGTCATGAAAAAACTCTTTTTGAAGATATTACTAAAAAAAGAAGTGAAGCATCAAAAATTGAGACTATAAAAGAAAAAGCTCCGGCCGAATCAGATCTGTCAGGTATGTTGAAAAACCTATTTATAGTAGCAGAAAATTATCCGGATCTTAAAGCAAATCAGAACTTTCTTGATCTGCAGAACCAACTTGTTGAAATTGAAGATCAGTTACAGTATGCAAGGCGATATTATAACGGTGCAGTAAGAAATTACAACATCAGGGTAGAATCGTTTCCTTCTAATATTATCGCTGGAATTTTTGATTTCAAGCAGGATAATTTCTTTGAGATTACTCTGGCAACTGAAAAAACAACTCCAGAAGTTAAACTATGAATAAATTTATCTCTTTAATATTTCTGTTAACCTTCGTCTTTTCTTCTCAACTTTTATTCGGTCAGTATGAGCATATCGAGAGAATAATTTCTTTTGATAGTGAGATAACTATAAATCATGACGCATCAATGACAGTGGTTGAAAGAATCAAAGTATATGCTGCAGGGCAAAAAATACAAAGAGGTATTTATCGTGATTTCCCGACCAAATACAAGGATGATTACGGAAACAATGTCAATATTAAATTTGAAGTAATTGAAGTTTCAAGAGATGGAAATTCAGAAAGCTATCATACTGAAAACCTTTCTAATGGAGTGAGAGTTTATTGCGGTAGGAGTGATTTTTATCTTCAAGCCGGGGAGTATACTTATTCAATTAAATACAAAACTGATCGTCAGATTGGCTACTACGAAAAATTTGATGAACTTTACTGGAATGTTACAGGTAATGGATGGGATTTTATAATTGAAAAGGTTTCAGCTACCGTAAATTTACCCGCACCTGTTTCAAGTGATGACTTGAAGTTATACGGCTATACCGGATACAGCGGTAATAAAGGTAGCAGTTATAATTTTAAAGTAATCCGATCAGATAAAGTTTTATTTAAGTCAACATATTTGCTTAATCCAAGAGAAGGGCTGACTATTGTTATCCAATGGCCTAAAGGATTAGTTTATGAACCTACTCAAAGTGATAAAATAGGATACTTCATTCAGGATAATCTTCAGTCCGTATTTGGATTGATAGGAATTTTTGCTCTGGTATTTTATTACTTGATTATCTGGTGGCGTGTCGGAAAGGATCCCGGTAAAGGACTTATTATACCCCTGTATGAGGCACCGGCAAATTTATCACCTGCAGCTGTTCGTTTCATATCTGAAATGGGCTATGATGATAAAATATTTACAAGTGCGATCGTTTCGCTGGCTGTTAAAGGCTACCTGAAAATTGAAGAGGAGGGCAATGATTACCAGTTGGTAAAAACTAATGGAAGCAAAAAGTTATTATCACCTGATGAACAAACCGTATATAATAAATTAGGTTTTAAG
>CAVOUA010000013.1:0-87010 GCA_963699475.1 uncultured Ignavibacteriaceae bacterium | reverse complement strand
CTCCCATGCTGATGAAATCTTAAAGAACTGCACAAGCTGCCCCCGCAATTGTCTCGCAGACAGAATAAATGGCGAACTTGGAACTTGCCAGAGCGGAAACAAACCGATCGTCTCTTCTTTTACGCTTCACTTTGGTGAAGAACCTATCTTATCAGGATCTAATGGTGCGGGAAATATTTTTTTCGGCAATTGCAACCTGAGATGTGATTATTGCCAGAATTTTGTGATTAGCCAAAATCCCTCTGTCGAAAAACAAAACGAGGTTTCTGTTGAAAGACTTTCTGAAATAATGATTGAGCTTCAGAATAAGAGTTGTCACAATATTGGTTTAGTTTCACCAACACATTTCGCAATGCCAATTCTGAAATCAATTAAACTTGCTGGTGAAAAAGGATTACGAATTCCAATAATTTATAATTCTAATGGATATGATTCTGTAGAGGTTCTAAAACTTTATAAAGATGTAGTCGATATTTACCTGCCTGATTTCAAGTATGGCGACAATAGTAATGGAAGACGTTACTCAAAGGTTACTGATTATTTTGACTACTGTAAGCTTGCAATCAAAGAGATTTATGAACAAGTCGGCAATGAGTTGGTTTTAGAAAACGGTATTGTTGTTCGGGGATTAATAATTCGTCACCTTGTTTTGCCAAATGGTTTAGCAGAAACAGAAGAAGTATTTAAATTTATTAGCCGGGAATTAGATCCAAAAGTTCATATTTCGGTAATGGCTCAATATTACCCTGCTAATCGCACATCAAAAAATATTTTGTTGGACAGAAAAATAACTCAAACAGAATATGTCCGTGTCCTGGAATTGCTTGAAAAGTATAATCTGGAAAACGGTTGGGTCCAAGAATTAGATAGCAGCGAATCTTATCGACCCTTCTTTAATGATGATCGGCTTGATCCTTTTGGTAACGAAGGGGATTTAGAGCTAGCTGGTGTCAAATCCCGAGAATAACATTTAAAAGTTGCTCCTCTTATACCTGTATTCCTGTTTAAGTAATATCCTTACAAATATTCTACGGTCAATCCTTCATGTACTAAAGTAAGTGATTCTATTGCAATCTCACTTCCCCTTGAATACAGGGGGGAATACTCTAGCTTTGAGGGAAAGGCATTTTTAAGTTTCCATGCCACAACGGGTTCGTGGTTTTCATTAAGTAGAGATATCGTAACGTCCCGACGTTCGACAGCGTTGAACTGTGCTGTGTTAATCCATCTATAAAACTCATCATCGTTCTTTACTATCCCACGCTTTAATACAATCGGGGAATACTTTTTCTGTCCGGGCATAATCCGTTCTGAACTTTCCGGTGAAGAACCTTCGCGGTACGGAATTACATCAATTTCTATTGATAGTCCACTTACTTCCATAAAACCAATATTGGTTCCACCCCATTGTACCTGAAAATGATTTTTAGCCATGGGATAATTCATAAATAACCTCCGGAAAAATTTAAGTGGTGAACATCCTTTTAAAGAATTTTTCATTTGTCTCTAAAAACGGTTGATTTAATACTTTTTTGGTGCAAGAAACTTATTATATAATATTAATCCGATAATTGTAACTACACCAATCATTGAAAAAATAATCCACAGTGTGCTCGGCTGATTTAAGTTATCCACAAAGTGCACATAAAGATTTGCTCCAAGAATTCCTCCTATAAAACTTCCAAGTACACCATAAAGAAAAGCGTAGCCAAGATAAAGAGCTTTTTTATCTTCGGGTGCAATTAGTCCGACATAGCTGATAAACTTTGGGTGTGCTGTCATCTCGCCAATTGAAAAAATTACAATCCCAAGAATAAAAACCCAGATGTTTGTGTTGATTGCAAGTATTGCCATTCCAATTGTTCCCATTGCAATTCCTGCAATCATAGTTGGAAGGGCTTTTGTGTGTTTAACAATGTTCGAAACTACTATTTGAAGCAGGATAATTGTGCCTGCATTTAATACTGTAACATGCTCAATATCAAATTTCCAGTTTAAACTAATTCCAACAGCAGAAAAAAGCCCATTAACAAAATTGTCAACCGAAGTGGCATCAACATATTTTTGAACGTACCAGAGCACCGAATCAAACATCTGGAAATAAAGTATCCAAAAGCCTGAGTAAATGACTATAAGCCCGATGAACCTTACGTCGGTTAATACCATTACGGCACCTTTAAGTACTTCGGCCATGGTTTTAGTGTTTTCTGGTTTTTTTGGTTCTTTATAAACAAGAAGAGTTGGAATTAACATTGCGGCGGTTCCTATTGCAGAAGCGAGCATAACATACTGCCAACCGAATGTGTTTTTAATATAAGGAACAAGTATCAGCGGAAATAGAAATGCGCCGAGGTTTATCGACCAGTAAAATATTCCAAAACCGAGTGTGCTGTTAGTCTCGTTTGTTTCCCTTGCTATTGTTCCGGATATCATCGGCTTAAAAGCCCCGGCTCCTACAGCCATTACTATAAGGCTTGCAAAGACCATTGCATATTCAGTTGTTTGGCTTGTTAAAAAATACCCGGCTCCCAAAAAGATAAATGCGAAGATCAATGTTTTTCTATAGCCAAATCTTTCGCCAATTGCTCCGGATAGAATAGGAAGAATATATAACAATGGTTGGATTGTACTTTTTATTACACCGACACTTTCCTTGGAAAAGCTGAGTTGGTCAGTCATATAAACTGAAAGTATGCTCATCATTCCATAATATGAACCTCTCTCAAAAAATTCCATTAAAATTACAATCCAGTAATTTTTTGAGAAAGAAGATATGCCTGGTTTTTTTGCTGGGGTGTTTTCTGTCATCCGGTCTCCGTGTTTTAATATTGACTGTATTTAAAATGTAAAGTTAGATGATGAGGCTGATTTCACCAAAAAATAACACAAGAGTTTTTGCTCATAAATAGATTTTCAGGATTTTCTATGCCCGTTAACAAATTTACTTTGTACAAAAGAAAATCATTTCGTTTTTATCCAACACATATTTTGTTATTTCGGACTCACTAAATTTTTTAATAAAAGTATCTCCTGTTACGTTAAACCCTCCGTTTTTCAACTTTGAAAAATAATCTCTGCCATAAATTCTAACATGATCTTCTTGTCCAAAAATTCTTTTCCTTTCCGCTGGAGATTTAATTGTAAAATCTTCATATGTTTTTTCTCTATCATTATCTATGGGTGTTTGAATTATGGCCCAGCCCCCTGTTTTCAGTATTCTATGTAACTCAAAAATTGCTTTTAAATCCTCTTCTATATGCTCTAAAACATGATAGCATAATATTGCATCAAAAGAATTGTCTTTAAAGCTGAGGTTCGTCAAGTCCTCGTTGTACATTGCCAGTGGAGAATCCAAATCAACACTTGTATAGTTAACATTTGGTAAACTTCTGAGCTTTGTTTGGGTCGCATAATCAGGAGCAATGTTGAGTAAGTTTATTTCTGAAGTCAGAATTTTTAATTCATTTGTTAGATAAAGCCAAAGCAAGCGATGTCTTTCAAGCGAACTGCATCCCGGACATTTTGAATTACTCCTAATATTATCCGGACCGGGTAAAAATCGGTTATAACTTTTTTCACAAATTGGACAGTAATAATTATTCCCCTTATAAAGAAACCTGTTTAATGTATGATAAATCTTTCTTGTACCAACTGGAAAACTATTTACAACCAATTCTTTTATGTTTTTTAACATATCAACATTAATAGTTCAATATGGGGCTTAACCATCTCTCGACTTCTTCGATGCTCATTCCTTTTCTTTTATGATAATCAAGCACCTGGTCTTTACTAATTTTTCCAACAGTAAAGTATCTTGATTCAGGATGAGAGAAATATAATCCGCTAACACTTGCGGCTGGATACATTGCCATACTTTCAGTCAGCTTTATTCCAGTATTCTTTTCAGCATCAAGCAATGAAAATATGATTGGCTTCTCAGTATGATCTGGTTGTGCGGGATATCCAGGTGCAGGACGAATCCCAACATATTTTTCTTTTATCAAATATTCGTCAGATAAATTTTCGTTGGAAGAATAGCCCCAATATTCTTTGCGAACTAGCTCGTGAAGATGTTCCGCAAAAGCTTCTGCAAGTCTGTCAGCAATAGCTTTTATCATAATGCTATTGTAATCATCGTGTTCTTTTTCGAATTTCTCAATGAGCTTCTCTATGCCGATTCCTGCGCTGACGGCAAACATCCCAATATAATCTTCAACTCCAGATCCTTTAGGCGCAATGAAATCTGCAAGAGCAATGTTAGGTTCACCAGAAGATTTTTGCATCTGCTGTCTTATTGTGTGCAAAACTCTTTTAACGCCTGCTCTGGAATCATCAGAAAATATCTCAATGTCATCACATCCAACTGAGTTCGCAGGAAATAATCCGATTACTCCATTTGCTGTAAGAAGTTTTTCATTAATCACAATGTCGAGCAGTTTATTCGCATCGTCGAAAAGTTTTTTTGCTTCTGCCCCAACTTTTTTGTCTTCAAAGATTGAAGGATATTTCCCCCTTAGCTCCCACGTCATAAAGAACGGTGTCCAGTCTATGTAATCTCTTAATTTAGAAAGCGAATAATTTTTAAGAACTGTTACACCGTGCTTGTTAGGTCTTTTAATTTCTGATTTTGCCCAATCAATTTTTAAACGGTTCTCTCTTGCCTGCTCTAATGAAATATAATTCTTCTCGGATTTTTTCCTGTTGTAATCTTCTCTCAACTGATCATATTCATCTTTGAACGACTGCGCATATTTTTTTCTTTCCGCTTCGTTTTCGTTAAGAAGATTTGACACTACCGGAACACTGCGAGACGCATCCAGAACATGAATAACCGCACCTCTATAGTTCGGCGCAATCTTAACTGCGGTGTGCACACGTGAAGTTGTTGCCCCGCCTATCAGCAAAGGAAGATCCATTCCTCGTCTTTCCATTTCTTTTGCAACGTGAACCATTTCATCCAACGATGGAGTAATAAGCCCGCTTAAACCTATTACATCAACATTTTCATCAATTGCAGTTTGAAGAATTTTTTCTGTGTGAACCATTACGCCAAGATCAATAACGTTGTAGTTATTACAACCAAGAACAACTCCAACAATATTTTTACCGATGTCATGGACGTCTCCTTTTACTGTCGCCATTAATACTTTGCCTTGTTGGCGTGCGCTTTTATTTTTCTCTTTCTCGGCTTCGATATATGGAATCAAAATTGCAACAGCCTTTTTCATCACCCTGGCGCTTTTGACAACCTGCGGCAGAAACATTTTTCCGGCACCGAACAAATCGCCAACGACACTCATTCCAGCCATTAAAGGGCCTTCTATAATTTGCAGCGGCTGGGAATATTTTGTCCTGGCTTCTTCAACATCTTCATCAATGTAATCAACAATTCCCTTTATGAGTGCATGCTTTAGTCTTTCCTCAACAGAAAGTGTTCTCCATTCATCTTTTTTCTCTTCTACCTTATCCTTCTTTTTTATTGTCTCTGCAAATTCAATTAATCTCTCAGTTGCGTCTGGTTTGCGATTTAGAATTACATCTTCAACTCTTTCCAATAGCTCTTTCTGAATTTCCTCGTAGACTTCAAGCTGGCCAGCGTTTACTATTCCCATATCCATTCCTGCTTTAATAGCATGGAAAAGAAACGCAGAGTGCATGGCTTCGCGGACGGTATCGTTCCCGCGGAATGAGAAAGAAAGGTTACTTACTCCGCCACTAACTTTTGTAAAAGGCAGGTTTTGTTTTATCCATTTAGTTGCTTCAATGTAATCCACTGCATAATTATTATGCTCATCAATACCTGTTGCGATTGCAAGAATATTTGGATCAAATATTATGTCCTGTGGAGGAAAACCAATTTCTCTTGTAAGAATATCATACGCTCGTTTGCAAATTTGAATTTTTCTTTCAAATGTGTCGGCTTGACCTGTTTCATCGAATGCCATTACAATTACTGCAGCACCATAACTAAACACTTTTTGAGCGTGTTCTTTAAATACTTCTTCGCCTTCTTTAAGTGATATTGAATTAACAATCCCCTTTCCCTGTAAACATTTTAATCCGTTTTCAATTACTGACCATTTTGAAGAATCTATCATAATAGGAAGTTTCGCAATATCGGGTTCTGCTTCAAGAAGATTGAGGAACTTCGTCATTGCTGCTTCAGAGTCGAGCATTCCTTCGTCCATATTCACATCAAGTACCTGAGCTCCACCTTCAACCTGATCACGCGCGACTGAAAGTGCCTCATCATATTTGTTTTCTTTAATCAGCCGGGCAAACTTTTTTGAACCGGTTACATTTGTTCTTTCGCCAATGTTCATAAAATTAGAGTCGGGACGAAGGACTACCGGCTCTAATCCGCTTAATCTTAAATATGCTTCCTGTTTTTTAGGAACTCTTGGTTTATATTTTTTTACAATCTCAGAAATTGATTTTATATGTTCCGGAGTTGTTCCGCAGCAGCCGCCAACAATGTTTACAAATCCACTTTTTAAGAAATCTTCAAGAATAGTTATCATTGTCTGAGGAGTTTCATCATAACCGCCCATTTCGTTTGGAAGCCCGGCGTTGGGATAAACTGACAAAAATTTATCTGATACTATGGAAAGGTCTTCAACAAACGGGCGCATCTGCTTTGCACCGAGAGCACAATTTAAACCGATACTAACCAGATTTTTTGCGTGGGAAACAGAAATGTAAAAAGCTTCAACCGTTTGGCCGGATAATGTTCTTCCGCTCTGATCAACAATAGTTCCGGAGATCATAACAGGAAGTTGAACGCCCTTTTCAACAAGATATTTCTGAACCGCCACGATCGCAGCTTTTGAATTTAACGTGTCGAAAATCGTCTCAATCAGAATTATATCTGCACCACCATCAACAAGTCCTCGTGTTTGCTCATAGTATGCGTTAACTGTTTCATCAAATGTTACTGCACGATAACCAGGATCGTTTACCTTCGGAGAAAGCGAAAGTGATTTGTTCGTTGGTCCTAATGCACCAGCAACAAGGTGATTTTTATCTAGAAATTTTTTATTGAATTCTTCTGCAACTTCTTTTGCAATCTTCGCTGCTTCAAAATTTGTTTCATAAACGAAATCTTCGGTGTGGTAATCTGCTTGGGAAAATCCGTTTGCATTAAAAGTGTTTGTTTCTATAATATCAGCGCCAGCTTCAAAGTAAGCTCGGTGTATATTCTTAATTATTTCAGGTTGCGTAATCGAGAGAAGATCATTGTTGCCTTTTAAATCATGCGGATGATCTTTAAACTTTTCACCGCGAAAATCTTCTTCGGACAAATTGTGGCGCTGGATCATTGTGCCCATTGCACCATCAATAACCAAAATTCTTTCGGTTAATATTTTTTTGAACGTTTCAACTGTTAGCTTCATTTATTAATATGCCGAACTCGTTTCGGCATCTCTTTTTTATTTAGAAAAATTTCAATGCAACTAAGTTCCTGAAACAAGATCAGGATATACTTTAAAACGAAAAAACCTCTTCAGATGATATGAAGAGGCTAAAACTAATCTTCATCTCATCTTCCCCCCGATTTAATCGGGGGCAGGATTTAGCACCCGACATTCCGATAAAACTTTCTTGCGAGAAGTAAAACCGAAACCGGCTGCTACGGCATCAACGGGCCTGTTCCCTACGCCGTTCTTGATAAGAATTTTATTACATAAAGAACTAATAAAAACCGCAACAAATATATGAATTATTGCTTCTAAGTCAATACGATTTCCTGTGCGAATATGTGAATCAGTATTATAACTTCTTTCAATCAAAATCAAATATAACTAAATTGGTTCGTTCAAAAACAAAGGATTTTAAAGAATGATAATAGTAACCGGAGGAGCAGGATTTATCGGTAGTGCAATAGTCTGGCGGCTGAATCAGCTAGGGGAAGCAAAAATAATTATAGTTGATGAGCTGGGCACTGATGAGAAATGGAAAAACCTCGTTCCGCTAAAATTCAATGATTTTGTGCATAAAGAGGATTTCGTCTCAATGGTTGTTGAACGAGATATTCCTTTCGAAATAACTTCAATATTTCATATGGGGGCAAATTCCTCAACTACAGAGAAAGATGCTGATCATTTATTCTTAAATAATTATCTCTATACAAAAGAACTTGCTCAGTATTCCCTTGAAAAAAACATACGTTTTATTTATGCTTCTTCTGCGGCTACTTACGGTGACGGCTCGTTGGGATTTGATGATGATGAGAATAAGCTTGAAACTTTACGACCATTGAATATGTACGGCTACTCAAAACAATTATTCGATCTTTGGGTAAAACGGAATGGTGCTTTTGATAAAATTGTCGGGCTCAAATATTTCAACGTTTATGGTCCGAATGAATTCCATAAAGGGGATATGCGCTCGGTTGTTCATAAAGCCTTTGAACAGATTCGTGACACCGGAAAAGTTCGTTTGTTCAAATCTATGAATCCACAATACAAAGATGGCGAGCAGCTACGTGATTTTATTTATATAAAAGATGCTGTTGAGATGACTTTATTCTTTCTTGACAAGCCAACTGTGAATGGATTATTTAATCTCGGTACCGGTAAAGCCCGAACCTGGAATGATCTCGTTTCTGCAATATTCAATTCACTTAACAAGCAAACCAATATTGAATATATTGATTTGCCTGAACATCTGCGGGAAAAATATCAATACTTCACTGAAGCCAACATGAATAAAATAAAAAAAGCCGGTTACAATATCCCCATTACAAGCTTAGAAGATGGTGTTGCCGACTATGTTAAGAGTTATTTGCTTGGCGGCAAGTATCTTGGGGGTTAAACTCTAACGATACGAATCCTCATCCTCTTCGAATAGATCATCGTCTTCATCAGGAAAATCATCCTCTATTAAATCATCTTCAGAGGGTTCTACGTCGAATGGATTTTCTTCTTCCTCTTCTTCTTCATAAAAATCATCTTCTTCCTCATCAACATCGTCCTCTTCGTTATTTTTTTTCTTTCGCTTTGCAGCATTAATTGAATATGCGTCTTTGTCCAGGCAAAGTTGTTGACTTATAAATTGTTTATCAAACGATGTTTCTATTAATTCTTTCTCGTTTAATTCCATCGAACATTTCTCCCATATTTAGGTTTTCTTTCTTGTTAATTTCAAAAACACAAGTCAGTGTTTATAATAAAATTTTTATGCACAAATATTTTTTTTGTTCTGCCTTAAGATAAAATATCCTTTTTAATCTGCAAATACTTATTTCCGTCAAAGCCTTATTTTGGGACAGGCAAATTAAAATATTAAGGATAATATGAAACTCGCAACACTATGTTATGTAATTGATAAAAAGAATAATTCTACACTTATGATTTATCGCAACAAAAAACCAAATGATTATCACGAAGGAAAATGGAACGGACTGGGTGGTAAATTTGAACCTGGTGAATCACCCGAAGAATGTGCCGTTCGTGAAATTGAAGAAGAAAGCGGATTGATTGTAAAATCTGTAAAGATGAAAGGCTTCATTACTTTTCCATTGTTTGATGAAAAGGACGACTGGTATGTTTTTCTATTTACAGCTGATGAATTCGAAGGGCAACTTATAGATTCACTAGAGGGAAAGCTTGAATGGATACCAAATGATAATCTTACAAAGATAAATTTGTGGGATGGTGATAAAATTTTCATTCCCTGGTTATTTGAAGATAAATTTTTTAGTGCGAAATTTAATTATGACAATGGTGAGTTTGTGGATTACTCTGTAATGTTTTATTAAACAATTATTCGTCACAAATTCGAGAATTTTAAGAATGTATATGATTCGTAATAATTTGTGCCTTCGTGGAAAAAATTATTTATGACCTTCTCAACCAAAGCAATTAAATATTTTACTAACCTTAAAACACCAAGGGTTAAAAACTCTGGTATCGAACTAATAAACCCATACGAAAAAGCAGGGGTAAAAGAACTTGTTAAAAGTTTTTATACGAAATTCTACACCGATGACAAAGAGCGGATTTTTATGATTGGCATAAATCCCGGAAGATTCGGTGGCGGACTTACTGGAATTGCTTTTACAGATCCTGTAGCACTTGGAGAGAATTGTGAAATAGAAAACAACCTGGGTAACAGAAAGGAACTTTCAAGCAAGTTTATCTACAACCTCGCAGAAAAATTAGGCGGGGCAAATAAGTTTTTCTCACGGGTTTTCCTTACCGCTCTCTATCCTTTTTCAATAATCAAAGATGGTAAAAACTATAATTATTACGATGATAAGTCTCTGGCTAACAAATTAAGAATAGAAATTATTAAAACTGTAGAATTACAAATTGAGTTCGGCGCACGAAGAGACTTCGCAATTCTGCTCGGAAAAAGAAATGCAGAATATTTTTATCCAATCAATGAAAAACATAAATTCTTTAAGCGAATTTCTGTTCTTGAACATCCCCGTTATATTATGCAGTATAAACTAAGGCAGGTTGATCGATATATTAAAAAATATATTGATGCTATAAACTTCAAATAATAATTTTTTATTAATTAGTTTTATGGAAGAATATCTAAAAACAAGCTATGATCTGAATAACAAAGATCTCGTATCTGTAATAGATGAATTGCCTTTATGGTCAGCACCATTTGGTTTAAAACTTCTCGATAAAATAAAATATCGTAAAAATATTACTGCTTTGGATATTGGGTTTGGTCTAGGGTTTCCGCTTCTTGAGGTTGCAATGAGATTGGGAAATTCATGCAAAGTTTATGGAATAGATCCGTGGGAAGCCGCGGTGGAACGTACCAAAACAAAAATGAAAATCTACGACATAACCAATGTCGATATAATTACGGGAGCAGCCGAGAAAATCCCTCTTCCTGATAATTCTGTTGACCTCATATTCAGTAACAATGGATTGAACAATGTGAACGATCTTAAAACCGTTTTAAAAGAGTGCAACAGAATCTTAAAGATAGGGGCACAACTTGTTTTTACGTTTAACACTGATAAAACGATGATAGAGTTTTACTCTGTGCTGGAAAATGTGCTTCGGGGAAAAAATATGATCGATGAAATCAACTTAATGCAAAAGCATATCCATAAAAAGCGTAAACCTGTAGAAGAGTTTCAATTACTGCTTAAGGAAAGTGGCTTTTTGGTTAATGAAATTGTCTACGATGAGTTTCCCATTTCTTTTACAGATGGAACAACAATGTTTAATCATTTTCTTATAAAGCTTGCATTCATAGACAGTTGGAAAGAGTTTGTTCCCAGGAAAAAGCATAAAGAAATATTTTCTGAAGTAGAAAAAAGACTAAATGAGGTTGCTCTTAGCAATGGTTTTTTTAAACTAACGGTCCCTTTTGTACTTATGGATTGTAAAAAATTGTCGACTTAAACTAAACGATATAATTAATAAAGTAACCCCAGAGTACTGCGACAGCCAGGCAAATTAATAACACTTGAAGCGCAAACTTTAAGTTTCCATCTTTGAACAAAACAATCGGACCGAAACCGGCACCCGTACTTAGCCCCGCAATAGTTGCCCCCAAGGAGAGGCCGGTATGTAAAAATGCTTCAGCGATGGCTATTGATGCTGCACAATTAGGAATCAAACCAAAGAGTGCCGCAAAGAAAATTTGGACGTTTGGATGTTCTTGTATTGATTTTACGAGAAGTTCAGAATCTGTAAAGAACAAAATAAATGATATTGCAATTGTGATTACTAAAACCCAAAAATATATTCTTAGTGTACGCTTCAGGGTGTGAAGAGCTATCTCTTTGTATTTGGTCTTCTCGAGCTCATGCTTTATTTCAACAGCGTGCGATGATTTAACTTCCGGTAACGGACCGTCATATAGCTTATTGCTAAACAGCAGATCAATAGCATAGCCTGAAATAACCCCTATTAATAATTTTAATCCAATTATGTAAAGAATCATCATTTCTTCTCCGCGATGCGCGATTAAAACCGGAAGTGCCTCATCTGATGTTGCCAGATACGTTGCAACAAGGGTTCCCAGCGTTACTCTTCTGGAAAGAAACATGGTTGTTACAAAGACGGACATTCCGCATTGAGGAATTATACCAAGAAGGGTTCCAGCAAGTGGACCAAGCGGGCCGGAGATTTTTAATTTCGAAATAAGGTCGAGCTGCTTTGAATGAGAAAAGTATTCGAGAATAAAGTACAAAACAAACAGAACCGGAATCATAAGGTATGTATCCGTAAGTGATCCTAAAAGTATTTCTATAATTCCGGTGTGTTGGTGCTGATGCATATTATGATAAAAACTTAAAGAGAAGACTTTCTTATAAAATTAAAAATTGTTATTTGTTAGAAAGTCTTTGATTGCTTTATTAACTTCTTGAGGATTTTCAATCGGCGTCATATGCCCGGAGCTTTCCACCAATACAAAATTTGCATTGGGGATTTTATCGGCCATTGATTTCATAACATCCGGTGGTGTAAGCTTGTCTTCGCTGCCGCATATTACCAATGCTGGAATTTTTATCTTTGAAAGACTTTCGGTTGTATCTGTTCGGCTGACCATTGCAAGCAGGCAGCCTTTAACTCCAATTGGATTGTTGGTTTTCGATTGATCAACAACCTTTCTAAATTCGAGACTATTCTCCTTCACAAACTTTTCTCCAAAACAGTTAAGAACGAATGACTCTACGAAACTATCGAAGCCTCCAGAGTTAATTTGTTTAATTGCTCCTGCCCGTTTAAGTTTTCCTTCGTTGTCATCAGCAACAGATTTTGTATCACACAAAATAAGTGCGCTGAATTTATCTTGCATTCTTTCAACTGCTCTTAATGAAATATATCCGCCCATAGATAGTCCACACAAGATTGGTCTGTGAAGTTTTAGCTCCTCAATTATTTTCTCAAGATCATCAACAAAAGATTCCATTGTAAACTGTCCGTCCCTGGCTGGTGATTCCCCAAGTCCGCGAATATCATACGAAACACACAGATAGTTCGTGGAAAGTTCATCTGCCTGTGCTTGCCACATATTATGGTCGTAAGGAAATCCGTGTATAAAAATTATTGGTCTTGAATTACTGCTGCCAGAAATAAAAACCGAAAGTGCGTCAATTGTTTTTTTCATAACCGTATTCAAAAATATTTGTTCTATATAAATGAAATTTAATTCTTTATGTCTTATTATTCATATGATAAAATAAATCTTTTTACTTTTTAACAGAAAATTCTTCATTAAAGGTTAAAAATGAAAATTGCTTTTGTATCAACTGAGTGTGTTCCCTTTGCAAAGACAGGCGGACTCGCCGATGTTGCCGGATCTTTGCCTGCTGAGCTTACTGACCTCGACTGCGATGTTAAAGTATTTATTCCCAGATATGCCCGGATTGATGAAACTAACTATGCCTTGAAGTATAATTGGGATATTGGTGAAATGCCGATTAGGATTAATGGAATCATCCGTTCGGTTCACGTTCATCAAAGCAAAGTACCTGGTACTAACATAGATATCTATTTTATTGACTGCCCCCATTATTTCTATCGACACATAATTTATACAAACGACCCTGATGAAGACGAGAGATTTATTCTTTTTTCAAAAGCCGTGATTGAAACACTACAAAGATTGCAATGGGCCCCGGATGTAATTCATTGCAACGATTGGCAAACAGGCTTGATTCCTCTATATATTAAAGATAACTACAGCTGGGATAGACTTTTCGATCACACGGCGACTCTTTTTACAATTCATAACATTGGGTACCAGGGAAGGTTTGACAAATCTACTTTGTTAAGTGCAGAGATTCGTGGAAGTTTGTTCCATCCCGATGGTCCGGTCGAACAAGATGGTGGTGTTTCATTCATGAAGGCTGGAATATTCTTTTCAGATATTATTAACACGGTAAGCAATACTTATTCTCATGAAATTTTAACGTCAGAATATGGCGCCGGACTTGAATCAACACTGGAAAAAAGAAAAGATGATTTATATGGGGTGCTTAACGGAGTAGATTATAATATCTGGAATCCGGAATCAGACAAGCATCTTCCCTATCATTATACCATAAATGATCTGAGCGGTAAATATCTAAATAAAAGATATCTCCTTAATCATTTCGGCATTAAACCAGACGAAAACATTCCATTGATTGGGATTATATCACGAATGGTTAGTCAAAAAGGATTTGATCTTTTTGCTGATACAATAACCGAGCTTATGAGTCTCGATGCACAATGGATTATTCTTGGAAATGGTGAGGACAAATTTGAGGATTTGTTCCGCTGGCTTTCGAATCAGCTTCCCGAAAAAGTTGATACATACATCGGTTACAACAACGAACTCTCTCATCTTATAGAGGCAGGTGCTGATATGTTTTTAATGCCTTCTAGGTATGAACCTTGCGGCTTGAATCAAATCTACAGTTTAAAATATGGGACTGTCCCGATCGTCAGAAAAACCGGGGGTCTTGCTGATACTGTTAAGGACTGGGACGAACAAAATCATTTCGGGTTCAATAATGGAAACGGATTTTCTTTTTATGATTACTCGGGTTTTGCACTTTATAAATCTGTAGAGCGGGCGGTAAATACTTTTAAGCATAAAGACCACTGGAAGAAAATTCAAACCAATGGAATGAAATTAGATTTTAGCTGGGCAAGATCCGCCGAGAAATATTTAGAGCTTTACAAATTAGCTTTAGAGAAGCGGTATTAATTCTCTTTCTGCCATGCATGTTTAAATTCAGTCGTTTCAAAGGCCCGTAATGTCACATATCAACATTGAAATAAAAGCAAGAGCCATAGACCAAGAAAAAGTAAGAGATATTTTAAAATCAAAGAATGCCGAGTTTGTGGGTGTTGATCATCAGATCGATACTTACTTTAAAGTTGGTTCTGGTAGATTAAAACTACGGGAAGGAAACATCGAAAATCATCTTATTCATTATGATAGAGAAGATAAGCGTGGACCCAAGAAGTCGTCTGTCTTATTATATAAATACAGTCCCGATCAGAACCTAAAAGAAATTTTAACTATATCGCTTGGAATTTTTGCTGTGGTGGATAAAGAAAGAGAAATTTATTTTATTGAAAACGTCAAGTTTCATCTGGATAATGTTAGGGGACTCGGAACATTCGTTGAAATTGAGGCCATAGATAAGGGTGGGTCAATAGGAAAAGAAAATTTGCTGGAACAATGTAATTTCTATCTTAACCTGCTTAACATTTCAAAAGATGATCTAATTGAAAATTCTTACAGTGATTTAATGCGGCGTTAAAAGTTAATTGCGTGCCCGATTGAAAAGTAAAACAGTACGTCTCCCCACACAAAAGAACTTTCTTTTAATCCTTGACTTATTATAAAACTTCTGCCGATTGAAAAATCTGCCGGGCCAATTGGGGTATCAAATGAAATTGCGCCACCAATACCATGTTTTAAATCTTTGAATCTTATCTGCTCTTGCTCTTCCCAGGTTGATCCAATATCATATCTGAACCAGGCATAAGTATCAAAAAATATTTTAAACGGCAACTTATACTGATACATAAGAGAAGCAAGAAAAATCTGTCTTCCCCTAAACTCATTTTGGTAAGCACCAAAAAACGAGTACAGACCTCCCAGTGTAAATTGTTCACTTAGCGGAAGGGTTTTGTCACCAAAACCAACTTGTAATTTTGGAGAAATGACGTGGCGTGAAGATATCATAAAATAATATCTTAGATCGCTACTAAAAAGTAAATAACTTTCATCGCCACCCAAAAAACTTTGAGCTGTTTCGTAAAATCCATTAAAATATAAACCGTCTTCGGGATAAGGATATTTATTTTGATTATCAACAACACCACCTATTTTTAGACTAACTACTTTAGTTTCATAGGGACTAACTACTGACCCCTCCTTGTTCTTAACTTCATCATATTGATACTTGCCTGTAAAGATCAGCTTGCCAAACTTTTCCAGTTGCGTTCCGATAGAAAGAGAACCACCGTAGAAAATCTGTCTATATTTTCCTATGTAGTTACTGGTAAAAGTATTCCCTGTTTCAGAGTTTGTTTGGGTATACACATCAATATCATTGAATCTATAGTATGCACTCAACTTATATGTCAAATACGTATCAAGGATTCTATATGATATGTGTTCAAGAATATAAGCTCTGTTGCTTGCGCCGCCAAAAAGAAAAAGCCCGAGCTCAGTTCCGGTATATAAAACATTAACGTCCCGGATATCTATTCCTAGTTGAGCGTTATAAGTATTATCAACCAGGAACCCAACCTTCAGCAGGCTTGATATTTTTTCGTCAACGTACAAATTAATTTCCGTCCCCTCGTCGCTCTGTATAACAGTTAAATTAATGTCCTCAAATAGCCCGGTTGCTCTAAGCCTCATCAACCCATCCTCAAGATCGGAATATAAGAGTGGGTCGCCAACTTTTAAATTAAGCTCCCGGTTAACAACTGTTTTGCTCGTTTCGCTGTTGATGTTGATTCTTGAAATTATTCCGCTCTTAAATTCAAGGGTTAGCTTTCCCGTTGTAACATTAAAGCTATGGCGCTTCAGTTGAAATAAAATGAATCCTCTTTTTTTGTATTCAACTATTAACTTTCTTGCTGCATCAAATATTATTCTCCCACAAAAAGGTCTATCTATAAGTGACTGAATTATGGTATTTACGCCGGCTGAATCTACTGTGCCGTTAGACATTATTTCAACGTCTTTTATTATTGGCGTAAGTGTGTAATGAAAAACTATTTGGGTCGAATCCTCATCTGTTTGTATCGAAACAGATAATGAATCAAATTTTCCAGATTTATATGTTTCTGCCATATCCTTATAGATTTCAAGGCTGGAAACTGAGTCCATTGTTTGATATTTTTTTAGATACGGTTTCTCGAAGTCTCCTGAGTTGTTGGGAATTTTAACATTTTTTATCCAGAAAAAATCTATTCCCGATTTTAATCGATATAAAGAATCTATTTGTTCTTTTATTAACGGCAGCTTGCTTTTAGTGTAGTTGTAACCAGCCAATATTAATGAATCAATGTTGTTAAAGTCTGTTGAAGACCAGCTATCAATATCGGGCTTCAAATGAAAGTTTGCCTTTGATATCTCTGTTTCTTCTAGTCTCTTCATTGGAATACTTACTGTTTGATCAGCTATATTCCAGGGAAGTTGCAACTCTTTATCTTTTCTTAAGCCGCTTGTGGTATTAACAGCAATTACATAATCCATATCCATCTTTAAAGCTGCACTAACCGGAATGTTAGAAACGAGTCCGCCGTCGACCAGTGTTAATGAGTCAATTTCGACTGGGGCAAGCAGGAAGGAAACGCTCGAGCTGGCTCTCATGGCCCGCGCAAGTGAGCCGCCTGAAAGAATCACCGGACGACCATCTACTAAGTTTGTACAAACAGCTCTATATCTAACAAAAAGGCTGTCGAATCCATTGTTTGAAATAACCGGCGCTGATAAACATAGCAGTGTTAAATAATTTTGAAGTCTAAGGCCTTCATTAAAAGATGTTGGTAAAACAGGACTGAGGCCGTTAAGCCGGAGTGTAAACAATGAGCGGTCCTCGTTTATTTTCTGATCAATGAAAAGTTCTCTTCTTTCTGAAGGATTGTTTATAGAGAGCAATCTGTCCCAATCTGTGTTCATAACAATCGAATCCATTTCGTCCACGGTGTAGCCAGAAGCATATGCGCCGCCAATAATGCTTCCAATACTGGTTCCCGCTATTGCTCTAACTTCAATTTCTGCTTCTTCTAAAGCTTTTATTACACCAATTTGCGAAAGCCCGCGCGCACCGCCGCCGCTTAGTGCAAGTCCGACCAACGGCTCGGCGTCTAAAATATTTTGATTGAGCCCGTACGGAAGATCAATTGTTTTTGTTCTTAGAAAGATTGTCTTTGTCTCTTGTGCATAAATAAAAGGAAGGTGCGAGAGAAAAACCAGTATTAATATTTGTTTAAATAAGTTCACTATTCAAAATTATAAAAAGGATTTTAAAATAGGTGTGATCTTTGCGGTGTGCCTGTGCTTTTAAGCTACTTTTTGCCTTTCTGCTGCTTCGCCTGTTGTTCGGCCGATTCCATAAGTCGCTGCATAAAGCCCTTTTTTCTTTTTGATGGATCAATTGGCACCAGTTCAACATCGCTTTGCTTATGATTTATATAATACTGTTGTGCAATTGAAAAAACATTAAACATAAAGTAATACAAGTTTAGTCCAGATGGAAAGGTCATAAAAAGAATGGTCAGCATTACGGGCATCATATAAATAAGCGCTTGCTGTTTTGGATCCTTAATAGACATTTTTTGTTGAAAGAATGTTGTAACCCCCATCAAAATTGCCAGCCCACTAATTTCCTGAATACCAAAAAGGGGAAGTTTGAAACCAAGGTCATAAATAACATCCGGCACAGAAAGGTCTTTAATCCAAAAAATGAACGGCTGTTGACGTAATTCAGTTGCTGCCTGAAAGAGTCCCCAGAGAGCAATAAATATTGGCATTTGCAAAAGTATAGGTAAGCAGCCGCCGGCAGGGTTAACGCCATACGTCGAATACAGCTTCATCGTCTCCTTGTTCGTCTTTTGCGGATCATCTTTAAACTTTTCTTTTAGCTCCGTTATCTTTGGCTGTAAGAGTTGCATTTTTTTCATCGACTGAAAGCTTTTACGTGTCAGCGGGTAAACGATAATTTTAATTATTAACGAGAAGATGATGATTACAAATCCATAGTTCGGAATGAACATGTTTAAGAATTTGAGAAGGGGTAAAAGTAAATATTCTGCTATTGGTCTTACGATAAACTTCAAGCCGAAAAATGTTCCAAAGTCAACAAGCGCCGTTAAATTTAGACTAATTTGTTTAAGCAAATCATAGTCAACCGGACCGACGTAGAGGTTAATGGATACTCTCTCTAAATCAAGATCTTTAAATGGCATAACAAGTCGTGCGTTATAAATTTCTTTCAGCCCAAGATTTTTTGTGATTGGAAAAGTCTGGCCCTCAACATAGGCGCCCTCAACCTGGGCGGGGTCGGTGGGAATCATAATCGCTGCAAAATATTTGTTCCTGACCGCAAGCCAGTCAACTCTTCCATTAAAATCTCTCTGGACTTTTTCGCCGTCTCCAGGTGCATCAATAACAACTTTTTCATCACCATAGTATATGTCTGCGCTTGAAAAGCCTGCCTCATTTACACTGTTCTTTTCTACGAGTCTGATGCCTGAGTCCCAGGAAATATCGTAGGTATTATCGTTTATGAGTCCACTGAATCCTATAAAATCAATTTCGCTTTTTATTAAATACGTCCCTGCTTTGAAAGAATATCTTTTCTCTATCGCTCTATTAGAGCTTAGCTCCATTCTAAAAACAATTAATAAAGTGTCTTCGCCTGTAATTGTATGTCGGCTTTGTGGTGTTGTTGTAAAGTTAAGCGATTTAGTATTTATCGCCTTGCCTTCGAAGCTTATAAAAGAAATATTATAGGCGTTACTAATAGAGCTGTTTATTAATTGTACTGAGGTTTTATAGAAATCTCTGTCTCCGTTAACACCTGAAGAGTACCAATTGTTAAACTTCTTTAAGAAGACCTTTTGAAAGTTTCCTCCTTTTGTAGATAGCTCATAGATTGCCAGGTCTGTTTCAATAGTGATTATTCTTCCAGAATCGGTTCTTGCTTTTGAAAACATTCCAATTTGTGTTTCTTCTTTTTGTTCGGTGTCGCTTGCCGCTATTTTCTTTTCTTCGACAATAACTTTGGGTGGTTCTTCTGCCTTCTTCTCAATGACTGTGGTAGTATCTTGTTCTTTTTTTGGCTTTTCTGTTTGCTCGGGAGTGTTGATAAACAACCAGACTACCAGAATGGCGCCAATAAGTATAAATGCTATGGTTGTGTTTCTATCCAATGTGTTTCGTTGATTTACTTATCTTCATTAGTATGTCCGTAACAGCGGGTTTTATATCCTTGAGATACAGCTGCTGGTGGCTTATTTGATTAATCTTATATGGAGAAAAAATTATTGATAGTTCCAACTTATTATTAAATACAATTTCCCTCAAAAACAATTTTTCTTGCGTTAAGGATTCTCTGATTATTCTTTTTAATCTGTTTCTCCAAACACTGTTGCCCGTTTTTGATGAGACGGCTGTTGTAATCTTTGCTCGACTTGTTACATTAACAATAGAAAGGTAGCAAGCTTTAATTTTTCGGTCATCAGATATAATAACTTTGCCTTTCTTGTACACTATCTCAATATCGTTTTCATTTTTTAACCTACCAAAGAATTTGGCTTTTTTTGTTAACATCCGGGCTAATTAATTATTCGTCACTAACTGTTAATTTTTTTCTGCCCTTTGATCTTCTTCGCGAAAGTACGATTCTTCCATTCTTTGTTTTCATTCTTTCCCTAAAGCCATGTTTGTTTTTTCTTTTTCTATTGCTAGGCTGATATGTTCTTTTCATTTTATTTCTCCAATTTCATTAAAAAAGAGCCCAAAAATACTTCCTTAAGCTCTTATTATCAAGAATATTATTTTTATTTGGATACAGGCATCAATTTTAATCTTAACTTAAAAATATTATTTGCTATGAATACTATGATGTGTTATTTTTTGGTTGAGAGGCGTGTGCTTATAGATGTTGATAAGTTGTGGGTTTTTCGACTTTGTGAAAACGTTTCACATTTGCCAACACATAAGCATGCTCAATCAGGGCAGTGAGCATGTGTGAAAAATTTTTAATAAAGCACTAAAAACGTTTAATTATAAGGCTTTATCTGGCTTTACTTGATGTTTATAAGTTGTTTATAATGGACCTGATGAGCATAACAATTTTTTAACATTGGCCTCTAAATGCTATCTTTGCTTAAATCTAAACCTGTGGATAACTATAATGCAAGAGCTTGAAATTACGGATAAGATTTCTACTAAAGATCCTATAAATATCTGGAAAGCTTGCCTTTTAAAGATAAAGGAAAATGTTTCCATGATGACTTACAATACGTGGTTCCTTCCTATAAAACCAATTGAGCTTATTGATTCAACCCTTAAGGTTCAGATTCCAAGCCAGTTTTTTTGGGAATGGATTGACGAGCACTTTAATGGCTTAATTACCAGGTCAATTACGGATGTGCTGGGTAAAGACGCTAAACTGACTTATGTTATTGCTGAAGATATGTCATTTATCGATGGTGGGGAAACTGTTTCCGAAAATTCTGTTTCACAAACGACTCTGGTTGATAAACCAAAACTCAAGCATTCGTTTGAGTCGAACCTAAACACAAGATATACATTTGATAATTTTATAAAGGGGGAAGGAAATCAGTTAGCAAGAGCAGCGGCGGGTGCCATTAGTGACAATCCGGGAGGGACTTCCTTTAATCCCCTGTTTCTATATGGTGGAGTTGGTCTTGGAAAAACACATCTAATCCAGGCAATAGGAAACCAGATTGTAAAAAACTTCCCTGATAAAAAAGTTATTTATTTATCCTCCGATATATTTACTGTAGAATTTGTTGAGTCGATTCAATCAAATCGTGTAAACGAGTTTTCAAATTTTTACAGAAGTATGGATGTTCTTATAATTGATGACATCCAATTCTTAATTGGAAAGGAAAAGACACAGGATCTTTTCTTTCATATATTCAATACACTTCACCAATCAAGAAAGCAAATAATTTTATCCAGTGATAAACCACCCAAGGACTTGAAAGGATTAGATGAGAGATTAATCTCCAGATTTCAATGGGGTCTAACAGCAGACATTCAGCCACCAGAGCTTGAAACAAGAATAGCTATATTAAAAAGGAAGGCCGAAACATATGGCATGGTTGTTTCAAACGAAATTTTGGAATACATAGCAACAAATATAACCTCTAATATCAGGGAACTTGAAGGTTGTCTTATAAAACTTCTTGCCAGCGTTTCATTAAGCTCGAAAGAAATTACTTTTGAACTTGCAAAAAAAACGGTAAAGGAAATTGCAACTGATAGAAAAACAAGCACACTTACAATAGAAACAATTACCAGAGTTGTGTGCGAACATCTTGGTGTTGCTGAAAATAAAATCAGAGATAAGACACGTAAAAAAGAAATTGTTTTGGCAAGGCAAATAGCTATGTTTCTGTCAAAGGATTTAACGCTCTCGTCTTTAAAAACAATCGGACTTCACTTCGGCGGTAGAGATCACTCTACCGTTATTCATGCTTGTAATACTATTGACGAATATAAGATGAGGGATGTATCATTCGGCAAAATTCTAGAGGAAATAAGAAACAAAGTTGAGCTGTCTTCGTAGGTATAAACTACCGTATAAATTAATTCTTTTTGTTTTTGTTGATAACTTGTGTTGTTGATTAGTATTACTTGTGAATAAATAGAAGTTATAAACCATCCTTTCATAAGTTCATTTAATAAGCAATTTACTAACAAATAGCTTACTTATAAAAAATATATAAGTTTTTATATTACTTAACTTTAGCTCACAACTAACATTTTAACATTGTAATAATTACTATTATTTAAGTAAAAATATACATATGATAATAATTAAAGGCGTTTATAACTCTAAATAATCTCTTTGGACAACTAAAACCTTTATTGATTTATTGCTTTTTTTGGTCTATTTTTTGTTTAATTGTAATTCTAAAAATAAAAATAACAATAGGAAGAAGCGATATGAAACATATTTTATTTTCATTTCTGTTAATAATTCTTTCGTTAACACTAGTTAACTGTTCTGATGGTCCTATTAACAATATTACTTTTCAGAACAAGGCGGCAGGAGATGTTATTGTAAGTTTTCGTGGAGAGACTATAGATGTTTCTAGTGGTCAGGTGGCAGAATTAAAAGATATTGATAAAGGTGAGTTTGAATATGAAACCACTTATAATTTACCATCGAACGCGACCAGTTCATCTGCAGAAGGCGAAATGTCAGGAACCTTTGTATTAAAAGCTGGTACAAAAATTTTAGTAATTTACTCTAGTGTTTTGAGTGCAGAAGGTGTCTATACTATTTATGCCAGTGTTACTACCTCTGATGACCTAACAGAAGGAGAAGACCCGAATCCTGTAGGTCCATAGAGTCTACTGAAAATAGAACTACTCCTACAAAATTCTCTAACTTTATTATTTTAAGCGCATTTCGGTGCGCTTAATTCGTTGTTATTACCTTCCTTTTTTAGTATTTTTCTGTGCTTTAATAGGAGCAAATTAATGGAATTTAAAGTAAACAGTAAAATACTAGAAAAGACTCTTTCTAAAATTATTCCGGCCGTTCCGGCACGAACCCCCATGCCCATTTTAGAGAACTTTCTCTTCGAGATAAAGAGCGGGTTACTAGTTATTCATGCAACTGACCTGGAAATTTCTTTAAAATCATCAATAAGCATTGCTGCAAACGAAGACCTGAGTATCGTAGTACCCGCACGGTTAATGTATGATGTGATTAGATCAATGGAAGATGTTCAGATAAATTTCAGTGTTGATGGAAACAATAAACTTAAACTTACAACCGAGAACGGCATTTACAATATCAGCTTTTCTCCCTCGGAAGATTTTCCTGAATCTCCAACCGTAGCAAAGAGCAAAGAAATTATCATAAGCGGAAAAGATTTAAAGAGAGCCATTGATCAAACATCTTTTGCAATGAGCAAAGAGGATATGAGACCAGCAATGACAGGAACCTTGTTAGAGTTTACCTCCGAAGGTTTAAAATTTGTTACTACAGATGGACATCGGCTTGTTCGATTAATATTTAAAGATGTTAAAACCGGTTCAGAGGAACAATATATTGTGCCAGAAAGAGCCATTTCTGTTTTATCAAAACTACTCAGTGAAACAGACGTAAAATTTTATCTTGGTAAATCGTACATAACTTTTATAATTGGTGATGTTGAATTCAGTTCTAGGCTCATTGCCGAGAAATATCCCGCATATAGCAGTGTAATTCCACTAGAAAACGAGAATATACTTAGGATTAAAAGACATGATCTTCTATCTACAGTTAGGAGAATGATGCTTTTTTCTTCGTCGAGTTCTAAGCAGGTTAAGTTTTCAATAAGTAAAAACAATATTGTTGTTTCGGCCGAAGATATAGATTTGGGTTCTAATGCAGTCGAAAATATTTCTTGTGAGTACAGCGGTGAGCAAATGGATATTGGATTCAACACTCAGTATGTAAACGACATTTTAACACATGTAGATGATGAGGAAGTATTATTCAAACTTCATTCTCCAACAAAGGCGTGTATAATTGAACCAGGGAAAAAGCTGGATGGAGAAGATTTGATGCTTCTGCTAATGCCGGTGCGATTAAATACTTAAAATGTTCCTGTCTTCAATCAGCCTGAGAAAGATTAGAAAACACACCGATACCAAAATTGAATTTGCAAACAAGTTAAACTATATAGTTGGTGGAAACGGTGTTGGTAAGACAACTATTCTGGAATCGATTCATTACCTCTGTACTACAAAAAGCTGCGTTACTACATCAGACTCAGAGGCTGTTAAAATAGGAGAAAATGGTTTTAGTGTTCAGGGTAATTTTAAAGGATTGACCAACGACAACGTCCAGATTAACTACTCAAATGTTGAGAATAAAAAAGCTTATATGTTAAGCAACAAACAAGTCTCAAGATTTTCTGATATAATAGGAAAATTTCCTGTAGTATTACTATCTCCGGCGGATCATTCTATAACACAGGGTTACCCGGCGGAGAGAAGAAGATTTGTAGACTCGGTAATTTCGCAGGCAAGCAGGACGTATTTAAATCTTCTCATTGAATATAACAGGACCTTGAAGCAACGATCCTTTCTGTTAAACAGATTAAGAGAAAGTAATAGTAGAGATACCAGCGAACTGGAGGCATGGAATAAAAAACTGGTCAATTCCGGAGTTGAAATAATAAAGCATAGGAAAGATTTTGTTACTGAATTTGAATCATATATCAGCGACTCATATCTAAAAATACTTCCTGACAAAGAAGAACCTAAAATTCGTTATTATTATCTTGATGGAAAGCAACAAGACAATTTAGAAACTCACTTTGAACTTTTACTTGATCAAAGAATAGAAGACGAAATACGCCGGGGAACGAATCTGGTCGGTCCACATAGGGATGATTTCATATTTGAAATTAATGGAATAAGTCTTAAAAGTTATGGTTCACAGGGACAGCACAAGACGTTTCAGACCGTGTTAAGATTTGCGGAATTTTTTTATCTCAAGGATAAAATAGGAAATTCCCCCTTATTTCTCCTTGATGATGTTTTCGGTGAACTTGATGCAGAGCGAGTTGGTGCCATTAGTGATTATCTGTCTACAGTTGGTCAGGCAATTATTACACTAACTGATTTTGGAAACATATCATCTTTGAAAATAGGAAAGGAAGACCGCGTTATAAAAATTTCTATGGATGGTAGCGTTTCCTATGCGTAACAATTTTAAAAGTTTAAAGGAAGTTTTTAGAAAAGAAAGATCTCTTGCAGGTGTTCGCGAGATTGTTAATTCAGCGGATGTTATAGTACACTTTTATGAAATGTTTCCAAATCTTGAAAAGGTTGCGATACCACAATCATGTGAAAAAAGAATTTTGAAACTTAAGATAGAAAATCCCGCCTGGAGAAACGAGCTGAAGTTCATGGAATTGGAAATGATAGAAAAAATAAACAAGCACTTTAATGAAAAAAGAATTAATCAAATAAGGTTTATCGGATAAGTTATGACCAAAGGAAGTAAAAAAACAGAGTATAGTGCAAAAAACATTAATGTTCTTAAGGGACTAGAAGCCGTTCGCAAAAGACCGGCCATGTATATCGGAGATGTCAGCAGCAGGGGGCTTCATCACCTGGTCAATGAAGTTGTAGACAACAGTATTGACGAAGCTCTCGTTGGATACTGTGATAGTATAAACGTTCAAATTAATAAAAACGGTTCCGTATCAGTTACAGATAATGGAAGAGGTATCCCCGTAGATATACATCCGGTAGAGAAGCGATCTGCGCTTGAAGTTGTAATGACGGTTTTGCATGCAGGAGGTAAGTTTGATAAAACCTCATACAAGGTATCTGGCGGTTTACATGGGGTTGGAGTCTCGGTTGTTAATGCATTGTCCGAATGGCTTAAAGTTGAAATTAGAAGAGATGGTAAAATATATTTTCAGGAATATAAGCGTGGGGTTCCTTTAAAGCCTGTAAAAGAAATTGGCAAAACTAAGCGTGGCGAACGGGGAACAACAGTTACCTTCTTTCCGGATCCGGAAATTTTTAAGGCTACAGAATTCCGTTTTGATATATTAGCCGAAAGAATGAGAGAGCTGGCTTATCTTAATAAAAACATAACAATTAAGATTAAAGATGAGAGAAACGGCGGAGAGGAAGAGACGTTTCACTTTAAAGGCGGCCTGATTGAGTTTGTAAAATATTTGGATGCGTCGAGACAGGCCCTTCATAAAACAGTTTACATTGAAGGAGAAAAAGATAACACTCCTGTTGAAATAGCTTTTCAGTACACTGACGGATATTCAGAAAACATATTCTCATATGTTAATAATATCAACACACACGAAGGTGGAACACATCTTGTTGGATTTAAAACAGCACTAACCAGAACATTAAATAACTATGCCTATAAAAACGGACTCATAAAAGAAGGAAAAATCACTCTAACAGGAGACGATTTTAGAGAAGGATTGACAGGAGTAATTTCAGTTAAAGTTGCAGAGCCCCAATTTGAAGGGCAGACAAAAACAAAGCTAGGCAATAGTGAAACAAAATCTGCAGTTGAAACTCTTGTTGGTGAAAAGCTGGGAGAATTTCTTGAAGTGAATCCTCCTGTCGGAAAAAAAATTATAGAGAAATGTATGCGTGCTGCAGAGGCAAGAGAAGCAGCAAGAAAAGCACGTGATCTTGCAAGAAGAAAAAATGCTCTCGATAATATGAACCTCCCGGGAAAATTAGCAGACTGCAGTATTACAGATCCGGAACATTGCGAAATATATATTGTTGAGGGAGACTCGGCTGGCGGTTCGGCCAAACAAGGAAGAGACAGAAAGTTTCAGGCAATTCTTCCGCTGAGAGGGAAAATATTGAATGTTGAAAAAGCAAAACTGAATAAGATTTTAGAGAATAATGAGATAAGAGCAATGATATCTGCAATTGGTGCCGGACTTGGTGCCGAGTTCGATCATGAACAGTCAAGATATGGAAAAATAATTCTGATGACAGATGCCGATGTTGACGGAAGCCATATCAGAACACTTCTTCTAACTTTTCTATACAGACACATGAAGGACCTAATTACTTCGGGAAAGGTTTATATTGCTCAACCACCACTGTATAAAATTAAAAAAAGCAAAGAAGAGTTTTATGCTTATGATGAAAACGAACGGGACCAAATTCTTAAGCGGTTGAAAGTCAACAGCAAAGAAAAGAAAAAGGTCGAAGAGAAAACTGACGAGATCGCCGGGGAAGAATCAACTGAGGAAAAAGAAATCAAGGGTGTTGTTATTTCCCGATACAAAGGTTTGGGGGAAATGAACCCCGAACAATTATGGGAAACAACGATGAACCCCGAAACAAGAACTATACTCCAGGTTACATTAGAAAGTGCTGCCAACGCAGACAAAATATTTGAAACGCTTATGGGCGACGACGTAGAACCAAGAAAAGAATTTATTCAGAAGCATGCTAAATATGCAACGCTGGACATTTAATATTTTAACAAAATAAAACAATTGAGAGATGGCAACAATTTTTGAAAAAATAATACCGATCACACTTGAAGAGGAAATGAAATCCTCTTACATAGATTACGCAATGTCTGTAATCGTTGCACGCGCATTACCCGATGTCAGAGACGGACTGAAACCCGTTCATCGAAGGGTTCTTTACGGCATGCACGATCTAGGTATGTCTCATAATAAACCCTACAAAAAGTCAGCAAGGATTGTGGGAGAGGTGCTTGGTAAATATCATCCGCACGGTGACACAGCAGTTTATGATTCAATGGTTAGAATGGTACAGGATTTTTCCTTACGCTATCCACTCGTTGATGGGCAGGGCAACTTTGGCTCAGTTGATGGTGACTCGCCAGCGGCAATGAGATATACAGAAGCAAGACTTGCAAGAATTTCAGAAGAAATGCTTCGCGATCTTGATAAGAACACGGTAGATTTTATACCTAACTTTGATGACTCGCTGCAAGAGCCAACAGTTATGCCTTCATATCTTCCGAATCTACTAATTAATGGAGCCAGCGGAATTGCTGTTGGTATGGCAACCAACATTCCCCCGCACAATCTTGGCGAAGTGGTTGACGGATTGATAAACCTTATTAAGAATCCGAACATTACCATTGAAAAGCTGATGAAGAATATCATCGCACCGGACTTTCCTACTGCCGGAATAATTTATGGTTATGCTGGAGTAAAAGAAGCGTTTCTTACGGGAAGAGGAAGAATAATTGTTCGTGCAAAGGCAAATATCGAAACACAAAAAAATGGTCGGGAACACATAATTATTACAGAGCTTCCCTACCAGGTTAACAAGGCGAACCTCATTGAAAAAATAGCGGATCTTGTTCGCGCCGGAAAGATAGGCGATATAAGTAATATTAGGGATGAATCGGACAGAGATGGTTTAAGAGTAGTAATAGAACTGAAGAAAGATGCTCAGCCGCCGATTGTGCTGAATCAGCTTTTTGTTCACACACAGATGCAAACAACATTTGGCGTGATAATGCTTGCTCTGGTTAAAGGCGTTCCAAAAGTTCTTAATCTTAAAGAGATGCTTCAGCACTTCCTTGAACATAGAATGGATGTGCTGATACGCAGAACAAAATATGAGCTTGATGCCGCAGAGAAGCGTGCGCATATACTTGAAGGCTACATAATTGCGCTTGATAATATTGATGCAGTTATTCAGACAATAAAGAAATCGAAAGATGTTGAGACTGCCAAGCAAAACCTGATGAAAAAATTCAAGCTAAGTGAGATCCAGGCAAAAGCAATTCTCGATATGCGTCTCCAGCGTTTAACGGGTCTGGAACGACAAAAGATTGAAGACGAGTACAAAGAAACCATTAAACTCATTGAAAAACTCAAAGGAATTCTAAAAAACGAAGAGCGTAGATACATCATCATTACTGATGAACTTCTTGAGCTGAAGAAAAAGTATGCAGACCCAAGAAGAACCGAAATCGTTTATGACTATGAAGACTTTTCTCTGGAAGACATAATAGCTGAGGAAGATGTTGTTGTAACTATTTCTCACAGCGGATTCATTAAAAGGTTTCCAGTCAGCGGATATAGAAAACAGGGGCGAGGCGGAAAAGGTGTAACCGGTGCCGGAACCAAAGAAGATGACTTTATAGAACACATGTTCATTGCCTCCACGCATCAGTACATTCTTTTCTTTACTGATAAGGGAAGGGTTTACTGGCTCAAAGTTCATGAAATCCCAGAGGGTGGAAGGGCTGCCCGGGGAAGATCAATTTTAAATATTCTTCAAAAAGAAAAAGAAGAATCTATCACTGCATTTGTTGCAGTTAAAGAATTCAGCGATGATCATTTCCTCATTATGGCGACCGAGCAAGGAACTGTAAAGAAAACAGTTCTGTCTGCGTATGGAAATGTTCGTAAGGGTGGAATAAACGCTATCAACCTGAAAAAGAATGACAGACTTATTGAAGTTAAAATGACTGACGGCACAAATGATATTATGATTGGAACGCGTAATGGTTTTGCAGTTAGATTTCATGAAAAAGATGCGCGCGATATGGGCAGAACGGCAACAGGAGTAAGGGGGGTTCGTCTGGGTAAAGGCGACAAAGCGGTTGGATTGCTTGTGATTAAGCGCCAGGGAATGAGCGTGCTGGTCGTTACAGAAAAAGGATACGGCAAAAGATCAGACGTAAATGATTATAGAATTACACATCGCGGCGGCAAGGGAGTGATAACTGTAAAAACAAGTGATAAGATCGGAAAAATGATAGCACTGATGGAAGTTAATGATAACGATGAGCTAGTAATTATTTCAACCAAAGGAATGGTCATCAGACAAAGCATGAAAGACATTCGTGTAATGGGAAGAGCAACACAAGGCGTAAGAGTAATCAGACTAAAAGATGGCGATTCCATTGCAGATATTGCCAAAGTTGTTCCCGAAGAAGATAACGGCTTAATAGAAGAAAAGTAATAAATGCAGCACTTTTTAAAGGGACACACTTATGTCCCTTTTTATTATTAAAAAAAGTGTATTCACACAAGAATGAAACCACCCAGTAAAATAAAAACAGCACTCTTCCTCGCTGCGGTTCTATGCACATTCAACAACATCATTTCTCAGGTTCCCGAGGCAGGGTTTGAAAGCATAAACAGTAAAAGTCTTATGCAAACTGTAAACACACTTTGCTCAGATGAATTTGGGGGCAGACTTCCCGGTAGCGAAGGCTATGACAAAGCAGCTGAATTCGCAGCAGAAAGATTTGAACAGATAGGTTTATTACCTGCAGGCGATGAAAGATATTTTCAATATTTAAATGTTGAATACAATAAAATTGATTCTCCTGTAGTCTTTAAAGTTATTACTTCTCAAAATAGTTTTTCTTATGAACTTGGAAAAGATTTTGTATTTAGAGGATTTACCGGTTCTGGAAACATTAATCTTCCCGTTGCATTTTGTGGATATGGAATTTCAAGACCCGATCTTGGATATGATGATTATGAAAATATAAACGTTGAAAACAAAGTAGTAATAGTATTTAAACAAAATCCTTCCTGGAAAATAAATGATAAGCCGTGGGGACAGGAATATCCGAGGGAAAAATCCATAATTGCTTACGAACATGGTGCAAAGGGAATTCTTTTTGTCGCTCGTCCAAATGATAGTAAACCACAGCCATTGATCGGAAGCGTAATGCATGGAGAAGGAGAACAAATTTTGGACTTTCCTCAGCTTCAAATATCAATCGAGGTAGCTAATAATATACTTTCTGGATCGGGTTTTTCACTAGCCGGGAGTCAGACTAAAATAGATGAAAGCAAAACGCCAAATTCTTTTATAACAGAAAATGAAGCTGAAATAAAGGTTCAAACAGATTACGAAAAGTATGCAAAGACGATGAATATCGTTGGTCTTCTTGAAGGAAGCGATCCGGTATTGAAGAACGAATATTTAATCATAGGCGCACATTTAGATCACGTTGGTTCACAGGCTGGTCTGTTGTTTCCCGGAGCTAATGACAATGCCTCCGGTTCTGCGGCAGTTATTGAATTAGCAAATGCTTTCCAGCTTGATAATACAAAACCCAAACGAAGTATTTTATTTGTCCTTTTTGCTAGTGAAGAGCAAGGACTTTACGGATCAAAATATTTTGTGGATAACCTGAAAATTGATTCGGAGAAAATAATAGCAATGTTTAATCTTGATTGTGTTGGCTACGGAGACAGTATACAGATTGGTAATGGAAAGAGTGCTCCTGAATTATGGAAGATCGCAAATAAATTAGATAAAAAAGACCTTAATCTAATGGTTGAAAATACCTGGAGTGGTGGCGGTGCCGACCTTACACCATTTTATGAAAAAGGTATTCCCGGATTATATTTTGCTTCGAAATATAGTTACGAACATCTTCATCTTCCGACAGATACCCCGGAAACATTGAATCCGAATTTGTTTGAAAGTATTAGTTAAGCTTGCATATCTGACCGCGAGAGAAATTGCAGATGGAAATTATAAAAGAGAAGTTGTTAGTAAATAAAAAGGCGGACAAGTGTCCGCCCCTTTTCCAGCTTCCCATAGATTATTTAAGTAAGATCATCTTCTTAGTTTCTACAAAACTTCCTGCCTGCAATCTATAAAAGTATATTCCGCTGGTAATGTCAGGACTGGAGTCCTGACCTACGGAGAATTCGACTTCATAACTTCCTGCTGTTTTGTATTCGTTAACAAGTGTTGCGACTTCGTTTCCTAAAACATCATATATTTTGAGAAAAACGAAATGAGATTGCTTCGCTCCGCTCGCAATGACAGATGGAATCGTGTATTTAATTTTTGTAGTTGGATTGAATGGGTTCGGATAATTTTGTTCTAACCTGAATTCATTCACCAACCCATCTTCTTTTGAATCTACATTTGTAATACTATCAGGATCTGCGAAAGCAAAAATTCCTACCTCGTGAATGTTACTTGCTTCAACATAATTTTCATTTGTGTTAACGGTACCACCAACATAAATCCAACCATCATTAGTTAATCTCACAAGCTTTATGTCATCTTCATTAATTTCCTGAATGTCCTCATCAGAATAATAGAGTCTGAGTGAAGCATTGAAGGAGGAATTTGTTCCGGCATTTTGTGGAGTAACAGAAATTTCATAAAACCGGCTTGCAACACCGGAAGCAACAAACGAATCGTTGAATGGTCCCACGGGAGTGCTATCAGCAAGAACAACAGCATCAACAGCTGTTACTCCGGGATCTCCCAAATCTGAAAAATTTATAAATCCCTGGTTCCAGATTTGATCAACAATGTAGAATGGGACATTTACCTGAAATGGATCGTTGTGGTATCCTACTGCCACGAAGTCGCCCGGATAAAAGGTATCTCCTGTTAAAACAATCCTTCCACTGGGTTGAATATGAATACCTCTTGCAACATCATCTTGAGGAGTAACCTCAGTAACAACCGATCCATTGCTTCCAAATGAGCTATCAATTTGTCCATCATAATTCAATCTTGTGAGAACAAAATCAAAACTTGAACTATATAGAGATGTTGCAACGAGTATTTTATTCCCATATACTATTATTGAAGGTCCGACCCCCTGGATTTGAGTTTTACCAGATGTGCCAAATGTATTATCGATTATGCCGTTGTTATTGTATCTGGCAACCTGGGTAATGGGTCCCTCTCTTCCTGCAACTAAAATTTTGCCATCAGGTAGCGTAACTACAGCATCAAGACGATTGCCGGGTGATTGTACGACCAAGCCATTCGTTCCAAAACTGTTGTCCAGGCTTCCATCCGGATTATACCGGGCCATTGCCCAATTGTATGATGATTGCCCAACTGCGATTATTTTTCCTTCTCTTTCAACTGCCAGACCAAAAACTATATCTCTTGTATCCGTTGTACCAGGTACTAAAATCAGTCGTAACCAGCCCACTACTACCAAAAGAAAAATCTAAACTACCACCTAGATTATAACGTGCTATGGCAAAAGTACTTGATACATCGGACGCATATATTTCACCAGCCAAAATAATTTTGTTGCCAACTACCACTCCGGTATATGCACCGTCCAGAGAACCATTGCCAAAAAAATCTGTAACAACGATTCCACTATCACCAAAATTTTCACTTAATTCACCATCTCCACCACGAAATCTGTACATTACAAAATCTCGTGGGAAACAAAGCATCTTCACTATAACCTGCCATTACTGGTCTGGTACCTTGCATTAAAGCTGTTGTCCCAGTTTCATAATATCCTGTCAGATTAAAAGTCTGCCAGCCATCATCTGAAAAAGTTACATCGGGAGTACCAAGCGATCCCATTCTCAAAATACTCATACGTCTAAGAGCTCCATCCACAGAAGTTCCAGCAATAACAATTTTTCCGTTCCATTGAACAGCTGACGAACCCGCAGCATCATCATAGCCGTTATTATCTACTATAGATATTCCCAAACTTCCAAACGCATTATCAAGATCACCCGCTTGCTGAGCAGATGAATAAAAGTATATCATCATAGAAAAAAGTAAGACCAGGTATTTATTAGTTTTCATTATTACTCCTTATTAGTTGTTAAAAAGCAATTAAAATATATTTGCGACAGGTTAGGGTTTCAATCACGCAAACGCGTGGTTTTAATGTGCAGCTAACCCAGGAGGCCGGGGAAGAGAATTAAAAGAGAAGGAAAACTTTCCAGTTAAATATTTTTCGGTTTTCCTTCTCTTATTTAGGGATGAGAAAATTTATTTCAAGAACACCATTTTCTTTGTTACCGTGAATTCTTTACTTTCTATTCTGTACAAGTAAATCCCGCTTGCCAGCGAAACAGGATTCCAGGTGTATTTGTGTGTGCCGGCTTTAAGTTCTTCCGAAATAAGTGTAGTTACCTCTTCACCCAGAATAGTATATATTTTTAATGTAACGTTAGTTGGTTTTGGCAGATCAAATACAATCGTTGTTACGGGATTAAAAGGATTAGGGTAATTTTGAGGTAGCTAACTTGGGAGACCAGGGGAGGGTATTAAAAGAGAAGGAAAACTTTCCAGTTAAATATTTTTCGGTTTTCCTTCTCTTATTTAGGGATGAGAAAATTTATTTCAAGAACACCATTTTCTTTGTTGCCGTGAATTCTTTACTTTCTATTCTGTACAAGTAAATCCCGCTTGCCAGCGAAACAGGATTCCAGGTGTATTTGTGTGTGCCGGCTTTAAGTTCTTCCGAAATAAGTGTAGTTACCTCTTCACCCAGAATAGTATATATTTTTAATGTAACGTTAGTTGGTTTTGGCAGATCAAATACAATCGTTGTTACGGGGTTAAAAGGATTAGGGTAATTTTGTTTTAAATCGTAACTCACTGGCAGTGTTTGTTCTGGTGGAGTTGAAACAGATGTCACTATATCCGATTCCGTGCAATATATATATGCTGCACCAGCACTTGGACCACTGCTGTTATATTTTTCAGGCGCACTGACTATGGTATAGGGTCCGGAGATAGCAACCGAGTGACCAAACCAATCGTTTTGTTGTACATCACTATGAATTGTCTGTTTAGAAAATGACCAACCTGATGAACCATGCACAAAAGAATAAACGCAACCACCATCTCCAAATATACTATCATCACAATCATTGCCAACCAATGCGACATTTCCCTGAATTGCGACACCTTTATTACCAGCCGCGAAACAACCAAGACCAGTGGGACTCTCAATTTTTTGATCCTCAAGCCATGAATTACTTTTTCTCCTGAATATATATGCAGCCTCATCACCAAACGCACTTACTATAAACATACTATCACTAAGATCAACAGAATGACCAAACCGGTCTTGAGGCTGGCCATCATTTGCCGTTAACCTGATTTGTTCTCCCCAATTCCAATCAAGCTCATATACATAAACACAACCTGTGTTTTGGTTTTCATTCGGTGAGCCGATTACTGCATATGGACCATCTATTGATACCGAATATCCAAAACCACTACCAACAATATTTTTCTCAAAAATGGCTGTTGGCGTCATATCTTGCCATCCCCCTGATGGTCTCTCATAAAATACAATATAGGGAGTTGAGGCTGCTGGAGCACTAGCAACAATATACTCTCCAGAAATATCGATTACTTTGCCAAATGCATTGTGAGCTATCCCTGATGGTGGAGAAAGTCTAGCAGATTCAGTCATGTCTTGCCATCCCCCAACTGGTTTTTGAAATAGGCATATCTTTGGATTCGATATATCACCAGGTGCACCTACTATTGCAACATCTCCTGATATTGCTACCGACCAGCCAAAGATTTCACCTCCATTGGGGTTACTTATATGTAGCTTTGCTTTTTGAAGCCAGGAACAGCAGCCATCTCGTTCAAAAATATAAGCGATTCCTGCGCTTGTACCGTACTCATCATTGCCATAGGCCCCAACAATAGCGTATTCACCATCTATATCAACTGAGAAGCCAAACAAATCATGATCATTCAGATCTGGGGGAGTTATGTTAACCTCATTAGTGTTTGGACCAGCTTCCTGGTGAATAAATACTTCACGCGGACTATGTAATGCACCCGGTGCCCTGACAATAATTCTGCCTTCGCGTGCACAATATAAATTCTCATCCACACTAATTGTTACCGTACCCGAGTTGGTACCCGAACTGTCGCCAACAATCTGAAGCCAGGGATCAAGTGAATAAGCATCCCAATCCATTCCAGCACCACCCTGTGGACCATTATTATTAATTTGTATTGAAACAGTAGTTTGTGCACTGGTTATATCAAAAGAGGATGGTGTTACTGAAAGTAGGGGTAGGTTACTAGTATTAACAATACTCTTAAAAATATATGCTGAGCCAGAATAATCCCCGTTATCATCGTCAAAAATAGAAGATACTATAGCTGTTGTTCCGTATAAATATACTCTATGACCAAAACGATTATTATCTCCTCCATCTTCAGCAAATAATTTATTTTGTCTTAACCAGTTGGTGCCGCCACCACCTTCATTTCTAAAAATGTATGCTGCGCCAGACCAATGATCCATTTCACTATCTTGTTCTGCACCAACAAGAATGTAGTCTCCATAAACAGAAACAGAAATACCAAAATACTGAAAATCCAATGCATCCTGTGCCCACAACTTTGCTGTTTGTTCCCAATTAGAACTAATTGAGTTAAAAAATACATAAGCAGAACCTGCTTCCGGATTGCCATTTACACCTTCATCATGATATGCACCAATAACAACATTTTGATTGTCTATTGAAACTGAGTGACCAAACCGATCACCCTCATCACCATCATTAGCACTAATTTTTTTGTCAAGCGCCCAGCCATTATCATAATGATAAATGTAGGCAGAACCTGACTCCGCCCCATTATCATCATCCATCGGACTTCCAACTAACAGATAATTCCCATCTAAGTCAAGCGACCACCCAAATCGATCACCCATCTCTCCGTCTGCAGGTATAATTTTGTCAGTCTGGGTCCAATTGCCGGCCTGATAAGTAAAAATATATACTGCTCCAAAATCGCCAGAACCCCAAGCACCAACTGCAGCGACATCACCAGATATAGCAACACTTATACCAAAGTTATCTCCGTTGTTGCCATCGTTAGGAGCTATTTTTTCTTCCAGGTTCCAGGTATTCCCCGAGAGCCTATAAATATATGCTGAACCAATCAGATCATCGAAACGAGCCCCTACGATAGCTAGGTCACTAAACATATCTACACTCCCTCCAAAATCATCTTCTGCAGCACCATCCGGTGCCAAAACTTTAGCCGATTCAGTCCACTGATTATTTAACTGCTCGTAGAAGTAGACTGCACCTGCATCTGTTCCTTGTTCATCTTCATTCGAAGCACCTACTATTGCAAAGTCACCGTTGGTTGCAACAGCGTCACCAAAATGGTCATCTGCCTGACCATCACTGGCTAAAAGTTTTGTGGAAGGTGAAACGGATAAAGAATTTGTTGAAAATATTCCACGCCCGAAAGTGCTAGCTATAACTTGTTGATCCGATTCCCTGATTTTTAGCATTGTAGTGCGGACATTTGGCATTCCGTTATTGGCAGGTGCCCAGACAGGTGAAGTGACAGTAATGTCTTCGGTTGTATAAACTCCTAGATCAGTAGCAACAAGCACCTGACGTAAATCGAGCGGATTGTAAATACCCCAACGGATAGGCACATTAGGTAAATTTCCTTCTCTTTCTTTCCAATTATCTCCCCCATCAAAAGTTTCCCAAACCGAACTAACATCATAGTTTGTAAAGATCACTAAGATATGGTCCTCATCAGCGCCAAACTCAATACAGTTTATCCAGGCATCTGGAAAATTATTATCGCCTATTTCATCCGCAGTAAATGGAACAGTATGAGCGTTAGTTATTTTATATAATCGACCATCTATGGTCCCTACAAATAAAGTCCCATTGGAAAATGGTGAAACCTTAAATGCAACCGTCCAATTTTCAAAAATATTATTATATGATGTATGTGTTGATAATGGGTTCCCACTCTTTACAGAAAATAATCTTTTTATATTTAGTAAGTCATAGCATGTATAAAGCACATCATTATTTTCATCATAATCCCAGGGAATTATTAAACCATAACGCGAGTCATGATCCTCATGAATTTTGGAGAAACTTCTTCCACCATCCGTACTTAGAAAGTAAACTTCATCCTGCGTTGATGCGATTTGAAACGAAGGGTCGCTCTTAAAAATGTAGCAATACCCGCCATCACCTCCCACCACCTGATCTGTATAATTCATTCCAGGAATATAAAATTGCTGAGTTCCGTTGTCTTGAGTTCCTCCTAAAAAGTAGTTTTCACCCCAAACAGGATGTATGGCGCAAGAGTGAAATTGTGTGACCCGATAACCAAAATTAGCATCCTGAATGCCCATATTACCCGAAGACAACGAATTTGTTGTAAAGTATACACCTCCATCGTTTCCAAAAGATAAATTAGAAGGCTCTTCTGGACGAAAGGCTAATGCATGATGATCGTCGTGTATCCCATCAATTTTTTCCCATGAACCGCCACCTTCGGTACTTCTGTGTAATGAAACTCCACCAACAAATAGAGTGTTTGGATTATTGGGATGTACTGCAGCAACCAGATCGTAGTCGGTTTGTGTTGCACTAAAGAAGATAGTATCACCATCATTCTCAACACCACCACATTCTTCATTATCGCAAATTCTTAAAACAGGTATAGTTAACGGAACCCAATTCTCTCCTTTGTCGGTAGTCTTGTAAATACCTTTGATATTACTATCATAAACAGTTGTTCTGTTAATAGTGCTGTCGTTTTCTACTAAAGCATAAATAACATTTGCGTCACTCGGAGCGACTGCCAGTTCTATTCTTTTAATTCCATCGGCTTGAGTTGGAAAACCACTGCCGTCATTGTTAAGTCGTCTCCACTCACCAACATTACCCGTAGAGGAGATATATACACCATCACCAAAATCCCCAAAACCCATTCCAGCCAGTAAGGAATCATCAAGAGTGATTTCCAAATCTCCAGCCCAGTCCGATAATGCACCGTTTCCACTGTTTAACACTGAGAACCAATTAGCCCCACCATCATTAGAACGCATGATTCCACTATTTTGTGTCGCGGCATATACATGATGATTTGGACGCACAACAATCTTTTGTACGTATTTAAAGACATTATTTGCAGTGCTCGTTAATTGATTCCATGTTGCACCGCCATCTGTTGATTTCCAGATTCCCTTTCCCGGTATGCCTGCCCAGACTTCTCCCGTACCGACATAAAAAACCTGTGTGTTGTTAGGATCGTAAGCAATACAACTGATAGAGAGATTATCCCAGATATCTGAAATTTTATGCCAAGGATCCATCGGTGCCAAAAGTCTATTAGTATACCATAATCCCCCCGAAACACCTCCAGCCCAGAATTTTTGATGTGTAGGATCATTTGGATCCCACATCATAGCACGTGTACGCCCGCCTACATTTATCGGTCCTCTTTCTTCCCAAATAATATTCAAAGGATCAACCATTTTTAGATTTTTAATCCTTTCGTACTCTTCAAATAATAAATGGTAAGGGACCTCGCCAGTTTTTGGATTCCTAGTCATCAAATATTCTTGTTTCGCAAGCTCATCGGGCCCACTTGTCTCGTAATTTTCTATATCTTCTTCCCACATATTATAAGAGTTTGATATAGGGTCTTTATGCTCTAAACCCTCTACCCAGTTATTATAAGAGTATGATATAGAGTCATTTTGTCTAAATTCAGTAACAGATGTTTTAAAAAGCATAAAGCTGAATACGGAGCTTAAAAACAAAATAATTGCAACAGATAGGTATTGCTTTTTCATACCGCGCCTCCATTGAGTATTTTAATAATATTAGCCATTTCAATTTTAACGTAAGAGAATTCCCGCAAAGGCAGGATTTCTGACGTGTCTGCCGATAGGCAGATTAATAGATTGCATCATTTAATCATCAACATTTTCTTTGTTTCAATAAATTTTCCTGTTTTTAGTTGATAGAAATAAACTCCAGAAGATGGAAGATGTTTGATGGATGATGTATTGAATTGAAATTCATACTCTCCTGCTTGTAATTCTTCATTAACCAATGTTTCGATTTCATTTCCTAGAACATCATAAATTGTCAATTTCGTAAATCCAAATTCCGAAATCGAAAACCTTATAGTTGTGCTTGGGTTAAATGGATTAGGGTAATTTTGCTGGAGCGAATAGGTTGTAATTGTTTCCTCGGTTTCTTCAACTGCGGTTGGAACATAAGCATAAGTTTGTTTTTGCGAATTAATCCACTCTGCCCCATTCCATGTTTGTGTTGTTACTTCTATCAGGTTTGCTTGAACATTATTTGTTTTGCATAAAGCGGTACCATCATAAGTATATTCATACTTGTAATAATTCACCCAATCTCCGCCTTGCCAGTTTTGCATTAGAACCACCGTTAAATTATTGTTTCCATCATAGGTCAACGTAGTCCTAGTAGCATTAACCCAGGATGAGCCATCCCATCCCTTAGTAACTGATTCGATTAATTTGTTATTTGGATCATATGTGTTCTCAACAAGTCCCCAGTTTACCCACATATTATTTTCCCAATGTTGTCTTAGGGTTGAGGTTCGATTATTTTGACCATCATATGAATAAGTCCAAATGTCGTTATTTCTCCAATTCCCGGCTGACATAATTTGATAAAGTTCTTCGATAAGGTTGTTATTAGAATCGTAACTAAGTAAATAACGCATGTCAAGAAATCTTAGTCCATATAATCTTAAGATCAGATTCTCATTAGAATCGTAGAAATATCTTATAAGGTTTGTACTATACCAGAGAAATTCTAACATGTCCCAGCTTTGGTTTAATACTCCAGTTGGTAAATTACTTTGAGCATTAGCTAGTCCGCTATTTATTTGTGACCAGCTAAACCCATTATCTGTTGAAAGAAATATTCCTCCCCCGGAAGTTCCGGCAAAAACATCATCACTTGAATTGATAGCAAGTGAATTGATATACTGATTAGTTAAACCATTATGTAATTGGGACCACATTGCCCCATTGTTAGTTGAACGAAATACTCCCCCCCCCGAAGTTCCGGCAAATAAATCATCGCTTGAATTGGTTGCAATACAATTGACAACATCATTAGTAAATCCATTGTTTATTTGTATCCAATTTGTTCCATTATTTGGCAAGAGGAATACCCCACCTCCATAAGTTCCTGCAAAAACATCATTACTTGAATTGATTGCAAGAGACAGGACTTTATCATTAGTCAATCCATTATATAGATGTGTCCAGATTGTGCCATTGTCTGTTGTTAAAAACACTCCATCGTTATTGGTCCCAGCAAAAACATGATCGTTTGAATTAATAGCAATAGAACTAATATTACTAAAATCATAAATATTACTTATTATTGCCCAGTTTTCTCCATTATCGGTGGAAAGGAATACTCCTATGTCGGTTCCGGCAAAAACATTATTGTTTGAATTTATTTCAAGACAATTGACAATATCACCCGTCAATCCACTATTAATCTGTGTCCAGTTCGCTCCATCGTCTGTTGAAAGAAAAACGCCGTCTCCATAAGTACCAGCAAAGACATAATTCATTGAGTTGATTGCAAGGGAATTGATGAGATTATTAGTTAATCCATTGTTTATTTGTGTCCAATTGGCTCCATTGTCTGTTGAGAGAAATACGCCTCCTCCATAAGTTCCGGCAAAGACATAGCCAACTGAATTAATAGCAAAAGAACGCACGCTTGGGCCATAAGAGTATACGTACCTATAGTCATTTAACCAGTTGCTTTCATACCAGGCCTGATGTGTGATCGTGTCAGGCAAATTGTTTTCTGTATATAAATAGTTAGTTCTTGAATGATTTTCCCATAAGTTATTTTCCCACAATTGCTTCAATAATTCAATAAGCCTTTCGGTGTTATCATAAGTATATGTTTCCATTATGGAATTAACCCAATCTGAACCATTCCAATCTTGCCGAATATGCTCGGTTATTAAATAACCATCATCAAGCATTTTCTTGTTCATTTTTTTTATTTCATCCCTTGCATTGGATAGAATGATTTGGTTGGGAGATAGACCAATCTCTATATCTGAATTGAGCTGACTTTTAACCTGTGGCTGAATTCCGACACACAGAAACAGCACAAGAAGTACGATTTGTCGTGATAAAATCTTCATAAAACCTCCAGAAAATATTTTTATAAATCTATTTGATTAAATCCTGTTCTCCATCGCCATCTTTCGCTGAGTTTTTGGATAGTAAACTTTAACGAAGGAGAATCATTTTTTTTGTCTCTATAAAATTTCCTGTTCTGAGTTGATAGAAATAAACGCCGCTGGGCAGACCGATGGCATTCCAGTTTAACTCGTAAGTGCCAACCGATTTTTCTTCATTAATCAATGTTTCGATTTCGTTACCGAGCATATCAAATATTTTAATTTGAACTTTATCTGATTGCGGAATTGAGTATCGAATTTTTGTGCTTGGATTGAAAGGATTAGGAAAATTATTACTTAAGAAATATGAAGTTGGTATTTCATTAATCTGTTCTTCTTCAACAAATGTTACACCGCCGTTTGTTGTATGAAGGATTGTGCCGTTATTACCAACAATCCAACCTTCGTTATCGTTTATAAAATCAATCCCATTGAGTTGCGGATATACACCGCTTGCCTGCATCTGCCAGGTGTAGCCCCAATCCGTGGAATGTGCAATCCCTCCAACACCAGATTTAAATCCAACGGCCCAGGCTTTTCCTGTTTCAGAAAGAAAAACCTCCTGCCAATTATAACTCCCATTGGTTCTCTCGACCCAATTCGCACCACCATCACTGGTATATAAAGTCTGTCCATTGTTACCGACTGCAAGCCCCCTCTGATTTGTGACAAAAGAAACATCACGCATATAGGGTTCTATTATAGGATTAGTCTGCTCTTCAAATGTGCCCCCGCCATCTGTAGTCCGCATTATTGTAATTGTATTAACAGTGCTTGGCACCCCAACAAGCCATCCGTTATTTTTATCTACAAAACTGCATCCAAGAAAGTTACCATTAGTACAAGCAACTCCTCCATTCCAAGTTTCACCCCCATCTGTGCTTTTCCAGAAACCTGCCAATCCGCCGCAAGCAAAACCAAACACTGGTTCACCAGGCAAGCCTTTAACAAACTCTACATCAAAAATCACTTCGTTAGGTTGAGGCAAATAGAGTTGCTCTACCCAACTTACGCCACCATCAGTTGTCCGGTAAATATAATGTGAAGAAGCAACCCAACCAGTATCCAGATTTATAAACTGAACTTTACCTAAACCAACAGTTATACTAGTTGGTAGTAATGGCCAGGTTAAACCTCCATCTGTTGTACGATAAATTTTTCCATCTACTCCTGTCGCATACCCAATATTGTCAGTTACAAAGTCCAGACTTAATAGATTATCAGTGAATCCTGTCGATTCAAATTCCCAGGCCTGACCGCCATTAGTTGAACTTAGTATTATGCCAGTTTCACCCACAATTCTATTACTAGAAACCCCATATAAAATATTTTCAGTGCCCGAGTTTTGAAGATTCCAATTCTGTCCAAAGTCACTTGTATAAATTATCACACCATCATCGCCAACGGCATAACCATTACCTTGATTATCATAATCTGCATCCATCAGATCACTTGTAGTTTTACTATCAGCTAAATACCAATTAAGCCCTGCATTTGTTGTATACAAGACTGTTCCATTTTCACCAACTGCTACACCATTATCAATATCTTTAAAGTAAATTGATCTTAATTGATTATTTAGCGCTGGATTGATTTGACCTGGCCAATATGTCCCGCCGTTTGTAGTTTTAAGAATTATTCCCTTAGAGCTTGAAAGGTCGTAACCACAGGCGTATCCAACAGATTCGTTAATAATAAAAACAGAGTACAGATGAGTGTTTCCACCAGAAGATTGAACTCCCCAATTTTGTCCACCATCAGAAGTATGAAGTATTGTACGTTCTAAACCTACTGCCCAACCTTTTTGGTCGTCCATGAAAAAAACGGAACGCAATTGTTTATCCACTCCGCTTGTTTGTGACTCCCAGGATGTTCCGCTTCCATCACTGCAATGCAAAATGGCCCCATCAACACCACTTGCCCAAATATTATTTCCATATATACAAACTGAAAATAAAACATCTTCAAATCCTCCATCCCTTATCTCCCAACCGCTGCCGTTGTTGGTCATTATTGTACCACCATAACCTACTGCAACACTAAGATTTGCCGTTACTTCAATATCGCTCAAGTTATTTCCCTGTGGAAGCGGATTTACCCAAGACCAGCCTTCTTGTGCAAAAGCGAAACTAGATAAAGTAACAAAGAGAATGGTAAATAAAAGTTTCATTTTGTCCTCCTGAAATTATAATTGAAAATATGTTATTTAATAAAAATCATTTTCTTAGTATGAATGAATTCTTCAGCCCCACCGTTTGTAGGATAAACTTTTAATTGATATAAATAAATTCCTGAGGAATGGCGATGTGTTAAACTCTACAATATATTCTCCGGCGGGTAATTCTTCGTTAAATAAAGTTATAAAAGCAGAGTTTGCTCGTTTCTCTTTTCCGTTACTTATAACACGGTATTGTATCTGGTTTTGTGAAAAGATTTGAACATTGAATGGTAACAGAAGTTTCCAAATTGGAAGGAGAAAGGTATCGTTCTGTTTTATCATAGCGCCCCCATAGGACAAAAATATTTGTAGTTAACAAATAAAAAGCTGCATTTATTATTTAAATCAGCTGTTGATTAATATTTTACTTCTCTATATTAAAACAACTACCTAATAATAATTGACACTGTCATGTTTATCAATCACGCAAATGCGTGGTTTTAAGCAAAATATTATGAAAAGATTTAAAGCAGGTTTTCTCTTATGGCTTTGGAGATTGCACTGCTGCGGGAGTGTACTTCAAGCTTTGCGTAGATGTTACGAAGGTGTGAATCTACGGTGTGGTGACTGAGGAAGATTTTTTCTGCGATATGTTTTTTGCTTAAACCCTCAACTAAGAGGCTTAATATTTCCTTCTCTCTTTCTGAGAGGCTATAACCATTGGATTTCACATTCTGGTCCCTGAACATATTCAGGACTTTTTTTGCAATATGCGAGTTCATAGGGGCGCCGCCGTTCATAACTTCATTTATCGAGCTTACAATTTTTTCGGCAGTAAGGTCTTTAAGCAGATAACCGGAAGCACCGGCACAAATTGCGTTAAATACATTCTCATCATCATCGTGCACGGTTATTATTAATATTTTAGATGTTGGAGATAACTTTTTAAGTTCAGGTATAAGTTCAATTCCGTTTAATCCCGGTAAACCAATATCAAGCAAAATAATATTCGGGACCAATTCTTCTTTTGCGATTAAATCAAGAGCGGCTTCGCCAGAACCAAACGAATGTTTGCAACCGAGCTGACCGCTCCTGTTTATAGCCTCCTTAAGTGAATCTCTTAATAGCTCATTGTCTTCAATAATTATAACTTCAATTGGATTATTCATTCTATAAATATTTGCTTTTATTTTAGCTTCAAAATAACCTGTTGAACCGCACGTTTCAATCACGCACTTGCGTGATATTTACTGCAAGAGCAATTGTGGTTCCCTTGCCGGAACTGCTGTTTAGCTTTAATATTCCATTTATTTCCTTTGCACGGTTTTCCATATTTTTCAATCCGTTACCGCTAGATCCTGAGGCTCAGCATTAAATCCTTTTCCATTGTCTTTAATCGCAAGCAACAAATTTTTATCGTTGATTTTTAATCTCAATACTGCGTTTTTTGCTTCCGAGTGTTTAATAATATTGTTTAGTGCTTCCTTGAAGATTAAGAAAACATTTCTTTTTGTTTCAGGGGATAAATTTATTTTACTTGTCTCTTCAGGAAAATCAAATTTCCAATTAATCCCGGCAAGCATATCATTTGCCACCTCATTCATTTTTGTAATAAGGTCTTTTAAATTATCCGATGATGGATTCGTTATCCAAACAATATCACGCATAGCCTGGGATGAATCTTTAGCTACTTTATGAATACGTTTTATTTTAGTGATCGATTCAGGATCAGCTTTTTCAGTTTTTTGAATGAGGTCGCTCATTAAAGATATGCTGCTTAAGTTGCTGCCAATTTCATCGTGAAGATCCTGTGCAATTCGGTTCCTGATTTTTTGTTTTTCTAATTCTTTTTCTTGTTCGATTGTGATAGCTTTTAGCTTTGCTTCCCTCAATAAAGCTGCTTCTCTTTCTCTTCTCAATTTTTCTTCTTCTTTCTTTCTTCTCCTTTTAACCTCAAACGACCTTAGTGATATAAGCACTGAAATAAACAGAACTATATAAATAGAATAAGCCCACCAGGTTGCCCAAAATGGTGGATTGATAATTATACTTAATTGTGTATCTGTTTTATTCCAAACACCATCACTGTTCGTCGCTTTAACTCTAAAAATATATTCTCCCGCATCAAGATTTGTGTAAGTTACAAAACGTCTTGTGCCACTGAATATCCATTCATCATCAAAACCCTCAAGCATATATGCATATTGGTTCAACTCAGGGGCATTGTAATCGAGAGAAGTGAACTCAAAGGAAAAATCGTTTTGACTGTAATTAAGAATTATTTCTTTAGTATGAATGATGCTCTGTTTGAGCGGGGATTTACTCTTCAAATTCAAAGGCTGATTGAATATCTGAAAATCTGTTATGCGAACATGGGGAGAATAAGACGATTGTGAAATTTTATGAGGATCGAAATAATTTAGTCCCCTTGTGCAGCCAAATAGCATAATGCCAGCTTTTGCTATAATTGCAGAATTGGAATTAGTAGGGCTGCCGTTTAATCCATCGGCATTATTATAATTTATAAACATATTTTTATCAACATTAAAGAATGATATGCCTGAACTTGTTCCAATCCAGAGATTACCATTTTCATCTTCAAGAATGCTTTCAATTGCATTGTCAGGCAACCCATCGCTGACAGTATAGGAAGTAATTTCAACATTAAGATTCGCAAAATTACTTGAGCCGGTGTCATTTTTTATGACGAACTTATTTAAACCATTTGCGGTTCCGATCCATAAAATAGTCTGATCATCTGAACTATTTCCATTAATCGATTCGCAGATAGAATAAATACTGTTGCTGCTTAAGCCCAATTTATTTTTTTTATCTGCTTTCCAATGATAGAAGCTGTTTGGTACTTCATTGTTAAATAAATCTAATCCGCCTCCATTTGTTCCAATCCAGATTCTTCCTTTTCTGTCCTGGTAGAGCATCCAGACATCGTTATAACTCAAGCTTTGAGGATTATTAACTTCGTTCCGCCAATATTCCACTTCTGAATTTAAAGGATTTAATCTACCCAGCCCGCCTCCCCAAAATCCAATCCATAACATTCCTTTATCATCCTGCAAGATATGTCTTAACATAATCGAAAGCTAAAGCATTAAATACAGGATTCTGAACATTCCAGGATTTTACTTTATTTGTCTTAATATCCAATTCTTTCAGTCCTTGACCGTAAGTTCCTATCCACAAATTACCAGAATTGCCACTGAACAAAGACCATATATTTAAAGTTTTAAATTCTGGGTTATCGATAAGAGAAGATGCCCCATTAATATTTTTTATGCCGTATAATCCCTCTTCAGTTCCAAACCATAATGTTTCATTATTGCTTTGAGTAATAGCCCGGATATTTTTATTTAAAAGATCAGAAGAACCTACGGGGAAAGAGATTTGTGAGCTTTGAAAATTAAATTTTGAGAGTTTGGGCGAATAAATATTTATACCATTCTCTGTAGCAATCCAAATAACACCGGAATTGTCAATAATAAGATCGGTAATCTGGTTGCTTAATAATCCGGAAGGGTTATTTTTATTCTTTATGAATCTTTGCATTTCACCGGTGGTTAAATTATTCGAATAAGTCCTCCGTATGTACCAGCCCATAATATTTTTTCACTTGCCCGATCTTCTTCAACAATTGAACTTACACTTCTACCAAACTGTAAATTAAAACTTTCAGGCAAAGTGATTTGCGAAAATTCCCCATTCAAAGGATTAAATTTTGTTAATCCATTCAGATTGCCAATCAATATTGAATTTTTATAGAATGATGATTTACTCAAATACCAAATCGGATTGTTACTAAGAGTATCACTATTTTCAGAATAGTTGTAAAATTGTGTAAATGGTTTCTCAGGGTTGTCAGGATTGTATTTATTTAATCCATCGTAAGTAGCTACCCATATATTTTTGTAGTCATCCTCTATGATAGACGTTATAAAATTCTCGCTTAAAACTCTTGTGCTATCGGAATTATTTTTCCAATGGTCAATTTTGTTTTGTGACTGATTAAATCTGTATAGACCGTTTCTATAAGTTCCAATCCAAATAAAACTATTACTATCCTCGAAGATAAATGAAATTGTTAGTTCGCTTGTTCCATTTGAATCAAGATCCCAATGTTCAAACCTATCGAAATATGGATCATATCTATTTAACTTGCTGCCCTTTGTTCCAATCCAAATGTATCCAGAATGATCTTCCCACAGAGACCAAATTGTATTATTTGAAATTGAAGATGAATCATCCGGATTGTTACGGTAAACTTTTATTTCATAACCATCAAAACGATTTAAGCCATCATCTGTCCCGAACCAGATAAAACCGGTTTTATCCTGCAGTAAACAATTTACATAGCTATTTGATAATCCATCATCGACAGTTATTTGTCCAAATTGGATATTTTGTGCAAAGCCAATTCGCAAACCAATCAGAAGTGAGATAAAAATAATGATAGTAGGATTTAGTCCATCGAACTATCATAAGGCAAAATTAGATAAGCAAAATAACTTGAGCAAATTGTTTTTGATTGAATTACTGAACTAGGGAAAGCAATTCTTATCTGTTTTAATACCCAGGTTCAGAGAAATTAATCCTTAATTATTAAACTGGTTTCAATAAAAAACCCCATCGTTTGAGGACGGGGTTTTAGTAAAAAATATATTGCTATTTCTAATTCATTTACATTTATCCGGTGCAGTGCTAACGAAGGAGAATCATCTTATTCGTTTCGACAAAAGAGCCTGCCTGTAACCTGTACAAATACATTCCACTTGCTAACTGCGAAGCATCAAAGTTAACCGAGTAAACCCCTTGTTCCTTTTCTTCATTAATTAGCGTTGCAACCTCACTGCCAAGTAGATCAAAGACTTTCAAAGTTACATAACTCCGAATAGGTAATTGATAGCTGATTGTTGTGTTCGGATTGAATGGATTAGGGTAGTTCTGCTGCAAGCTGAACTCTTCAGGAAGTACCCCTGAGGAAGGTTGTACGTCCGTTATCTCCGAGAGAGGTCGTTTCCAAACACCTTCACTCCAAATCCCGGCAAAGAGATTCGTACCAGAGACGGTAAGAGCATACACAATGTTAGTCGGCAAACCGGAATTGACCGACATCCAACTTGTCCCATTGTTGGTGGAAAGAAAAACGCCACCGTTAGTAGTCCCGGCAAAAAGGTTTGTATCGGAGAAAGCAAGAGTCAAGACCAAAGTGTTCGTCAAACCAGAATTAACGGCTGTCCAGCTTGTGCCGTTGTTGGTGGAACGAAAGACCCCAGCGCCGTTAGTTGCAGCAAAGAGATTGTTACCGCGCACAGCGAGAGAGTTAACAATGGGATATGTCAGACCGGTATTCACCTCTGCCCAGCTTGTACCGTTGTTGGTGGAGAGAAAAACTCCATAACCTGGAGTCCCGGCAAAGAGATTCGTGCCGGAGGCTGCCAATGTCTGGATATTTGAGTTCGGCAAGCCGGTACTTGCTGCTGTCCAACTTGTGCCGTTGTTTGTGGAATGAAAGACCCCGCCACCAGAAGTCCTAGATGTTCCAGCAAAGAGGTTTGTATCAGAGACGGCAAGCGTATAGACACCGGTGTTCGTCATGCCCTCACTTGCCCAAGTCCAGCTTGTACCGTTATTGGTGGAACGAAAGACCCCGCCATAGATCCCAGCAAAGAGACTTGTGTCCGAGACGGCAAAAGCGCCGACAGAAAGATACGTTAACCCAGCATTGACGGAATCCCAGCTTGTCCCGTTGTTGGTGGAACGAAAGACCCCGTCTGGGGTCCCGGCGAACAGATTTGTGCCAGAGACGCCAAAGCATGTAACCTCATAAGGTGGTACGTTGGTTTGTACCCATTGGGCGTGCAATGGGCTTGCACTGGCGAGTAGGCAAAGCACCGCAAAGATGAATCGGAAAATGTTTTTCATTTGTTTCTCCATTTGTGGTTAGTGAAGGGCAATTGCAACTAACAAAATTCTTTACGCAAGATTATGTGGTCTCTTATTTAAATATTATGACTGTTACAGGATAACCCAAAAATAAAAATAACTATAATAAGTGTAGTCTGCCTTAGAGGCTAGCCCCACTTAAATTGCTTCTAATGATTCCTTATTTGCCCTTATCGTTTTATTTAGATCCTCTTTTGAATGTGCAGTTGAAACAAACAAGGCTTCGAACTGAGCAGGGGCAAGATAAACTCCTCTTTTTAACATTTCGTGAAAATATTTTCCGTAAAGGGCTGTATCAGATTTAACTGCAGATTTAAAGTCATCGACACTTTCTTCGGTAAAGAACAAACACATCATCGAACCAACTCGGTTCATTGCATAATTTTTTCCCAATGACATCAAGATTTTCTTTAAATCCATTTTCAAGATAAGAGGACTTTTCTTCCAGCTCTTTATAAATACCGGGATTATCTTTAATATGTTTTAAGGCAGCGATAACCTGCAGCCATTGCAAGCGGATTTCCGCTTAAATGTTCCTGCCTGGTAAACCGGTCCGCTTGGAGCAATCTTTTCCATTATTTCTCTCTTTCCTCCAAATGCACCAACCGGCAATCCCCCACCTATAATTTTTCCGAAGGTTGAAAGGTCGGGTTTTATTCCAAGAACTTCCTGTGCGCCACCCGCAGCAACACGAAAGCCGGTCATCACCTCATCAAATATCAAAACAATTTTTTCTTCATCGCAAATAGAGCGAAGTTCTTTTATAAACTCATCTTTGACTCTAACAACACCCATATTGCCGGCGATCGGTTCGATAATTACTGCGGCAATTTCATTTTTATTTGACGAGACAAGTTTTTTTATCGAATTGACTATCGTTGTAATCAGCAAGCAAAGTATCAGCGGCATTTCCTTTTGTAACACCGGGCGAGGTTGGGATACCAAGCGTTAATGCACCTGAACCTGCCTTAATTAAAAAATAATCAGCGTGACCATGGTAGCAACCTTCGAACTTTATAAATTTTTCTCTTCCTGTGTATCCCCTTGCTACACGAATCGCACTCATGGTGGCTTCTGTTCCGCTGTTTACCATCCTTACCATTTCAACTGAAGGGACAAGTTCGGTTATCAACTTAGCCATTTCAACTTCCATCTTTGTTGGTGCGCCAAAGCTTGTTCCGTTTTCAATTGCTTTTAATAATGAGTCTATAATAAAAGGTGGGTTATGACCGAATAAATGTGGTCCCCAGCTTCCTATGTAATCTATGTATTCATTTCCATCTTCATCCCAAAACTTTGAGCCCTTCCCCTTTGTGATGAAAAGTGGATCGCCGCCAACAGATTTAAATGCTCTTACAGGTGAGTTAACCCCACCTGGAATATATTTTTTTGCCTCTTCGAAAAGTTGTTTACTTTTTTCTGTTTTCATTTTATATTCAGCTGTAATTTGTTAATATCTGAGTCCAATGTTCTCTTCTCTGGTTCGGGTGCAGCCGTTCCGAAAAGAATCTTATAGTCCTTTTTTCTTCCACTCTCCCACCAGGTTGGTGGAATAACTTGCCATGTGCTGATAATTTTAGGATCTATTATTTTTTTTTCTTCTATCCATTTCATAAGATAATATCGTAAATCCTTATCTGTAGAAGTAAGAACTCTTTTAGATAATTCCTCCCGAGGTATTCCAGCACCGAGAGTTAGATGACCGCCACCACCGCTGCCCCGGTATGAATTTACTGCGACAGTATAATTTTTTTTTATGTCGAAAGGTGATCTATTCGCTAATGTTGTAATTGTTACTCTACTACCCGGCTGTTTAGATACATTCACAGTATAATTAATTCCTGATGCCGAGGAATAGTTATAATACCTTTCCTCAAGCTCAGGAGTACTGTATCGCTCCGAATACTTTATTGCTCCATCCTTATCATATTTAAATTTTAAAAGATGATCATTTTCATCTCTCATTTGGTTGAACCAGTTACCGAATGAATATTCAAGGTAGTCTTTTATTTCCTTCCCGGAAAGTTTCATCGTAAAGAGAAAGTTTTCATAATGGTATAGCTTGAACATATCCTTAACTTTTATCCAGCCGCTATCAATCGTTGCGTTAAAGGAAAGGGGAGAAACAAAAGATATATCTGCACCGGTTAATTCTAGCTGAGCGTTATGTATCAGGTCAATGAATTTTGAAGGACCGAAAAGAGCTTCTTTAGAAGAAATAGTCTTTGTTATTTGCCCCAGCGGTTTTTGCACATAATTTTTAACCAGATTAAGGCTTTGAAAAAATTCTTTCATAAAAAGACTATCGGGTTTGTAATTTTTCATTTCGACAATCTCTCCCGAGATTGATTTCTTATTCCACTTGCCGGCCACACCGTCAAAGGCCATTTGAATATTTGCAACAGCAACTGTTTTAGCCCTTGATAATGGACCAAGAACCAAAACGCTGTCTCCGCCTGAATTTTCTATTTTAAAATTCCAACCGGCGTGATCATGCCCTACAAACACAACATCAAAACCGGGAACTTGTTCGGCCACCAGTTGAGATGCGTTTTCGTTTTTATATGTGCCTGCTTTTTCATTATTATAAGTATAATCTACTCCTGCATGAAATAGACCTACAATTAAATCAGGCTTTTCATTTTCTTTGATTATTGAAATCCACTTTTCAGCGGTTTCAACCATGTCTTCAAATTCAATCCCCTCCCAGAGAACTTCCGGAAGCCAATTAGGTATATAAGGAGTGGTTAAGCCAAGCACAGCTATTTTTATTCCTCCTCTTTCAATGATAGTGTAAGGCTCGAAATAAGGTTCATCTGTTTTTGTATTTATTGCATTGGCAGCAAGCCATGGAAAATTTATTTCTTTTCTGAATTTATCATAAACCGAATGGCCAGTTTCTATATCATGGTTGCCGATTGTAGCAGCATCGTATTTCATAAAGTTCATAGCCTCTGCGTAAATATGGGTGTCGGTCGTATCTTCGTAATTGTAAAAGTAGACTAATGGATCTCCTTGTAAAATGTCGCCGTTATCTAAAAGAATCACATCCTGATTCGGCCGATATCTTTCAGCAACAACATAGGTGTGTGCCTGTGCCAGGGAACTGTTTGTTGTTGTATCGTTAAGCAGGTCGTATGGCATTATTGCACCATGAACATCACTTGTTTCAATTATTTTAAGATTAAGAGTTTGTGCAGAAACAGATATTAATGCAATAGAATAAATTAAAAGTAAACCGAGCAAGAAAACATTTTTCTTCGTAATCATATTTCTCGATAGTTTTTAAGATAAATATTGATAATAAAGTTAATCATAATTAGTTTTTTATTTGATGAACGAGTTTTGGGTTAAGGTATATATCAGAGCGAATTTAGCCAGCGAACAATTTTATTAGTTCCTTCTAATAGATGAGAGCAGTAGGTGGAGAGAAATTCTTCTGTTATAGTTTCTTCAGGCTGAAGAATCTCAGCGGCGGCAAGAGCCCTGCTTCCATCAAAATCAACATAAGAAAGTCGGGCCGTATATTCTTCCTCTGGTCTGCCGAAAACACTACCGGGCAAAAGGGCAACGCCGGTTTCATTCAACAGGCTGGTGGTTAAATCTAAGCTGGTATATATGTCTTTAGACTTTAGCTTTTCAGCATAGTTACCGAAGTTAATAAAGAGATAAAACGCACCATCTGGCTCGGGGGCAGAAACACCACTGGTCGAGAGTATATTATGAATTTTAGTGCCCAAGGCACTTAAAATTTTTCTGGCATTCCACAAATATCTTTCTATTTCAATTCCCCCTGTATAAGCCTTAATTGCAGCGTATTGAATTGGTGAGCTGGTAGATGTGAAAGTTTCACTTGCAACCGCAGCCATTCCGTTTAATAAACCTGAAAGCGATTTTGGAAATGTAAAAGTGCCAAGCCTCCAACCCCCAGCCCCACACCACTTGCTAAGCCCACCCGAGATAATCGTTCCTTCAGGATAAAAGCGAGCAATTGAACAGTGATTTCCTTTAAAGTTAAGTTCTCCGTAAATCTCATCCGAGAGAAGGATGACCCGGAACCTTCTGGCAACATCAGCAAGCTCCTGCAATTCTTCACAGGTGTATGTGGCACCTGTTGGATTTGAAGGATAGTTTAATATTACTATGCGTGGTTTGTAGTGGTCTTTATCACAAATCTTGTGTAATTCTTCGGGAAGCAAACGCCACTTATTTTCTTCTTTGGTTTTAATCCAGGCTAATTGTCTTCCGATAATTTTTGCCTGGGGTGCATAGGAAACCCAGCTTGGGGTTGGAATAACCAGTTCTCCGTAGTAAACAAATTGTAAAAGAAACATCAGCTCTTTAGAACCGGGACCGATTAGAACATAATCTGCACTACGCTGAATATCATTTCGCCTTGAGTGGTAGTTTGCCACAGATTCTCTTAAAGCCTTTAGACCCTTTACTTCCAAATAGTCTTTTTGAAATGCATTTGAGCGTAACTCTTCAACCACAACCTGCGGTACAGGGAAAGGAGATTGTCCTAATCCCATCTTGTAAATTATTTTTCCCTCTTCTTTAAGTTTATTGGAGAGCTCATTAATTTGAAGGGTAGCCGAAAGCGGCATTCCTCTAACATTCAAATTGAGGCTGATATCGAAAGTTTGGTTTTCCGTCATATATTTATTTGAAGCCTATCTCAATTTCCGCAGGTTTGATGATTTTGTCAAGCTCATCCTGAAAGAAAAATTTGTCATCGGCAAAAGCTGGCGTTAAATCAGTGTACCACGTTGCTTTGTCATCATACTTTGCAAAGAATGGTTTGGCAACCCAATCAGGATTCCTTCCCTGTATAAAACGCATCGTAAATACTTTTTCATCTCCGAATTCATTTACGCCAAGTATTTGTAGTTTACCTGGAAGACAGGACATGCTCGGGCCCCGCACTGTTCTACAAATTCCACTTACAGATTTATAAGCGTCTCTGAAAATTTTCCACACATCGACCAAAGGAAGAGAAAAATAATGATCAGCCCCAGTATTTCTTGCAACGAACATATAATAAGGTACACAGCCTAGTTCAACCTGCTTTCGCAACATCTCGGCCCAGACATGGGGCGAATCGTTGATATGTTTCATCACAGGAGACTGTGTTCTTATTATTGCGCCAGTGCACAGAATTTTGTCAATAGCATTTTTTACTGCCGGATGATTTAATTCTGCTGGGTGATTGAAGTGAGCCATAAAAGCAAAATGTTTTCCGGCTTTTTTTATGTCACTTAAAAGTTTTAATAAATCTTCTGCATCATCATCAGTTAAAAAGCGATATGGCCAGTATGCAAGAGCTTTTGTTCCTATCCTGATATTTTTAAGATTACTTAAGTTGGAGTCAAGAAGCGGACGAATGTATGCCTCAAGTATTTTGGTTTTCATTATAAGTGGATCACCACCAGTAAAAAGCACGTCAGTGACTTCCTTGTTATTAGAAACGTATTCAGCAAGATGTTCTGCTTGCCTAGAAGCGAACTTAAACTCGTCCATTCCAACAAACTGGGGCCATCTGAAACAAAATGTGCAATAAGCATGACAGGTTTGGCCCTGACCTGGAAAAAACAAAACAGTCTCCCGGTACTTGTGCTGCATACCGAAAACCTTTTCGCCATCCATTTGTGGAACATTATGATCGAGCTGTCCGGCAGGGTGTGGATTTAGCTCAAGTCGGATTTCATCAGCAACTTTTTTTATTTCGTTTTTTGAAACATCGTTTTTTATTGCTTTTTTAATTTTTTCATAATGATGCGGACGCAGCATTTCCTTCCTTGGAAAGGTTAGTGTAAAAATCGGATCATTGGGAATGTTGTCCCAATCTATCAGGTTTTCAACAACATAATTATTTGTCTTAAATGGCAAAACAGATCCAACAACATCAATTGCCTCAATCAAATCCTTAGGAAGATTAGCTACCTGCGGGAGTGTTTTATAATTGTGCAGCATGTAAGATTTGTAATTCATAATAATTCCTCTGTTTTTATTCATTCAGATGGTTAAAAGCAAATACCTGTGAAAATCATAAAATCGGATTGTAAGATATGATTTTTTGATGTTTTTTCAAGGCAAAAGAGTCAAATTGAAGGGCAAGATCTATGACTCGCCATTAATTAATAACTATTTGGCGTATCCATTATCAAATCTCAGAACTGGGGCTTCCCCACGGTACTTTGTGAATATAACTTGAGAGATAGAAGCAAGCGTAAACATTAATAGTCTCATTTTTGCCAAAACCTTCGCTGATAATGCTCGACTTACGGGCCTTACGTTTGAATCTTACTTTCATTTTAATATATAACTAATTCTCTCGAGCTTTCCATCTATTAACTGATTGGGGACCAAATTAAAAATTTTGCAGAGCAACGGGTAAATATCAATGTTATCTATGGAGCCAACCCCGTAATTAAATTTGAAAGAGGGGCCAATGGCATAAAAAATACCATGCATATCCAACCAGCAATTATCATAACCGTGGTTTCCTTTTGTCCCGTACTTTGTCAAACTCTCAATTGATTTAGTTGTCTCGACACCCCAACCATTATCAGCAATAATTACCAGGTTGCTGATTAAAGGATTGTCAGAATAGTGATAATATTCGGGAACATCTGCTCTTTTGTAAACTTTATAATGGTTTTCGTTTTCTTTTAGTTTTTTATAAACGTTTTCTAAATCTTTGGCCGATGGTTCAATTAACATAAAGGGTCCGTTATCGCCGGATTGATATTCATAATCCATTAGCAAGTCTTCGATATTAATTGTTTGCTCAATATTTACTTCAGCCATTCCGTGGTCTGATACAACGATAATATTTGTGCTGTCAAACAGATTTATTTCTTTTAACCCTTGGAAGAAGAAGCCGAGAATGCTGTCGAGTTGTGCGATTGCCTGATTAACTCCGGGAGAATTTGGACCATATTTATGACCATATGTATCTGTAGCATCAAAATATGAAGTAATGAAATGAGGTCTTTTTTCATAAGGAAGACGAAGCCATTCGATTACGCCATCAACTCTTTCTTTGTATGGTTTCGAATGTTCATATTTGTAAAAATATGTTGGTTGTCTGTAAGGATTAGAAACATCCGAGCCCGGCCAGAAATAACTCGCCGTAATAACTCCCTGTCTCTCGGCGGTTTCCCAGAATGCTTCCCCTTTAAACCATCTCTCGCTTCGTGACTGCATAGTATCACTCATGGAAAATTTTTCACCCGTAAAATAGTCGACTGAAGTTATTTGATATTATTCCGTGGTGTTCAGGATACATTCCGGTTACTATTGAAATATGATTAGGAAATGTTTTCGATGGGAAGCATGGCCGTAGAGATTTTGCTGAGACGCCAGCCTCTTTTATAAAATCAAAATTTGGAGTGATACCGCGATTTACATAGTCCCATCTAAACCCATCAAAACTGATGAGTATAACATAGGGCTGAGTTTGAGCTTCTGATTTTAATACTGATACTAATATCAGGACTAAAAAGATTTTAAAGGAAAGTTTCATAAAATCTCCGCGGTTTATTGAAACAAAACTAATTAGAAATGAAGATAAAATTAAATTTGGCTATTTTTGAACGTTCCAACTAAAACTAATGTTGAAATAAATATTATAATTTCGAAGGAGATATGCAGAAGACAGCCGTTGTTCTTATAAATTTAGGCACGCCCGATAGTCCCTCTGTTAAGGATGTGAGAAAATACCTTTTCGAATTCCTTAATGATCCAAGGGTTATAGACATTCCTGCGCTGGCCCGATTCATTCTTGTAAATTTAATCATTGTTCCATTCCGTGCGCCAAAATCAGCTAAGATTTACAAAGAGCTTTGGGTTAACAATGGTTTGCCGGATGGAAGGAAAGGATCGCCAATTCTTTACTACGGCAAATCAGTTCAGGAAAAATTACAAAGATCCCTTGGTGATAGTTATGATGTATATACTTGCCATGAGATATCAAAAACCCCTCGATTAATGATGTCCTTTCGGATATCTATAAAAAAAATTATTCAAAGATTATTGTGATTCCTCTCTTTCCGCAATATGCCTCTGCAACGACAGGATCAGTGATTGATAAAGCGATGAAGATAGTGAGCAAGTGGTGGGTAATTCCTGAAATAAAATTTGTCAGTCAGTATTATGATGAGGATGGCTTTATTAATACAATTGCGGAACAGGCAAAAAAATATAATATTAATGAATATGATCACGTTTTGTTCAGCTACCACGGCTTGCCAGTAAGACAAGTTGATAAAGTTTACAAAGACGGTTCTCTTTGCGAAGAACACAATTGCGAAACGGAAATAAATGAGACAAATCTTTATTGTTATAAAGCAACATGTTATGCTACAACGAGATTGATAGCCAAAAAGCTTAATATTAGTGCAGAAAAATACACTGTCTGCTTTCAATCGCGACTTGATAAAAATTGGCTTGAACCATTTACTGACAAAGTAATTATTGAACAAGCAAAGAAAGGAGCGAAAAAGTTATTAGTTTTCAGCCCCGCATTTGTTGCAGATTGCCTTGAAACTTTGATAGAGATTGGAGTAGAATATCAAAAACTTTTTGAAGAGCATGGAGGTGAAAAGGTTCAGCTTGTGGAAAGTTTAAATGATCATCCTATGTGGGTTGAAACGTTGAAAGAAATAGTAATTCATAAGTAATATATGTCGCTCACAGAAAAAATATTAAATGCAGGAGTAGTTGGTGCCGGTGGTGCCGGATTTCCTTCTCACATTAAAGCAAACTCAAAGGTCGAATTTGTACTGGCAAACGGTGCTGAATGCGAACCTCTCATTCATAAAGATTATGAATTGATGCTTCATTTCCCCAAAGAAATCACAAAAGGATTAGAAGTTCTTATTGATAGCACCTCAGCAAAGAAAGGGTTTTTCGGGATTAAAGAAAAAAACATAAAAGCCGTTTCAGCAATCAGCAAATACCTGAATGGAAAATTAGAATTGACAAAGCTCGGGGATTTTTATCCTTCCGGTGATGAATTTGAATTGGTTTATGAAGCAACCGGAAGATTAATTCCGCCAGCAGGAATTCCGCTCGACATAGGCTGTGTTGTTAACAATGTTGAAACTCTTTACAACATTGCTCAGGCAGAAAAAGAAATCCCTGTTACTCAAGAAATTTATTTGTGTTGCCGGAGCAATTAAAAAACCATCATCGTTTTTTGTTCCAGTTGGAACAAGCTTTAAAGATGTTGTTGAGTTTGCAGGAGGAACAAAAGTTAAAGATTTTGGAATATTTGTCGGCGGTGTGATGATGGGGCACTTAACTTTTAATCTTGATGAGGTTGTTACTAAAACAACAGCAGGACTAATTGTTCTTCCCAAAGATCATTATTTAATCAAAAGAAAAAATCAACCCGAACAAAACTGGCATCGCATCGGAAAATCAGCATGTGACCAATGCAGTTATTGCACAGAATTTTGTCCGCGTTATTTGCTTGGTTACCAGGTTGAGCCTCATAAAGTTATGCGCTCACTGGGATTTACAAAAACGGGTGCTGCTGTTTGGAATCAAATGGCGGAACTTTGCTGTTCCTGTGGATTGTGCACGTTGTATGCATGTCCCGAAGACCTCTATCCCAAAGAAGCTTGTGACAAAGCAAAAATTGAAATGCGTGAAGCTGGAATAAAATTCATACAGCAAAAGCCGGTTAAAGTTCACCCGATTAAAGAAGGAAGAAGAGTTCCTCTTAAGCAATTAATAATGAAACTCAAGCTGCAAGATTATGACGTTGATAGCACCTTTCAATTCTGAAAAGATAGCAGTTGAAAAAGTCAGGATTCCCCTTCAACAGCATATTGGGAAACCCGCAGAAGCCTTTGTAAAAAAGGGAGACATAGTTGAAGAAAGGCAACTTATCGGGAAAATTCCCGGTGGTGAATTAGGTGCAAACATTCATGCCTCGATTAGTGGTAAAGTAAAAGAAGTCACAAAAGAATTTATTTCGATAGAATCTTAAAAGGAGCTTAAATGATTGCTAAAAATTCAATCGGACTAATTGAAATGGGAAGCATTGCCTCCGGTATTCAGGCTGCCGACCTCATGCTGAAAACCTCAGAAGTAGAATTAATGATATCAAGGACCATATGCTCAGGCAAATATATGACTCTGATTGCCGGAGATGTTGCAGCTGTAACCTCGGCTGTTGACAATGCCGTTAATACTGTTGGTTTTGGAGTTATAGATCAATTTGTAATTCCCAATGTTCATCCTACAATCTTTCCTGCAATAGCTGGCCATAATAATGTTCAAATGCTTGAATCGCTCGGTATAGTTGAATCTTATTCAGTCGCTTCATTAATTGAAGCTGCGGATGCTGCAGTAAAAGCCGCAAAAGTCCAGCTTGTAGAACTGCGATTGGCGATGGCTCTTGGTGGGAAGGCTTTTTTCAGTGTAACCGGGGACGTGGCTGCAGTTACAAGCGCCGTTGAAGCCGGTGCGCGAGTTGTTTCTGAAAAAGGTCTTTTGGTGAACAAAGTTGTAATTGCTAATCCACGCCAGGAGCTTCTGTCCGAGATGATTTAAAATATTTTCTGGTCATTAATTATTTTCACCGGTCTATTTTTTGTCCCCAACATTTGCTCCTCAACAATTGCTATTGACAATTAACTTTAAAATGTTATCTTATAACCAGAACATTTTCGAATCTCTACTTAGTTCATAAACCATTCTACTCAAGACTGTTTGTTCTTTAAATCAACGATATTAACGATAAGATGCAGGAGATATTATTTGATGACAAAGAAAAAATATCAATGTGAAGAATGCGGATATTATTGGGAGAATATTCCTGTTGAACAGTTTCCACAAAACTGTCCTATTTGTTCCAGCAGCAGGATTCACCGGTCAAAAAGACATAAACGCTTTGCAAAAAAAGCCCGCGTGAATGTGAGAAGAGCTCACACAATACGAGCTGGTTGAAAGAGATTTGTAATAACAAATTAAGGAGAAAACAAGATGAAAATAGCGATTGAATCGAACGACGGGGTAACAATCAAGTCACCCTTTATCCCTACAAAAGGATATGTTGTTTATGATATTAAAGAATCTGACATTGTTGGTTCTGAGTACAGAAAAAGTGATCTGAGCGAAAAAAAATCAAGCAGCAGGCGAATCACTGTCCCCACCAAAATACATTCTTTACTTGGTGATTGTTCAACTATAATTTCCAGAGGAATGGACCGAAGTAATCTGGACGTTCTAAAACACGAAGGACTTGATGTGTTTATCACTTTCAAAACTTCTGCTAAAGATGCAGTAAGGTTATATATGAGGGAGTTACTTATCACTAACAAGCTAGCGCATTAAAAAATTTCGTTGAAAGAAGTAATTTGTTTGTGTAATAATTCCTCAATTCTCTTGCATAACTTTGTCCAATAACCTTCCTCTACGCTTGTAAAGCGTTTAAAATCCTTTAACTTTCAGTTCATTAAATTTTTATCTAATAACCTGAGTTGAGTTCTATTATTATGAGTTCAAATGGACGACCCACATGGGATGAATATTTTTTAAAGCTGGCTATGCTGGCATCCGAAAGAGCAACCTGCCCGAGAATGCACTGTGGATGCGTTTTAGTTAAAGATAGGTTTGTACTCGCTACTGGTTACAATGGATCGCTGCCAGGGCAGCCTCATTGCGATGATGTCGGCTGTCTGATAGTAGATAACCATTGCGTGCGAACAAATCATGCGGAAATAAACGCACTCGTTCAGGCAACCACACACGGAGTTAATATTAAAGGTGCGATGGCGTATGTTACAAATATGCCCTGCACAACATGTGCAAAAGCACTTATAGCTGCAGGTATAAAAAGAGTTGTAGTTTTTTCTGATTACCATGATACACTTGCCACTAAATTCTTTGATGACGCAAATGTAGAAATCGTAAAAGTTGATATGCCAAACAAGCTGATTAATTATGATCTTGAAAAGTATTCTTCTGCTAAAAAAACAGAAAGATCCAAGTAGAATAACTTGACCACCTCAAAAGCTTATCGTTATCTGCTTATTATTCTTGCAGTAATTTTTTGGGGAACTTCATTTGTTGCAACTAAGACTGTGTTGCATGAAATTAAACCTGTTACAATTATTATCCTCCGGCTGATTTTGGCTTCGATTCTTCTATTCATTATTGCCTTGTCTACTAAAAGAACTTTTTCGATTAACCTTAAAAGTCATGGCTGGATTTTCATTCTTGCGCTTGTTGCAGTTTTCCACCTATGGATACAGGTAACCGGCCTGCAGTACACAACAGCCTCTAACACTGGCTGGATAATTGGTACCGCACCGGTTTTTATGGCACTGCTTGGATTTGTCTTTTACAAAGAAAAAATAACGCTTTTTCAGTTTGCTGGAATATTAGTTGCAATAGCAGGACTGCTTTTACTCATTGGAAAAGGAGATATAACGAACATCGGCTTAATTGAAAATAAAGGAGATCTGCTTGTGCTTGGTAGCGCGTTTACCTGGGGAGTTTACTCGATGGTAAACAAGAAGATATCTCTTTCATACTCTCCATTAATGACAATTCTTTATCTTTTCCTGATGATGGCGCTTATAATTATTCCATTCAATCTTGATTCACAAACGATCGACTCAGTAATTAACCTTTCTCTAATCGGCTGGATCTCGATTCTTTTCCTTGGTTTTTTATGTTCGGGTGTTGCATACGTTATTTGGGCGCAGGCTTTACGGGACATGGAGTCGGCAAAGGTTGGTGCCTTCCTCTATTTTGAGCCGCTTGTTACTGTCTTTGCCGCCTGGTTGTTTCTTAGTGAGGAGATTACTTTGTTAATGATCTTCAGCGGATTGCTAATTACAGCGGGAGTATTTTTAGTTAATAAAGACTAATAATAAATGGCTGCCGTTTCGAGAATGAATTATTTATTAAGAATTATCTAAGCGAAATAAATTTTATTTGAAGTTAAAGATTTATAAATTCGTTATGTAAAAAAGTAATCAGCAAACCGAATGATATTCAATCAGGAAAATAAAAAACCGCAAATCGACTATCCATGTAAATGGCAATACAAAATTATAGGTGATAGCGTTGAAGAAATGATTAGCGCAGTTGAAGAAGTAGTTCTTGATTTAGACTACGATCTTACCCCGTCGAACATCAGTAAAAAAGGAAAATATTTCAGTTTGAATATTGCCGTTGTTGTACCCTCAGAAGTCGTGAGAGATTTAATCTTCCAGAAGTTAACTAAGCACCCGGCAATTAAATTTGTGATTTGATTCTGACGTGAAAGAAAACTGTTTCATTACCCCACCGATAAATCTTAATTGCTGGAAACACCACTCGGGCTTTATCAAAAAGCAAATAGAGTCCGTTAGAGAATTCAATGAGTCTGGAAGAGCTAAAAGTTCATTTGCTGAAAATCGGCGAGTCTCAAATGGATCTGTATTTCGGAGATTATTCGCCACTGGAGATTTCAGAACAAATACTTGGTTATCTTCATCAAAATAAAATATTTTTATTTGAGAAATACCGTAAATGGCTCTCAAAAGATGGGAGAGATTATCAGCTTATTGGACTTAAAGATAAATCCATCTGGACAGTTCGATTAGGGGAAAATTCAGAAAAATATGTGCACATTCATCCCGGAAGATATTCCCCACATACTGTTAGAGTTAAAGCAACTACCCTGAAGACAGCCATAATGATTTTAATATTTGAAAGAATTGGAAAGCTTAACACCAACGAAACAGAAACCATAAATCAAATCAGGAAAAAATATTTAAATGAACCACCCTTGAAATCTTTTTCAAAAGCTTCCGGACTTGGCAGGCTGCTTGATCTATTTCATAAAAAGTGGTGAGTTTTCAATTGTAGAAAAAGTTACTGCTGTCACGGTATAGTTATGACCGCGACAGCGACGTAATTAATTTTGGCTTGGTTCGTTTACGAGAAGTTCTTTTTCAATTGCAGATTTGAAAGATTCTTTCGGAAGGGCACCGACTGCTAGTTTAGGTTGTCCTTCTTTTGGAATGAACAGCAGCGACGGAATGCTTCTTATTCCGAAAACTGCACCGAGCTCCTGCTCTTCATCTGTGTTAACTTTATAGAAATTTACCTTTCCTTTGTATTCAGTAGATAGCTCGTCAACTATGGGCCCAACCATTTTGCAAGGACCACACCATGGAGCCCAGAAATCAACCACGGCTGGGAGATCGCCTTCGTACTTCCAATCCTGGTTTTTTTCATAATCGAATACTTTTTCTAAAAATGTTTTCTTTGTTAAATGCTCTGCCATTATTACTGTTTCCTTTTTTCTTTGTTTAATTAAATTGCTTTTAAAACTCTTTGTAACTTTTCCTGAACCTCGGTTGCAATAGGTTTCATGTTGTCATTTTCCATTATCCACGTCATCACCATCGGATCAAAAATTGAAACTCGGGTTTTGTTATCCTTTTCGTAGACAACCACATTACAGGGAAGCAATAAACCCAAATCTTCTTCTTCCTGTAAAGCCTTGTGTGCTATCGGTGGATTGCAAGCACCAAGTATAGCATACTTTTTAAAATCCACATTAATTTTTTGCTTAAGAGTTTCTTTAACATCAATCGATGTTAAAACTCCGAAACCTTCTTTCTTTAATTCGGCGGTTACTTTTTCGATTGTTTGCTCATAGCTCATATCGACTGTTTTTGAAAATCCGTATTGCATATTCTAATCCTTTCCGTTCAGTAAATATAAAATCCTGATTATTTGGATTTTTTTAATGTTGATAATTTGAATGGTAAGTATAGCGGGCAAAAACTCATAAAACTTGTCACCAAAAAGATCACGGCAAAAAGGCCTAAAATTATCGCTGCTGCCCCTGTGATTTGATTTGTGAAGTAGAGTATTGCAATTATAACCGCCAGAAGTGTTCTAACTGTGCGATCTATTAATCCCATATTCTTTTTCATTTTTCTTCTTTCCTATTGATAAATAATAATTTGATTTGTTTCCAGTCTGTTAATACTAATCCGATAAGAGACCCATATAATGTACTGTTAACAGGGCTTCCTGTTATTGCACAGCTTCCGTTGCAGCCGATAAAAGTGTAATACAAATATCCACCCAGTGCACCCAGAATAACAGGTAAAAAAAGTTTTATCCTAACCCAGATCATTTTAAACCTGCTGCGTTCCATCTTAGAATACCACCCCTCAAATTAGCCACATTAAATCCAAGTCGCTTAAGTTTGGCGGCAGCATTTAAACTTCTGCTCCCTGTTCGGCAGTAACAGATAATCTCTGCATTCTTAAATTTTTTTAACTCGTTTTCACTTGAAGCTATTGATGTTATGGGAACGTGATAAGAACCCCTTATTGAACCCTGTTTCCTTTCGGTATCGGTTCTAACATCGAGAAAAACAACATTTCGCTCTTTTTTAACTTTTTGTGATGCTTCCTGTGCAGAATAATGCTTAATTGACCTTATCAGAAAAAATTTTCTAGCAATGTAGAAGACTATTAGAGCAATAAGTACGTATAAAAATATTTGTCCGGCTGTCATATTACATAAATTAATTGATTTCAAAAGATTTGATAGTTAAAAAGCAAAAAGGATTCATTGTAAAGAGCCAACTTAAGAAGTTAACAATAAAGGCTTTTCTGACCAGGTGTAAATCTTAAAAACAAAGAAAAAACCTATTGGGTCCTTTTCATATAGACGTTATAAAGAAACATCATAACGGCGGCTATTATTCCCACAAGTCCTATAATAAGAAATACCATTTCGGGTTGTCCAACTTCTTTTCTTCCATAAGTATGATATATCCAGCCGCCGAAGGTTCCCCCCAGCGTCCAGGCTATAGCAATTGGCAGAAAAGCAAAGCCCTGGAATAAGGCGGCTTGTCCTTTTGGAGCGAGGTCTGCCAGGTATTCATAGAATCTTGGTGCTTGTGTTTGTTCGCCAACAGAAAAGATAAATATTGTCCCGATAATCAATCCAAGGCCGACTGATATTCCTGCGAGGTGCGAGAAGTAAAGCAAAAACCAGCTTAACGCAGCAAAGACAAACCCAATCATAATTGCAGTTGGCGTGGGGATATTCTTGGTTAACCTGTTAATTGGGATTTGTAAAAGTATAATTGTCCAGGCTCCGACAGATAATATCAACTCAATAGGCGCTTCGGGGGAGATGTAGTCCGAAATGTAAAAAGGTATAACAATAAAAAATTCCCAGAATACAATCCAGTAAAGAGCAAAGATTAAAAGAAATATCATAAACTTTATATTCTTCACAACAGTCCAGAGGTTTTTAATTACCTGCAAAATACTGTCTCTTTGCTCGTCTAATTTTGCTTGTGGCTCTTTGAAAAAAATCAACGTAACAAAAAACATAAGGGCACAACTTATTGCAGAAACCAAATAGACAAATTCAATTCCAAAAGAATCTCTAACTAAATAAGCTAAAAGAGGACCAAGTGCCGCACCTATGTTTACAAGCCAATAGTAAATTGCATAGCCGAGTGATTTTGATTCAGAGGTGGTAGTTAATGCAACCGTTCCCAGCACACTTGGTTTTATGAACGATCCGCCAATTGCAGTGAAGACTAAAATAAAGCTTAGAATGATAAACAGATTTGTATCGGAGTAATATCCAGAGAACAAAGCAATCCCTGTTGAGCCGATAAGAAAGTAGCCGGTTGCCAGCACAAAAAAAGCGAATGAAAAAGCCTTTTTAAAACCGAATTTGTCGGCAAGTGCACCAGCAAAAATCGGAAGGAAATATATTAGTCCACCAAATATCGATGAGAGTTGGCCAGCTTCAACCTCGCTAAATCTTAAATGATCTCTAAGAAACACACTGAGTATAGTTGCCTGACCGTAATATGCGAGCCTTTCAAAAAGCTCCATTCCATTTGCAACCCAGAAAGACTTCTGGAAACCCGATTTTATTTGTGCTAATCCACCTGCTTTTTCCACAGAATTTCCTTTCAAAAAATTTGATGCGCAATTTAGATACTTTTCTACTTAAAATTTGCTTGCTTAATGGCAAATAAATTCCATATATTCTAACCCTGTCATTCACAATCAATTTCGAAGTTTTAGAAGTAGTCAATTAATTATTATAAAATTAAACAGGAGGCCAAATGCTTAGTTTAAAAAAAGTCCTTTTTTTCAGTGTTGTTCTGTTGCTTTCAACAATAAGTTTGGCTGAACAACCGGTTCTTGTGCAGGAGTTTCTCGGGCAGGTTGATTTTATGCGGGGCAGAGTTACCCAACTAGCGGATGCTATGCCCCAATCTACATATGAATGGAGACCTATGGATGGAGTACGCTCTGTCAGTGAAGTTTATCTGCATGTTGCCTTTGGGAATTATATTTGTGTTACTGTTTCCGGCGGGACCGTTCCTGAAGAGGTTGGTTTTGTTATGGATTTCAGCAAGGAAAACAATTGGGATACCCAGACTACAGACAAAGCAATAATAATTGAAAAGATGAATGAATCTTTTGATATTCTGAAAGAAAGGATTGCCGCACTTACCGAAGAAGATTTAAACCGGGAGATTGAAGCTTTTGGAATGAAAATGAGTTTAAGAAATTTTATTATATCAATGATCGCTCATTGTCATGAACATCTCGGTCAATCAATTGCTTATGCAAGAATGAATGATGTTGTTCCGCCCTGGAGCAAAAAAGATTCCGATGGTTAAGAATAATTTAAGGGCTTGAGTAACCAGGCCCTTTTTTCTTCTGCCAGTTTGGAGCATTAATCCCGCTTACCTTAACAATACTCAATAGAAGTATTATTACCCCAATCCATTGAAGCGGACCAAGAATGTTATCGTGAACAATATATTCTAAAACAACTGCAACTAATGGAAAAGCCAGCTCACATATAGCTGCAACCGATGCAGTTATTCTTTTCAGTCCGTAGTAATAAAGAAAAATAGCAGCCCCACCGGTTGTAAAGGCAATGATTAGAAAAACAACGGCTTGTTTGGTAGTAATCTCTGAAATGTTTTTTATATCACCTAAAGAAATAACAAGCACTAACATTATAACTGCTGAAAAAAGAAAACGAAGGTATGTTCCCATTTCAAAAGAAACATTTCGTAAAGCACGTTTACTTAAGACGGTTGACGAACTAAAACTTAATGCAGCCAATAATGCAAACAATGCTGCAATAGTTGTTTTATCTCCTGTTGTGAAGTCCGGCAGGTTAGTTCCGAATGTCATCAAATATGCACCAATAATTGCCAGGGCTGCCCACAGGAAAAACTGTCGTGATAATTTTTCTTTCAGAAAAACAGCAGCAAGCGTTATTGCAAAAACCGGTTGTAATTTTTGCAGAAGAATTACCACAGAAAGATTGACAAAGTTCACATAAAAAAGAGCCTTTGTAATAGCCATCGCACCAATTGCCCCGCCAAACAAGGCGACCAAAAAGAAAGCAAGCCAGTCTTTCTTCTTTAAAGCCTTTAAAATCGGCAATTGTCTTATAAAATAAGGCGATAGTAATATTGCAACAAGAGTGCTTTCAACAAAGACTACCAATGGAACAGGAAGACCGAAAAGAGCGGGGCGAAGAACAATCCCATCTACTCCCCACAAACTTGCACCGATTATTACAAACAGCGGAGCTAATCCTTCTTTTGCAAAGAAATTTTTTTTATCAAAGCCCATTAAGAATAAGATTATTTATTTTAAGTTTGGGAATAAATTTATCATTACTTTTTTTGTATTTATTGAAATTTAACACCGATAAGTTAAGATAATTTTCAGGATGTTTTGACCTGGAAAGACCAAAGTAAAAAACAATATTAAGGTTAAATAATAAATTAAATCATCTTAGAATATATTTTAACAGATCGATAGGGTTTCTTCTATGACTATCAAAATAAGACTACTCACATCAATACTTACACTAGCTCTCTGTCTGTCATTATTGTCCTGTTCTTCTATATCAGTTTTTAGTCCTGAAGCATATAAGCAGGCAGTGGATTTGAAAGTCGAATCTCTAGAGCTTATGTCCTTTGCAACTTCATCCTATGCTGAATACGAAGAAGATGTGACTTACCTGAAAACAGAACTAAGTAAAGCATACGAGTTCGCACTCGGACGACCAAACAATGAACTTTCTGCCGAGCAGTGGGAAATATTGCTTAATGAAGAAGGAAATCTTCTTGGGGGTTTTCTAAAAAGATGGGAAGAAGAAGACCTCCTTTCTGAAATGTTTGTAACCGATACCCAAAAGCTTGTCAGTGATGCATTTGACACCATAATTGGTCTAGAAAGCGGGAAAATAGATTCATCTATATTAAAATAAAGGATAAATATGCCAGCATTTAATGACTTTGTAACAACGATTAAAGATGATTTACTTGATTATGCAAAAGAAAATCTTGAGGAATACAAGGACGAAATCCTTAATGACGGAAATATCTTTGTTGAAAAAACTAAAGAAGACCTTCAAAGGTGGACAGAGGGACTTGCATCTGGTGCGCTTAGCCAGGCAGATTTTGAATTTTTACTGAAAGGAAAAAAAGATCTCGCTAAAATGGAAGCCCTTAAACAATTAGGTTTATCGAAAATTCGAATCACCAAAATTACCAATGGCATTATTGATGTTGTAGTCGGAAGTGCAATTAAAACATTTCTTTAATAGTTTTTAAACAATTTAAATCAAAGAGGTTTATAATGGAACAATCAAAAGATTTAACCGCAGCGTTGCTGACTCAAATATTATTTTCAAAACTTTCCCATCGGTTTTTTGATAAATATACTGAGTATGAAATGCAATCAGATTTTTTGAAGGATGAAATTATGAGTGTGTATCATACCTTTCTTGAAAAACTTGAAAAGAATAATAAGGTTGAGAAAAAATAAACACAACACCAGCTTCTGATGTTGAAGGTGATGCTGATGCCGTTGAAATAGCAAGCACTTGATTTTACATCGGGAAGTTTTTCTTGAAAAACATCCATCGATTTTTAGTCCACCATCATATTTTGCAGATTTTACAACCGACATCCCCGCCTCTCTTTTAACCCGTACAAATTTTCCTTAATTTTGCCCCGCATCCTTAGCTCAGTTGGTAGAGCATCTGACTCTTAATCAGCAGGTCACCGGTTCGAGCCCGGTAGGATGCACTAAGGGTGCGAATAACGGCTATTTTTGCACCCTATTTTTTTATAAGTTAAAGATTCGGGGAACAAAAAGGCAAGATTAAAAATCAGGTTAAACAGAGTAATTTATCTGTCAGAGAGGTTTTATTATGCAGCATATTCGGCTTAGCTCTCGGAAGTTTAATATCGAATTGAAAAAAGAATTTATTTAACTTTTATTACTACAAACGTAACATCATCATCGGGCTCTATTCCGTTAACCCATTCAGCAGCCGAGTTTTTTAAATAACCAACTATCTCATCCGGACGTTTTTCTGCCACTGATTTAAATTCATCTTTTACTCTACCGTAACCATAATGTTCATCTTTACTGTTTTTTAATTCAGGTAGTCCATCGCTTAATAATAAAATCGTATCGCCTGATGATATTTCGATTTCTTCAATTTGATAAGGGAAATCTTTAACTGCACCTAATGGCATTCCACTTATCATTATTTCCTCAACATCTTTTGATTGCTTTTTATAGATGTACAATGGAGGCATTGCTGCATTTGCAAACTGAAGTTTGTGGGAATTTATTCTAAGCATCAGAAACGCCATCATTAATCTTCCTAGCTCTATTCCTTTTAGAGCATCGCTGCTTTCTTTAAAATATGATTTCATATCCATTCTTGATCCACCAGAAGCAAAAAGCGCTTTTATCATAGAAACGATTGTTCCAGCTTTCATTCCATGTCCTGTTGCATCGCCGATTGCTACAGTAAGTGTTCCATCAACACCAACATTAAAATCATAATAATCACCGCCCACCTCTGTTGCGGTTTTCATATAAACAGCAATATCAAGGTTTGGAAGTTTTGGAAGTTTTTTAGGAAGCATTGAAAGTTGTAACTGCCGGGCTTCCTCTAACTCCAAAGTTTTACGATGATTTACTGCTTCTAATTTTTGAAAATCCTCATAACGGGAATAAGCTATACCGAAGTCATCAGCCAATTTCCCAGCTATTTTAATTTCTTCATTTGACAGCGGCAGTTTACTGCCTACATACAGCATACCTTGTGTGAAAGGTAAAAGCTGCAAAGATAAAGTTTCGGGGGCTTCTTTACCTGCCTGAAAGTGCTCCTTATTTTCAACAAATCCTTGTTCCATCATAGTCTGCGTCCAAGCCAAGAATTTATTCCTGTCCCAAACTTCATGGTATATCTCCCCATTGCGCCAATGCTTAACGGCATTTTCCAGCCAGGTGTTATTGATTTTAACATGAAGAGCTGCAAGAGATTTACCAAGCGGTGTTGAGAGATATGCATGCGCAACAGAATTGGGTTCATCAATAATAAATACACCACATCGGAAAAAAGGTATGCCTAAAGTTGTCAGTTCGCGCCAAATCAATGGTGTTATTTTTTCCAGATCATTCGTTGTGCGCATAGAGGCGATCTCAGCGCGAACACGATCAAGAGAGGCTTGCCTTACAGCTTCTACAGAACGGGCTTCAGCTTCTTTTAAATCTATATATCGACGGTACGTAAGACTTAATACAGAATTAAATCTTCGAAATATCTGGAGATCTTCTTTGGACAATTTACTTTCAGTCCACGCAAAAACAAATCCTTCCTTGAAGGGAAACAAATTTCCAAATTGTGTGGTCTCTGCAGAGTAATCCGGATAAGCAATTTGAGCATTCATAACATCGTAATAAGCTTTTATGTCTGCTCCTTCAAGAACAGGATAATATTCTTTTTGAAGTTTCCAATTTTCAAAAATTCCATCAAGCACCGGATGACCAGTTTGTTTTATCTTTCCAATCACCTCAAATGAATCTCCTTGTTGAGAAGATGTTGTGGTGGTAAGATTTGTAGTTCGTGTTGCTTCATCAATCTGGGCAACACCGCAACGGAGAGGAACAATTTCAAGTGCTTTTAACTCTTTAAAAAACACATTAACAGTTTCGGACAAATCATTCGGGCTGTGCATTGCCATAGCTTTAGAACGTACTCGTTCAAGGGAGGTTTCAATCTTTGCTTCACGTGCTTGTGCTTCAGCTCTTTTAAGATCGAGAAATCGGGTATAAGTTTGTTCGAAAACACTGGCAAATCTATTAAGCATTTTAATATGGTCTTCGGTTAAATCATCAACTGTATGCAGCATTACGAAACCATGAGAAAAGAAGAAGGAATTAAAAACTGCTGGCTCATTAAGAATCTGTTCTTTGTTTATAGTGTCAGGTTGATATTCGGGCAGGTGCATTTTAACTTTATTTATAATATACGTCGTCCAGTCTAGTCGTTCTTCCCCGGATACTTTAAAAGCGAAATGTGTTTTCTTTTCTTTCCATGCACCATACATTTCGATTAAATGTTTCTCTTCTGTTAATGGAACAAGATCAGAACCATGAATTACTTTTCCATCAGAGCTAGTAAGCCAAAAACTTGCATTGTCTGTTGTTTGATTTATAATACTAATTACACATCGCTTCGGAACTATTCCTAACGAAACCATTTGTTCAAAGAGTACACCAGCAGTTTCAGCAAGCTCATCACTTTTATGCATCGCCATTGTACGAGCTCGTCACCCTTTCAAGTGCTGTTTCAATTTGTGCTTCCCTTGCTTGTGCTTCGGCTTTTTGGAGATCAAGGTATCTTCTGTATGTTTGTCCGAAAACACCGGCAAACCTATCTAAAACCTTAGCTGCTTCATCTGAAATTGGGTTGGGTGCAAAAGAAAAAAGAATACCTTCCTTGTAAAAGAAACTTTTATGATACTCATTTTCGGGTAATAAATCCAGGTCTGCCTGAAATGGGTAATCTGGTTCGTTGTTAAGAGCTTTGTAATATCGAAATACATCATCACCGATATAATCATAGCTATAACTGGTTTCGCCGCTTTCCCACGCTTTTTTAAGTCCTATCAGCATGGGATGTATCGTCATATCCAACATACCCATCTTTAAATCAACTTCACCATTCGGAGTTGAAGTTGCCGACCATGTTTCCATACCATCATTTCCCTCTAGGATTCCTATACCAACACGAATGGATTTGTCAAGACCCAACTTCAACACTTCATCAAATAAAGTAACAACCGTAGCTCCGACATCCTGGCTATTGTGCATGGCCATTGTTTTAGACCGCACCCGTTCCAAAGCCGCTTCTATCTGTGCTTCTCTTGCCTGTGCTTCAGCAAGGGCAATATCATTATATCTTCGGTAAGCAAGGTCAAATACGTTTCTGAACCTTTTAAGAATTTTTATCTGTGATTCATCGATAGAGTGTAGAGTAGAGATGCCAATATCACCGATACCAATAGAGAAGAAATAGTAGTAAAGCGCAGTTGCATTATCCAATCGAGGATCGTCAATTTGTCCGGAATTTTTTCTGAAACTCTTTCCATTCCTTCAACTGGTCTTCTTTTATTACTCCCTGGTAAAAAGCATCTTTAGCACTTCTAATTTGCTTCAAGTAATCTTCCACTACAGGATGAGAACCATATTCGATTTTTGTTATTGCACCGCCCGTTAAATCAGAGAAGTCATAATCCATAAAATATTTTTGTTCATCGTATTGAATGTGTATGAGGGCATTTCTGATATTATCGAAGCCAAGTTTCTTAAACTCTTTAAATGAGACTTCGCAGATGCTTAATAAATCGTCAGACTTATTCATGCTCATCGCAACTGCTCGTCACCCTTTCGAGTGAAGCTTCTATTTGTGCTTCTCGTGCCTGTTCTTCTGCGAGTGCGATATCTAAATAACGCTGGTAAGACAAGTTGAATACATTTCGAAATCGTTTAAGAATTATTTGTTGCTCTTCACTTATTGGATTAAAATTAGAAATACCAATTGACCCGGAACCAATGGAATAGTTATAATAATAGAGTGCGTTGATATTATCTAATCTTGGATCATCCTGTTCCCCATGACTTCTTCTGAATTCCTTCCATTCATCTAATTTATTTCTGTCTATTACCGTTTCCACAAATGCATCATTAGCTTTTCTAATTTGAATTAAAAATTCATCATTTGCCGGGTTGCTATTATAAGAAACGTTTGAAATGCTGCCACCCATATAGTCAGAATAATCATAATTCACAAAGGATTCTTCTTCGTCATTAAAGATATTAATGAGACTATTTCTAAGATTATTAAAACCCAGTTTTTTAAACTCATTAAATGATACTTCGCAAATGCTCAACAGATCATCAGATTTATTCATACTCATAGCAACTGCCCTTACTCTTTCCAATGAAGCTTCAATTTCAAGTTCGCGGTTTTGAGCTTCAACTGCTTTTCTTTTTTGTTCGAGTTCTTCAATTGTTTCTTCGAGCAGGATTGCAGTTGTCTTTTTTACTTTTTCCGTTCGCTCAAGCTTGAACGCAGTGATCTCTAATTCTTTATCAGCGTCTTTTACAGCTTTTAATAACTTGTCTTTTTGTTCAGCACCCAGCTTTTCAGATTGCTGAATAATGTCGAGTATGTTTTGAAGTTTTTGGTTCATTTAAAATTCTATTTTTCTTTCAATGCAACCCAACTGCAAGTAGTAGAATGAAGTCTACGCTTGCCTTTAGGGCTTCTTCCATATTCGCCATATGTATAAAATCCAGCCATGGGCACATTCCAGATCTTAGTTAATCCTTCGTTTTCTTCCTGTGCCATGGGCCCCAAGGCGGTAAGCCTACCTATGCAGGAAAAAATCAACAGAGCGTCTGCATCAGCTTGGTTCGCATTTTTCAAATCTGCAGCATTTTTTAGTATGGTTTCCACAATATCAAAATCCGGTGGTACAGAAAAATGAAATCTTGATCCCTCCGGAACTTCCGATTCACAAATAAGTGCGTTTTCGTCTCTATTTATTCCCATTGGTGTAACCATTGTAGATTCACTAATATCTAGTTCAACCCGAAAAGGATAATGAGAACCAACGTCTTCGAATATTTTATATTTATCCTCTTCTGAGAATTTTTCATTTCCCAGATATTTCAAATACATATCAACGGCGGGTTTATTATCAATTGTATAAATTAACCTTCCCTTACTTTTAGTTACAGTTCTCGAAATTCCAAGAGGCTTCCATCCGGATAGCGCCATACCGTGTAAATAAATTTTATCTTCATTAAGCACCAGGGCCACAATACCATTATAAGTCGATTTTTCATGATTAAAGACGTAAGTCCCGGTAAAGGTCCCATCATCACCTGCCATCCCCCCGTAAATACTTACATTTGGGCTAATAGCCTGTTCAATACTTTTTACAAGAGTTTCTCCATTAAAAAAATCACCAGTTTCTGATAAAGGAGTACTGCAAAGAATGAATGCCGGTTTTTTAAATTTGGATAAAGCATTGTGAGCTATCAGTTGTGAAACCTCAACCAGATCTTTTCCCTTTGTATCTTCAAATGAAACGAAATAATGACTCTTGTTTAAATCAAATAACATGATCACTGCTTCGCCTTCAGTTTGATGTTCATTACTGAATTCTCCTGCAGAGGTAGCGCCCAAAATATCAATTCCTTCATTATGCAGAATTTCACTAACGGTTTTTCTATCCTGTTTGATTGAGATAAACACAATGGCAAGTTTCGGCTTGAATCCATCCGCCATACTTTCAGCAAGAGCGGATTTAATTTCTTCGGGAGATTTTCCTTTTATTGATTTTGCTTTCATAATTTTTCCCTAAACACTTTTTATTACTTAACCTTTATCACAACAAATGTCACATCATCATCGGGTTCCGAATTGCTAATCCAATCAGACTCAATTTTATTTAGATGCTCAATTATTTCTGCTGGTGATCTGTCAGCAACTTCACTAAACACCTTGGTTACATTTTCATAACCGAACATATTCATATCTTTATCAAATAATTCCGGGAGTCCATCGCTCAGTAAAAACAGAGTGTCACCCCTTTGCAATGTGGTTTCATGCAGCTTATATGGAAAATCAGTGAATGCACCCAGGGGCATGCCTTTTATTATAAGCTCTTCTACTTTGTTTTCTGCTTTTCGATAAAGTAAAGCAGGAGGCATTCCCGCCGCAGAAATTTTCAGCCTGTCGCCAGTAATTTTTATTATTGAAAGACACATAGACATTAAGTGCATCCGCATGTTTTTAATTACGCGAGTAAACTCATGAAATGTCTTTATAATATCATCATTGGCAGCATAAGAGCTGAATAAACTCTTGGCTGTAGTTACCATTGTCCCAGCTTTCAAGCCGTGCCCGGTAGCATCCCCAATTACAACGGTAAGTGTTCCATTTATTCCAACATGAAAATCATAATAATCCCCACCAACTTCTGTTGCAGTTTTCATATACACAGCAATATCAAGATTAGGAATAACGGGCAATTCTTTTGGAAGCATTGATAGCTGTAGTTGTCGGGCTTCTTCAAGCTCTTTTGTTTTCCTTTCATTTTCTGCTTCTGCTTTTTGAGCTCTTAATTTTTGTTCAAGTTCTTTTTGTGATAATTCTTTAACCGTGATTAACTGCTTCTGCAGATTTTTATTGGTTGTTGCAATGCTTCGTGCAAGATAAATCGACATCGTCATTGGAAGGCTGACAAGCCCGATAAAGAAAAGTATAATCCCAACAATACTGTTAATGTTCTTTCCAAGTAATCCGACAACGAATAGTGTCATTACAAATAACACAAACAATATTACGCCTGTACCAATTATCCACGCATGCTCCATTTTTCTTTCTGATTGCTTGAATAATAATAAACAAACCGACAAGGGTTGTTAATGCAATAAAGACAAGTTGAATTTTATCAAACAAGTCTCCTTTAAATCCCAGCACATCGCTAATAACAAAAGCAATTGCAATTGCTGTGATTACATAAAATAATTTTGGGATTTTTGTATAAAATATTGAGTAAAGAAAACCCAGGTAAAATATGAAGACAAGGGTTATTGATGCTGAAGAAAGAATATTGTAAAAAACAATTAAACTCAGGTCTGATTTTACAGATCGTTCCAGCTGCGATACGAAAAACAAAATCGAAATGCAAAGATTAAACAGGGCATAATAAACATTTTCCTTTTTATCAGAGTAAAAGATGAAAAGAGAAAAATATAGTAGCGCCAGAGCCAGGAATATTCCGGAGATTAAAATATTAACTGCGACGGTCGCTTTTTCATTATCGACCTTGGAGGTTATAGCTTCATCATTATCGCGGAGGGAAAGCGCAAACCCGATTGAACCTAAACCTGGAAGCATACCATTCCGGCTTCTCGTAAGCCAATTGATTTGAATAACGAACAGCAAGATTATAAACTAAATTTGTATCGAGAATTACTGTAAACGGAATGTTTGAAGGTTGATAAGGTGTTTCTTGTTCTAAAGTTTTTCCAATAGCTCCTAGTTTTTTAATCAGTTTGCCATTGAGATAAATTTCCGACGCACCGAATTGATCTACTAAAAATGCTAAGGGTTGATTAATTATTGCAGAATCGATTCTAATATTTGTTCTAAACCACCCAATTCCCTTCCAAAAATTTTCTGGAGTATTGGAAACTGGCAGACGAGCTTTTGTTGTATCCCAGTTGGAATCATCATAACCCGGGCTTGCCCAAACTGAATCATCGCCAGCATGATATCTCCAAGCATTGTCTAACGAGATCGATCTTCTTTTAAACTATCAGAATGAATGTAAATTGTATCTGTTATGCTTGCATATGTAACCACAGAAATTAGTAAAGAGAAACAAAGTAATATTTCAAACCGGAAGGTCAATTCTTTCATTTCTAAACTCTCAATTTTTCACTTTAATTACAACAAAGGTTACATCATCATCAGGTTCCTTCTCGTTTGACCATTGCGAACCCTTTTCTTTTAAATAAGATATAATCTCTTCCGGTTCTTTTTCTGCTACTTCCTCAAATGAATTTCTCGCTCGTTTATACCCGAAAATTTCATTTTGCTCATTTTGTAATTCGGGGAATCCATCACTCATTAATAATAATGTATCTCCTTTTATCAACTCCATCTCTTTTAATTCATATGGAAAATTGTCCATCGTGCCCAAAGGCATACCTTCCATTAAGTGTTCTTCAATAATTCTGTGCTTGCTCTTATAAAGATAAACAGGTGGCATACCAGCTGCTGACATAAATAATTTATTGTTTTTAATTTTCAGCATTGTCATACTCATTGCAAGTGACTGAAACTGCATTTTTTTAATGCATCGTGTCATTTCCCGAAAAGTAAAAAGTATGTCAGGATTTTCCGCATAACTATTAAATAAAGATTTAGCGGATGTTACCATTGTCCCTGCTCTCATTCCGTGTCCTGTTGCATCCCCAAGAACAATAGTAAAGCATACCATCAATTGCAACATTAAAATCGTAATAATCACCGCCAACCTCGGTTGCAGTTTTCATATAAACAGCAATATCAAGATGCGGTAATTGCGGTAACGCCTTCGGAAGCATCGAAAGCTGAAGCTGGCGTGCTTCTTCTAATTCCTTTGTTTTGCGCTCGTTTTCTGTTTCAGCAAGTCGCGCACGCAACTCAGCTTCTTTTATTGCAGCAGCATTTCTTGTTTTCGTTAAAAGTCTTCTGCGCTGCACACGGTCTACCCCGAAAACAAATCCGACAAAAAGAAATCCATAACCGATATAAGCAAATGTTGTTCTCCAGTATGGAGGAAGTATCTCGATATGTATTACTTTTTCGTTCTCACCCCATACTCCATCTCCGTTTGCTGCTTTTAATCTAAAAATATATTCGCCGGGATCAAGATTTGTAAATGAAGCAAAATGAAGTTTACTATAAACCCAATCCTTATTAAATCCTTCCAGCTTGTAGGCAATTAAATTTCTTTCCGGTCTTGAGTAATGAATGGGTGCAAATTGAAAAGATATATCATTTTGTGAATAGTCCAATGTTAATTCATCTGTGTCATTTAAATCTATTTTTTAACGGTGAAGTTGTAATATCGTTAAAGACGGATCCATCGGATATTTTCAAATCGGTAAGTACAATTTTAGGTTTTGTTTGATTTGTCTTTCCGGGAATAAAATAATTTATTCCATTGTCTCCGCCGAAAAATAATTCTCCATTATTTGCTTTCCACGATGCCAGAGAAAACGAGTAACCCTGTAATCCATCCTTTATATCAATATTTATAAACGTTTCTTTTTCACCAGCTTCATTTCGGACAAGAGTAGTCAACCCTGCTGCACTGCTAATCCATAAATTACCATAATTATCCTCTTGAATCGCCCCAACTAAATTTGTGGGAAGACCATCGTCTTCGGTAAAATATTCAATTTTTTCTGTTTTGGGATATATTTTTCCCAAACCATTTGGAGTGGAAAACCAAATAATACCCTTACTGTCCTCCAATACATAATACACATCGTTACTGGTTACAATGTCAGATACTGCTTCTACATTTTTATTATACTGCCTAAATTCACCGGTATTTAAATTGTATTTAAAAAGACCCTGGTTAGTTGTTCCAATCCATAAAATATTTTCATACGATTTACTAATACAGACCGAGTTAGCAATTTCCAATGACATATAATTGCTGGCTTTTATTTCTTCATCAATTCTTTTTGAAAAATCACTGAACTGGTTATCATTAATCCGGATAACCTGAATTCCCCATAATGCAGAATCCTTAGGGGCAAGCACATTAAAATTTCCATAAGAATGCCCGACATCAGATTGGAACTTAAGTTTATATTTGCCTTTCTTTAATTGTAATGTTTGAGCTCATTATCCTATTCTTCAATTCCGCCCTGGAAATGAAATGAATTACTATATTTATGCATACCCCATAATATATTTTCATCAGCATCTTCAAGCCAACCAAAATCAAACATTTTCTCTAAATCGGTTTGTCCTTCACCGACCCCAACAATTAAAACTTTGGAGCTGTCAGAAATTTCAAATTCACTTTCCAACAATTTTTGTTCACCCACTTTAAGTATTGAAGCAATTGGCTGAGAAGAATTTATAAGATTTATTATATCTGTTTGTAATTCAGGTTTTAATTCCCGATTAGGTATAGAGGGTATTTTCTTAATAATATTTTGATTCGGATATAAGATATCTACTCCGCCCCTGTGTGCAATAAATAATCTTCCTGCTTTATCAAATTTTAAATCGTTAATAAAAAAACCAGTGTAAAGCGGGATTTGATCGCCAAGATACTTTATAACATTTCCGGTAACTGTATTTACTTTATCTAATCCGGCATCACTTCCAACCCAAAGATTATTTTCTGCATCAATGGTTAAAGAGAAAATATTATCACTTGAAATACTATTTGAATTTTTGTTGAATCTATAATTTTTATATTGACCTGTTTCAATATTTTCCCAAAACACTCCCAGTCCCGCTGTTCCTATAGCCACATCATTACTTTTTTCACTTTTAGCGACCGCTGTAATTCTATCTACCGGAGAATTTGTTTTAATTTTTTCGGGTATCTTAAGAATATTCATTGGCTGTTTGTTTGGATCAACTTTATATAATCCATCCAATCTGGTCCCAATCCAAATGTTCCCGAAACTATCCTGGAATAATGAAAGTATTGCTGCAGATTTAATACTGTTTTTACTATTGCTGCTTCCTGTAAAATGAAAAAATTTATTATCAACGGGATTATATCTGTATAATCCGTCATCTAATGTTCCCAGCCAAAGGAAACCTGCTTTATCCTTTAAAATATTAATTGTTCCTCTGGAAAAGAAGGTACATAAGGCCTTGAAAATATTTCGATTTTCTCCAGCTTTTTATCATCTCTGTTGTAAATTATTAGTGCTTCTTCGCTTCCAATCCATAATCTTTTAAATTCATCTTCGTGAAGAACTAATAGACTATACTCACTGAATCCTAAATTATTATATAATTGGAACTCATCAGAACCTTCATTGTAATAAAATATCCCCGAACCATAATCAAGCGCTAATATCTCCTTGCTTGAAGTTTCAATAATTGAAAATATATTTCCATTACGTAGTTCTTCATCATTTAATATAAATTTTATTCTTTTTGTATTCATTTTCTCCGGATTAAGCAAATGAACACCAAATTCATTAGTCCCGATCCAGATTTTATTTTTATGATCAATAAATATTTTATTAATAATTGGAGGATTTACATTTTGTCCTCTATCGAATTTTACGCTGATAAAATTATCGTTTTTGCTATCATATTTTGCCAACACATTGCTGCCGCCAATCCAGAGATTACCATTATTGTCTTCACTTATCGTTCTAATTGAATTACCCGGTAAACTGGTGCTGTCCGATGGATTGTTTTTGTAAACTTTAAATTCGTATCCATCGTATCTGCTCAAACCATCATTTGTACCAAGCCAAAGAAAACCATACTTATCTTCACAAATACAATTTATTGTTGGATTAGAAAGTCCTTGCGGAATTGAGAAATTTTCAAACACAAAATTTTCTTGTGCGTGAAGGGCGTTTGTCAGCAGATACACAAAGCATATTATATAAAACTTCAAATTGAAATATTTCTTAGTCTGTTTCATTCAATTACCTTATTTAATATTTATTACTACAAATGTTACATCATTCCGTCTTCGGCGGACAGGCATCATTTTACTTTTATCACTACAAATGTCACATCATCATCAGGTTCTTTATTATTTGTCCATCTTTTACCTTCTTCTTTTAAGAATGTAACTATCTCATCTGGTTCTTTCTTCGCTATCTCTTCAAAACTATTTCTTGCTCTTTTGTAGCCATATATTTCTTCATTTTCATTTTTCAATTCAGCGAAACCGTCGCTCATTAATAATAAAGTGTCTCCTCTTTCTATTTTGAATTCCTTAACATCATAAATAATACCTTTCATAGCAGCCTAAGGCATATTATTTATTACAACCTCTTCAATTGTTTGGAAATTTTTTCTGTAAACAAATAAGGAGGCATACCGGCATTTGTAGTTACAATTTTATTATTGCTAATCTGTACACAACTAAGTGCCATCATTAATCTGCCAAGCTGCATATCTTTTATGGCTTCATTTGCATTTTCAAAAAATGGTTTAAGTTCTTTGTTGGTTCTATCAGACATAAAAAGAGATTTCATAATTGATACCATCATTCCCGACATCATTCCATGTCCAGTCGCATCACCAAGAACAACAGTGAGAGTGCCATCCAGATGAACGTGAAAATCATAATAATCACCACCCACTTCAGTGGCTGTTTTCATATAAACTGCAATATCAAGATGAGGGAGTGATGGAAGTTGTTTTGGAAGCATCGATAGCTGCAACTGTCTTGCTTCTTCAAGTTCTTTTGTTTTTCTATCATTCTCTAGCTGTAGGAATTTTTTATTTTCATTTTCTCTTCGTCTATCCAATTCATATTTTCTTATTCCAACTAAACCCAAACCTAAAAACGCAACATATAAAACATATGCCCACCAGGTTCGCCAAAAAGGAGGTCTTATTGTAAAAGAGTAAGAGGCTTCATTTGTTTTTGCACCATTCGAAGTAATACCGCGAACCTTAAAAGTGTACTTACCAAAAGGCAGATTTTGATATTCGGCAAAAGAAAGATTACTCTGCTTTGACCAACCCTTATCGTAGCCTTCAAGAAAATGTTCGTATGTCGTTTGTTTTGGATCTTTATAATTTAAAGCAGCATAATTGAATAGAAACGAATTATCGTTATAAGGTAATTCTTGTCGGCAAATTATAGTAATTAGAGTTCCCGTTTACCGAAACAGATGAGATTTTTAATGGATAACTTTTTTCTACACTCTTATTAATGTAAAGACCAACACCATTATAAAATTCAACCATATTTCCGAAACCATCCATAGCTGAACTATATGGTCCGCCACTTACAACACCTTCGTCATCATAAAACGTTTGAAAATTATTTCCATTAATTTTTAATGCCCCTGATGGTGAAGAGAAGTAAACATTCCCTCTAATTTCATCCGGTATTGGATTTGAAATATTAGTTGATGGAAGACCTTCTTTTTTTGTGTAGAAATTTAAGATTTGTGCCATCAAATATTACAAGACCTCTGTTTCTAAGCCTAATATATAAATTGCCCCCAGCCTGGATATCAGTTTGTGTCCCGGCAACACTTGCTCCTTTCAAGATTCTAAAATCAGCATTTGCATTTACACTATCACTCAAGATTTACAAACTTATTTCCATTGAAAACATAAAAACCGCCCACTGTTAAGAAGTACATTCCATTTTTTAAATTGCCTACATAATGCAATTGTTCCGTTGGTACATTCCAGCTTTCTGGTGGATTTGTCCATGAATTTCCATCATATAACATTATTTTTGATTGAACAGAAGTTATATCCTTTATATTATCCGAGAATAATCCGAAGAACCAAAGCCTTCCATCATTATCTTCTTCAAGATCAAAGAGCTGATACTTTTTACTATTATCATGCATCACTGAAAGGTGATTTTATTTTAACAAACTTTTCCCCGTCGAATTTTCCAAGATAATAATCGGCATCAATAAGATTTTCGGAGGCAGGTCTAACATAATCTTCCCAGGTATAAATATCGCCTTTTTTTGTTTCTAAGAACACTGGAAGTATTGTATGGCTTCCCATCTTCATCAGGTATATTATTTAATTTAAATATTTGTTCGCCACTACTATTTGTTAATTTCGCGAACCATTGTAATACCTTTGGATGTTGTTATCCAAACTCTTTTTTTAGTATCCTGAAATGTCTGGAAGGTCATATTACTTGCAAGTCCATCTTTTTCCGTTATTGCTCTTAATTTTTTCCCATCCCACACATTAATTCCAACATTAGCAGTTCTTGCATATGCAGGTATTACAGTGTAGGAATATGATAGCCAGACAATTCCATTATAATCTGTATACAATGTTGGAATACCGCTCTGTGTAAGTAATAAACCATCTTTAGTGGTAAGCATTCTTGAATAGTTAGGATAATATATTCCAATTCCATTAGAAGTATTCATAGCAACGTACCTTCACTTAACTCAGTATCCATTGGTTCCATTCAAATGCATCAAATTTTTTCCATTTATTCATCGGCAAATGTAAAACAATCTGATTAGGATACTTTGAACTTTGTGTTTGATTTGCAGTTTTACTAGATAATACTAAGTAGTTCCGGTGAAATATTTATTTGGGTTAACGAAAAAAGAAACAGTATATTGAAAATCATCTAATACTTTCTCAGTTTTCAGATCTCTAATTTCATTAATTTCCTTTAAAATATTTGATTCTTTCCATTTGCCATTATCAAATTCAAATACACTTTTATTTTTTCCGTTAAAAAGTTCCGGGACAATATTATAGTTGTCAAAAATAGCCTATTCATTTTTGAACTATAGTATACTTCTAAAGGAAGTTGATTTTTGTTTAAATGATTCTGAACATTCTGAATATTGATGAAATTTATTTCCATCATACATTAATACTCCCTTAGTATTCTTTGATGCGTTAAAAATATCTCCTCCCATACAAGCCAACCAGGTATTTCCATCCTTATCAATACTGGTTACTGTATTTTTTGAGTATATCCTTGCACGTTGAAGAGTTATTCCGAAGACTCATCAATTTTTCTGAAGACACCATTTTTAAATAATGCTACGTAAGAACCCTGGAATGTCTGCGTATTTTTACCCGATGAACTAAATATCAAATCACCATAAGGTGTTTCTATAAAACCAGTAGCATTATCAAGAGGAAAATTTTTAGAATCATAAACAGTGAATATTCCGTCTTCATATTTTGTCAAACCGCCATTATATTCTTTATCTACAAATGGAGTTTCGGAACCAATCCATATTCTCTCTTTGCTATCTGCATTATAAAGGATATTTGCTGACCTGATAATCCATTTATTTTATACCCTTCTTTTTCTGTATAAACTTTAAACTCTTTTCCATCAAATGTTATAAACTTAGCAGGAGAAGCAAAGTACCCAAGGAACCGGCTGGACCTGCGATCAGGACTCGGTGGACGCACAGAAGATCACCTGCACACACCCCAACATCACACCCGACGGGCTGGCCCCGGGCGACACTCTGCCGGACCTGTTCCACACCGTCTCGGTGGACATCGACGCCCCGCAGGCGATGGAGAACACCGCCACCGTCACGGGCGAGACCTACGACCCGAACCTGGACAACAACACCGGTAAGGACAAGGTCACCCTGCTCCCGCCGAACGTGCAGATCCAGAAGTTCAACTCCGATGAGTTGGCCTACATCGACCAGCCGTACGCGTGGGCTGGAGATCACCAACCCGAGCGACGACGTGCCGGGGCCGATCGCTTACCAAATCAGCGCGAATGATGTGCTGCCGCCCAACTGGACCTACCAGACCGGCAGCACGGTGATCTCCTACGACGGCTCCGATATCTCGACCGATGACCCAACGGTCGAGACCACGGATCCGCTGGCCGTGAAGCTCGCCTGGGAGACCAAGACCGACCTGCCGGTGAACAAGAAGATCATCATCAGGTTCCAGGCCATCCCGCAGCCAGCCGTGGCCACTCCTCCGCCCGGCAACCCGGGCGTCGGCACGACGATTCCGCACATCAACACGGCGACCACGTCCTGGTACCCCGGAACGCCAACAGATGACTGGGACCTGCAGACCTCCGATGAGGTCACCGCGCAGACCCAGATCGCCTCCGCCGACCTGATGCTGGAAAAGACCCACGAGACCGACTACCCGGACGAGTGGAACGTCGGACCTGACGAAGTCGTACCCGGCACGGAGTTCGACTGGAAGATCAAGGTCACGAACAACGGCCCGGACAACAGCATGGGTCCGTTCGTCGTCGAGGACCCGCTGCCCGCGGGCACGGAGTACAAGACCTACTCCGGCACCGACTGGACGTGCGATCAGGATTCGGTGGACGAACAGAAGATCACCTGCACGCACCCGAACGTCCTACCCGACGGCCTGGCCAAGGACGAGTCGCTACCGACCCTGACGCTCACCGTCAAGGTGGACGCGGCCGTCACCCAGGGGCCGCTGACGAACGTCGCCACGGTCACCGGCAAGACCTACGACCCGAAGCCGGACAACAACACCGACGACGACCCCGTGACGCCCAGGCCGCTTGCGGACCTGGCGATCGTGAAGAGCCGGACCCAGCCGTACGTCGTCGGCAACCAGGTGACGTACACCCTGGCGGTGACCAACCTCGGGCCGTCGGTTTCGGTCAAGGACATCACCGTGGTGGACACCCTGCCCACTGGCCTGTCGATCGACTCCATCGATGCCGGACCGTGGCAGTGCCAGCCGACCAGCGGCGAGACCGACACGTTGAAGTGCGTCCTGAAGGAGGACCTCCAACCCCTGGAGCAGGCACCGCTGATCAACGTGACGGTCGACGTGCTGGAGAGCCCCGGGACGGAGGCGGTCAACACCGCCGTCGTCACGGGAACTACCGAGGATCCGAACTTGGAGAACAACGAGGACACGGTTAAGGACCCGGTGGTAAGCGAGGTGCAACTGGGCATCGCGAAGAAGACCACGGGCCCCAACCCCGTCACTGCTGGTCAGAGCACCGAGTTCACCATCACCGTGTCGAACTTCGGCCCTGCCAAGGCCAAGAACGTCGTGGTGGTCGATGAGTTGCAGGCCGGCCTGAAGGCCACCTCGGCCACCGGGCCCGGATGGAGTTGCGACGTGGGCGGCGGCACAACGGTGACGTGCACCCGCGCGAACTTCCCGCTGTCGGCTTCGCCGTCGGACATCGTCGTCAAGGCCGACGTCAACAAGTCGGTGCCGGGCGGGACGACGCTGAAGAACGTCGCAACTGTGACGACGACTTCGCCGCAGCCGGGCGGGAACCCC
>CAVOUA010000012.1:0-141114 GCA_963699475.1 uncultured Ignavibacteriaceae bacterium | reverse complement strand
GTCTACAAGACCACAGATGCTGGAACTACCTGGATTAGACAGCATGCATATAACAATTCTGAATCCGGTCCTGCGTGCATTCATTTTTTTGATACAAATAATGGTGTTGTAATCGGTGATCCTGGTATAGAAACTTATACTACTACAAATGGAGGATTAACCTGGAATCCTGTTACTATGCCCGCTATTCCTTCTAATGAATATACAGCAAGCAGAGGAGATGGAATAGTTGCAGTAGGAAACACAGTTTGGTTCAGTACCGGAGCACATCTTTTTAAAAGTACTGATAAAGGTTATACTTGGATAACCCTACTCAATGAGCCACAGTATATTAATTGGTCTGGTGGTTTAGCTTTTCAGGATGAATCAACGGGTATTTATTCCCAGAAACAAGGTGCTAATTTTCAATATAGGAAAACAGCTGATGGTGGATTAAACTGGAATAATATTTCAGATCCTGTTCTCAGTACAATTGCACCAACCACTTCTCAGTATATACCAGGTACACCATCAACTTATATTGTTGGGGGAGGTACAACTGTTACAATGAGTGGGATTGCCGTCTCTTATGATGGTGGTAATACTTGGAGCCTTATTGACACAGTTGGATCTTATCAGCTTATATTTCCGTCTTCAACAGTTGGTTGGAATTCACCGTTCACAATACATAATATCTATAAATATGTAGGTCCACGGATTATATCTTCAGTTGAAGAAGAGATAATTGATTTAGTTCCGACAGGATATTCACTATCTCAAAACTATCCTAATCCATTTAACCCAAGTACAACTTTCAGATATTCAATTCCAACACAATCAAAAGTCGTGATAAAGGTTTATGACATACTTGGAAATGAAGTTGCAACTTTAATGGATGAAGAAAAACCTGTTGGCACTTATGAGTTAACGTGGAATGCAGCAAGCTTACCAAGCGGAGTGTATTTCTATCAATTAAAAGCTGGTTCTTTTATCGAGACGAAGAAGATGTTGTTACTCAAGTAGTTAGAAGTTAGTAGTCAGTAGTTAGTAGGGCGAGACGATGTCTCGACCGAATTGAAAACCATTAAAATGGTTAAGTAAAATTTTTTCATAAGGTTCTCGACGAGATTAATCTCGTCGAGAATATAAAGAAGAAAAATAATCAGTAACCGTTTCAACGGTTTACGATAAAAATGAAATTGGTTCTCTAACTAATTATTTATCAATCCATAAATAGGAGGTTCGTAATGTTAAGTTCTACGCAATCCCGTGACGCGGGAAAACGGTTACAGGTACTTTTCGTTCTTCTTTTCACAGTGTTTTTCTCTTACACTGTTACAGCACAGGAATTGGGCTCAATAAGAAAAGGTCACGAAATTACAATTCCTCAAAAAATTAACAAGCTGGTTCTTGATCCACTTCCTGCCGGTACATATTCAGTTGGATCCGGCGGTTACTTCCCCACAATCGATTCTGCATTCAACAAACTCAGCATTGACGGAATTGCCGGTGAAGTTACTCTTGAACTAATTAATAATCTTTATACCGCACCAACCGGGCAATATGGTTATGTATTGAATGGACCTATCCCCGGTGCAGGACCTAACAGCAGAGTTACAATCAAACCTGCTGAAAATAAGAATGTCACAATTCAGGGTAATAACTTAGGATTGTTAAATTTAATAAATACGAGCTATTTAACAATTGAAGGTGTCGGCGTAACAGGTTCAACTACACTAACAATTAATGCATTACAAAACGCAAGTTACGTTTACAATGATGCGTTAGATTTTAGTAATAATTCTGACCACAACATAATTCAAAATATTACCTTCATCGTTGATGATTATTTAAGACCGAGCGCAGGAATTTGGTTTTCAGGCTCCGCTCCGGATAGTAATTTAATTCAATATAATGCCGTTAAAAAAGCAGGTATATTCCTTTCTATAACGACTGGAGGTAATGGAAATATTATAAGAGGAAATCAGATTGGTTCAGAAACCGACAGCTTAGTTGCTTATGGTATTGAGGTAGTTGATTGCGAGGGTACCTTAATTGAAAACAATTTAATTCAGAATATGAAAGTAACAGTAAGTGGAGCAAATCAGGCTCAGGTAGGAATAGCTTTAGACGGTGGTAATAATCAAATTATAAGAAATAACGTTGTACAAAATTGCAGGTCAATATCCGGTTATGTTACGGCAGGAATTTATGCAGGGGTTGGGGGAACAAACAATCAGATCTATAACAATATGGTTTATGGTATTCACAGCACATCAATTCAATCTAATAGCAGGCTTGCCGGCATATATTTAGCGTATCAGACAAATCCTAAAATTTATTACAATTCAGTTTATTTATTAGGCAGTGGGGCAACTCCTTTAGGCTCTGCGGCTTTCTATATATACACTAGTAGCACAAATGTTGATGCGAAGAACAACATCTTTATAAACACCAGAGATGAATCACCTTACTATGCTTCCGCAATTTATGATTATTCAGCATCAAACCTAACATCAGATTATAATGATCTTTACTCAAATAATTATCTGGTAAGAATTGGCAGCACAAACTACAACACATTAGCAGACTGGCAGGCAACGGGAAAAGATTTAAACAGCATTTCTGAGATGCCGAATTTCACATCGCCATTTCTGCATATTGATGAAACCCTTCCAACAGATCTTGAGTCGGGTGCAACTCCAATTGCAGGAATAGATACCGACTTTGACGGAGATACACGTAATGCAACTACACCTGATATTGGAGCTGATGAATTTGATGGGTTTACACTTGGAGACCCTCTTCCTGCGGGGACTTACACAATCGGAACTGGCGGCAACTTTGCAACAATTCAGGAAGCATTTGATAAACTTGAAACTGATGGTGTTGCAGGCAACGTTACACTTGAATTGATTGATAATCTTTATACAGCACCAACAGATTCATTTGGTTTCAAGTTGGTTGGTCCAATTTCCGGCGCAGCACCAAACAGTAGAGTTACTGTTAAACCAGCAGAGAATAAAAATGTAACTATCGAAGGAAATGGACAGAATGTATTATTCTTTATGAATACAAGTTATGTAACATTGGATGGAGTTGATTTATCAGGTGCAACTACTCTTACTGTTCACTCAATTACTAATACTCAATTCGATAAAAATAATGCAGTCGGAGTTTATGAAAACTCTGACTATAACGAAATTAAAAATTTAGTTGTGAGTGTAGAAGACTATCTCAGAAATTCAAGAGGTATTTTTGTAGCAGGAGGAACAAATCCGCAGTCTGTTCCCGATAGTAATCTGATAATGCATAACTTTATTAAAAAAGCCGGTGTCGCTATATATGTGAGAGTTACCACGGGCAGCATCATTAGAGGAAATAATATTGGTTCAGAAACCGATAGCTTAATCTCTTGGGGAATTCAATCGGAGGTAAATGTAAATACTCTAGTTGAAAATAATCATGTACAAAATTTAAGATTCGGAATTTTTAATGAATGCCCCGGTATCGATTCATACGTGGATAATGGATGTGTTATCAGAAATAATATAGTTCATAATATTGATGGTAGAAATGCTGTAGACGGTGGATTCGGTATTGAGTTATCAGGCGATACTGGAAATCCTGGAATTAATAATATGGTGTACAATAATATGGTATATGATATTCGAAGTTCCTCAAACAGGGCATCTGGGATACAGTTGTGGTATGTCAACAATTCAAAAATATACTATAACACCGTTTACCTTTTTGGTACTGGCACTGGAACAACAACTAATGGATCTGCAGCACTTTACATTTCACATAGCTGCACAAATGTTGATGCAAAGAATAATATCTTTGTAAACACCAGAGACGAATCACCTTACTATGCTTCTGCAATTTATGATTACTCAGCTTCAAACCTCACATCAGATTATAATGATCTTTACTCAAATAATTATCTGGTAAGAATCGGAAGCACAAATTACAACACATTAGCAGACTGGCAAGCAACTGGGAAAGATTCAAACAGCGTAACCGAGATGCCGAATTTTATTGAGCCTTACCTACACATAGATGAAACAATTCCAACATACCTTGAGTCACGCGGAATTCCTATCGCAGGAATTGAGACAGATTTTGATGGTGACCTTCGAGATAATGATTCAACTGATATTGGTGCAGATGAGTTCGAAGGAATTTTCATTCCTACCGGTGTTGAAGATGAATCAGCTTTGCCAACAGAATTTGTGCTTGAACAAAATTATCCAAATCCATTTAATCCAAGCACCGTGATCAGTTGGCAGTTGCCAGTCAGCAGTGATATTATACTTACCGTGTTTGATATACTTGGTAATGAAGTGGAAATGTTGGTTAACGAATACAAACCTATAGGAAAATACGAAATTGAATTCAACGCAGCAAACTTACCAAGTGGTGTGTATTTCTATCAATTAAAAGCAGGTTCTTTTATTGAGACAAAGAAGATGCTCCTTTTGAAGTAAGCCTCAAGCACCACGGGTTTTTTATCAAAAGCCCGATCATGTAATTCAAAGGCGAATCATCCGATTCGCCTTTTTTAGTTTAAAGGATTAATTTTATCTTCATAAAAGTAAAAAACTCAGCAAAGAATTGAGAAAGAAGAAAAAGAAATACGCAAATGTTATTATGCTACTGCTTATTCTTTTCGTTCTTTTCTTTATTGTTCTCCAGGATAAAAGCTATAAAAGTCAGTGCTGATGAGCTGGTCAACAGCTATAGCCTGGATATTTCAGCTTCAGATAAAAGATTTCTTAACAAAGAAATAGAACTGACAGGAGAAGTAAAATCATTCCTTCAATTCGAAAGTGATAAAAGTCTGCTTGAGCTGAGAACAATGAATGATGAACTAAAACTTTACTGCATATTGATGAATAATGAAGCAGAAGAGAAAGCTTCAACATTAACCGTCGGAACACCTGTCACAGTTTACGGTAAATGTTTAGGCATAAAAGATTATAAATTTCCCAATAGTATTTATATTGAAGCCAAACAAATAAAATGACCTGGTATCAAAAAGAAATATCATTAAAACCAAGAGGCAGAGGATTTCATCTTGTAACGGATGAAATTCTGGAACAAATTCCTGAAATCAAAAAAATCAAAGCTGGTTTGATGCATATTCTTATAAAGCATACTTCTGCATCAATAACACTTAATGAAAATTATGATCCTGATGTCCGTTCGGATATGGAAAAATATTTTAGTCGTACAGTTAAAGAAAATGAACCCTGGTACGATCACAACTCGGAAGGCTCGGATGATATGCCTGCACATATCAAATCAACTTTAATTGGGAACTCATTAACTATTCCGATAACAAATGGAAAGTCTAAACCTGGGAACCTGGCAGGGAATTTATCTTTGTGAACATCGCAACCATGCTGGAAGTCGCAAACTTGTTGTAACTATTTATGGAGAAGAAAAAATCTGATGAAGAAAAGAATCCTGTTCGTATGTATGGGAAATATTTGCCGATCTCCTGCTGCTGAAGGAATAGCTAAAAAATTTTTAGAGAACAGAGGATTGAATGGAACGATAGAAATCGATTCAGCTGGAACTCTTGATTACCACACTGGCGAATTACCTGATGAAAGAATGATTAAACACGCATCCAAGAGAGGTTATACACTTAATAGCCGGGCCAGGCAATTCAATCCTAAAAAAGATTTTGAATACTTTGATTACATCGTAACAATGGATGATGATAACTACGATGAAATAACTTCACTCGATAAAAAGAACAAATACAAAGATAAAGTTTTTAAGATGGTTAGCTTCTCGAAAAAACAAATAGTCAATGAAGTTCCGGATCCTTATTATACCGGTAGCGATGGATTTGAATTTGTTCTTGACATTCTGGAAGATTCAGTCGAAGGATTACTTAACAAAGTTGAAGATGATATCAGAAGAGAAAATAAAAGCCAGAATTGAAGAAAAGCTAGGCAGTAAAATAAAAAGCCTCACTTCCCTTTCCGGTGGATGCATTAGTGATGCTTTTAAAATTACTACAGATGATAAGTCGGACTTTTTTCTTAAATATAATCCATCGACATCAAATGATATGTTCATTAAAGAAGCAAACGGATTAAAAGAATTGGCAAAGTCAGATGCTATCAGAATTCCTGAAGTCTTAGGATTTGATGACGATTACATTCTGCTTGAATACATCTCAACCGGCAGCAAAAAGAAAAATTTCTTTGAAGAATTCGGTAGAAGTTTTGCAGAAATGCACAAATTCACTTCTGAATACTTTGGATTTTATGAAGATAATTATATCGGTTCCAATACTCAAAAAAATGTTCCCGATGAAAAAGAAAAATCAGACTGGGTAAATTTCTATTTTAATAAAAGAATACTCTTTCAATTTCAGCTTGCTGAGAAGCTTGGTAATTCTACAGGAGAATTAAGAAAGGGAATTTCGAACCTTGAAAATAAAATTCAGGAAATAATCGGAGATACAAAAGACAAACCATCTTTACTGCACGGCGATCTGTGGGGTGGAAATTATATGGTTGATGAAAACGGTGATTCAGTCCTGATAGATCCTGCAGTTTACTACGGTCACCGGGAAGCTGATCTTGGAATGACAAAGCTTTTTGGTGGTTTCAGTTCAGAATTTTATCAGGCTTATAATGAAACTTTTCCTCTGGAAGATGGATATGAGTACAGAGTGAATATTTACAAGCTTTATCATGTTCTTAATCATTTAAATCTTTTCGGCGGAGGTTATTATTCACAGGCTTTAAGCTTAATAAAGTTTTATATTTGATGCACTCAATTTCCCTTTACTTTTATAATGAATAAAATATCAGTAATAATCATCACAAAGAATGAAGAGAAAAACATTTCTGATTGCCTTAAGAGTGTTGAATGGGCTGATGAAATAATTGTAGTTGATTCTGAAAGTACAGATAAAACCATCGAATTGGCAAAACAGTTTACAAGTCAAATCTTCACGCGAAAATGGGAAGGCTATGTTCCTCAGAAAAAATATGCATTAAGCCTGGCTAAGAATGAATGGGTTTTAAGTCTTGATGCCGATGAAAGAATAACAAGTGAGTTAAAGGATGAGATAGTCAATCTTTCTCCCGGTAATTTTTCTGGTTTTAAGATCAGAAGAAAAAATTTTCTGATGAATAAGGAAATTACAACCTGCGGTTGGGAAAAAGATTACCAGCTAAGATTGATGAGAAAAGACAAAGCAAGTTTTAGTGATAGGTTGGTCCATGAAAAATTTATTGTTGATGGCAAAGTTGCTACGCTTGAAAACCCGATGCTTCATTACACATTTTCGTCATTCGCTGACTACTTAGATAAAATTAATTACTATACGAGTCTCAAAGCTCAGGAGCTATTTACAAAGAAGAAAAAAGTGGGCGGGTGGACTATATTCTCTCACACTGTCTCAGCATTTTTTGCTTTCTTTTTTATCAGGAAGGGATTTAAAGACGGTGTTTATGGGTTGATTATCTCACTGCTCCATTCAGTGAGCACAATGATGAATTACATCAAGTTGTGGGAATTACAAAATAAAAAATGAATCACAAACTCCTGCATGGATGCATGATTGCATGAATTACATGCAACCATGCATCTAATACATATTTCTACTTAACTTCAATCACTTCCGTATCAAAAATCAAAGTCGAATTTGCCGGAATTTTTTCCAGCGGTGTTTCACCATAACCCAGTTGGGGCGGAATAACAAATCTTGCTTTATCTCCTTTTTTAAGAAGCTGCATGCCTTCATCCCAACCAGGAATAACCTGACCTTGCCCGACAACAAACATTATTGGTTCATCTCTTTCAACTGAACTATCGAACATAGTTCCATCCTGAAGATATCCGGAGTAATGAACAGTGACGACTTTATTTGCTTCAACCGCAGGGCCTTCTCCCTGGGAAATAATTGCATACTTAAGTCCGCTGGCTGTGGTTTTAAACAAAGTTGAATCAACTTTCCACATTTCTGCTACAACCCTATCTTTAACTTCAAGAAGTTCAATAATCACTTTTAAATCGGTATTTGGTGGAATAAATCCAACACCAGCTTCACCGTATGCAAGCTTTGAAGGAATTATCATCGTTCTTCTGCCACCGGTTTTCATTCCAACAATACCTTCATCAGTACCTTTGATGAATGAACCGCTATTTAAAATAAATTTTATTGGTTGATTTCTCATCTTGGAATCCCCGAGAGAAAGCATATTCTTACTCTGATCAGCAGACCAGTCTGAAAACAATTCAGAAGCTGTGTCTTTTGGCACCATCCAGCCTTTAAAGTGAATTGTAACAAGGTCATTAGCTTTTGCCTCCCTGCCTGTTCCGAGTGAATCGTCCATAAACTTTAAACCAGATTCAAGAGTTACAACTTCAGGTCCTTTATTACAACTGAATAAAACTGCAGTTAGAATTATAAAAGACACCATTAATAATTTTTGCATTTTAATCCTTTTTAAATTTTTTAACGGCGAAATATATTCATAATATTTGTCATCTTACCAAAGCGCACTAATTTTTTCCTATGTTTTAAGTAATTGTAGTTATACTTTTGTTGCAAATGTCTTGTGAAATCATAATTTGTTTTAATTCCGGTGTATAATAAAAGCAACTTTGTCATTTTCATTATATTATTTATGACCTTCATCCAGCACGAATTGAATGGAGAGCATATTTTTCTCCGGGATGGTGAGCAAGGTTTTGTTATTGATTCTGATTTAGATTTTGATGAGGCTGTTGCTGGATTATCAATCCCGAAGAGTATTCTGGAAAACCTTCGAATTGTTGATGTTTATTATTATGGATTTGATGATAAACTTCATAAAGGACAATTGGTTGTCCATAAAGATGTTGTTCTGGAAGTTATAGAGATATTTGAATTTATAAGGGAATCAGGTTTTCCTATCGGTAAGGTTGTTCCGATGAGCAGATACGGCTGGTCTGATGAAAAATCGATGCGCGATAATAACACATCAGCTTTTAATTACAGATATATTTCCGGCACAAGAGTAATTTCCAATCACGCAGCTGGCCTGGCAATTGATATCAATCCGGCTTTAAATCCTTACATAAAAAATGGTATTAGTCTACCGGCAGAATGTGTTTATGACACAACAAAACCAGGAACAATATCCGCTGGCTCGCAGCTTGTTAAAGAATTTAATGATAGAGGCTGGAAATGGGGCGGTGATTGGAAAAGTCTGAAAGATTACCAACACTTCGAGAAAAAATTAAAGTAAATTTCTGCCCTTTTCAGTTCCGAATAAAAAAATTAATGCACGCCAGATATTCTTAGCCCAATCTTTTTCGCTGTGCAATGAATTTTTGCTTTTATGAAAATAGTAATTGATTCCATCTTTATATCCTTGCTTCTTTAAAACTTTCAGCATTTCATCAACTCCAGGCTGTAATTTTAAATCAAGTTCATTATCACCATTGTTTATAAAAAGTTTAAAATTCTTCATTTCCTTTATAAAGATTTAACATTATCAACAAAATCGTATTGATCAATTTTAAATGCCGGAGAGAAACAAACAGCTTTGGAAAAAATTTCAGAATAATCCCACATCAACATAAATGAAATCAATCCACCTAAAGAACCACCACCGGTAGCAGTATTAATTCTATCAGGCTTGGTTCTGTAATTTCTATCGATAAATGGTTTAAGAGAATCAACGATAAATTTCATGTATAATAATCCGAGCTTATCTTCCGAATATTCATTGTTTCTGTCTGCTGTATTATAAATCCCAACAATTATTATGGGTTCAATAAATCCTTTTCTAATAAGACTATCTGCTGCTTCATCAATTTGCCAATCAACCTGAAATGAAGAGGTATTGGGATCAACAATATTTTGTCCATCGTGCATATAAAGTACCGGATAATTTTTACTAAAATCTGTTCCGTAACCAGGCGGAAGCCAGACGATTATATCCCGCGGTTTAATTCCATCTCCCCCAAAATTTCTATGATATTTAACTGTGCCGGTAATCTGCCCATCAATTTTTCTTTCAACCTGATCTGCCCAAAGTTTAATTTTGTAAGTAATTGAAGTATCACTTGAAACATCCATAGTATAATTAACCGGAGTTGAGCCATCATCATTGAGTGCTTCATTATTCCAGCTCCCGCGAGTGAATTTAAATTCAAGCTTTTTACCTTTTGTAAATGAAAAACTTTTTGACCACTTCCCTTTTTCAATTTCGATAAGTTCAATTTCATTTGGCTGCCAGTTCCCCAACTGTTCGTTATTTCCGGTTATATAAATTGAAGAGCCTTCAGGCAAGTTATTGGCTATAACTTCAATATCGACCACTTTCTCATTTTGTGAACAGAATGTGAAAAGAAATAATTGTAAAAAGCAGAAATATGGTAAATATTTTTTCATACTAATTTGATAAGGATAGTATATTTTTTACGTAAGTAATAATTTGTTTTAAAAAGTTATGACGCCAGATATTCCTATGAAATACTCTCTGTCAAAAATAATAATTATAACTCTCTTTTTATTCAGCAGCTGTTCCGACAGATCGTCTTTCACCGATCCAAATGATCCGGGATTAGGGGGAGTTTACACAATTATTAGTGGAGAAATATCGGGCATCTCTGTTAAAAAGCAAATCTCCTTACTATGTCATAAATGATATTTCAGTGAAAGCCGGGGATACATTGACAATTGAAGCAGGTACGTTATTTTTTTTCAAAGCTAAAACAGGACTTTTCATTAACGGTGGAATAAGAGCAATCGGGAATAAAGATATGCCTATTACATTCAAAGGAGTACGTGATGAATGGAATGGAATTCATTCAACTAATCCCACGGATAGTCTGATTTTTATTTTTTGCAGAATACAGGACGTCTACCTTCCAATCAGCAGTGAGTTTAAATATGGCGCTATAGAAACTTCAAACGCAAACATTATTGTAAGGAATTGTTATTTTTATTATAACTATACTAAATACGGTGGAGCTTTAGCTTTATTATATTCTAATTCAGAAATTATGAACAATATATTTTATGACAATGCATCGCTCGATTACGGAGGCGCAATTCTTTCACAGAACTCTTCTAATAAAGTTATTAATAATACTTTCTATAAAAACTTTTGCTATAATTTTGGTGGAGCCTTAACAGTAATTGATCCTGTTTATGAGGAAATTCAAAACAATATTTTCTTTGATAACAACTCATATTATGGCGATCCGAGGATTCATCTTGTTTCTGGTGACAGTACAAATATCTTTGAACAGTATAACTTTTTAGCTCCTGATAGTATAAATCCATTATTCATTTCACCAACTGATTTTCATTTACAGGAAAATTCTCCCTGCAAAGATGCTGGTAATCCGGCGCCGGAGTTTAATGATTGGGATGGTTCAAGAAACGACCAGGGTGCTTATGGTGGATCTTTTGGTGATTGGTAAGATTATTCTCCTCTAAAATTTCCTTACTTTTGCAGTATGAAAATTTCTTTTGGTGAGTATTGTATCCGAGGTTTTGAATATTCTGATCAGGAAGCTTTGGTTAAGTATGCAAATAATCATAATATCTCAAAACTGCTTCGCGACCAATTCCCTTTCCCCTACACTAAAACAGATGCAGAAACGTGGCTCATTCATGCATGCAATCAGGAAATCGAAACAAACTTCGTAATAGCAAATCAAAAGGAACTCATCGGAGCAATTGGCATAAATTTACAGGAAGATGTGAATAGGTTTTCAGCGGAGATCGGTTACTGGCTCGCTGAACCTTTCTGGAATAAAGGAATTGCCACATCAGCTTTGAAGGAATTCACTAAATATGCTTTTGCAAATTTTAATCTCAATAGAATCTATGCAAACGTATTCGAAGGTAATGATGCTTCTGAAAAAGTTTTATTAAAGGCCGGGTATAAAAAAGAAGCAACTTTGAAGAAAGCGGTATTCAAGGAACAAAAATTTATTGATCAATATATTTATGCTATACTAAAAGAAGAATTACCAAAAGCGAAATGAACGAAATTATTCTAAAGCTAAAAAAACTTTATAAAAGTTGGTCGGCTGAAGAAGCCATCAGCGTATTCCCAATTGCTCAATCGGGTTCGTACAGAAAATATTTCAGGATAAACGGGAAAGAAAAAACCGCAATTGGTGTATTCAATCCAGATAAAAGAGAAAACAGAGCATTCATTTCTCTCACAAAACATTTCATTAAAAAAGGTTTTTCTGTTCCGCAGCTTTATGCTCAGCAATTAAAAGAAAATATATATTTAATTGAAGATCTTGGTAATACAACACTTTTCTCTTTAATCGAAAAAGAAAAAACGAATGATTCCCTATCTAAAAAAGTATTAAGCTATTATAAAGGTGCATTAAATCAGCTTATTCGATTTCAAATTGATGGTGGGAAGGGATTGGACTATTCAGTTTGTTACCCGAGAGAAAAATTTGATAAGCAATCCATTCTCTGGGATTTGAATTATTTCAAGTACTATTTCCTCAAGCTGGTAAATATTCCTTTCGATGAACAGAAACTGGAAAACGATTTTAATACCTTCTCTGAATTTCTTCTGTCTGCCAATAGTAAACATTTTATGTATCGCGATTTTCAGTCAAGAAACATTTTAGTTTATAATGATCAATTATATTTTATTGATTACCAGGGAGGCAGAAAGGGTGCATTGCAGTATGATGTAGCTTCATTACTTTATCAAGCCAAGATTAATTTATCTCCTGAAATTAGAAATAGTCTACTCGAATTTTATTTGAATGAATTACAGCAAAAGTCAAAAATAAAAAGTCAAGTATTTCTTAAGCACTACTACGCCTACGTATTAATAAGATTACTGCAGACACTAGGAGCTTATGGATTCAGGGGCTATTATGAAAATAAATCACACTTTCTTTTAAGCATACCATTTGCATTAAAAAACCTTCAGTGGTTGTTGGATAAAAATCTACTACCCAAAAAACTTCCTGAATTAAATCGTGCTTTGATTTCCATTCTGGAAAATGAAGAACTAAAAAAAATCGATTCAATCCAGCCTACCAAAAAACTTAAAATTACGATTAACAGCTTTTCCTACAAGGAAGGTATACCGAAAGATTATTCAGGTAATGGCGGTGGATTTGTTTTCGATTGTCGATCACTCGAAAACCCTGGACGTTATCCCGAGTATTTAAACAGCACTGGCTTAGATAATAATGTAATTAGCTTCTTAAACAAAAAGAATGATGTTAAAGATTTTCTTAATTCTGTTTATACAATCGTTGATGAATCTGTTAAAAATTATATTCAAAGAGATTTTAAAAACTTAATGATAAACTTTGGGTGCACTGGCGGACAGCATCGCTCAGTTTTTTGTGCCGAGGAACTTGCAAAACATATCAGAGAACAAAAAGATGTTTCAGTGGTAGTGAATCATACACAGCTGAATAAAAAGGTTAAAAATTAATGCGTGCAATGATTCTTGCTGCAGGTTTGGGAACAAGGCTCAAGCCTCTCACCGATTCAACTCCAAAAGCATTAATAAAAATAAAAGAACACACCTTACTCGAACTACAAATAAAAAAACTTAAAGCAGAAGGATTCGATAGAATAATAATCAACGTTCACCATTTTGCAGATAAAATACAACGATATCTTGAGGAAAATAATTTTTTCAATTGCTCAATTGAAATATCAGATGAGAGTAAGAAAATTTTAGATACAGGCGGTGGACTAAAAAAAGCTTCTAAGTTTTTTAGTGATGAAAATCCATTTCTTGTTTATAATGTTGATATTCTTTCAAACATCAATCTGAAAAAGTTGATGGAATTCCATCTAACTTCTAAGAGCATTGCAACCTTAGCAGTTCAAAACAGAGAGTCTTCACGGAAATTTTTGTTTGATAGGAATAATAGTCTTTGCGGATGGATGAACGAAAAATCCGGCGAGAAAATAATAACTAAACAAGAACAATCTGAATTATTCCCATTTTCATTCGGCGGGATACAGATTATTGATCCGAAAATATTTAATTATTTCCCAGATAAAGATGTTTTTTCTTTAGTTGAGTTTTATTTATCAGTCGCAAAAAAAGAAAAGATAAGTGGATTCATTCATAAGGAAGATAAATGGATGGATATAGGAAAGAAAGAAAATTTAAATCAAGCTGAAAGTTTTTTAGAAAAGATCAGGAATACCTATCAAGTCTGAATTTCTCACCAAGATATAGTTTTTTTACTTCTTCATCATTTGCCAGGTTATCAGCACTGCCCTGCTTAAAGATTACCCCATCTATCAAAATATAAGCTTTATCAACTATACTAAGTGTTTCGTGAACGTTGTGATCAGTAATTAAAATTCCGATTCCCCTGTTCTTCAGATTTGCAACAATATTCATAATATCCTCAACCGCAATTGGATCAATTCCCGCAAAGGGTTCATCAAGTAAAATAAAACTTGGATCGGTTGCAAGTGCACGTGCAATTTCTGTTCGCCTCCTCTCACCTCCACTCAGCTGAAATCCTTTACTCTTTCTGATCTGAGCAATGGATAACTCATCCAGAAGGCTTTCACATTTTTTTAGTCTTGCATCTTTATCGAGATTTGTCATTTCCAGGACAGCCAGAATATTTTCCTCAACAGTAAGTCTCCTGAATATTGACGCTTCCTGAGGAAGATAACCGATTCCCATTCTTGCACGTTTATACATAGGCACTTTTGTAATTTCTTCATCATCCAGAAAAACTTTGCCGGCATCGGGCTTTATCATTCCAGTAATCATATAAAACGTTGTTGTTTTACCAGCACCATTTGGACCAAGCAAACCAACAATTTCACCTTTCGAAACTTGAACGGAAGCTTTATTAACAACTTTTCTTTTCTTATAAATCTTTACAAGTGATTCACTTCTTAGTGTTTTACTCATTTTCTTTTTGCTGGTTCATTAAAAAATCTTTTTTGCTAGGACGATTTTCTTTCAAAACAAATTTAGGTAAAGTAAATGTTCTTTCTAAACCTTCCACTTTAACTTCAGGATGATATTCGCTGGTCGGAGAACCAAACAAACGTACCTGGTCAATCTCATTTTCTAAAAAAACAATTACCGCTTTGTGTGCAGTTGACTTTACAAGTCCGTTCGGTGATTCGTCATCATATAAATAATATATTGACTGAACCTTACCTGCAAACTCCGCATGCTTCAGTCGATTATTTGAAAAATAAAGATGAACACTGTCAGATGAAGTCTGGTCAAATCTGTTGTTAAAAATTTTATTCTGCGAAAGCATAAACGAATTATTACTTACTAGAAGATTCGTTATCTGACCATCATCAAGGTAGATCGTGATTGAATCGCCCGTTAGCTGAGAGTTTTCATACCAAAGAATGGGTCTCGTTGCATCTTCACGAATTTTATCAGTAATTATTTTTTCTTCATCGCGGTAATATGTAGTAAGATCATTCACCGATGCAAAACCTCCTCTTAAAATTTTTACCGAGTCGGTTGCCTTGAAAACATTCATTTCGCTACGAAAGCTTTCCATAACTTTACTTTTTATCAGCAGTGTATCAATAGAAATTCTATTCTGATCAACTTCATCTGTGTTGAATGTCGTATCAACCTGCATTAGTAAAGGATTTTCATTTATAAGAGTGTATTTCAGTTGACCGTCATCTTCAAGATGAGAGCCAAGAATAGTTAAGTTATCCCGCAAATTCTTTATGCTAACATTCCCATCAGCCAAACTGAAACTTAGTCTTCCTGAAATAAGTTAATGTGTCGGCAATAATTAAATTATCTTTATCATTGATATTAACATTTCCTATGGCAATTGATTTATCAAGATTCTTAAAGTAGGTTAATTCATCAGACGTCATAATTGTTGTGGAATCGATTAGTTTAACATTTGTCTGAAAAAAGGCACGAGCTTCATCAAAAAAGTACTCACCGCTATCGGCAGAAAGAATTACCTTTGTGTCATCCAGAATAATTCCAGAAGTGCTTTTGGTTTTTCTTAGATTTCCAAAGTAAAATCCTTTTTCGGTTTTAAGTGTTAGACTATCCTGTTTAGCAATTACATTACCAATTAATTCAGCTTCATTCCGAGCAAGATATTGAATAGCCTTGTTACAGTTTACAATCACATTTCCCTGGGAAAGTTTTACATTTCCGATAACTTCGCGGATTGCCTCGCCTTCGACAACCATTCCCACAAGACTATCACCAATAACAATAATTTTTTCATCTTCGCTCTGAGAATGAAGCGATATACATAAAACGAAAACGTAAATTAAAAGAAATGAAATTCTGGGCATTATTCTTTTTTTGCTCTGGTGATATAAGTTATGTTATAAATAACATAATTTCTCAAGTGCTGATCTGATTCAAATCCGTAGCCTTCAATATGTTCATCAGGTGAATCGATTGTAACAAATTTCTCGGAAACAATTTTTTTATCCTTGTCACGCCACTTTAATTCATCAGTTTTTACAACAATACCGCTGTCGTTTACAGCCACGACACTATCAATTGCATATAGGTCGTTTGTTCTTTCATCAACTCTACCGCGTTTGGAAGTAAGTGTAGTAGTTCTCATTTCAAGTGAATTAAAAAATTCAACTTTTACACCATCATCAAGAATAGTTTCCTTTCGGATATTGAATAATTGCAGATGACCGGAGTAAAGTATTGCAACAGTTTTTCCTGAGTCAGTAAAAAAAACTGTTGAGTTCCAGCTTTCCTGGGCAGGTAATTCTTCCACAACAAATGAAGAATCAACTTTCGGTTTAACATCTTTGCCTGTGCAGCTAATCAATGTTAAAAGTAAAAGCGCTGGAAGAAATAATTTCATCGACTCTGAAGCCCAAGGTTAAGAAGATCGTGAAGATGAACAATTCCAACTGGTTTTTTATCTTGTTCAACAACAATAAGTGAAGTGATTTTATGGCTTTCCATAATTTGTAACGCAAAAGATGCAAGATAATCTTTATCGGTAACTTTTGGATTTTTTGACATTATATCAGTTGCAACAACATTTTTTACGTCCATAGTTTTCTCAAGAAGTCTTCGCAAATCACCATCAGTTATAACGCCGGTTAATTTACCGTCTTTATTTATTACACAGGTTGTTCCAAGTCGTTTACTCGTCATCTCAAGTATGATATCTTTTATTGATGCACTTTCTTTAACCATAGGAACTCCCTCTCCTTTAATCATAATCTCATCAATCTTAAGCGACAATCTCTTCCCAAGACTTCCACCCGGATGAAGTAATGCAAAATCCTCCGCAGTAAAACCTCTTTTCTGAAGCAGCGCAACTGAGAGAGCATCTCCCATCACTAGTGTAGCAGTTGTTGATGATGTCGGCGCAAGATCATAAGGACAGGCTTCTTCTTTAACACTTATATTCAGAAAGATATCGCTCTCTTTTACAAGAGCTGATTCAGAATTTCCAGACATCGCAATTAACTTCACACCAAGCCTTTTAAACATTGGAAGGAGTTTGGATATTTCATCGGTCGAACCACTCTTGGAAATTATTATAACAACGTCTTCTTTTCTAACCATTCCAAGATCGCCGTGAAGTGCATCAGTAGGATGAAGGTATATTGCAGCAGTACCGGTTGAATTTAAAGTGGCAACTATTTTACGAGCTATTAATCCGGATTTACCCATACCAGTTAAGACAACCCTGCCCTTAGCTTTGTAGATAGTATCAACAGCACCGACGAAATCTTTGTTAATACTATCTTTAAGATTCGCAACGGCTTCTGATTCAATTCGAATGACGCTTCTTCCTGTTTTTATAATTTCATTTTCCGTCAAAATATTCCTCTAAAAATTTTATAGCGAACTTAAATATTTATTTATAATTTTTTAACAAGGTCATCTATTGCCTGAATTTCTAAAAGTAGTTTTTCAAGATCACTTAACGGAAGTTGACTTTCTGCATCACTTAAAGCATTTGCCGGATCCGGGTGAACTTCAAGAAAAAGTGCATCTATGCCGATTGCAGCAGCAGCTTTTGCAAGAGGTTTAATGAACCGTGGCTGACCACCAGTTCTACCACCACTGCCGGGTAATTGTACCGAATGAGTTGCATCCATTACCACCGGATAACCAAATTCTTTCATTATAACTAACGACCTCATATCTACAACCAGATTATTATAGCCGAAAGTAGAACCTCTTTCAGTTAATAATATTTTTTTATTCCCGGTTGATTCAACTTTTTCAATTGCATGTTTCATATCTTCAGGAGCAAGGAATTGTCCTTTCTTAACATTGACAGATTTGCCACTTTCACCGGCAGCTACCAATAATTCTGTCTGCCGGCATAAAAATGCAGGTATCTGAAGAACATCAGCAAACCCGGTAACAATTGAGACTTCTTCCACTGAATGAACATCTGTTAATAAAGGGATATTAAATTCTTCTTTAACTTTACTAAGAATTTTAATTGCTTCAGCGTCCCCAATACCTTTAAATGATTTGATGCTTGTCCGGTTTGCTTTTTTATAACTCGATTTAAAAATGAAAGGAATGCCCAACTTTGCAGTTATTTTTTTTATCTGTTCGGCAGCTAAAAAAGTAATTTTCTCACTCTCGACTACACAGGGTCCAGCGATTAGAACAAAAGGAAGATTCGACCCCAGCTTAACATTATTTATCTCAATCATAATTCTGCTTTATTATTTGCTCAAATAGTGTGTAAATATAAGAAATTATAAGATTTTTTTGGCTGTAAATAGTAACCTTTATTTTGCCTGTTGAACCTTTTTACAATAAACTATCTTCAAGAAGCAGAGTTAGGTTAATTATTATTTATACCATGTAATAAAAGTTAAAATTTTATTCAGGAATTTTTTATTGGATTATCAAGAGTAATCATTAAATTCTTCTTCAGGTCTTTAAATATTTTAAATCATTAAAAATATATTTTACATGCTCAAAAGAATTATCTTACTTCTTATTGTTTCAACATCGCTTATCTTTAGTCAACCTGCAGAATCACTCAATTCTTCAGAAATAAAAATTGCTTTACAAAGATTAAATACACTCGGATCTGTTCTATATATAGCTGCTCATCCAGATGATGAGAATACTGCTTTCCTTACTTATTTCAACTACGCTGAACATTTGAGAACAGGTTATTTAGCTTTCACAAGAGGCGATGGTGGACAAAATCTCATTGGTGAAGAACAGGGTGATTTACTTGGTGTAATTCGTACCCAGGAACTTCTTCAGGCTAGAAATATTGATGGCGCTGAACAATTTTTTTCACGAGCTGTAGATTTTGGTTATTCAAAAACTCCCGAGGAAACTCTTGAGAAATGGGGAAAGGAAGATATGCTTTCTGATATCGTTTGGGTGATAAGAAAATTCAAACCGGATATATTGGTAACCAGATTTCCAACTAATGGACTGGGAACACATGGTCATCACACTGCTTCGGCTATTCTTGCCGTCGAAGCATTTAATATTTCAAACGATCCAAATGCTTTTCCAGAGCAGTTAAAGTTTGTTCAACCCTGGCAGCCGAAAAGAATTTTCTGGAATGCTTGGACTCCTGCACTCAACTCGATGGGAATCACTAGCGATACTTTAATAAAAATAAATTTAGGTGAATACAATAACTTGCTGGGAAGATCTTATACGGAAATTTCCGCTGAAAGCAGGTCGATGCATAAAAGTCAGGGCTTTGGTGCATCAGGCAGAAGGGAAAATTTGTACAATTATTTTCTGGAGTTGGAAGGTGATCCGGCAAAGAGTGATTTATTTGAAGGCATTGATTTAAGCTGGAATAGAGTAAAAGGAAGCGAGAAGGTTTCAAAACTACTATTGCAAGCTGAAACAGAATTTGATTTCGAAAAACCTGCTAAGATATTACCACTTCTTACCGATGCGTATTATGAGCTTCAGAAACTTGATGACAAATATTGGGTTGAAATAAAATCAAAAGAGCTAATTAATGTTATTAAATCCTGTGCAGGAATTTGGGCTGAAGCTGTAACCGATGAAAACCTAATCTCTCCGGGAAGTGAAATAAAAGTATCTGCAGGTTTTGTGGTTCGTTCTGATATTCCAATCATTTTAAAATCGGTTAAAATCGATTATCAGCAAAGCGATTCAACTCTAAATACAAAACTTGTTCAAGGTGAAATGGTTACAGTTGAAAGAAATATTTCAATTCCAGAAACTGCTAAATACAGCCAACCATATTGGTTAGCAGAAGGTAACCATAAAGACATTTACATTGTAAATGATCAAAATTTGATCGGACAACCAAAAACTGATTATCCGCTTTATGCAAAATTCATTACTCAAATTTATGGTATTGAGATTGACTTCAGAACACCAGTTTTCTACAGGAAAAATGACCGTGTTAAAGGAGAGGTTTATAAAAGGGTTGATATAGTTCCCGAAGCAGTAGTGAATTTTAATCAAGATTTGTATTTAATAAAAAATAAGGATGAGAAAGAAATAAATATTATCGTAAGGAGTATCAAAGGCAAATTAAGTGGTAAAGTTGAACTTCTTTTAGAAGAAGGATGGAATATTTCACCGGCAAATTATAATTTTAGTTTTTCAGAAAAAGGACAGGAGCAAGAATTTAAGTTCGTAATCAGTTCAACTGACAACAATCCTTCTGCAATAATTAAAGCTGAGATTGATATTGACGGGAAAAAGTTGTCTAAGAGTCTTATTACACTTGACTATCCTCACATTCAACCACAAACAGTTTTATTTAATGCGAAAGCAAAAATTCTGAAGCTAGATATTCAGAAAATCGCAGTTAAAAAAATTGCATACATAATGGGTTCAGGAGACAAAATTCCAAATTTGCTTCGGGATTTAGGATTTTCTGTTGATGTATTTACAAACGAACCATTAACAACTGAATTGCTTCAGAATTATGATGTTGTTATTGCAGGTATCCGTGCATACAATACGAATCAAAGACTTTCTGCTGATCAGAAAAATATTTTAAAGTACATTGAAAACGGCGGAACTTTTATAGTGCAGTATAATACTTTAGGTGATATGGTTGCAGATCCTTCTCCGTACAAATTAACAATTTCCAGAGATCGAGTCACTGAAGAAGATGCACCTGTTTCAATTATAAACCCAAACCATCCGATTCTTAACTATCCTTACAAAATTAATTTAGAAGATTTTAATGGATGGATTCAGGAACGTGGATTATACTTTCCCAATGAATGGGATAATAATTTTGTTCCTCTGCTTGAAATGCATGATACTGGTGAAACACCAAAAACAGGAGCATTGCTGTTTTCAAAATATGGTAAGGGCAATTTTATCTATACAGGATTATCATTCTTTCGGCAATTGCCAGCAGGAGTTGAAGGTGCTTACAAACTTTTTATCAATCTATTGTCAGCCGGAAAAAATGAATAAGGATAAAGAGATAAACAAAACTACTGAAGATTCTCCCCCACCGATTTTTGGTAGCTGGAAAAAAATTTATGGAATAGTCTTCTTCAATCTCGTTGCTCTGATATTTCTTTTCTACCTCTTTACGAAGGCATTTGAATGAGCAGTCTCGATTGGGTTGTAATGTGCGGTTTCATTGGATTTGTAGTTCTTTACGGAACCTGGAAATCACGGCACACTCAAGATGTTGATACATATATGCGTGCAGGAAGAACTTCGAGATGGTGGTTAGTTGCACTTTCAATTATGGCAACACAAGCAAGTGCAATTACTTTCCTTTCAACTCCTGGTCAGGCGTACGTGGATGGAATGCGTTTCGTTCAATTTTACCTCGGCTTGCCTATAGCTATGATAATTCTATCAATAACTGCCGTTCCAATTTATAACAAGCTAAATGTTTACACAGCATATGAATACCTTGAAAAAAGATTTGACTTAAAAAACCGGATGCTTGGAAGTGCACTGTTTCTAACACAAAGGGGTCTGGCTGCTGGTTTTACTATTTATGCTCCTTCTTTAATTCTTTCCGTAATTCTAGGTTGGGAAATGAATTTCACAATCATTATCGTCGGTACGATGGTAATCGTTTATACAACAGTTGGAGGTACGGTTGCTGTAAACAAAACTCACTTTCTTCAGATGATAATAATTACTGTCGGAATGTTTGCCGCATTTTTTGTTTTGATGTCTCTACTACCCGAAAATGTTTCTTTGTTCGACGCTGCGTATGTAGCAGGGAAAATGGGTAAGCTGAATGCAATTGATTTTTCATTTGATCTAAGTAACCGATACACATTCTGGTCGGGAATAATCGGGGGAACATTTTTAATGCTTTCATATTTCGGCACCGATCAATCACAAGTGCAAAGGTATCTTGCAGGAAGCTCTGTGGCACAGAGCCGATTAGCTTTACTCACAAATGGGATGGTAAAAGTACCGATGCAATTTATAATTCTTTTTATTGGTGCAATGGTATTTGTGTTTTTCCAATTTGTCACTCCACCTTTATTCTTTAATCCTGTAGAAGAAGCAAAAGTTAAATCCGGTTTGTACAAATCTGAATATGAGAAAATCGAAAAAGAGTATGACGAGATTCAAAATCAAAAGCAAGTTGAGCTTAAATCACTAATTTCGTCAATTGACCGGGGAGATGAAGAGAAATTAAAAGATCAAACAACTATTATTCTTGAACATCAGAAGAAAGCTGATGAGTTGAAAGTTCGAGCTGTTGAGGTTATTAAAAAGTCAGATCCAAATGCTGATGCAAATGACACCAACTATATTTTTCTAACATTTATCATAAACTTTTTACCGATTGGGTTTGTAGGATTACTAATTGCAGCAATTCTTTCAGCATCGATGTCATCAACTTCCGCTGAGTTAAACGCTCTAGCATCAACAACGGTTATTGACTTTTATAAAAGATTAATAAAAAAGGACGCTGATGATAATCAATATGTCAAAGTCTCGAAGATTGCAACCGTATTTTGGGGTATTTATGCTATTTTCTTTGCAATATTAGCAAAGGAGCTTGGATCATTGATCGAAGCGGTAAATATACTCGGCTCGTTGGTTTATGGTACTATTCTCGGAATTTTTCTGACAGCATTTTATCTTAAAAAAGTTACGGGTACACCAACTTTTCTTGCAGCAGTAATAGCCGAATTGATTGTATTGTACTGTTATTTCTTTACAGAAATTCCTTTTTTATGGTATAACGTAATTGGTTGTTTAGTTGTATTAACTGTTGCATTTTTCTTTAGTAGATTTTACAAAGACTTTGAAAAAGCAATGTGATTTATAACAGGTTGCTTATTTCTTTAGAATTTATATATTTCAATTGAACATCTAAATAAAATTCAGAATAAATGATGAAACAGAATAAACCTAATATGTTACTTTATGGTCTCATTGTTGGCGGATTTGTAGGTGCCGGACTAGCAATTCATTATATCTCAAGATTTATTATTAAAAGCAATAGCCAGAAGCGGGAAAGAAAACATAAATTTTTTGAAGGCATTGATGATATATTTGATTCAAGCGCTGAAAATAAAAATAATAATGACTCCGGTATTGATAAAGAAACCGAGAAGGGAATAATTGATGAATTATTCTCACGACCCAATTAATTAGTAATATTTTGGCTAAAGAACGAAAAGAAGAAATTGTGCGGGCTGCAGCAAAACGTTTCGGCAGGCATGGTTTTAGTAAGACCACACTTGAAGAAATTGCACGTGATGTAAGGATCGGCAAACCGACAATCTATCATTATTTCAAATCAAAAGATGAACTTTTTTATAGTTCAATAACCTTTCAATCATCACAATTTATCGAGGACATAAAAGCAATTTTCAATAACCAGGATTTACCCATAGGTGCAAGGTTGCTGGAATATTTTGCCTTTAAAGAATCTCTTCCGCAACGATACAGACTATTGTATGATTTGATGCTATCTTTATTTAAGGATGAGTCATTGGAAAAAGAAAAACAAATTCTACAAGACTTATTGCGTAAAGAATCTGAAGTTGTGGGGCTCATCTTGAGCTCAATTTACACAGGAAGAATCGAGAGCATGAACTTATCACTTCCCTTCTACATTGTTCACATTAGCTGGGGATTAATGTTCAGTACTATTCTCAAAGAACTTGATGCTGAGAGTAAATCAGTAAGTATGAAGGAGTTGATGTTTAAAAGTCTTGAGACACTTTTATCTTGAAAACAAAAATCAGGATATTACGCAGAAATAATTTTAAGGTTTTTTAATTTGACACTTTACAGGCTGTTCCCTAACTTTCTAAAGAAAATTCCTCAAATTTTAATTATTTTTTTTGATAAATGATTTCATTTTTCGATAGCTGGCTGCCATTTATCTACCTATACGGTGTTGGAGGAATTTTCTTCTTTTTCGGATTATTTATAATTAAAAAAAGTGGTGCAATAGACCTGACAAAGAAACAACATAAATTTTGGATGAAAGTAATGATTTTTGGTTTCTTCTACTTTGTAGCCCTTCACTTCTTTTTAATAATTGCAGCTCTCTACTTCTGATATGGGTCAGCAATCATTTCATAATATTGGTACTTCTGCCGACTGGATTGTAATGATCGTTTACTTTCTGGTAATAATGCTCTTCGGCAGTTACTTCGGTAAATACAACCGCAGTACAAAAGATTTTTTCTTTGGCGGTAGAAGATTCGCCTGGTGGCTAATTGCTTTTTCCATTGTTGCAACCGGTGTAGGGAGCCATAGCTTTGTTAAATATGCAGCCAAAGGTTTTGAGCATGGAATTTCCTCAACTATGACTTATATAAATGATTGGTTTTTTATTCCCTTCTTTTTCTTTGGTTGGCTGCCAATTATTGTCTATTCCAAAATCAGATCCATTCCAGAATATTTTGAAAAACGTTTTAGTCCATCAGCAAGATTTCTTGCAACTCTTTTACTTCTGTTTTATATGATTGGATATATTGGAATTGGATTTTTAACACTTGGTAAAGCTGCTTTACCGTTGCTTCCTGAAAGCTTCGAACTTTTTGGAATGCAATTTCAGAATACACTTATGGGAGTTGTAGTTGTAATAGCAATTATTACAGGAATCTACATTACTTTTGGTGGGCAAACTGCTGTAATCTTCACTGATCTTATGCAAGGATTTATTCTTCTTTTTGCAGGTTTACTTCTTTTCTTTCTCGGACTAAGTTATCTCGGTGGATTCGATATATTTCTGGAACTTGTTACCCACAGCCTGGAAATTACCCTTAGCCAAATTTAACGAACCATCAAGTTTTAACTTTGTTGGAATATTCTGGCAGGATGGAGTTGCAGGTTCAATTGGATTCCTGTTTCTGAACATGGGATTAATAATGCGTTTCATGGCAACAAAAAGTGTAGATGAAGGAAGAAAGGCAGCTGCATTTAACGTTTTGTTTATGCTTCCTATTTCAGCTATTGTGGTTGGAAATGCTGGATGGATAGGCAAGGCAATCTCAATTATTCAACCTGATGTAGTTCCACCAAATACCAATCCAGATCAGATTTTTGTTGTTGTTGCAAATATAGTCTCACTACCGGGTGTTTTCGGTTTTATTATGGCAGCGCTCACTGCTGCATTAATGTCAACTGTAGATACATTAATTAATGCAACTGCAGCAATTTATATAAATGATGTGCACCGACCAATAAAAGTATGGCTTAAAAAATACGATGAAGATGCACGTACTGAAGACAAACATGAATTAACTGCTGCAAGATTTTCTTCAGTTGCAATTACAATTCTTGGAGTTTTAGCAGTTCTGGTTTTCAGAGATTTTCCAACAGTGTATGAAGCACACGGCTTCTTTCATTCAACACTAACTCCCCCGCTTGTTGTGGCAGTCTTTCCTGGGAATTTTTTGGCGAAAATTTACACCCGCAGCAGTCATCACTTCATTTCTGGGTGGAGTCACTTTAATGATCCTGGGAGCCAACTATCCGGGAATATCTAATTGCTCCGTTTGATCATGGAATTCAGATGGACCCAAATCATCCTTACTCTTACATAAGAGCCTTATACAATCTTGTTGTTTGTTCGGGTGTTGCCGTGATTGCTGTATTTACTACTCGTTTGCAGAAAAAAATTGTAAGCACCATAAAAGCACAAGCGAATGCTAAATTCATAATGTCTTTTTTAACTTCACTTGCTGCAGTCATATTTGTAGGACTTGTCTTCAGTTCTTCTATTATAACGCTTCATACAGAATCTCTCCCAGAAATAATAACGATGCTCTGTTTAGCACTAATTATGTCAGGGATAGTAGCTATTTCAACAACTTACTATGTTAAATATGATGAGGCAGTCCAAACAAATGGTTTAACAGCATGGTCAATTGCACAAGCAAAGGAAATGTTCAAGGGCAAAAAAATAAATGATGCTGAAGGTGAAAAGGTAATAATCAATTGGAAATTAAAGGAAGGTGAAGAAGATACAGTTAACTTTTCTACGGCAGATATGGCAAAAATGAAAGCTAATATTGGCGACCTTGTTTACCTTTGCGATAAGCGAAAGTGGCTTGGTGGTTTGAAATCAATTCATTCAGTCTTTGGTGATACTCATAGCGAGGATGGCATAGTATATGTGACCAAAGATCAAATCGATCAAGGACAATTTGTTAAAAATAAATTGTTGCTGGCTGAGAAAGAAATGTAGGTATTATATTACTTATATAGCCCGACTGTTTTCAACTAATAAAGCAAACTGAATATATTCCTTTAACGATGGCCAAAAACCATTTTCCAATAATATTTAGAAATTGTTGCCAAAAGACAAATTAAGTTGACATTTCGTTTTATTTTCTACATATTGCATTAAGAGTTATAGTGGTTTCTATAGAATTGACTTTTAATAAGAACGATAAGATATTATTTAATGAAGGATTGAAGTGATTACGGAGCAACGAACAATACATTTGGAGAAATTCCAATTTTAATCATATATCCTGGCATATCGCAAACTAATCCCAGACAGCTCGAAATTTCGATTAGAGTACCCTTTACAACATTTATTCATTCACTAACTATAAGGAGCTAAAATATGAAACAATTTCTAATTACTCTTACATTATTGTTTTGCTTCGGCGCTGCTATTATGGTGCAGGCACAAAGCAATGATATGGTCGCAGGACAGGAACCTATAGTCATCCCGGAAAATATTCAATCACTTCTTCAGCAAATAACAAATGCTGAAAACAATGAAAACTGGGAAGAGTATTCAAAATTAAGAGAGGAAATAATTCAAGCCTGGCAACAGGTTAATCCTGAAGTTGCAAATCTTTACAGAAATGTAAATGATGGAACACCAGACTTGACACCGGATGGAATGCCAGCAACTCATCCACGTACAAATACCAGTGATCCAACAGAAAGTATTCTTTTTGAAACTCCAATGGGGTCAAATGTACTCTGGGGTGATGATGTGATGATAACAAGCGGCAAAGCTTACGATATTAGCATGGATATTTCCCGTGATGATGATATTTACGTAGCTGTTGTAGGTCGTTTGGATGGATCATCAACACAAGATAGTGTTTATATTTATAAATCAACAAATGGAGGTGTAACCTGGGCACAATGGTCGAGTATTTTTGCTACGACCCGTACTTTTGACAAAGTTGAATTAATGTGCTTTGATGGTTATCCTGGCTCATCCGGTGACTCATATATTTTGTTGTTCTTTCTTTTCGATAACGGTTGGTTAAGAGTTGGACAAACTTTAACCAGCACCCCTTCTTTTAGCTATACTACACTTACAGGTGGAGCCAGTGGTGGCTTTACTACAGATTTTGCAGTAGATAGAAATTATCCGGGAACAAGCTATAGAGCAATCTGTCTTTATGATAGCGCAAATGTTATAAAATCCATTCGTTCTGAGCCAACCAGCTATGGTACAGTTTGGCAGGACGTAGCAAACTTAAATATACTTGGAAAAGATATGGATTTATGTTATGGATTTGGCGGTGCAACTTATGCCAGTTTTAACGGTTTTAACAGTGGAAACCTCTATGTTTATGAAAATCTTAATTCAGGTGACCCTGCTTCATGGGGAAGTTCTACAACATTAGTTTCAGGAGCAACTGATACTACCAGACGTGTTGAAATAATTGCTTCACGTGAGACGGCACCGAATAATATTGTTGCCGTACTTTTCGAAAAACAAACCGGAACAACTTTTGATATTTACCAGGTTATGCGACTAAGCGGTGGAACCTGGGGAACGATGGCTGGTTGGGTTACGGTCACTTGAAGACAAGTGGCCAGCGCTATATTCAAGAAAAGTAAACGGTAACCAGGTATTTCCTGGAGTCTTCGAGCAATCGGAAAATGGAAATGCTGTACCACGCACAATTAGATATAAAGGCTATAACGGAACGACTTGGTCAAATAGTGTACAAGTATCTGACGATGGAATTGATGTAACCGGTATACAAAAACCTGAAGTAGGTGAACTAGCCGGGGATGTGCCAGTATTTGCCTATGGTGGAGCAAATTACATTGGTGTATATTTTGATAATTTTTCCTGGACACCTACAAGTGTTGAGAATGAGTTAACTCCGGTTGCTTTTTCTTTGGAACAAAATTATCCAAACCCGTTTAATCCTGCGACAATGATTAAGTTCAATATTCCCGAAGCCACTAATGTATCACTAAAAATTTATGATGTTCTTGGAAATGAAATTGCCACGCTTTTAAATGAAGAGAAAAATAAAGGTTCATACGAAGTTAATTTCAATGCAACTAACCTTTCAAGCGGAATTTACTTCTACAAACTTGAAGCCGGTAACTTTGTTCAAACCAGGAAGATGATACTAATGAAATAGCTAGAGATATTATTGATTTCTCAAAAGACCACCCATAGCGGTGGTCTTTTTATTTAATACTTGTTGCAGAAGTATAATAATCCTTATTTTTCTTACTCATAATATGAAAAAACACTTTCGCAAAGGCGCCATCGGCGCACTTATGGATGAATATGAACGTGCATCAGCTGATTTGAAAAATCTCATCGGGCAGATTCCTGTAACTGATATTGAGAAGATTGTAGATCCGGTTGCAAAAGATGAGGACTGTCGATCAGTTCAAACGATCGTTTCTCATGTAACCAATTCAGGTTATGGCTATGCAAATTATATACGAGACTGGTTCTCAATTCCGAAAAGTTCTCCGGAACGAAGACTTATTTTGCAAAAGGATTTTTCTTTGGAACTTGATAAAATGCTTGCTTACACTGTTGAAACACTGCAGGATAAATGGGAACTTACTGATGAAGAAATAATCAAAGTCAATATGATTGTGCGTTGGGGTCCTCAATACAATCTTGAACAATTGCTTGAACATGCCATAGTTCATATACTTCGGCACAGAAGACAGATAGAAAAATTTGTTGCAACGGGAAAAATATCAATTTCAAGCAACGAATAAATAAAATATGCTAAATCGGTTGTATATAGAAAAAAATCTAATACTTGTAAGCATATTCGCAATTGCAATGGCTTATTTAGAATCGGCTGTTGTTGTGTACCTGCGAGCTATGTACGGCATTGAAGATCTTCTTAGAGATATTAATCTTACGCCTGATATCTATACCCTTGTTGAAATAGGACGCGAAGCAGCAACAATTGTAATGCTGTTTATTATTGGTTTGATTGCTGGAAAAACCTGGCAAAAAAAGATCGGTTATTTCTTTTTATCATTCGGTATCTGGGATATTTTTTATTACGTCTGGCTTTACGTTTTTATTCAATGGCCAAAGTCTCTTTTTGAATGGGATATACTTTTCCTGATACCATTACCGTGGTGGGGACCAGTTATTGCACCTGTTTTGATCTCGCTATTATTAATCTCAATAGGATATTTATTAATCAGAGATGTTAAATTCAAAGCAACATCAACTGATTGGATATTATTTAGCATATCTATAATTGTACTTTTATACACATTTGTGGAAGACAGTATATTTGTGATGCTCAGCGGAACAGGTAATTTAGCTGAAATCCGTCCAACTAGTTTTAACTGGATTTTGTTTTTTATTGGATATGTTGCTTGGATTGTTACCAGTATAAAAGTATTCTATCCGCGCAATGAAAAGTAAAATTATATGCCCATTCAGGTATAATCAGGCTATAAGACCTTTTTCCGGGAACTAACCGCTTTTAAACATCTGTTAACAGAAAGAAAAAAAAGCTATCTTGGCTTAGGTATTAATTGAAAGTTAGTGCTTTGAAAAGTATAATTGTGTAGTAAATTTTTTAGAATAAACATTTTGGAGAGAAGTTAATGGGAAAAGGTGATAAAAAATCAAAAAAAGGAAAAAGATTTCAACATTCTTACGGTAAATCAAGAAGACGTAAAAAGGGATTGACAATAAGTTCTCGAAAGAAAGTCGAAGAGAAACCAAAAATCGTTGAGCACAAAAAACCAATCAAACCGGAACCTGCAGTAGTTAAGCCGGTATTAGTTGTTGAGCCTAAAGTTGAAGAAATCGCTATTAAAGAACCGGAGATAGCTGACATAAAAGAAGAAGTGAAACTTGCTGAAATTAAGGAAACACCAGTTGCTAAGGTTCCTGAAATCGCTGCAGAGCCAATTAAGGAAGAGAAAATAGAGGAAAAACTAAAGGAACAAGATACACCTAAGGAAGAGATAAAAAAGGAAGAACCGAAGATAGATGAAATAAAAGAAGAGAAAATAGAGGAAAAAACAAAGGAACAAGAAACACCTAAGGAAGAGATAAAAAAGGAAGAGTCGAAGATAGAAGAAATAAAAGAAGAGGTGCAAAAAAAAGAAATCAAAAAAGAGGAAGCGAAAAAAGAAGAAAAACCTAAGAAGAAAGTAGACCCAGAAAAATCAGCCCCTAAAAAGAGAGGTAGACCTAAAAAGAAAAAAGAGTAATAATTTTTACTTATAAAATTTAGTGTACTACAAATAGATTATTTTCACGGTTCGAATCTGGTATCATGACATCGCCAAGTTGAATTTCCTTTAAAACATCTGAGAGTTTAATTTTTGTAATATAAACTTCATTGCCATCTTCCCAGATACCTGCATTAAAATAAAACTCTTCGCTGGTATCATTTTCATAAATCACCTTTAATTTAACAGGAGTCGGTAGATCACCGACTTTCCTGATCCTTATTTCAACTTCACCGTCATTAATTATAACTCGATCTATTGCCATGTCAGGATAACCGATTTCAAAAAACCACGGATTCCAGAACCAATTAAGATTTTTTCCAGATACTTCATTAAAAGTAAAATAGAAGTCGTATGGGACTGGATGTTTACCACTCCATCTGTGAATAAATTCTTTAAAAGCTTTTCGAAAAAGTTCGTCTCCGAGCATATCTCTTAAAATTTCATAAGCAATAGAAGAACGGTCATAAGCTGAGTTACGATATGCTGTGTATGTTTGGGAAAGTGATAGAATAATTTCAGGAATATCCTCTTCAGTTCCTGCATGATCTTGATATACAGCTACAGTTCTTGCTAAACGGGAATTAAACTCCATTATTTTTCCCATATAACTTGCAGCAAGAAAATTTGCCCATCCTTCATCCATAAAAGCATATTTCTTCTCGTTCGTTCCAACGTAAAAAGGGAAATACTGATGTCCCATTTCGTGCGCTGTTAGTGAAACAGTGTTTTCGTAGACATCATATGAACCGTCATTAATCATCATCGGAAATTCCATTCCACCGCCTTGTCTTCCATTATTAAAAACAATAAAAGAAGGGAATGGAAAATTGACTGCAGGCATTTCGTTAGAATAATAATTAACAAGATTTTTAGCAATTTCAGCTACTTCATGGAAATCAGGTGAGTCAACAGGATATACTGCCTGAACAAAAACTGACTTGTCATCACTACTGTCAGCAGTAGTTTTCAATCCATCCCACAAATATTGATCACTGAATGCAAAAGCAAAATCGGAAACATTTCTGGCTTTATAAATCCAGGTATTTTTACTTTCATCATTATTGTAAACGGGAGCTAGATTCAGATCGCCTGAAGTTACTATTCTCACCACATCATCTGATTTTTTAGCTGCTGAATATCTCTCTAAAATTTTTTCAGTAAGAACTTCTTCGGGATTCTGCAAATGGCCGGTTGCCCAAACACCAAAATTGTTTGGCAAAGTTATGCTCACATCAAAATTTGAAAAGTCATTATAAAACTCTTCCTGCCCTCCGTAGTTTAGATAATCCCAACCATCAATGTCATCATAAACAGCAATTTGCGGATACCAATAACCTACCAAAACTGAAGTTGAATCATAAACACCCATTCGCAATGTTGCTTTAGTTGGAATATTAAAGCTCCATTCAATTGAGAAATTTTCAGAAGATTTCGGCGGAATAGCTTCAGGAAGGTAAAGAATGGCTATTGTACTGGTAACTCTGAATATGCTTATGTTTTCTAAATTTATAGAACTACCACCAACGATTATTTTTTTTATCAACACACCATCATTAACAGCTTCAGGACTCATAGAATAATCTCTTGCACTTCCCTTTTTGAAAATATTAGGATATAATCTTAAAATTATTCTTTTTAATGTGTCCGGACTGTTATTATAATAAGTTATATCTTCACTTCCATCGATCAGATATGTAGATGGGTCAACTTCAACTTCAATTTTATACTCGGATGAATTCTGCCAATACTCTGCGCCGGGTTTTCCATCAGGAGAACGCGTCCCCTTCTCATATGCAGCTTGTATATTTCTGGGGATGAATAATTTTTCCTGACTTAATGAAATTGATGAAAGAAGAAATGATGTTAGTACGATAAGAATAGTATTGATGTTCTTCAACAAAATTTACCTCAATTAATTTTATTGATGGGTAAGGTCATAAACTCTAATTATTCAAAAAGTGATTTAGTGTCTCCAAGATTAAGTTTATTTCTTCCAAATCTCTTATATGCAAGTGCAGTTGCTTCCCTTCCCCTCGGTGTTCTTTGAATAAATCCCTGTTGAATTAAAAATGGTTCGTAAACTTCTTCAATGGTTCCCGGGATCTTCATTAACAGCTACCGAAAGAGTATTCAATCCAACTGGACCACCGTTGTACTTTTCTATTATTGCTAGAATAATTTCTTTATCCATTTCATCAAGTCCATAATCATCAACCTCAAGAGCAATGAGAGCTTTCCTGGCAACTTCGATGTCTACTTTCTTTTTATCATCGTAATCCGCAAAATCTCTGGTTCTCCTTAAAAGTCTGTTGGCTATTCTTGGAGTTCCGCGTGATCGCTTAGCAATTTCGTGCGAAGCATCTTCATCAATTTCTACATTAAGAATTTTTGATGAACGCATAATTATTTTTTGAATGTGTTCTGCTTCGTAATAATCCAGCCTGAAATTTATACCAAACCTGTCCCTTAGAGGTGATGTTAACATACCAGCCCTGGTTGTAGCTCCGACCAGTGTATATTTTGGAAGACTAAGTTGAATGGTTCTCGCATTTGGTCCGCTGTCAATCATTATATCAAGTTTATAATCTTCCATTGCAGAATAAAGATATTCTTCAACAACAGGACTTAAACGGTGTATCTCATCGATAAAGAGAACTGATTTTTCTTCAAGGTTAGTAAGTATGCCTGCTAAATCACCCGGTTTTTCAAGAACCGGTCCGGAAGTTACTTTTAGCTTAACTCCCATTTCATTTGCAATGATGTAAGCGAGAGTTGTCTTTCCCAAACCGGGAGGACCAGTAAGCAATGAATGATCGAGTGCTTCATCTCTTTTTTTTGCAGCCGATATGAAAACGTTCAGATTATCAGTTATCTTCTTCTGACCGACAAAATCTTTAAGACTTAATGGCCGGAGAGATTGCTCAAAGTTTTTTTCTTCTTCAGAAATATTTGCGTCAGTTGATTTGGATTTACGCATCAGGTGTTATAAAAATATTTTTTATTTCGAGGTCAATTTATAAAAAGGATATTAAACTTCCTTGATCGATGATTAGATAAATCAGGTTACGAGTTCCTTGTTACGGATTTTAAATCTATGAATCATCATTACCATCAAAATCATTAGAGCTATCATAATAACCGCTGCGCCGAATGACTGCCAGCCAGAAAAACTATAACCCCAAAGCAGATTGATTCCCGGAGACCATGTGCTTCCATAAAGAATGATAAGATGAACAACATAAATTAACAGCGTATTCCTGCCTGCAAGAATAATTATGTTAGGGATATGATTTACTCTTAAAGATATGTATGAAACTAATGAAGTAAGTAAAAGCACAAAACCAATACGGTAAAAAATTGTATTAGGCTGAGCTTGGGGATCAATTATTTGCACTTGCAAAGCCTTGAGTATTATTTCGCTGAATATTGCAACCAGAGTAAAAGCACCACCGAATATTCCAAGGAGTTTACTAAATCGTGCGGTCTTAAATACTAATGGATTTTGCGCCAGGTAGCAGCCTAAAATTCCACCAGCTATTACATAACCTGACCATGGGAATAAGGGAAACAACGATCCCGACCCACTATAGAAATAAGCAGCAATAGGTGCCGGTAAATAGTAGATCCAGTTTATTGTTTCTATAAATGGTGAAATAAGAAATACGATAGTTGTAGTTGTTATAAATGTTGCGGTATAGTTTAATTTTAATTTTTCGGCAATGAATAAAATTAATAGTAAAATTAAAAGACTAAATCCTATTAACTGTAAAACATCCACTGAAATAAATAATTTCCAGCTTTCAGCGGTCACTTCAGAAAAATCAAAAATTGTCCACGTCGGATACCTCAGCATATATCCAAGAAAAATTAAAAGGAGCGCTCGGCGAAGTCCTTTCTTCACCCGGTAATTTTCTCCAAAAGGTCTTTTAACCGAGTGAAAGAGATAAGTAAAAACCGTACCTGCGGTGAACATAAAAATTGGCGCAGTCATTCCGCGCAGAAAATACCAGACTGCATAAACAGGCAGGTCGGTTGTTCTGAATTCCGGTGCAAGTAAAACATCAATCGTATGACCCTGCACCATCTGCAAGAACAGCAATTGCGCGCATCAAATCAATAAATATTACTCTATGTGCCTGATCAGAAGTATGCATTAAACAGCAATAGATTAAAGTGAAGACCGGATAAATTTAACAATAAAAAATATAATCAAAGACATAATAAACACCTATTGTTTATATTAATTAAAATTAGCAAGTTAATATTAGTAATATTTCTCTACTCCGAGAGAGTAAGAGTTTGATTACACTTTTCTTCCCTTGGCCGACAGACCTAAAACTCTCCCGAAGCAGAAGATTTGAAAATAACTCTTTCAACTTCTTATAGGAGGCTCGCTATGAAAGTTCTATCCTCACTTTTCATTTCAATACTTTTATCACAATCTTTTTCATTTGCACAGCTTGAATTTTATAATGAAAGCCAGCAGCAAGACATTTTTTCGGAACAATCCACTGATGCATTTAATGTCAATATCGATTCTTTAATGCTTGACTCGATTATTATAGCATATCAGAATAAATATTCAATTCCCGGAATTGCAACATTAATTATGAAAGACGATCAAATCATCTGGGATAATAACTATGGTTACAGAAACCGTGAGCTTCAATTACCGGTTGAAGATTCAACTCTTTTCCTGATAGCTTCAATATCAAAAACAATTGTTGCCACTGCGGTAATGCAGCTCTGGGAAAATGGTATGATAGATCTTGAAAAAAACATCAATGATTTATCTACCGCCGGTTTTACGGTTGTTAATCCAAATCATCCTAACGATTCAATAACAGTGAAAATGCTGATGACACATACTTCGAGTCTTGATGATAACTGGTTATTTGTGTTAGACCCCCTTGTAACCTGCGGAGATTCTCCAATACAATTGGATAGTTTCCTGGTTAATTATTTCACACCTGGTGGAAACTATTATTATCAGAATTATAATTTTCAGAACACTTATCCAGGGGATTATTGGCATTATGCAAATGTTAATGCAGGCTTATTAGCACTAATAGTGGAAAATTTGACAGGCAAAACTTTTGACGAATATTGTAGAGACAGCATATTCATTCCGCTAGCAATGAATTCAACTTCCTGGTTTTTGGAAGGAATGGATACTAATAAAATTGCTGTTCCTTATGACGGAGCAAATCCAGTTTGCCATCAAGGTCACCCCTTTATCCTGCAGGATTTTTAAGAACCAATACACTTGAATTATCAAATTTTCTTTTTGCCTATATGCAATATGGTATTTACGATAATTCAAGAATATTAGATAGTACAACTATAGCTTATATACTTACTGACCAACTTGGTTATCCTATCTATGAAATACCAGGTGCAGAAACGAGACAAGGATTACTCTGGTATAACAATAAAGCAATTCACGATCCAGCTTGGGGTCATGGTGGTTCACTATTGGGTGTTTAACCAATATGTGTTTTGATCCAAATGGAAAATGGGGATTCATTACGTTCCAGAATTGGCGTCCTGTAAATAGTACCTATGGTCCAGACACTGATATTGGCCAACTGTTTGCAAGGTATGCACAACTATATGGGAATATATTTGCGATTAGACCATATGTTGATAAATCATATGTATTACAAAATGTAGATTCTGTTTTGTTCAGAACAAATTTTTCAAATATTTATAACCACCAGTTTACACCTTATTTGATTTATACTTATCCTGACAGTACTATATTAGATTCGCTCACACTATTTGATGATGGTATGCACGGTGACTCACTTACGAACGACGGTATTTATGGAAATTACATCCCCCCTCAACAGACTGAAAATTTTTACCATTTGGGTGTAAGTACTATCGATAATCAAACCGGCAAATATTTCAGCACTCCGGATATTTGTAGATTTACAACGGCAGGTCCTGTGACTCTTGATAGCATCAGCATATTTGAAGGGAGCATTCGATTGGGTCAATGTAAGACCTTTTGTTACTAATACCGGAAACACACTAACAATCACGAATGCCTCAATAAGAATAAAATGTGATGATCCCTGGGTAACAGAAATCGGTCAAAGTGTAATGAATTTTCCTGATATTCCACCGGGCACAACTGTAGGTGGGAATACCTGGGCAGCAGTTAATTATATAGATTCTCTCTATCCAGGCTATTTCAATATAAAGGTTGAAATAATGGTTGATGGCTGGGCGTATTGGGAAGATCAGATAATTGTTGGCGTAGAATATGAAAATGAATCAACCTTACCTATTAGTTTTAATTTAGAGCAAAATTACCCAAATCCATTTAACCCAAATACGACAATAAATTATTCGATAGCAGAGATGAGTAAAGTTAGTTTAACTCTCTTTAACCTGTTGGGTGAAGAAGTGACATCTTTAGTTAACGAAGAAAAACCAGCTGGGAATTATTCTGTAGAATTTAACGCGACTAATCTTCCAAGCGGAGTTTATTTCTACCAGCTTAAGGCGGGTTCATTTGTTAAGACGAAGAAGATGATTTTACTAAAGTGATTTATTGTCATTCTGAACTTTTTTCAGAATCTTGACTATTGATCGGTAGATCCCGAAATGAATTCGGGATGACAATAAGAAAGTAGTGGCGAGTCGATGACTTGCCCTTTTTTATTGCCCCATCCGGCAGTTGCTGGATTCGGGGCTCTTTTATTTGCAGTTTGCTAACAGTTGTTTGTTTGTCATTTGTATTATTTGCAAATTGTTGCACAATATTTTTCTCTACTCCGAGAGAGTAAGAGTTTGATTATACTTTTCTTCCCTTGGCCAATAGACCTAAAACTCTCCCGAAGCAGAAGATTTGAAAATAACTCTTTCAACTTCTTATAGAATGCATGCTATGTTGAGTGAAACAAAGTCCCGCAGCGCAAAGAATCTTTTACTTCACACTTTCTTTTTCATTTTACTCGTAACACAAATAAATATTGCACAATGGCACTCTCAGAATCAATTTGAAACTCCAGTATTCGAAACTATTTCAATGGAAGATGGTTTACCTGAAAATAGTGTAACCTGCATTCTCCAGGATTATTTAGGCTATTTATGGTTGGGGACCCAAAATGGTTTAGTTAGATACGATGGATATTCGATGAAAGTTTTCCAATCAGAAGAGGGGGACAGTAGTACTATAAGCGGGAGAAGAATAACAACAATTTTCGAAGATAGAGATAGGAATCTCTGGATCGGTACTTTAAATGGATTAAATAAATTCAACAGAGAAAATGATTCGTTTAAGTATTTCAAATCAATAAATAATGATACAAACAGTATCAACAGCAATGAAATATATTCTTTATACGAAGATACTTTAGGTAGATATTGGGTAGTGTACTGCTGAAGGATTAAATTTATTTGACCGAGATAAAGAGATTTTTACACGCTATTACTTTAGATACGGAAATACAAAGGTCTATAATACTTCGTTATCTTATCGGCAAAATTTATCTGTAAATGCAATAATTCAGAGCCCTTTATCAGGAGATTTATTTATTGGAACTGCAGAAGATGGTTTATGGGAGTTCAATATTGAAGAAAAAACCCTAACAAAATTTAAGTTCGACAATGATATTAATCCCGATAAAAAAATTGGCTGGATTCAGTCGTTTTATAAATCAAGAGATGGTAAAATATGGATGGCTTCCTTTCATACATTATCTAGTCTTGACCCACAGAATAAAGCATTTAATTCTTATATCCAATTTCCAATAAAAAGAGAAGAACGCTATACCAAACCAGATAATAATTGCGGAACTGTTATTGAAGATCAATCTGGGTTTATATGGTGCGGATTCTTTGCTGGTGAGAATGGCGTTTTTTGTTTAGATCCCAATACTGGCACTTATCAGCAATATAAAATATCACCTGAGAAATTAAAAAATAGTTTTTCAAATGCTGTATTCAGATTGTATGAGGATGACTCAGGAATTATATGGATCGGTACCTGGATGGCAGGGCTTAATAAATTTGATGATAATAAAAATAAGTTCCAGTTATTAAAGAGTGAAACTGATTATTCCTCCAATAGTCTGAGCCATTCAGATGTATATTCTGTTATTCATGATCATAAAGGATTTATATGGTTTTGTTCCCGCAATGCTATAAATAGATACGATATTAAAACAAAAAAGTACGAGTATTATCTCAAGAATGAAAATTGTATTAGACAATCTCCTTACGTTGCAATACAGGATGCATCTGGAGCTTTGTGGCTTGGTACGGGTAGTTGCGGACTAATTAGATTTAATCCAACCAATGACTCTTATCGTTTTTATTTTAGTAGCCCTGAAGAATCAACCAATTTATTAAATAAGAGAATCGTACGACTTCTTCAGGATCATCTTGGTTTTTTGTGGATTAGTACCCGATGGTTTTGGGGTTTATAAATTGGATATTTCTAATTACAAATTAATACATTACAAATATGACCCCAATGATTCATTAAGTTTGCGTAATGATCAAGCTCGTGATTTATACGAAGATCGTTCTGGTACAATGTGGGTAGGAACAAATGGGGGTGGTTTGAATAAGTATGATCGGGATACAGAAAATTTTAGTTATCAGGGGCTCAATACTATTTCTGTAATTTATGAAGACAAGCTGGGAAATTTCTGGGTGGCAGATTATTTAACAGGATTACATTTATTGGGTAAATGCTGGAAATCAAAGAAGTGCAACATATACCAATCTTGATCCTGGCGATTATGTCTTCAGAGTTATTTCTTCAAACAGAGATGAGATTTGGAATGAGGCAGGAGCCTCAATAAGAATTATTATTTTACCACCCTGGTGGAAAACCTGGTGGGCTTATTTGCTCTACACTTTAACTATTCTTTCAATATTTATAACATCAACAAGATTTTATTAATCGTCTAGCGTCTAAGACAAAAAATTAATATTAGAGTTGAGCACTGCAGAGAAACTTCGAAGAAGTTGCACTAAATGAAATCTGATTTTTTTACAAACATTTCTACAGTTTAGAACTCCGCTAACATTAATCTTGGACCTGTTAAGCAGGCAATAGAAAAAATAAAGGACACGAAGATAAAAGAAGAGCTAAATATTGTCCATAAAAACGCAAATAACCTTCTAGGTCTTGTTAACCAGCTGCTTGATATATCCAAGCTTGAATCCGGGAACATGAAACTCAAAACGTTTCCATGGAACGGTGGTTGGTGTTGATGACGATTATAATTATGTAATACTACGGACAATAGATGGAGGTGAAAATTGGACAAATCAATTTAGCACAACCGATCGGCTTTGGAGTGTCGATTTTACTGATTTGAATAATGGAACTGTGGTTGGAGAAAATGGAACAATCCTGAGAACAATAGACGGCGGTGCAAATTGGATATTACAGCAAAGCGGCACTGATGAATTCTTGCACTGTGTAAGTTTTATCAATAATGATACAGGGTGGGTAGCAGGCTCTAACATAATACTTAAAACAATTGATGGTGGAATTACCTGGACACCCCAAACAAGCTGGTTGGCACAAACACAACTTAATGTAGGCTATATTATTGATATCCACTTCACCGATGCATTAAATGGGACTGCAGTGGGTTCCACAGGTTTTGCTGTAATAAATTGGGGACTAATACTGCACACAACTGATGGTGGTGTTAACTGGACAGTTCAGGAGGATACTGACATACAGAATTACTATGGTGTTTCTTTTGTTGATGCAAATACCGGATATGTGGTTGGTGGTGGAAATATGGGAGGAAGCAGTAATAACAGATCAGATAATAGTTCATCTCAATTAGGGTATAATTCACCAATCTTAAAAACAACCGATGGATGTGAAACCTGGACTACTCAAATAACCATTTCGCCAAATCTGCTATCAATCTGTTTTACAGATGAGAATAATGGAACAGCAGTTGGTACGAGGGGCACAATTCTACGGACAACAAATGGAGGGGTGTCATTTATCAATGAAAATGAAGTAGAAGAATTACCAACACAGTTCTTACTTTCACAAAATTATCCTAATCCCTTCAACCCAAGCACTAAAATAATGTATTCCGTTCCACAATCATCAAACGTAATTATAAAAGTATTTGACGTTCTTGGGAATGAAATAGAAACTTTAATAAATGAAGAAAAACCAGTAGGCACTTATGAGATAACCTGGTTTGCAGAGAGCCTTCCAAGCGGAGTTTATTTCTACCAGCTTAAGGCGGGTTCTCCTTCGACAGGCTCAGGACAAGTTTTTGTTGAGACGAAGAAGATGTTGTTATTGAAATAATAAATGTAAGTGTAGGGACAGGTTGCGACCTGTCCTTACAATAAAAAAGCCCGCTAAAAAGCAGGTTACTAAAATTAATTATTTTAAGATCTCAAGTATCCTTTTCTTCAATTTGCTCAACTATATACTTTGCCTTTAATTCCCGAATAACTTTTTCAGTCCATTTAGGTGGGACGCACCAGGTTCCCATCAAGACCATTGAAAGCAATAAAATGAAAATTATATACTGCCTAAATCTTTTAGCAAGTTTTTTAATTTTGAGCAAATTTTTGGAAGTATAATTCATCATGAATTAAAAGTATTTCACTTAAAAATAAAAAGGCTGTCTTTCACTTCAGACAGCCACAATAATCATTAATCTATTTTTACGATATATCTATCGTTCTCGGTTTTATTTTTTCGCTCTTCGGAAGATTCACTATCAATTGTCCGTTATCATATTTAGCACTGATATTTGTTTTATTAATTGAATCGGAGATTTTAAACTTCCTGAAATAATTCCCTAATTCATTTTCATTAAGAATATAATTCCTGTTCACCACTTCATCGTAATTAATTTTACCAAAAACAATCAGCGAATCTTCAATTACCTTCACCTGAATTTCACTTCTTGACACACCGGGCATATTGGCTATCAGAATAAACTCATCAGGTATTTTCATAAATATCAGATGTAGGTAAAATATTATTCTGTGTTCTCAGAATTTCTTCAATTGAATTATTATTTAATGCTTTTACAGCAACTATTTCTTTATTGTCTGACATTTTTAACTCCTGTTTTTCTAAAATTCGTTTCAGTTATAAAATTAAAGAGGGATCAAGAATATTATGATCCCTCAGTTAACAATTTTACTTGTCTTTATTATCGTTATCGTCAACTACTTCATAGGAAGCATCCTGCACATTCTCTTTCTGATCTTTACTTTGCTCTTCGCCACCTGGCGTTTGCTGTTGCCCTGATGCCTGCTGTTGTCCGGCTTGCTGGTAAAGCTGTGAAGCAATTTCATTCCACACCTTGTTAAGCGACTCAGTAGCAGCTTTGATCTGATCTGAGTTATTAGTTGCAAGAGCATCTTCAACTTTCTTGATTTCTGTCTCAAGCTTTGATTTAGAATCATCAGATATTTTATCCTTCATTTCCTCTATCTGCTTCTTGGTCTGGAATACAAGGCTGTCAGCCTGGTTTCTAATCTCAACACTTTCCTTTTTCTTTTTATCATCAGCAGCATGTTCTTTTGCATCATGTTTCATCTTTTCAATTTCTTCATTGCTTAAGCCGCTTGAGGAAGTGATTCTTATACTTTGCTCTTTATTTGTAGCTTTATCTTTGGCAGCTACGTGAAGAATACCATTTGCATCTATATCAAAAGTAACTTCAATCTGCGGAATACCTCGTGGTGCTGGTGGAATTCCATCCAGGTGAAATCTTCCAAGCGTTCTGTTATCTGCAGCCATAGGTCTTTCGCCTTGCAGAATGTGAATTTCTACTGATGGCTGACTATCTGATGCAGTCGAAAATATTTCACTTTTCTTTGTAGGAATGGTTGTGTTTGAATCAATCAATTTCGTCATTACACTACCAAGTGTCTCAATACCAAGTGATAATGGAGTTACGTCAAGAAGAAGAACATCCTTTACATCTCCGGCTAAAACACCACCCTGAATTGCTGCACCAACTGCAACAACTTCATCCGGGTTAACACCTTTGTGAGGTTCTCTTCCAAATAAATCTTTAACAAGTTGTTGAACCATTGGTATCCTGGTAGAACCACCGACAAGAATTACTTCCTGAATATCTGATTGCGAAACGCCGGCATCTTTCATCGCTTGCTGACAAGGAACTTTTGTTCTGTCAACCAAATCGTGAATGAGCTGTTCAAATTTTGATCTGCTTAAATTTATGTTTAAATGCTTGGGACCATCCTGGGTTGCAGTAATGAATGGCAGATTTACATCTGTTGAGTTCGAAGATGATAATTCAACTTTTGCTTTCTCAGCAGCTTCTTTCAATCTCTGTAAAGCCATCGGGTCTTTTTTAAGATCTATGCCTTCAGCCTTTTTGAATTCATCTGCAAGGTAGTCAATCAATCTCTGATCAAAATCATCACCACCAAGATGAGTATCACCATTAGTTGATTTAACTTCAAATACACCTTCACCTAATTGAAGGATAGATACATCGAATGTTCCTCCACCTAAATCATAAATTGCAACCGTGTGATCTCTTGTTTTTTTATCTAATCCATATGCAAGTGCAGCAGCGGTTGGCTCATTTATTATTCTCTTTACCTGTAACCCGGCAATTTCACCTGCATCTTTGGTTGCCTGTCTTTGTGAATCATTAAAATATGCTGGCACAGTAATAACTGCTTCAGTTACCGGCTGCCCGAGATAATCCTCTGCAGTTTTTTTCATCTTCTGTAAAATCATTGCACTAATTTCAGGCGGAGAATAAATACGATCCTGAATTTTGACCCTGGCAGAGTTGCTATCACCCGGTACAACCTCGTACGGAACTTCTCCTTTTTCAGTTCCAACTTCATTAATAAATCTTCCCATAAATCTCTTTATAGAAAAAACCGTATTCTTTGGATTTGTAATTGCCTGTCTTTTCGCAGGTTGACCAACAAGTCTCTCTCCTGATTTCGTAAACGCAACTACTGAAGGAGTTGTTCTTCCACCTTCAGAATTTGGAATAACCACCGGATCATTTCCTTCCATCACTGCTACGCAAGAGTTTGTAGTTCCAAGATCAATTCCTATTATTTTACCCATTTTATTACTCCTTTATTTTAGATTTTAATATTTCTTTTTTTCATTTATTGGTATGCTACTTCCAATAAACTTAGCATAGTAAACTCTTTTAAGTTCCAATATAAATGCCAGAGTATAAATTTTCTGTAAGTCTTTATAATAAATAGAGTTAACTACTTTTTGTGTTATCAAATGGGATGCTTCATTAGTCAGACATATTGCCAGTATGACATTATAAGTTTGATAAAAGTCAAATATGATGACAGATTAACTTCCAAACTAGATTTGCCAGAACATTTATGAAATGGATGTGAAATAATTACAAGTCCTCTCTTTTCATTGACACATTTGTAGGGATATGCTGAAGATTTTTAATGACAGAATAATTCGATCTTAAATCTTCATAATAATTCAGTTCAAATGAGTAATTTTGTTCAGAGTAAAAGGAGATAAAATGTTTGAACTGGAAAACTTTGACATCAAGTTAGAGACTGAATTTATCGGAAGAAATTTTATTTATTGTGATGAGATTGAATCGACCAACAGTGAGCTTCTTGGCGCTAAGCAGCAATACAAAAAAACAGGTACAGTTTTACTTGCAGAAAAACAGCTGGCAGGAAAAGGCAGAAAAGACCGAACCTGGCAAAGTGCAAAAGGTTTGAACCTTACATTTTCAGTTCTGCTTATGAAGGATGTAGTTGCCGAAATAAACATTAACCATATAAATCTGGCTGCTTCATTAGCCGTTGCATCAGCAATAGAAAATCTTTATCAACTTAAAACTGAGCTTAAATGGCCTAATGATGTGTTAATTGATAAGAAAAAAATTGCAGGCATATTGACGGAGACATCTATAAAAGGGACTACCATAGAAAGAGCTGTTATTGGCTTCGGAATAAATCTAAACCAGATTGTATTCAATGGTGAATTCAACTTTCCGCCAACATCAATAAAGCTTGAAGCGGGGATTAATATAGGTAGAGAAAATACACTAGCAGAAATTCTAAATATTTTTGAAGAGCTATTACTTGAGCTTGAATCAAAGCCCGGGGTTATCCTGAATGAATGGCGTGCTAAATGTCAAATGATCGGCGATAAAATTTCTATTAAAGAAAATGATAAAGTCAAGAGAGGAATTTTCTACGACATAGATGACAATGGTTACCTGCTTCTAAAAATTAATGATTCGATTGAAAAAGTTCATTTCGGTGATGTGAGTTTTGTCTGATGCTTCTTACTCTCGATATAGGCAATACAAATATCAAGACAGCTTTATTCGATGGGAATCATGTAAGTGAATTTACCGCACACTCTGGTGTGAATGAAGCTCTAAAGTATATAGATAAAATTAAATTTAATGAAGCAGCTATTTGTTCTGTTAACCCTCCGGTTGAGAAACTGCTTGTGGATAATATTTCTGTAAAAACTATCAAAATATTCCGGGCAAGCATACAAAATAAATTTAATTTTAAGGTGAACTACAAAACTCCCCAAACGCTTGGCATCGATAGAGTATGCTCGGCAGTTGGTGCTCTGGATATTGCATCTAAGAAAAAAATACTTTCAGAAAATCAGTATTTGCTCACAGTAGATTTTGGTACTGCCACAACAATAAATATAGTTTCACCTGCCAGGGAATTCTTAGGCGGTTTGATTGCACCGGGTATAAAAACAATGCTTAATTCTCTGAATGAAAAAACTGCTCAACTTCCCTTCCCTGAGTTGAAAAATTATGAGAGTTTAATTGGTAATTCAACTGATGCTTCGATAGTCAGCGGTGTGATTTCTGCGACCATTGGTATGATCGGTGAGACAATAAATCATTTAAGTTCTGAAAGCGATCAAAATCTACCATTAATATTCGTTTCGGGGGGAAATGCAGAATACGTTCTGCAATACCTGAAATACAAATTTCTATTTGAAGAGGCTTTGGTGTTGAAAGGTTTGAAGGTTGTTTACGATTTGAATAAATGAATATTTGAGGAAGTTTATATTAAAATCCTTGTGTTATCAATCAATCTCGTCTTACCAATTTTACAAGCAATCAAGACAAAATATTCTTTTTCTTTTTCCAACACATCGATAAATTCAAACGTTTCGGCTTCAACAATTTTTATATAATCCAGATTAGCCGATGGTATTTGAGAGAAGAGCTCGTTCATATCCGATAAAATAATGTTCACTCTTTTTTCTCCGTTAGAAATAATTGTCTTTGCCAGCTCAAGCGAACGATGCAGTAACAAGTGCGTCTTTTCTTTCTGCTGGCGATAGATAAACATTTCTTGAGCTCATTGCTAACCCATCGTCCTCACGAATTATCGGACAACAGATAATTTTTATGTTCAGCTTTAAATCCTTGACCATCTGTTTAATTACTGCTAATTGCTGGGCATCCTTCTGTCCAAAGAAAGCAGAATCAGGTTGAACACAATTAAACAAAATCAAAACAACAGTAGCTACACCACGAAAATGTGTCGGACGGAATTCACCCTCAAGTTTTTTTGTCACATGTTCAACGTTTACGTAAGTCTGAAAATTTTTCGGATAGATTTCTTCAGTCGAAGGGCTAAAAAGAAAGTCTACTCCTTCATCTTCTAAAAGTTTATAGTCTCGCTCAACATTTCGTGGATAGCTGTTAAAATCTTCTGATGGACCGAACTGTGTAGGATTTACAAATATTGAAACAACCGTTGCATCGCAAGTTCTTTTTGACTCCCTGATTAGCGAGAGATGACCTTCGTGCAGATAACCCATTGTAGGAACAAATCCGATAGTGTTACCAGCCGCTTTGATTTTTTTGGAAATTGTGAGTATATCTCGGGTGGATGAAACAGTTTTAATTTCTGCCTCAGGTCATTAGTTCGAGGAGATTATTTATCGTTTCCCTTAGATTTTTTCGGTGACTGATAACGTCAATAAAACCTTTTTCCAATAAAAATTCTGATCTCTGAAATCCTTCCGGTAAATCTTTTCCAATCGTTTGTTTAATTACCCGTGGACCGGCAAATCCAATTAATGCATTCGGCTCTGCAATATTAATATCACCGAGCATAGCATAACTTGCCGTTGTACCACCAGTTGTTGGATCAGTAATAACAGAAATGTATGGTATACCTGCTTCAGCTAATCGTGCTAATCTTGCACTCGTTTTTGCTAATTGCATTAAAGAGTAAGCAGCTTCCATCATTCTTGCTCCACCGCTTTCGGAAATAATTATCAGAGGGATTTTACTTTTATGCGCTTTATCTATAATTCTAGCAATTTTCTCTCCAACAACTGACCCCATGCTTCCGCCTATAAATTGAAAGTCCATGCAAGCAAAGGCAATATTCCTTTCTTCAATTTTACCAGTGCCGACCCGGACTGCCTCGTAAAGCCCAAGTGCTTTAACAGTATTGCTCAATCTATCTTTGTATTTCTTTGTATCTTCAAAATCAAGAGGGTCAGGAGATCTCATCTTTTTATGGATCTCTTTAAAACTGCCTTTATCAAGAAGAATGTTTATGTATTCCTCGCTACCGATCCTAAAATGATGGTCGCACTTTAGACAAGTCCAGAGATTTGTCTCAAGCTGTTTCTTGTGAATTATTTCACCGCAACCAGGGCATTTCTCCCAAAGCCCGTCAGGTAAATCCTTCTTCTGCGAGTCAGGAGAAATATTATCTTTTGATCTGCTAAACCAAGGCATTATCCACCTTTTTTAATAATGTCGGCATATATAGTTAAAATTCTCGTCGGATCTTTTGGATCGTTCGATTGAACTGTAACTGTTTTAGTATTTTTTCCCGATCTGTTCTGAGTATTAAATTCTACTTTGATAGTTCCCTCCTGTCCAGGCTTAATATTACTGGTGCTTAACAGAGCTGCTGTGCAACCGCAGGAACTTCTTACATCTTTTATTATTAACTCTGATTCACCTTTGTTAGCAAACCTGAACGTATAATTGACCTTTTCTCCTTCGTCTACTTTTCCAAAATCATGTTGAGTTTCCGGGAAATAGATCATTGGGACACCACCACTTTGATCGCTATTAGCTACAATACTTCCTGTAATGGTTATTACTGCTTCAGGAGTTTGCGGGTCATTATTAAATATTTTCACAGTTTTCGTTTGTTTACCCATCCTACCTTTTGAGTTAAAACTAACAGTCAGATTAGTCGATTCGCCCGGTGCAAGTTCATTTTTCTCAGGTGCTGCAGCAGTACAGCCGCAGGAAGCCTGAACGTTAGTTATTTTTAGTAAATCTCCACCATTATTTGATAAAACAAATACGTGTGATACTACTTCGCCTTGCTTAATTTCTCCAAAGTCAAAACTGTTCTGCTGAAGAACTAACTTTGGCTGCATAAGCTGTGCATAGCTAATTGATGAAAACAAAAATAAAGCAAACAGAAGATTCTTATTCATTCATTTTTCTCCTTTACAATAAAATCTTTAAGATAATTTGGTTCTAAAAAATCGTAATTGAATGTTTTTCTATTACCACCAAAATTCACTGCCCATTTTGCTATAAAAAGAGGATCAGGAACCGAGGGATATTCAACTTTTTTCCCAAGCAAAAGAGCAGAATTACCAAACACCTGACAGCCCTCAGACTTTTGAATAAAAAGTTCTTTTGTCAAAATGGTTAAATCCTCCGCAAATATATAATTATTGCTTCTAATTTGAAACCTTGTAAAATAGACCTCGTCTTTATTAACCCTATTCGAAATAATGAATTCATCATTTTCTTTGAGAACGGATGATAATTGTAGAGCGAAAGCTTCATAAGTTGGAACCGGTAATATCGGAAGGTCTGCGCCATATGCTATACCTTTGGCTGCTGAAAATCCAATCCGCAAACCCGTAAAAGAGCCCGGACCCTCGGAGACTGCAATTGAATCCAGTTCATTTGGCTTGATGTTAGCTATTTTAAAAAGGCATTCTGCAATTTCAAATATTTTTTCGGAATGTGAATGCTTTAAATTTATAGACGATAAAAAATATTTTTCATCCGAGAAGTAAATACAAACACCACAAATATTTTCTGATGTTTCAATAGCGAGAATCGGTTTACTATCAGACAGATTTTTCAAACCTTAATTCCCTTCCCGTTCCATTCAATATCTCAATACTAATATCAATTCTTTCTTTTGGAAGCACTGAAGGCAAGAGATTTCCCCATTCAACAAACAATATCGAACCATCATCATTCAGATAATCCTGCCAGCCGATATCAAATAGCTCTGCTGAATTTTTTAATCTGTAAAAATCAAAGTGATAAATGTGAAATTTGTTTTGGTATTCGTTAACAATTGCAAACGAAGGACTGTTCACATTCGCTATTCCGATTGATGCAAGTGCTGCTTTAATAAAAAAAGTTTTCCCTGCACCAAGGTCACCATTTAAAATCACCCTGTCACCTCTTTTGCAGGATAACATAAAATCAGAAGCCATCGTTGCTGTTTCTGCTTCACTCGCTGCTTTTAAAGTTGAAGGATATTCAATCAACTTACTTTGGCTCCATCGTAATAACCGGTAATATCATCTCTTCAAGGGATATTCCGCCATGCTGAAATGTATCTTTGTAGTGACTAAGATATTTATGATAATCAGTCGGGTAAACAAAATAATAATCTTCTTTTGCAATGATATAATTTATTGTAACTCCTCGTTTTGGCAACATATATTCCTGGGCGTTTTTAATGTAGACTGCATGCTTCTCATCAACTTTAAGATTTCTGCCATATTTAAACCTTAGGTTAGTCGATGCTTCCCTGTCACCCAGCACTTTAGCACCGCGCAACGATCGAATGCTTCCATGATCAGTTGTAATTACTATTTTGACTTTGTCCATTTTTGCAATCGCTTTAAGTGTACCCAACAAAGATGAATGAGTAAACCAGCTATTGGTTAATGATCGGTATGCCGATTCATCGGGGGCAATTTCTTTGAGTATATCGGAATCTGATCTTCCGTGCGCAATCATATCCAGAAAATTGACAACAACAGCAGTGAAATGATTGTTCTTGTACGACAGAATATTCTGCTCAAAGTTACGCCCGACATCAGGGTCAATTATCTTTATATACTTTAAATCATTCCTGAGATGAATTTTCTTTCTATTCAGCAATAGCTGAAGCAGTTCCTTTTCATATTTGTTCATGCTGTTTTCATCATCATCCTTACCGGTCCAAAGATCGGGATAATATTTTTCTATTTCTGAAGGGAACAAACCGCTAAATAAAGCATTTCTGGCATATGGAGTAGAGGTAGGAAGTATTGCGTAATAATATTCTTTCTCAATTTTGAATAAGTCACGTAAATGTTTTTCCATTACCATCCACTGATCAAGACGAAGGCAATCAAGCACAAAATAGAAGACACTTGTGCCTTCATTCTTTAAATGATTGAGTACGTATTTCTCGGTTATTTCAGTAGTGAGGGTTGGAGTGTAGGGATCGCTGATAGAGTTAATCCAGCCTCTATAATTTTTCTCAACAAATTTTGAAAATTCTTTATTCGCTTCCCTTTTTTGATCATTTAAAGTTTGCTGCAAACCAATTTCAGGGTGAACGTCCAGTTCAACTTCCCAGTTAACTAGTTTCAGATAAAGATCAATCCACTCATCAAAATCAGGATTACTTACCAAAGCCTGGGATATCTGATTAAAATCCTGCAAATAGTCTTTAGCCGCATATTGACCTGAAATTCTCCTGCCTTCAAGAATTTTTTTACACACAAGTAAAACCTGGCTCGGATTAACAGGTTTGGTTAGATAATCTGAAATCCTCCCGCCGATAGCATCGTTCATCAAAGTTTCTTCTTCACTTTTTGTAATCATAACAACCGGAATAGACTGATTTATTTCCTTAATCTGAGCCAGCGTTGCAAGTCCGCCCATTCCTGCCATCATCTCATCAAGAAAGATAAGATCGTAAGTCTTTTCTTTTACAGCTTGAATAGCATCAGCACCATTCATTGCTGTATCGACCTCGTATCCTTTTTCGGATAGAAAAATTATGTGCGACCTTAACAAGTCAATTTCATCGTCAACCCAAAGGAGTTTTTTCTTATCCATTATTTTCTCTTTTCCTGTCAAGCATTTTAGTTTTTTCTTTCAGAAAGTTATTAAAAAGAAGTGATAAATGATATTTAGTAATTACTGGATTACAATGTTTACATCCAGACCAGCTTCATTAGTAGTTGTAGGGGGTATTCTTGCTGCACCCTCCGGTTCAACCGAAGATCGTTTGTAAAAGATTGATAGCGAAACTTTAGAGCTGATCGTGTATTTTATTCTCGGTTCAATTGTGGTTCTGGTAGTTCCATCCTGTGGTACGCCTTCCTCTGTAAAATTATTCATCTCGTAGCGCACAACGGAATTCTTTGTGCTCGTGTAGGAAATCAGAAACTCAACATCATTTTTCAGTGATACACCAAACAATGGAACATCAAAACCAGCTTTGGAATAGCTTGCAGTAAATCCAATATCCCGGGATAATGTTTCATTAATATTTGATGTACTTAAACCAAGATCGTATGTAGTTCTTGAAGAGAATTTGATGCTTCCATTCAAATTACCTCCCCAAAGCTGACCGAATGTAATATTCAATCCAGCAAATGGAGTGAATCCATATTCAACTCTTTGAGTTTGGATTTCCTCATTACCTTCACTTGTCAGCTTCCATCCTTCCGTATAAGTAGAACTATAAGCGTGATCAAGGGAAATTCGCTCGGCAAGTGATTTAAAGAAGAGTATTTTTTCCAGATCCATCCCATGTTATTCTCCAATTCGCACGTGGTATGTATTGGCTTACATCGCTGAACACCGGTAAACTTGAAAGAATGGGTATAGTTTCAAATCCTTCCACAAAAGCATCGGAAAGACTTTTGCGTGGATCTGCTGAATTTGGATTATACAAGTGCAAAAACTTTCTGAATACCAGATTCCACAAAGGGAAGGCTTGGCGGTAAAGCAAGGAATGATCTTGTTAAGCTTCCGGTAGCGGTAGTATTTGTAATCGTAATATTACCAAACTGATCGGCATTGAGAGTCACGTTTTTATTTTCTGTCCAGTTTACATTCCAGTTTATATCGATCTTTGCACCTTCCCATAGTGGCCTTGCAGTTTTAAGATCAATACTATTTTTTTCTGAAAATAAATCACTTAGACTTGTATTTGATCCAGGTGAAAAAGCCCTTGGACCAACATCACTACTTAAACCGAGCTGAAATGCGCGAGATGGACCATTTTCATCATTCTGTGTAATACCCCAAAAATTATAAAAGCCTGTGCCCGTTCCTTTAATCCCTGATTTAGAAACACTATAATCGTGAGAATAATTAGTTGTAAAATTATCCCAGTCGAAAAAGACGTACTTAATAGATGATACCAAAAATTTGAATGCTCTGCCGAGAGATGAGGGTTTACCTGAGACACCGACACTAACAGAGTCTGGTACATCCTGATCTTTTTCTTTCGCCTTTGGAAGTATTTTCTTTTGGTTCATCTGTTCCAAATAACGGCTCAGTAAGAGATTTCCAACGAAGAATAATGCCGGTTGTAAACTTTTGATTATTACCAGCACTTCTTCCAATTTCTTCCTGCCTTAAGTCGAAGTCCCAACGGTATCCAACCGAATAACCAGCAGTAATTGTGAAATAACGATTAATATCCCACAGTGATGGAAGCTTTGGTGATGTTCTTAAATCAAAAGATTGCTGATATCGATAATCTTTTCCGAAGCCTGCTCCTCCGATAATATCATTCCAGATATCTGCTTCGGTTCTTTCGTTTCCTAATGAATCTGTTAAAATATCAGCAAGCGAGGAATTCATATTAACATTGTAATTAGCAGATAAATTAATTAGTCCCCCATCAGTCAGCTTCCAGTTAAAGCTAAAACCTCTGCCTGTATTAAAATCCTGCGAGACAATTGCGTTGGTTGGCACTTCCGGTCTTGGTCTAGTCTGACTACTATTTCTGTTACGGTTAGCTGTAATATTAGCAGAAAAGTTCTGTGGCGTATAATATATCTTCAGGTCTTTGTAATCTTTAAATAATGAGAAAACAATTCCAACAACAGGTAAGTCAGCTAATTTAATATACAGATCAGGACTAAAGTTAAATGCATAATTTGATGTAGCATTCCACAACCAGTTATATAGATTCCAGCACCGTGGGGCTTCTGTTAAACCTGTTATTATAGTTGAAACCAAAACTTAAAGCATTCCAGGTGTCTCTTACGTACCAAACATCAGTCGGAAGTTTTAATTTTATATTTGATGAAGAAATTGTGTTGGTTACAGTTAGAGTTTGCGTTTCAAGAAAAAGTTGTTCGGGAGTTTTTACTTCAACCAGAGAATCAGGTTCAGCATTTTCCAACTGCTTAGCTGCCTCATCAACTTTTATATCGGTGCCGGGAATATAAAGCGGCTTACCGAGCGATTCGGTGTGAGAGTAATTTACCCTTAGGTTACTTTCGCGCATATTAAAGGGAACCAGTTTCAAGATATCCAGATCTGTAGATACTGACCAGTTTTGATTTTCCACCCTTGAGCCAAAACGTTCTGAAAGCCTGTGAAAGTAAGGATCAGTCTGGCTCATATTAAAATTAACTGTCATCAGATCTGCAAGTTTTAGTGATGTAGTAAAAGTAAAAGCGTGCCCCGGTGTATCATCTGCACCAACTACTCTCAATTCGTTTATCCAAACTTCACCTGAAAGTGGACCAGGATTAAAAGTTGGATCATCTAAGTTAAATACACCCACAGAAAGAAACTTAATTGAAGTTAATGTAGGATTACCTTTAAGAACATAAAAATGACCGGGCAAACCAGGGACAGGGACCTTAATTCTGCCAGTAGAATCTTCAACTGCCGCTGCAACTTTAATTGCTGTAAGATCGCTGAATTTTATAGATATACTATTCCAAGCCGAATCTACAGGCTGACGATATTCGTAGTAGTTGGCTGTATCAGTACCAAATCTGAAAAACGCTTCGGAGGAATATTGCCCTGTTAAAGGATTATTGTAGGAAATACGACCTACTTTTTTATCGAGATCGCCATGAACAAATAATTTCATTTCTGTATAACTGAATACATCAAGCGGTCGGAAGAGATATTTTACCGCTTCTCTTGATTCTCCTTCGGGCAGATCAGTATAAACTAAACTTAGTGATTGTTCGTTATTATAAATCTCTTCATCCGGTCGCGTTCTGTCTCTTTCCCTGAAAACACCCGGAGGGCTTGTATATCTGTCATTCTCTTCCAGGCTCACGACTGATACGGAGAGTACAGAATCGTCGACAACCAATTTCTGCCACTGGTTACCAACAAGATTAAATTCCGTTAATCTAACCCAGACGAGAGAATCTACACCCTGAACATACAATCTGATAGTTTCTACATTTGCAAAACTAGGATTACCAATTATATCTGATGTATCCTTAAGCGGAATTCGATATAAAAACCAGTTCGAACTCGTAAAACCGCCGCCTGCAATAAACGGATTAGTTGAAGTATCAGTTGTCAATGGAATAGTATAACGATAATAGTTGTTTGCAAGGTCAACCGATCCATTTCTATTCAGATCTTCTGTATCTGGAAGTAAACCTACATCCGTAAGTACAGCATTTCCCTGGGTTCCATTGATATTGAAGTAGTCAAAAACCGATAAAACATTTCCGGAAAATGTAAAATTATCTCCCGCCGGATCTGATTTAGTGCTCGGATAAAATGAACGTTCCGCATCATCCAATCTTCCGTCTATGCCGGTATCTTCTCCTTCATCAATAGCATCGTTAAAATTTTTATCTTCACTATCAAGCTGATTATTGGGGATAACATCTTCGCTTATCACACCTAAATCCAGGTTTATCGTGGCTCCAACTGGCGCATTTTTTATCTGCATCCAGAACTCAACAAACTCAATATTCTGTTCCACAAGGTTGTTCGCTGTAGATGATAACAACCTTTGCATACCGCCCCAGTTATTCTGTTTCTGTTGCAGGTCGGGCTGCCCATTGTAGGTGCCGGGAGTATCTGGTAAAAAAACATAATCCAGAACGGTTATCTGCTGATCAGAACGTGCAACCTGCTTCCTTCCGCCATAAATACTGTCTACCACAACGTCCGAGGGAGTAACAGTAAACCAAAGACTTTTAGCTTTATAGTCCATTCTTTGATCCCTTGGTAAGCCACCAATAATATTCAACTTTTCGGGAACGCTAAGGTCTCTCCATCCGGTATAGTTGACTCCAACAGGAATAGTTCTTTTAGCACCTTCAAAATCATCAATGTATGCAATACTTTCTCCGTTATCCTGTGCGATCGTGCTCTTTTTTGTATTTGGATCTGGAGACATATAAGCATATTCACCATTAAAAGTAAAGGATGACATCTCTTTGGTTGAAATTATCAAATCCAAAAGATTTGTTAAGAATGGAAGATCTGCACTCGTTTTAAAATCAGCACCATAAATCGTATTGCTCAAAGGTTCTTCACCAATTCTTACTTTATCGCTTAAAGTTTCCTGGTTAAGATTCATTATTGTTAAACCGAGAGTTGTCTTATCGGAAAAATCATAAACACCTCTCGCACCTAGCAGAGTTTTTGAGGCAAGCTGGAACAGGTCATTTTGCTCGTATGTAATTTTAAGGTCAGCACCGGGAACAAGAGCAGCATCATTTCTTATCGTTAGCTGCCCGATATTATAATCAACTGTGTAGTCAGTTCCTTCTCTCAACTCTCTTCCGTTAAGACGAACTTTGACGGAATTTTCAACAATATTAAATCCAAGCTGATAAGTTGCTGAACTTGTGCCTGTATTCTTTCCAGCAAAAACCCATTTATCCGGACTTTTATCCTGACGCGCATAAGTTTTGGTTGTATCATAGATTGATTGATACGCTAATTCTTCAAGACCGGGAGGAATATTTCTTCCAAAAGGTTCAAGCGTCGGGAAAATAATCTCACCTGTCTCGGGGAAAATAGTATAACCAGGTCTCCAGTCGAAAATGTTATCAGGGTTTGGACTGCCACCGGAACCTTGCTGATCAAATCCGAAAGCCTGAATTAATCTTACGTTTCCATTTGCAGTAGGTAGTTCCTCAGATGGTTCCTGACCAACCACTTCATATCTAATTTTAAATTCAAATCCTTCGGGCTTAACATTTCTTGCACCTGTCGGATAAATATTTTTTAGCCTTAGGCTCCAGGCTTCTCTATATGCCGGTTGAAGATTTTTAGGTTTAACCAGCTTTAAAACAATCAATGTATCAGCCTGTGTAACAGTATTTAAGAATTGGCCGTATGTTCTAACACTATTTGGTCCTTGCTTGAATGCAACCGCAATTATATCCTGCTCGTTCAATGAAGTCTTGAATGAGATGTATCCTGTTTCTGGATGAAGTACATAATCTGTTCCTTCATCTAATTTCAGGAACCTTCCGGTTTCCTCTTTTCCGGCAATTGGATTCTCAAGTGGCTGCTTATATGAGCTTGGGTAGGAACCACCTAATTCCTGAATAGTTGGTAAATCCATAAAGCAATTTGCATATCTTATCTTCGACTGATCTGCGATAATTTGATTTATAGATTTCCAGATTTCAATTTCATTCACATTATATTCAGGATTATACTGTGAAGGAATGTTACTATAAAAATTTTCAAATAAATTAAGAGTACTATCAGCATAAACCTTATCGACGAAGTAATGACTTTCCGAGTAATCATAAGCTCTGATCGAATACTCCTGAGAAGTAGATCCGCCTGAGACAGATACTTCTTTTGTTTCACCTTTCTTCTGGCTGGCGAGTGTTGTCAGTTTAAATGGTCCCATTTTAAACTGTGCTTTAACTCCAAAAAGCGCTTCTGCACCACCGATTAAAGATGGTGTCTGCATCGAAACGTTTCCGGCTTCAATACTCTGGATTATTTCATCTTCGTATCCTGTGTATTTAATTTTTAACTGGTTTTCATATTCAAAAGTTCTCTCCGTATTCCAGTCAGCATTAATGTTCAGCTTGTCGCCTATAGTTCCACTTACATTTATCTGAACTTGCTGTTTAAAGTCAGGTTCATTCCGGGTATTTCCAAGACGATTTGCAGTAACACCTTCCGTTGTTTCACTTCTCCACGCACCGTGAATCTGAACCGATCCGCCAATCTTAAGACTAATTTTTGGTTCACCGAAAATACTTAGTACACCAACACTAGGGAGCGGAATTTCAAAATCGGTAAAGCTTGTAATTAATTCGCCTAAACCGATTGTCCCTGATTTCAACTCATAAGCGTACGCCAGCTTTTCCCAATCTTCTCTTTCTTTAAGTGCTAACTTTAATTCAATGTAATCTTCAATTGGCATCCTCAGTAGTAATTTTGGTTGTTGTGAACCAACTTTTTCGCTAACCTCGACAAACTTTCCTGATGAATCGATCTTAACTGTTCTTTGCTTGTATGTTGCTGAAGGCTGTGCAAAAAATTTAGATTGTTTTTTCTCGCCTGCCTCAACATAGGGTTTGTCTTCACGCTGATATCTGAATTGCTCGAGTCTGGCAGTGGAATCTAATTCTCTCCAATCAACTTTTACGGTATCTTTATCTGCTTGTAGTGAATCAGCTATTACACCAGTAGAGTCTTTTAAGTTCAAAGTTGGATCGAGTAAAATTTCCTCGTCTTCCAGCTTTTTTTCGCCAGAATCAGAATCAGGTATTTCAAAATCAAAATCCAATTCGTTAGGAGATTTAGTAGGAATGAGGTGACTCATCAGATTGAGCGAGGCTATTTGATTTTCCTGAATAACAGAACTCAGGCTTTGTACTTGTTCTTTTTGAAGTTGAAGATTTTTATAAAATTCTGAATGAAGTGTCTTAAAGACAGCGTCGAGCCACATTTTTTGATTTAACTGTGGCTTTTGAGGTGATTGGAATCCAAGATTAATTCCCGCAAAAAAAATAACTAAAGCGAACGAAATAATGCGAAGAATCTCTTTAGCCAGATTTAGGACCCTGTGTTTGATGAATTTTCCTCTAGGGATTTATCACTATTTAACTTATAACAAATTGTATAAATTATTCTATAGAATATCCTTTCCTGTTTTAATTTGAAATTTTTCGCAAACCTATATTTCCCTTAGTGCAAAATTTAAGCCAAATAATTAGAATTACAAGGAAAATTTAAGTCCTGATAAGCTCTTATATTAGGTAAAATTTTGTCACCAGTTACAGACTAATCAGTAGATATGCTAGTGAAAATTCAGGATGTATTTGTCAATCTTGTAATTACAGATTTATGCTGAGGAAAAAGTTTATTAAGAATCGCTCTATTTCCGATTTCAAAGTCATCAAACTCAAATCCTGGAGAAACAGTACATCCGAATAGTGAGAATAATTTTTTATTCTCAACTTCTGCAGCAAACCAATTTTGTTTTTCAATTGTTAGCTGAAGATTGCTGCCTTTACCTCTACCAAGTTTTTTAATTGAAAGATCTCCGTTTTGATTTATAACATAAATGAGAACATTGCCACCATCATAAAAATGCCAGATCTCATCCGATTGTAAAAGATGGAATGCCGAAAATTGCTCCCCTTCCAGTAAAAAATAAATAGAAGTAGAAAAATTTCTTGATGATTTATATCGCTTGGGCAGATGTGCCGGTAATATCAATTCACCTGAACGATAAACTTCCTTGAAGTATCCACCTTCGGGATGTTTCTTAAGCTGAAGCTGCTTTATGTACTGTTTTGCTTTAAGATTCATTAAATCAATTTAATGTAGGGAACGGACTCCTGTCCGTTCCAAATTTAGGTTTTAATTTATATGCGGATTGGTCAGGAGACTAATCTCTATACATTATCTTAATAAAACCATTTTTTTAGTCTCAACAAATGATCCTGCTCTTAAATTGTAAAAGTAAACTCCGCTCGGTAATCCTTTCGCGTTGAATTCAAATTTAAAACTTCCTGCTGGTTTTTCTTCATTGACTAATGTCGTAATTTCATTTCCCAAAATATCATAAACTATAATTGTAATAAAGCTTCTCTCCGGTACCTCACACCCAATTGTTGTAATAGGATTAAATGGATTGGGATAATTTTGAGAAAGAGAGAAAAGTGAAACAATATTTATGGGTTCCTCATTTATATGACTGCTATTCATTATCCATTCCAGAGCCTTTTTAACAACAGTATCGTCTCCAATTCTAACATCTTCAGGTGTAAATGAGACTTCATAATCAACTTCCATTTCAAGATGCGTAAGAAATTGTTCGGGATTCTCCTCACTAAATCCATTTAAGTAAGCATAATCAAAAAGATAAGAGCCCATTTGAACTCGGTCAGAGGATGCAAAAGCTGTTGAAGAAGTCATTCCAAATACTTTTACATTCGGATGTGATTTCAACCTTTTAATTAAAAAATCTCCTGCGCTGATGCAAAATGGACCCGATAATACTGCAATTGGTTTATTAAAATATGTACCAGTATCTGGTGGTAAGTTGTATATATTAGATGTAATCATTGAATAATGATTATAAGGATCGGATCGTCTGGCCAGTCCAAGATTAGGTACATCGTCTTCAAACAATAAGTTCAACCCTGCATTGGTTCTTTCAAAATAACCGCCTGAATTAGCACGTATATCAATAATTAATCCATCTACATTATAAATATTTATAAGGGAATCTATAGCATTGTAAAATCTTTCTGAAATGTCATTAGCAAACCATCTATAATTATAAATATATCCGATATTCGTTCCAGCAACTATTCCCCAACTAATTTGCCAATGTGCAGTATCCATTGGTACTCCGGGAACTGGTAATTGTTCAGAGTACCTAAAAAAATTCTGACTAGTGTTTAATAGATTAGTTGGAAGATGTACTATTTCACCTGAATATTTTTTAACATCTATTGTATCGAAAAGATGCCAATTCATACCAACCCCAGCAAGCCAAATATGAGTGAAAGCTTTCTCATTCGATCCACAACGTGATTGATATTGAATCGGAAATTCACGCGATAACAATTCTTTGCTCAGAAATTTCCATGGATAACCGTCGTATCCTAAAATTATATCTCCGGGTTCTAATCCTAGCGGATGATTTTGGGGTGCTGAATAAACAAGGACAGAACTATCGGGAAGTGGGATTAAACCAGCCCTGAAAGTATTATCACCACCCCAACCACCTGCTTTTATTAAAGGAGTCCCAGGCACAATAGGGGTGGCAACATTAACTTGTGCATCAGTGAACCAGGTATGGGCTTCATTTAATTTTAGGCATATATGGTTAATGATGGCTGCAAATCTACCCCTACTTACTCCATTTTCAATTTCCGGTCTATACAAATCTCTTACAGCGTTCCAATCGAGGTCAAGATTCTGAAAACAAGCAAATTTATAATCAATCAATGTCCAAATTGAATCGAAGATTTCTAATTTTTCAGAAGTTGGTAAGCCTTGTCCCCAAGTAGTATCTATAATAGTTTCCCAATCTTTTTCAAAGAACCCTTGAGAGTAACCAGTACTAAATGAAATTAACAAATAAAATAACAATTTAGTTTTCATTTGATTAAATCATATAAAAAAAATTTATAATGCTGAAAATTATTTTAACAAAATCATTTTTTTCGATTCTACAAATGATCCTGCTTTCAACTGATAAAAATAAACTCCGCTTGGTAAACCATTCGCATTAAAGGTAACATCATAACTTCCAGCAGACTTTTCTTCGTTAACAAGAGTTGCAAGTTCGTTACCAAGTACATCGTAAATTTTTAGCACTGCCCTCACCCGTCCTTCGGACACCCTCTCCCCAAGGGAGAGGGATGGGGTGAGGGTAAATTTAATTTTCGTACTTGGATTAAATGGATTGGGATAATTCTGATATAAAATAAATTCTGCCGGCTGAGAATTATCAACTACACTGGTAACAGAATTTTCAACCAAGAACTTATAAAACCCATCCGGTGCAACTATTGGTTTTGTTACAGTTCTTCCGCTGTTTGAGGTTGCAGATAAATAATAATAAACAATTGTGCTGTCATTTTGTGCAGGAATATAACCAACAGCGGAATCTCCGGAGACAAACTGCATATTGGAAGAAATGAATCCCAAAGATGTATCAGTTGTCCAGAAAATTGAAGCATCTGCAACTCCTGATTTAGTTTTGATTATTGCACTAATTGAAATTGAGTCTTCATCATATATTACGGAATCCATTTTAGCATGTGAAATCCAAACAGGTTCGGAAACTCCGACTTCTTTCATTATGCAGTGAATTGCACCGAGTGATGGAATAATTGTATTGCAGTTTATACCCACAATATTGTAACCGGGCATCGCTTCTCTGTAAATTCTAAACGCTGTGGTATCGTACTGATATTCATAAGTTGGAATAATCACAGTCTTATTAATAATCATTGAATTAGTATAAGTCCGATAATCACCTGCTGGCGGATATTGACCATTCTCCGGAGGCATTGGAATTCTAACTATTTTATATGGTCTTCCAAAACAAGTTTGAAAATTATTTAATATATACTGAAGGTTAGCTTCAATCTGCGGACCATCAGCAACACCTGGCGGATATTGACCAACAAGCAAAGTCTCTTCATCCAGAAGTTTCATATGCATATCTATATGATGAATACCGTCGTAAGGAAGATTATTCATCTTAATGTATCTGTCTGTTCCTAAAAATTTATTCATTATTTCATCAATCTGAGCTTCAGTTTTAGTAGGATTTTCATTTAGAATTAATTTAGATGAAAATGCAGTACCATGTCCATCAACCATTAAGTTTCCTCCGGTATGAATTAAATCGTACGGTGGAGTTGTTGTTTGATAAATAGGTGAATGAATATAATTAGCAAAGAATACAGGAGTAACATCATCGAGTGGCCTCGGTCTGTTATAAATCCAGTCAATAATATTTAATGTGTCATAATCATTGGTGTATGCAGTCCATGGTCCATAATCTCTCACCCAAATAGAATTAAAAGAAGTGATAAGATAATTTATATTGTAAAGAGGAACACCACCTGCTTGAAGATAACTTTTAACAGAATTTGAATCGCTGCAAATAATGTAGACTGTACATTCCTCCTGAGCATAATCAACAATCTGTCTTAAAATACTTGTAAAGGAAGTCCAGGTTATTATTACTCCCTGCAGCTCTTCCCATTCAGCCATACCTCTAACCGGAGATTGCAGGAGGATCAGAGAAAAGTGGATTAACAGGATGTTGATAACTTTGCCATAAAACAGATTCTTCATCAGTCATCCAGTGAGGGAGATCCTGTGCATAATAATTTTTTGCTATAATTAAAATAAAAAGGATGGTAAATGTTAGTTTCATTTTGCTGGCTTCCTTAAATTCGAATGCAAGAAAATTTTTCTTTCTTAAAAATGAAATTTATTAATATAAATATACTCACTCTTAATAATAATCACTTGCACCAAATTGATTATTCCGGAGAAACTTTTTGAGAAAGAACAGTTTCATTAATAAAATTCTTCTTGCCTTCCTCTTAACTCAATTACTGTTAATAAATAATTCTTGTAAAATGCCAGAAACTACAAAAGAAAATCGCGTTAATATTGATGAACACAATAAAATTGCACAAATAATTGTTCAAACTGCACTAAAGGAACAAAGAGGTTACGAATATCTGCGTGAACTTTGTGAAATTGGACCAAGGCTGAGCGGTTCGGAAAAATCAATGGAAGCAATTAATTGGGCTTATGAAAAAATGAAATCACTTGGTTTTGATAAAGTCTGGCTTCAGCCTGTTATGGTTCCTCACTGGGAACGCGGTGCTACTGAAAGATGTACGATTATGGATTTGAATAAAAAACTTTCTGTTCTTGCATTAGGCGGCAGCATCGCATCACCTGTTGAAGGAATTACTGCTGAAGTTATTGAAGTAAAAACTTTTGAAGAACTTGAAAGAAGAAAAGAAGAAGCAAAAGGAAAGTTTGTTTTCTTTAGCCGTGCATTAGACCAGGGTAATGTAAACACTTTTCAAGGTTACGGTGGAGCAGTAAATCAAAGAGTAAGCGGTGCAATTGAAGCAGCAAAATATGGTGCCGTTGGAGTCGTAATAAGATCAATAACAACTAAATATGATAATGTTCCCCATACTGGAGTTATGGATTATAACGATACGATCACAAAAATACCCGCAGCTGCTTTGGGAAATGTAGATGCAGATTTTCTGAGCAATGAATTAAAAAAGAATCCACATCTAAAATTAAATTTAAAGCTGAACTGTAAAACTTTACCGGATGCACAATCGTACAATGTAATTGGTGAGATTACAGGAACAGAATTTCCTGATGAAATTGTTTTGGTAGGCGGACATTTCGATAGCTGGGATGTTGGCTGCGGTGCGCACGATAATGGTGCTGGTTGTATCCAAACAATGGAAGTTCTTGATTTGATGAAACGACTGAACATTAAAACCAAAAGAACTTTGAGATGCGTATTTTTTATTAATGAAGAAAATGGTGCACGCGGTGCAACTGAGTATGCAAACTTTGCTGATACTTCGAAGCAGGCACACCTTGCCGTTATTGAATCAGACAGAGGAGCTTTTACACCAATTGGATTTTATGCTGAAACAGATTCAACTGAAATTCTCAGCAGATTACAAAGCTGGCTTCCTGTATTAGAAAAAGCCAACATCGAATGGGTAAGAAAAGGCGGAAGTGGTGTAGATGTTCAGAAAATAAAAAGTGCAAAATTGCATATGGGATATGTTCCTGATGATCAACGCTATATGGATTTTCATCATTCAGCTAATGATGTTTTTGAAGCTGTCCATCCAAGAGAGTTTGAACTGGGTGCGGCAGCAATAGCTATTATGGCTTATTTGCTTAGCGAGGAAGGATTATAGATTTTTTACTAAATCAGCAGCAACTCGTCCGCTTTTTACAGCACTTTCTATCGTTGACGGTAAACCTGTATCAACCCAATCCCCTGCTAAAATTAAATTTTTAATTTGTGCTTTTTGAGCTGGTCGTTTGTTAATAATATCATTTGAAGGAATGAACGTGGCTCGTTTTTCCTTAATGATTTTATAGGTGGAGATTAGTTCTGAATCTAACAAAAAGAACTTTTTCATTTCATCTTTGACCATCTCTATTAAATCCTCATCTGATTTCTTCACAAGTTCATTTGCATCGCTGATAACAATATTCAAATGTGTTCCTTTATTGAAAACCCAATGCAATGGTGAATTGATGAGTCCGAAGAAACCATCAGGGATATTATTTTTCTTTAGCCAGAGGTGAATATTGAGGATTGATGAATACTGAAATTTTGGAGACACAAAATTATTTTCATCTTCAATTAACCTATTCAGCGCAAATGCAGGAATAGCTGATATTATATAATCGAAATCAAGAAACACTTTTTTGGAGGAGTGTAGCTCAGCAATCTTTTGATCAGAAATAATAATTTTTTCAACAGGGTCAGATAAAATTATTTCTCCCCCATTATTCAAAATAAATTCCTCTGAATTTTTACAATATGATTCACTTAATCCATATTTAGGCAGCACGATACTGGCAGAATTATTTCCCTTCAAGAAAATTTGCTTCAAAATGTCTATAAATATTTTGGCTGATGCTTTTTCTATGCTTGTGTTTAATGCTCCAACAGCAAGTATTCTCCAGAATGCATTATTAACATTTTCTGATTGGTTTTCTTTTTTAAGCCATTCATCAATTGTCAAGCCTAAAAATTTATTTGACGAATAGAACGGAAGCTTTAAAAATAGTTTCAATAAGCTCAGTCGATCTGCAAAACTGATGGCCTCAAATCTTAGAAGTCCAATTAATAAGTTTATTGGGTAAAAGAGAGGAAAACTTTTCAAGGGTAAAATTTTGAATCCTTCTTTAACAAAATTTACCTCAAGTCGTTTCTGAAAATAAAAATTTTCTTTTGCTCCAATGAGTGAGAAGAATTTCAAAGTTTCATAATAGCAGCCCATGAGAATGTGCTGACCATTATCAATGACTAGTATTCGATTCTTTATCAAGAAATGAATAAGCTCTACCGCCTAACTTTGGTGAGGCTTCAAGAAGTGTAACTTTATGATTATTTTTTGCAAGGTAAGCTGCTGCGGTGAGTCCTGCAAATCCGCCCCCAATAACAATTACATTTTTGTGCATCAGTAAACTAGTCTGTACTTAGCCCAGACTCCGAGCGATATCCCAACCTTTTGTGCGGTAGAGATCTTTATCCTATTATTATAGACATCGTAATCAGCATCCACAATTTTATTAAGCATCCGATAATAAATATGCTGCATAGCTCTGGCAGCAAACATTGCTTTTTTATCTTCCCGGTTCAAACAGGCAGTTGCTTTATTAAAATATTCTCTTGCACGTTCAACCTGGTATTGCATCATCTTCTGAAAATTTTCGTTGTAAGTATTATTAAAGATATCGGATTCGTTATAGCCAAACATTTCCAGGTCTTCTTTTGGAAGATATATTCTTCCTTTCTCGGCATCCTTTTTAACATCACGTAAGATATTAGTTAACTGCAAAGCTATTCCAAGATTGACTGCAAAATCTTTTGCTGATGGATGACGGTAACCAAAAATTTCTATGCACATTAATCCAACGGTTGAGGCAACATGATAGCAGTAAGTCTGGAGGTCGTTAAATGTTACGTACCGCTTCTGCTGAAGATCCATTTCCATTCCTTTTAGAAGATCAAAAAATGGTTCGAGCGGGATATTAAAATTTTGAATTGTCTTCGAAAGTTTATTGATCAAAGGATATTCGGAATGACCGTTAAGTGATTTCTCTAATTCGATTCTCCACTTTCTCAACTTATCATATTTTACATCATCTGCAACGGTTCCTTCATCAACGATATCATCGGTCTCACGGCAAAAAGCATAAACAGTATTCATTGCATCGCGCTGTTCAGCTGGTAAAAGGTTAAAAGCATAATAAAAGCTGCTTTTACTTTTCTTTGATATTTCTTTCGCGATATTGTTCATTAAGAAATGAATGATTTTATAATAAGTTTCAAATAATCGCTTTTAGTTAAAACCGGTCTTTCAGTAAGAATATCAAAATCAGAGCCACGAATTTTATTCAGAATTTCCTCACCACCTTTAATCGTCCATGCAATTTCATACTTAAATCTACCGGAAAGAAATTCACGCAACGGCTTGCCTTCATCAAACAAACTCTGGACTCTATTAACACTGAATTCAATCAACTTCTTTAAGTTATCACTTATTTCCTTCATCTCAAACATTTTTTCGTTCACACCGAATTTTTCCATTTCATCTGCTGGATAATAAATTCTTCCCTTGCCATAATCAACTTTGGTATCCTGAATAAAATTTGTTATTTGCAACGCAGTGCAAATTTTATCCGAATAAAAAAAAGCTTCCTCATTCCTGATATCAAATAGCTCTAGTAATATCCGCCCAATAGGATTAGCAGACTTTGAACAATAATCCATCACTTCATTAAAATCTGTATAGCGGGATTTTACAACATCCTGTTTAAATGCTTTTAACAGCTTAAAAAAATATTCGTGATTTATCCGTCGTGTAACAATTGTGTTTTTGAGTGCAGCTTCTAAATTAGTAGCCGAATTTTGCTGCAATAATAACTTAAGTCTATCCTCAAATGCCTCAAGCTTTTCAAGCCTGATAGATGACGAGTAACTCCCTTCGTCAGCATAATCGTCCGCAGTTCTGGCAAACCAATAAATTATCGCAATATCATTTCTAAATCTACCAGGTACAAGAAAAGAGACTACCGGGAAGTTTTCATAGTGAGTTTTCACAAGTCGGCGAGCTTCATTGTACCCCAGCAGCAGGTTAGGTATTTCAATTCTGGTTTCAGACATTCAAATAAATATTTAAGATTGATTTATCATATTAAAAATAAGCGTAACTGGTCAAGCGACAAAAATGTCCTTCAGGCAGGTATTTACTATTGAATCATAAATATCATTCTGAGCCAGAATATTTAAATTTTTTAAACAAAATAGAGTAAAAACGAAAATATTTACTGGAATAAAAGTTGGCTTAACTAAACAGGAATTAAAATCACAATCACAAAGTTAATATAGTAAAAGAGGGTAATATGGAAGACTTTGAACAAACAATTTATGACGATGTAGTGATCGAAACAGTTTATCTCACTCGTGCAACATGGAAAGAGGCAAATCAATTTAAATTAATACTTCAGACGGACATAGAAAAAAAGTTCAAAAAGTTGATAGTGGATATAAGCAGAGTTGAATTTATGGACTCCACTTTTCTTGGAACACTTGTTCTGGCAAAAAGAAATATTACTCAAATAGGTGGAGATCTAAAATTAGTTGAACCCGTTTCAGTATTTAAGGCATTGATGGAAAAGACGTCCACACTTAATATATTCGAGTCATACAAAACTGTAAAAGATGCTGTTAAAAGTTTTAAGATCAAAATACCAGATAATTCTTCAGCTCCATTACACGTTTAAAAAATATTTGTAGGGAAGCACAGTTAAAATAAAAGCCACTCTGTTTATGCAGGGTGGCTTTTTTCAATCTCACTAATTAAAGATTTGTGCCCGGAACAGGACTTGAACCTGCACTGGCTTGCGCCAACTAGCTCCTGAAGCTAGCGTGTCTACCAATTTCACCATCCGGGCTTAATTAATTTGTAATGTATAATGAAGAATTGATAATTACAACATAATTAATTCAAATTTAAACTGACTTTTTAACTATTGCTAACAATTCTCCATTACACATTCAGAATTTTAGATTACACTCACCACCCTGTTTCTCCTGTTCGCTCTTCCTTGATAATTACATTTTTATCTGAATGAATTTCACAAGTCATTGGAAGATGTTTTGAGTTGATAATATCGTAAATAATTTCCGGGCAGTAGTTGTTAGCCAGTCTTGGATCGCCAAGATCCATTGTCTTTTTACAAAATGCCACTGTATCAACACCATCAGAAAAATTAAAGTATCCTACCGGTATTTTAATTTCCTTATATGCATCTTCCATAAACATTGCCCAAATCGGAAGTGCAGCTCTTGCACCCTGCCCATACCAATCAGTGAATTTGACTCTGTGATCATCAAAACCTACCCAGCATCCTCCAACAAGTTCAGGAGTATAACCAACATACCATGCATCAGAAAAATTTTGTGTAGTACCGGTTTTTCCGGCTGCCGGGTATTGATAATATTTTCTTACACCGGCTCCTGTACCATAATTAACAACATCCATCATCATACTTTCCATTATTGATGCTGTCTGAGGTGTAATTGCCTGTACATATTCAGGCACAAACTGGTCAATCAATATTCCATTTTTATCTTCAATTTTAATTATGGAAACAGGTTGAATATGAACACCATTATTTACAAATGTACCGAAAGCAGATGTCAACTCAAGCGGTGAAACTTCAGAAGTTCCCAGAGCAATTGCAGGGTACGGATCAATCTTTGAGCTAATTCCCATTCTTTGTGCAATCTTAACAACCTGCCTCGGTGGAGCAATTTCGCTTATTGTCATTCTTCCTGTAATTACATTAAGAGATTTAGCAAGTGCATATCTCAAAGTTTCATAGGCAGAATATTCGTCATCGGAATTTGAAGGACTCCACCCATTGTAATCAAATTTCTGATTAAGTATTGTATATGCAGGATAATAGCCATTTTCAATTGCCGTCGCATAGATAATAGGTTTGAATGAAGAACCTGGTTGCCGTTTTATTCCTGAGACATGATTTAATCCCCTGCCAAAATCCTGATTTGTTCCGCCAACCATTGCTTTTATTTCTCCGGTAAACGGATCGATTATTACAAAACCCACCTCAATTCTGGTTGCAATAAATTTAACAGAATCGATAAAAGCGTCATCTTTCTTTAAACGATTATAGATTGCAGCTTTTTTCTCCTTAGTTTCTTCTTTCCTGTACTCACTTGTTTTCTTAATTGCTTCATCAATCAATGTTGAAAGTAAATCTTTATTTTTGTTCCAGTTCCAGTTTTTATCGAATAGCTTTTGATATTCCTGGATGTGTTTTGCAGAAACTTCATTTGCAATTTTCTGCATCCGGATATCAATAGAAGTGTAAATGTTTAATCCGTCACGGTACAAATCGTATCCATATTTATCAGCCATCTCAGACATTTGCAGACGAACATATTCCATAAAGTGAGGTGCTACGGTTTTCATTACGCTAGGTTTTTCAGAACCGAGTACGATTGGCTCTTCTTTGAGCTTATCATATTCATCTTCATCAAGCATTCCGGTAGAAACCATATTGTGCATAACAAGATTTCTTCTCTGTATAGCATTATCGTAATTTGCTACAGGATCAAAATCTCTTGGTGACTTTAACAATGCAATAAATAAAGCAGCTTCGGGAAGAGTTAATTCGCTCGCACTCTTGTTGAAGTAGACACGGCTCGCAGCTTCTATTCCGTAAGCACTTTTTCCAAAATATGAGACATTAAAATAAAGCTCGATTATTTCATTCTTGGTGAAGTTTCTTTCAATCTGGATAGCCGTTATCCATTCCCTGATTTTTCTTATGCCCTTATCGAATTTGGATTCTCGTGTTACTTTAAGTTCATAAAGATTTCTGGCAAGCTGCTGTGTTAAAGTGCTGGCACCTTCTTTAAGCGATAAAGAAAATAAATTTTTAACCATCGCCTTAAAAAACCTTGTAACATCAACTCCCCAATGACTATAAAATTTTCTATCCTCGGTAGCAATTAAAGCTTTAATTAAATGATCGGGAAGTTTATCCAGATTAGTCTCAATCCGGTTCTCAATAAAATATTGACCTAATAATTCTCCATCGGCCGAAAATACTTTGCTTGCAAGCTGAGGTTTAGGATTTTCCAACTCTTCGAGCGAAGGCAAACCGCTGTAAATAATAGCGATAAAAACTCCCAGCAGAATAAATACCGTCAGTCCTCCGATTAACCAGAATTTTCGTTTATTAGTATTTTTTTTCTTTTTCATTTTCTTGTTTCTATAAGACGGATCGTCAAAATATTTTTCGTAATCAGTTTCTGTCATATCCCCTGCTTTATTTTTATTACTATAAGTCTACAATTTCAAATTTCTGATTTTTAAAAACTCCATAACAGGGTTTATCGAGCCACGATCCCAGATTGATATAATTCCCTTGCTTGTAAGTCTGCCAGATACGTCTATGCAAATGACCAAAGAGAACATAGTCATATCCTTCATCAATTTTTTTCTTTGCAGCCTCGTATAATCCGTCAACCTCGCCATAATCCTTTTTATCTGTATAAGCACGGCTAGACTTGCTTGTTTTACTGGCAATCGTAATTCCAAGATCCGGATGAAGCAAAGAATAAAGAAACTGAAAGAATTTATTCCTCAATATCCATTTTAGAATATTATAGCCTGTGTCATTGCTGACCATACCATCGCCATGAGCTATAAAAAATTTTTTGCCATTCAGTTCGATTGATAATCTATCAGGATGCATAATTGCACTGAATTCTTTTTCAAAAAAATCGCGGTGAAGAAAATCGTGGTTACCAATAAAATAATGTAATTTTATTTTTTTCTCACTTAAATCTTTTAATGCAGCAAGAGCCCGGTAAAAACCTTTCTGGTAAACTCTTCTGTATTCAAACCAGTAATCAAAAAGATCACCGACTATAAACAAGTCATCGCAATTTGTTTCGGCATATTTCAGAAAGTTAACGAGCTTTTTCTCCTTCGCTTCTTCCTGTGCTTTATCCTGTAATCCTAGATGAATATCAGAAATAAAAAAATAGACTTTCTCCACTAACTCAATAAGTTTATTATGAATTATTCAAAACTACATATATGATAAGGGAAAAAAAATTCAATCATTCATCTTGTAAATTGAATGCAGCCAACAGCCAATTATCAGGATCAAGTTCAATACTATCCGGTATTTCTGTCGTTGATATTTCCAGTAATGTATCTTTAGATGAAATATCATACCGAATACTTTTTTTAGTCGCATCCTCAAAAATCAATTTGACTTCAAGTGGAAAGTGAAATTCTTCATATCCATCCTGAACCTGCTGCAACTGAATTTTAACTAAATAATCTTTTTCTGATTTTACCGTTTCTGTTTTATATTCAATTTCGATCTGCCCCTCGCCATAAACCCATTGATCAAAAAACTCAGCAAGGTTCTTCCCGGAAACATTCTCACATATATATTTAAAGTCCTTTATTGAAGCGTTCGAATATTTATAAGTCTCGTAATAGCTTCTTAGAATTTTAAAGAAAGATGAATCGCCAACTTCCCATCTCAACATGTGAAGAACCCATGCACCTTTATCATACATAGTTCTGGTAAAAAGGAAAGGACCGGGCTCGGCTAATGAACCTGAAAAGTTGGAGCTGTATTTGCTCATCATTGTTGATTGAAGTGCCTCTTCTCCGGAAATTGATTCATAATAAAGTGCTTCGGAGTATGTTGCAAAACCTTCGTTAAGCCAGATATCTTTCCAGGATCTTGGACCAACAGCATTACCCCACCACTGATGTGCCAGCTCGTGAACAAAGGTATCTTCAAAAAACTTTTTACCGCTAATCATATTTGATGAGACGCCGGTAATTGTCTGATGTTCCATTGCACCTGCGTACCACAAGAATTCAGCTACACCATATTTTTCTTTCAGGAAAGGATATTCACCAAACATTTGTGAAAATACTTCTAACATTTTAACGTGATCTGCAAAATCTTCCTTTGCTTTTTCCAGTTTATCCGGAAGAACATAATACTCAACTTTCATCGTATCCATTCCATCTAAAGAAATATATTCATCAGAGAATGTTGAATAATGTGACGAATAAATTGCAACGAGATACGTAGAGATAGGATATTCAGTTCGCCAGTGATAGGTTCGCCTATCTCCATTTGTATTAACTTCAACTAAAACGCCATTTGAAACCGAAACCATTCCTGAATCATTAGTGATACTTATATCAAGCAAAGTTTTATCGAAGGGAATATCATTACAGGGAAACCAAGACGAAGCAAAATTAGGTTCACTCAGGTTGTAGACCAGCGAGGTTCCGTTTCTTTTCCCAAAAACAAAACCGTCAAGACCAGCTTTCTTCGGAGTACCTTCGTAATCAACTTCTATTTCAAACTCGCTTCCCGAAAATGAATTAAAAAGGATGGATAATCTGTATCCTTCATTTTCATATTCAACTGGGACATTGTTTAAGAGTATCTTTTTAATATTAAAGTTATCGTAAAAATTTAGATCTATAGTTCGGATTGTTGAATCTAAAACCACTCCACTCAAGACTGCCTTAGCAGTAAGCATCTTCTTTTCAGGAAAAAGATCGAAGAACAGATCATATTTATGAATATCAATTTTCTTCTGGTTTTGAGTAATATAATCATCATCCTGCTTCTGAAAGTAAGTGTAAATATATGTCAGCTTATACAATTGAATTTTGTAATACACTGCTCCAGGTAATATTAGTATCAGCAGAACCAGGAAGAAAATTAGGAGTATCTTTTTCTTTTTCAATTTAGATAAGCTATCAAATAGTTGCTAGAAAATAAATTAATCATCGCTATAAATTTACTGTTTTTTATAATTAACCATTTCTTAAATTGCCAATCAATACATAATTATATATCTTTGAAAAGAAATTAAAGGAAAGAAAATGTCCCTTCAGGGTTCATCTATATTAAGAGATACAATTACTATGCTCCTGGCCGGAGGTCAGGGCGAAAGATTATATCCGCTGACAATAGTACGCAGTAAACCGGCAGTTTCTTTTGGCGGCAAATACAGAATAATTGATTTTGCACTTTCCAATTGCCTAAACTCCGAGCTCAGGCGAATTTATGTTTTGACTCAATACAAATCCGATTCCTTAAACCAACACCTTTTTGAAGCATGGAGTATTTTCAATCCAGAACTCGGTGAATTTATTTATTCAATACCACCGCAAAGAAAACTTAACAACGATTGGTATCTTGGAACTGCAAATGCAATTTATCAGAATATGAATTTATTTTCATCAGATAAAAAAGCAAAGCAGGTATTAATATTAAGCGGAGATCATATTTACAAAATGGATTATCTGAAACTGCTTCAATATCACATTAATAATAAAGCACATCTATCAATGGCTTGCCTGGAAGTCCCTCGTGAAGAAGCATCCAGATTTGGGATTGTCAGCGTTAACGCAGATTATAAAGTTGATTCTTTTGTAGAAAAGCCAAATGATCCGCCAAGAATTCCTGATAATCCGGAATACTCTTTTGTTAATATGGGTATTTATGTTTTTGATGCTGCAGCATTAAAGGAAATATTCATTGAAATGGATGAAAAGAATATTTCTTCAAATGATTTTGGACAGGATGTTATTCCTTATATGATAACAACTGGCAGAGAGGTTTATGCGTACAAGTTTTTGGATGAAAATAAAAAGTCGCAGCCGTATTGGAAAGATATAGGAACTATTGACAGTTATTATTCCTCAAGTATGAATTTATTAAGTGTTTCTCCAGACTTCAATATGTACGATGCAAACTGGCCCATCAGGGGATATCAGTATCAATTTCCTCCGGCAAAAACCGTTTCACACGAAGGCGAAAGAGTTGGTAGAAGTTTAAACTCGCTAATCTGCGATGGCTGCATAATTTCCGGTGGTCTGCTTGAACGTTCAATTCTTAGTCCGAATGTACGTGTAAACAGTTTTGCTTATGTCACCGATTCAATTATTATGAACAACTGCAATATTGGTCGACACGCAAGAATCAGAAGAGCAATTATTGATAAGAATGTTAATGTTCCTGAAGGATATGAAATTGGTTTTGACCTGGAAGGTGATAAGAAAAAATTTACTGTAACTGAAAGCGGAATTGTGGTTATTGGGAAAAACGAAGAGCTGCCGGTACTAACCAGGTAGTTTTCTGGACTATCTAATAAAATTTTAAAGTAATTTTTAAATTGATTTAATCCTAAAATTTCTCAAGATTCATCGTGAGAAAATTTACTTAACTTACGATTGATGAATCCTGAACTTCAAAATAAATTATCAAATCTTCCTCCCAAACCTGGAGTTTACCAGTTCTTTAATGATAAGCAAAAAGTAATTTACGTCGGCAAAGCAAATAATCTTCGAAGCAGAGTAAAAAGTTACTTCCATTCGAAAAATCCTAATGCAAAAACAGAAGCACTTGTAAGCAAGATTACCGATCTTGAATTGGTGGTTACTGATTCTGAAATTGAAGCACTCGTCCTCGAAAATAATCTAATAAAAGAGCTCAAGCCAAGATATAACGTAAACTTAAAAGACGATAAATCTTTCCCTTTCATTAAAGTGACTAATGAACCTTACCCAAGAATTTTTTCTACGAGAAGAGTTGTCCGAGATGGATCAAAATATTTTGGTCCGTACACAAGTGTGAAAAATATGAAGTCAGCTTTAAGGATGATAAACCAGGTTTTCAAAATTCGCAGCTGCAAGTTTGATATTAATGATAAATCAATCGCTAAGAAAAAATTTAAAGTTTGCCTCGATTATCATATAAAGAAATGCGACGGTCCCTGCGAAGGACTTGTGAGTGAAAAAGATTACAACGAAATGGTTGATGAAGTTGTAAAAGTCATACGTGGAAGGACAGATGACCTGATTAAAGATCTCGATAAAAAAATGAAATCAGCCTCCATGAATATGGAATTTGAAAAAGCTGCTGAAATACGCGATAAAATTGATCAGCTTAAAATTATTTCATCAAAACAAAAAGTAGTCAGCAATGATTTTGAGGACAGGGATGTTATCTCAATTGCATTTGAAGATAAAGATTCTGCCTGTTCGGTTTTCAACATTCGATCAGGAAAGCTTGTCGGCAAGAAGCAGCTACGATTGAGTTTGAGAGGTGGCGAAGAACTGGATGAAATTTATAATGCCGCTATAAAATTTTATTATGATGATCACGTTGAAATTCCTAAAGAAATTCTCATTGAAGTCGAACCTCTTGATAAGGAACTTCTTGAAAAGTGGCTCGACAAAAAATCAGATAAAAAAGTAAAAATATTTATTCCGCAGCGCGGTGAATTAAAAGCACTTGTGATGATGTGCAAGGAAAATGCAAATCTTCAACTCAAAGAAATTCAATTACAAAAAATGAAGAAGGAAGGCAATGTTCCTTTTTCACTTTCAGCTTTGCAGAGAGATTTGAGATTAAAAGTGCTTCCGAGAAGAATTGAATGTTTTGATATTTCAAATATTCAGGGTTCTGATTCAGTTGCAAGCATGGTTGTTTTTGTTGATGGTAAACCGAAAAAGAGTGAATACAAAAAATTCATTATAAAAGAAGTTGATGGACCTGATGACTTTGCAAGTATGCAGGAAGTGATTCGTAGAAGATACACAAGACTATTAGAAAACAAAGATACTTTTCCAGAACTAATTGTGGTCGATGGAGGAAAAGGTCAGCTATCAAGTGCGGTCGAAATATTAGACAGTCTCGGAATAAAACAATACAATATAATTGGTCTCGCAAAGAGACTTGAAGAAGTTTTCTTTCCTGAAAATTCAGAGTCGGAATCGATACCAAAAACTTCATCAGGATTAAAGCTTTTACAGCAGATAAGAGATGAAGCACATCGTTTTGCAATCACTTTTCACAGACTAAGAAGATCTAAAAGAACAATAACGACAGAACTGACAGAGATAAAAGGAATAGGAAAAGCAACGGCATATCAGTTGCTTTCTAAGTTGGGCAGTGTTGAAAAAATTAAAAATTCAGACACTGAAACCATTTCAAAAATTATTGGAAATAAGAGGGCCCAACTTGTCAGAGACTACTTCAAAAATGAAAAGAACGAATAAGATTTTTTTAGCTTTATTTGTAACTATAGCCATTCTCTTTTTTAATAGCGCATATTTAACAGAACAGAAACCCAATTTTTCACCGACCAGCTTTAATTACACATTTCATCCTTTAGCTGGCTACGATTTTAAACAACTGCGTGACACAGTTTACACAGACAAAGAAAATTTTATAGAAGTAAATCTGTTAACTCAGCAAGCCGTACTATATTCAAGAGATGGGTCCGAATTCCTCTTCCCTATTTCTTCGGGCACAAAACGAGTTGAAAAAGGAATGGAAACGAATACAGGTTTATTTGCAATTCAATGGAAAGCAAGGAAACAATATTCAGTTCAGTTTGACAGTACTGTCATGCTGAACTGGATGGGGTTTAATAACGGAATCGGTTTCCATGCATTGCTTGGCAAAAGTTACTACAAGTATCTTGGCAAGAAAAATGTTTCTCATGGTTGTGTAAGACTTTCACGAGAAGATGCACAAATCGTTTATGAAAAAGTTGAAAAAGGAACTCCGGTTCTTGTTCACAAAGGAAACAGTACAGTTAAAATAGCTTTCACAAGTGAGGGCGAAAGCTATAACCAATATTCCTACTCAGAAACTTACAAACTGCTTCGAAAAAGACAGCAACTTATTTACGATGGGAATTATTTAATTTCTTCTAATGAGAAAATATTAATTGATGAAAAAAATATTTATTCAAGCGGATTGCCGATTGGTAACGCAGAATTAATTCCAGCAAAACAAAATCTTAAACCAACATTCCTCTGGGTTGAAAATAACAAATCAGAAGAAGAAAGATTAGCAGAGATATTTTCAGGAAAAGAAAAATCTGCATCTTACACTTAATCCATTTCTGGATTCAAGAAATTAAGGACATTAGCTGACCCTATACTCCTTAAACTTGTAGGGACACGTGAGGGCGTGTCCCTACTATTCTTTAGTAAAATTCAAAATTCTGTCAAATTTTGTTCCCGTCATTCCGGCGAAGCCCGGAATCAGATTCTGGACGCTCTTTGCAAAGCAGGATCGCCAGAATGACATTGCTCATATTTATCAATTTCCATATAAGACTTGCATTAGTCCTAAAATTTGTTTTCTTTTAGGTCAACAATAATTTTATTGGGGTATAAAAATGAAAAAGAAAATAAATTTCGTCCACTGTTTCTCCTCTCAATATTTCTCTCTACAACTGTGTACTCTCAAGAAGGATGGTTCTGGCAAAATCCTCTGCCCCAGGGCAACAACTTGGGATCAGTTTATTTTGTCAATAATAACAGTGGCTGGGCTATAGGAGCTTGTGGAACAATTTTACATACTAACGATAGTGGAATTAATTGGACGATACAGAATAACGAATATGATAATCATCTATTGGAAGTCGTTTTTATAGATGAGAATTCTGGCTGGGCTGTGGGATACGATGGAATTATCCTACACACTTCCGATGGAGGCACACATTGGAATTTGCAGAATAGTGGTACTAGTTCTACATTATATTTTGTTTGTTTTCCTTCTCCTGAAGTTGGATATATTGTTGGAAGTTTTGGTACTGTTTTAAAAACTACTAATAGTGGAACGAACTGGGTAATGCAGACAAGTGCAGCTTTCCCTAATGACTTAAGAGGGGTCCATTTTCTTTCAAATGATACTGGGTGGATCATTGGGGATTTTGGAACAATATTTAAAACTACTAATGGGGGGATTGATTGGATTTCTCAATCACTCACTATATCCTATGAACTCAGGTCGGTCTTCTTTATTAGTAATAATAATGGCTTTATAGTCGGAAGTTCTGGTAAAATCTTTAAGACTACTAATAGTGGAGAAGATTGGATAATACAGTTAAGTCCTAACCCAAATTTTCTATATTCATTAATGTTTATCGACGATAACATTGGTTGGGCTTGTGGAGATGAAAAGTCAATAATAAAAACAACAGATGGTGGAAGTACTTGGTCGAATTTGTCGATTTCTGCAATAGATGATTTAATATCTATTTATTTTATTGACACTCTAGTTGGATGGACAGTTGGATTAAATGGAGAAATATTTAAATCTACTAATGGTGGGGAAACCTGGGTTTCGCAAATAAGTGGTTTTACTGATGATTTTATATTTGGAATATCCTTTATTAGCGATTATACCGGATGGGTGTGCACGTATTTTGATGGAGATATTTGGCATACAACAAATGGTGGGTTAGATTGGTTTAAACAATATGACTCAAATTTTCATTTCTACTCAGTAGATTTTGTGGATAATAATACAGGTTGGACCGTTGGCGAAAGTGGGAAAATACTGAAAACAACCGATGGTGGATATAGCTGGGCAACACAAAGTAGTTCCACAAATAATCGATTGCAAGAGGTATTTTTTTATAATCACAATCTGGGGTGGATTGCTGGGGCGAATGGTACTGTGTTAAAAACGACAAATGGTGGAGTAGATTGGATTGATAGAGTACCTGGGACAACAAGTTTCACCTCTTGTTTTTTTGTGGATTCAGTCTATGGTTGGGTCGCTGGATATGACGGGGCAATTCTTAACTCCACTGATGGTGGACAAAATTGGTATTCTCAAACCAGTGGGGTTACTGATCTAATTCAAGATATTTTCTTTTTAAATCAATATAATGGATGGGCTGTTGGTGATTATGGAATAGTCCTCAAAACAACAGATGGTGGTACAAATTGGATTCTCAGGACTGATATAGCTACTAGAGATTTATACAAGATTCTATTTACTGACAATAATATTGGGTGGATTTTTGGACAAAGTGGTTTATGTTACAGAACTTCAGACGGTGGATCTAATTGGATATTACAAAAAAAGGTATTTAGTGCCTATTATTTTAATGCCGCCTTTGTTAATTCTGAAAATGGTTGGGTGGTTGGAAGTAGTTCTGCTATACTAAAAATAAATGATACTTTGGTAACTCACCTAATGGAGCCATTTCCCGAAATCCTCAATTATTTCTCACTCTCCGAAAACTATCCGAACCCATTCAATCCAGTAACCAGTATTCAGTATGTAGTAAGTAGTCAGAGTTACGTTACACTTAAAGTTTATGATGTGTTGGGAAATGAAATAGCGACTCTAGTTGAAGAGTATAAACCTGCAGGAAAGTATGAAGTTAATTTCAACGGAGCGGCTATACCCAGTGGAATTTATTTTTATCAATTGATGGCGGGAGACTTTGTGCAGACAAAAAAGATGGTGTTGATGAAGTAAAAGAAAAAATATTTTTCATTCAAGCCCCCACGAATTAAAGCTGGTGGAGGTTTTTATTTGGCAATTATTTAGCGTCACTTGCCTTCCTCAAATATTTTGGCTTAGTTTGTTATATGAATTTTCATCAGCGAGACCAATATGAAAAACACAAATAAATTCTTACCAGGTATTTTATTAGTACTTCCCTTTTTCACTACCCTTTTATTCCCGCAAGCACCTGATACAATGTGGACAAAAACTTTCGGCGGAACCAACATTGATATCGGACACTGTGTGCAGCAGACTTCGGACAGCGGCTATATAATTACCGGATATACACGTTCATACGGGACAATAAGTGGCAGAAATGTATGGCTTATCAAAACGGACAGATATGGAAATGAGCAATGGAATAATACTTATGGAGGTAATAACGATGATGAAGGTTTTTCAGTCCAGCAAACAACTGACGGAGGGTATATAATTGCCGGATATACAGAATCATTCGGCGCCGGTTTAAATGATATGTTTCTGATTAAAACTGATGCTTCAGGAAATCAGTTATGGATAAAGACATTCGGTGGAGGTCAAGATGATGAGGGCTATTCTGTTCTTCAAACAAATGATGGAGGATATCTGATTGGCGGAGTCACTTCATCTTATGGAGCCGGAAGCAGAGATATGTGGATGATTAAAACTGATCCTTCAGGAAATTTACTCTGGCAGAAAACTCACGGTGGCTTGAGTTCAGATGGTGCGTGGTATGTAGAACATACTTCTGATGGTGGATTCATACTCACAGGATGGACATTATCTTATGGTCCAGGATTTATTGGAAATGCCTGGCTCGTGAAAACAGACTCTCTAGGAAATCAGCAATGGAATAAATATTTTGGTGGAGATGATGCTGACCGAGGTTATGCTGTACAGCAAACGACTGACGGAGGATATATCCTTACTGGTTATACAGGTTCTTTTGGTGCAGGACTTTATGATATGCTTTTAATAAAAACAGATCCTTCAGGAAATGCAGAATGGACAAAAACTTTCGGTGGAACGGGAAGAGATTATGGTAACTCAGTGCAACAGACAAATGAAGGCGGATTTATTGTTCTTGGTTATACTCTTTCCTTCGGTGCCGGCGGAGACGATTTCTACCTTGTTAAAACCGATGCGAACGGCAATGAAGAATGGTTTAAAACTTATGGTGGTTCTGCTTCCGACGTCGGATTTTTTGTAAGACAAACAAACGACGGCGGACTAATATTAACCGGTCACACTTTATCATTCGGGGCTGGAGTTCATGATGTTATGGCTAATAAAAACAGATAATATCATACCTGTCCAGTTAATAAGTTTTTCTGCTCAGCAATTAGGAAATGATGTTAAACTAAATTGGTCAACTGTAACAGAAACGAATAATGAAGGATTTGAGATTCAAAAAAAGAAGTCAGAAGTTAGAAGTCAAGAATCAGAATGGGTGAAGATTGGTTTCGTTCCTGGATTTGGTACTACCACTGAAGTTTATCAGTATTATTTTATTGATGAATCGGTTCAACCAGGGAATTATCAATATAGGCTGAAACAAATAGATTTTGATGGGACATTTGAATACTCAAACATTATTGAAGTTAAATGTTGATGCACTACAGCAATTTTCATTAGATCAAAACTATCCCAATCCATTTAATCCAATAACAAAAATTAAATATGAGATTCCAGGTCAATCCCGAAATGACAATACTCAGGTTACAATAAAAGTTTACGATGTATTGGGAAATGAAGTCGCAACACTTGTCAACGAAGAAAAGACATGCAGGGAATTATTCCGTTGAGTTTAATGCATCGACATTGCCAAGTGGAGTGTATTTCTATCAATTGAGGGCAGTCGATCCTTCGACAGGCTCAGGACAAGGTTTTGTTGAGACTAAGAAAATGGTGTTGATGAAGTAGACACTATATATGGTATATAATTTAATTACTCAATAAAAAGGAGTAAGTATTATGCAATGTTATTCAAACAGAGTTTTTAGTTTGCTGATTATTTTCTCATTGATTTTGTTTGCCGGAAAAGAATCACGGGCGCAGAATATACCAAACGGAGATTTTGAAGAGTGGCTTACAGGATTATATGATCCTCCTTACTGGATAACAAACAATTCATATCCGCCACCCCTTGATTGCAGGCAAGTGTTCCCGGGCTTTCCAGCCTATTCCGGTGACTTTTGTGTTGAAGGAATAGTTGATACCTGTCCTGAACTGTCTGCTTTATTCCCACCACTAATTCGGTCTTATGATATTCCACTAAATAGCAAACCAGAAGCATTGCACGGTTTCTACAAATTTATACCAATCGGAGAGGATATCTTTGTTGCCAGCATACAAATGTTTTTGGATAATAATCTCATCGGGGAAGGGACTCTTAAGTCGCGGCAAATGGTTTCTGACTTTACAGAATTTATTATCAACATAGAATATACCACCAGTGATATACCGGATGTTGCAATAATTAAATTTACAATAGATAGCTCAATGATAAGTAATAAACTTCACCTTGGATCGAAATGGTATATTGATTATCTCGCATTTGGTCCATTATCAGATATTGATGATAAACAAATAGATGTTCCAAATGCTTTTTTTCTATATCAGAATTTTCCTAATCCATTTAATCCCTCAACAAAAATTAGGTATTCAGTTTCACATAGTTCAAAAGTGGTAATTAAAATTTTTGACGTGTTGGGTAATGAAATAGAAACATTAATTAACGAAGAAAAACCAGCAGGCACTTACGAAGTTGAATTCAATGGAACTGAGATTTGCCAAGTGGAGTTTATTTCTATCAATTATGGACAACAGAATATGTTAAAACTAAAAAAATGATTTTATTGAGATAGCATAAGGATCGGTCTCCTGACCGATCCGAATATAAAATTAAAACATAATCCTGAACGTACAAGAGTCCGTTCCCTACAAATTAAATTAAACCGTATCAACTTTTCTTCCCCAGAAATAAATAACTCCGACAAGTACAGCAGCAATAATCAGCAGTGCAATAATCGGTGATAACCCGAAAGCAGTTAAAATATCCCCAATTAACATTGTAACAATTCCAACAGTGATTGCGTAAGTAAGCTGAGTTCGCACGTGATCAATATGATCACAGCCGGAAGCCATTGAACTAAGTATTGTTGTATCAGAAATTGGTGAGCAGTGATCTCCCCAAACACATCCTGCAAGAACGGAACTTACGACTCCAACTAAAATTAAATGTGTATCTGCGCCTGAAAAATTGTTCATTCCTGTGACTGCAGCAGACAGAGGAATTACAATCGGAAACATAATTGCCATCGTTCCCCAGCTTGTTCCCGTTGCAAAACTTGTTACGCCACATACTAAAAACACAATCACCGGAAGAAATCTCGGATCTATTGATTCACTAATCAGGCTGATAATATAATCTGCAGTCCGAATTTCGTTTGTAACTGCACCGATACTCCAGGCAAGAGTTAAAATCATTACAGCTAAAAACATAGAACGAATTCCAGCAAACCAGGCATCAACAGTCTCACGAAGTCGAGAGTATTTTTTGTGCAATAATCATTAATGCTGCAACTACACAGGCAGAGAAGCTGCCCCAAAGCAAAGCAAGATACGAGTTTGAATTGCTGATTATATCTCTGATTCCAAATTCAACTATTCCCTGCTCTTTTAATGAATCAATCCCGGTAAATATCAAACCAAGAATTGTAACAAAAACCAAAACAAGTATTGGGACTACTCCGTTATACCATTTAGCCTTATCTTCATTTCCGAACAGCTCATTACTTTCAGTTAATTTATTAATTGATGAAGAAGAACCACTTACTATTCCTTCTCTGATTGCTCTTCGCTCAGCTCTTAGCATTGAACCAAAATCTCTGTTCGTAAACGAAATTAGAAATACGAAGAATAGCATAGCTATCGGGTAGAACCGAAATATTATTGTATCAAGAAAAACTGAGTAAGCATTAAGCGGAGAACCTATTGCGGTTAACCCATCCTGTATTAATCCGACCTCATAGCCAATCCAGGAGGAAACTATAAATATACTGGCAACAGGTGCAGATGTTGCATCAACAATGAAAGAAAGTTTTTCGCGCGAGATTTTTAGCTTATCGGTTATTGGTCGCATCAGGTTACCAACAACAAGAGCGTTTGCATAATCATCAAAGAAAATAATTAATCCTGAAAGCCACGTTGCTATCATTCCTGATTTTCTGGTTCGTGCAAATCTTGAAAGTGAGTTTGCGATACCGGTTGTTCCGCCGCTTCGTGAGATTAAACCTACTACACCACCAAAAAGCAAAGTAAAAACAATTATCTGTGTATGAGAAACATCGCTGACAGCCTCGATAACATATTTATCAACTAATCTCAAAAATGCAGTCAAAGGATTAAAACCATATATAAAAAAAGCACCGGAATAAATTCCCAGAATCAGAGAAACAACAACCTGCCTGAAAATTAGAGCGAGAGCAATTGCGAGCAGCGGTGGAATAATACTTAAAATTCCAGGTATGACATTTATAGAACTTTGTTCCCTTTCAATTCCTTTAAAAAGTACTTTGTAATTTCCTGAATTGTGAATTGTAATTGATGTATCGAATGATCCTTCGGAAATATTTATTAAAACGTTCTCACTCGAACCATTTGCAATAAAGTCCATTTCAAAGGATTTTAAACTGTCAGAAAAACCATCACCTTTTAATTCAAAGCTAATACCTGAAAGTGCAAGAGAGGGAATTTCTACCGATTGTCCAAAGAGACTCGTATAGAAGGAAATGAAGCAGAAGCTAAGCAGAACAACTCTATTCAAAGGAAATCATTTAAATATGAAATAATATTAAATTGAATAACAGGAGAAATATAGCCCATCAATTAAATATTTCAAAAATAATTATTATTTTTCGCTTCAATCGGAGAGAATAAATGATTACCAAATTATTTTTATTTGCATTAACAATTCTTACGCTACTATTTTCGGCTTGTGGTCCAAGTGATGAAAATTTAAATAGCGAAAACCTTCGCGAATTAATTTTACAGGCACTGAATAGAGATGAAGAAGCAAATGTAAAGTTGAAAGGACTAATTGACGAAGAATTAATCAGCAGAATTGACTTCAACAGTATAAGAATAGATAGTGGTTATGTAAATAAAAAATATTACTATTCGGTTCTGTTGGAATATTCTGATCCTTTATTAAACCGTTTTGCAATTTACGATGATCAGTTCGGGCTTTATTTGATTGATAAATCGCTAAACGGTAATCTCAGCGCTGAATGGGCAGAAAAAGAGAATCGCCTTTTTGTTTTTTTGCAGGAAAGATTCTTAACCAAAGATGTTCTAGATATTGATCGTCTCTCCATTTATGAGATTTATGATACAACTGCAGCTCTTATTTACAGATCCATCAGCAGGTTCACAAAAGAGAAGAACACTTCAACTCAGACTATTGAAAATATTTCATCTGACTTCATAGCTACAAAAATTTCAGTCAACGTTCAATCAACTATCATAAATCAGACTGATACTTTTTATTTTAATTCCGACAGCAGAAAATATCTCAGTTCAATAAACCTCTTCGATGATTTTGTAAAGCAGGAAATAAATGATTTCAGATGGGTTATAATTAAACCACAGATTCCCTCGATTGATTTGAAAAACAGTCCTTTACCTTAATCAGATGAATCTTTACCTGATAAGACACGGCGAAGCCGAACAAACTTCAGAAAATAAACCACATGAGCTGAGGGAATTAACTGAAAATGGAGTTGAAATTGTTCGTACTTCATCTGAGTTCTGGAAGAACTTCATCCAGGGTTTTGATATTATTTTATCCTCCCCTTTAATTAGAGCAAAACAAACAGCAGATATTATTCGCGATGTGCTAAAAGTAAAACCGGAAGTCGCAGAAGAAATTTCACTTCTTAACGGTGGCTTGACTGAAGATTTAATTTCTATTGCAGAAGCTATAAGGATGAATGAAATTGCAATGGTGGGTCATCAACCTGATATGGGAATTCACATTGCATCGATGACAGGTACAGGTGATTCTAATCTTAAAATACCTCCGGCAGCTATAGCCAAAATCCACTTTTTAAAAAATCCCGGAATCGGAAAAGGTATTCTGGAATTTCTTCTACCTCCAATAAATAAAAAAGGGTAACCAGCTACACAAGCTTGTACTTACCACTGCTTCCTTCCGGACCTGATGGAGTTGGGTACTTACCCGTTAACTGGCACCCGAATTATTGTAAAATTTATAATTAAAAATTAACAATTATTAATAACAATAACACTTATTTCCTTTTGCCATTTGACTTTTTCCCAAAGGGATCCTTTCGGAGACTTTTGACTTGTTCTATCAAAGTATTACGTTCCCAGAAGACACTATCTTCATAGCCCTGAATCCGCTTATCTTTATCCGCCAATTCCAACCTTTTCTCTGCAAGACAGCAATAATATTCGTCAACCTCTACGCCGACATATTTTCTTCCAAGTTTTTTCGCGACAACAGCAGTCGTTCCTGATCCAAGGAATGGATCAAAAACAATATCTCCTTTTTTTGTACTTGCAAGAACAATTTTTGCTAGAAGTTTTTCAGGTTTCTGTGTTGGATGGTCTGTGTTTTCGGGCATCGACCAGAACGGTACCGATATATCATTCCAGATATTTGATGGAAATGTATCCCTGAAATTTCCTTCAGCATTATGCTTCCAGTCTTTGGGATTTCTTTTATCATCCTTGTATGGAGCTAAAACTTTCCTTCTAAGTTTTACGTCATTTACGTTAAAAGTATATTTTGATGAATTAGTGAAGAACCAGATATCTTCACTGCAATTCTTCCAGTTTTCTTTTGCTCCTCTTCCCTTTTCTCTTTCCCAGGTAATTCGATTTTTAACCTGAAAATATTTTGAGCCGACTCATAAATATTGCGGATGAAGATTTCCAATCTCCGCAAATATAAATCGATGCATTCTTCTTTAGATATTCTTACTAATTTACTTAGCCAGGAATCTAACCAGATTTCATAATCTGCCAGTATCCATTTCTTTGAATAAACTGCCATTAAATTTTTTTGTAATGTTGTATGGTGGATCAATAAAAAGAAGGTCAACAAAATTATCAGGCAGTAATCCAATAACTTCAAAAATATCCTGGTTAACAACTTTATTAACAAGTGATTTAATTTTTACTGGCTTAGTTAACTTTACTAATCCTGCTGAATATTTTTCAATTTCTTCTTTATCAAGACGAAGAGTTCGGTTTAATTTTGCTGGCTTAGTTATCATCTATTACAAACATACTTTAATGTTTCATCAATTTAGTTTCCCATATCGAAATATATTTCATATTAGGTTTAAAATTCTAACTCAATAATGAAATTTTTTAACTTTTTTGTCATCAAATTCCAAAATAAAATTGAGAATTAATTGAAATAACTAATCTAAACACCTTCATCTCACCTTGTTTAGCTAGGGCTAAATATCTAATTTTCGCTAACAATTTTTCACTTTTTACAGGATATTTTTTTATGAAAAGAACCATCGTTGCAATGCCCGGTGACGGAATTGGCAAAACAGTTTTACCAGAAGCAATAAGAGTTTTAGATGCAGTCGGATTTGAAGCAGAATATGTTCACGGAGATATAGGCTGGGATTTTTGGTGCACAGAAGGAAATGCTCTCCCGCAGCAAACTATCGATCTTCTTGAGAAACATAAAATAGGATTATTTGGAGCAATTACTTCAAAACCTAAAGATGCAGCAGATAAAGAACTTGACCCTTCTTTAAAAGGTAAAGGTTATTCTTACTTTTCTCCAATTGTTGGGATGCGCCAGCATTTTAATCTTGATATTTGTATTCGTCCCTGTCAATCGTTCAAAGGGAATCCATTAAATTTTATTCGTAAAGATGGCAAAGGTGGATATGAAGAACCAATAGTTAATGCAGTTATCTTCAGACAAAATACAGAGGGACTTTATGCAGGAATTGAATGGACAAATCCTCCGGCAAATGTTCGTGCTGCTTTTGAATCTCATCCAAAATGGAAAGCATTTAAAGATGTACCCAATGATGAACTCGCAATATCAACCAGAGTAATCACAAAAAAAGCTGCAACAAGAATTATTCGTGCTGCATTTGAATATGCGAAAAAATATGGATATAAAAATGTAACCGTCTGTGAAAAGCCAAATGTGCTTCGAGAAACTTCTGGAATGATGTTGAAGATTGGGAAAGAGACTGCAAAAGAATATCCTGGTATCGCTTTATGGGATACTAACATCGATGCACAGATGATGTGGCTTACAAAAAATCCCGAAGATTATGGAGTGGTTGTGGCTGAAAATATGTTTGGCGATATTATTTCTGATGGATTTGCCGGATTGGTCGGCGGACTTGGATTTGCCTGCAGTGCAAATCTTGGAGATGAGGTTGCAGTATTTGAACCAACTCATGGTAGTGCACCAAAATACCAGGAATTAAATCCTTCCATTGTAAATCCAATTGCAATGATAATGAGTGCTTGTATGATGTTGGATCATATTGGAGAAACAGCAAAAGCAGATAAAATTAGAAAAGCAATTGCTAAAGTTATTGAAGCAGGCAAAGTTAAAACTTACGATATGATGAAACTGCGTGGTGGACCAGATGTTTTCAAGAACGGTGCATGCACAACTCAGCAAATGACGGACGAAATAATTTCTAAGTTGTAAAATGAACGGAATAGAACTAGTCCTGATAGCCTTTGTAATGTATGTTATTGCATACAAACTTTACGGCGGCTTTTTAGCAAAGAAGTTTGAGGTTAATAACAAAAATGAAACTCCATCACATACTATGTACGATGGAGTAGATTATGTTCCTGCAAAAGCTCCTGTACTCCTTGGACATCACTTCGCATCAATTGCTGGTGCTGGTCCAATTGTCGGTCCTGTAATTGCAGCAGGATTTGGCTGGATTCCTGTTTATCTGTGGGTTGTTTTCGGAGCAATATTTATCGGTGGGGTTCACGATTATTCAAGTATTGTTGCTTCAATTCGTCATCAAAGTAAATCTATTGGCTACATAATTCAATCTTATATTGGAATAAATGGCAAAAAGCTTTTTCTAATTTTTGCGTGGGCAACGCTAATTCTTGTAATTGCTGTTTTCACAATTATAGTTGCAGATACTTTCACACATATTCCAAGTGCAGGTACCTCATCAATTCTTTTTATGATCCTTGCAGTGGTTTTTGGAATAGCTATTTACAGATTTAAAATTCCTCTTTGGATTGCAACAACTAGTAGGAGTAGTTTTACTTATTTCTATCTATACCTGCAGGAAATTTATTTCCGATCCAGCTTGACGGCTTGACCTGGCAGTTTATTTTATTCGGTTATATTTTTATTGCATCGACTGTCCCTGTTTGGATTTTACTTCAACCAAGAGATTATCTGAACTCATTCTTCCTTTATGCTCTGATGTTCGGCGGTATGGTGGGAATTTTATTCGCAGCACCAACTATAAACATCCCAGCTTTCAATTCCTTTTCATTAGACAAAGTTGGATATTTATTTCCTGCTTTATTTGTAACTGTTGCCTGCGGAGCTATTAGTGGGTTTCATTCAATTGTTGGCAGCGGCACAACTGCAAAACAATTAAACAAAGAATCTGATGGGCGAATTATTGGCTACGGAGGAATGCTCATTGAAGGAATGTTAGCTGTCTTATCTCTGATTGCAGTTGCATCGATGGTAAATGAGGAATTCATAAATCTTCTTACTACTAAAGGACCTGTCCCGGCTTTCTCACTTGGAGTAGCAAGATTCATAAACGCAATTCCTGTTTTGAATATTTCAATTCCACTTGCGGAAACATTTACAGCTTTGGCAGTATCAGCTTTTGCATTAACCTCACTCGATACAGCTACAAGGTTAGCAAGATTTATGTTCCAGGAATATTTTGAATCAAAAGAAAAATCAGCAAAGCCTTTATTAATTACTAATCGTTTTGTAGCAACAGGAATTACAGTAGCATTTGGTGCAGCCTTAACTTTCAGTGGTAAAACAATGTCCATATGGCCGGTATTCGGAAGTGCAAACCAACTACTTGCAGCACTTGCATCTGCTAGCTTTGACAGTTTGGGTAGCTACATCTTAAAAAAGGATATTTATTCGTTTTAATTCCTATGATATTCATGTTTGCTGTTACTCTAACCGCACTTGGAATGTTGGTCTACCAGAATTTTATGATAGATAATTACACCCTTTCTATCATTTCGATATTGCTTTTCACTTTGGCTGTATTGCTTGGAATAAAAGCTTACAGTATTCTTGTGAATGGGAGAGAATTAAGTAAAGAGTTTATAAAATAAAGGTGATTGCTTCGCTACGCTCGCAATGACAGGTTCGTCATTACGAGAAGCAAAGCGACGAAGTAATCTAAAAATAATAGGAGAAATAATGCGCGAACAAAGTTCTAAAAATCTGGCCTGAAATAAACTGGATTCAAAATAAAGAATTAAGAGAAAAGACTCTTGATTGCTGGGTTTATGCAATTGAGAATTCTGTTTTATCTGCAGAAGATCTTGAAGTAATTCCATTTTCTCTACTAATTAAAGATTGTAAAATCACTTTTATGAATCATAAGCGAACTGCAGTTCAGCTTTCAGTTGAGATTGCGAAAAGAATGAAAGAAAATTTTGGTAGATGAAATTAAAATCGATATGGATTTATTGATTTCCGGTGCAATACTAATTGATGTTGGAAAGTTAATAGAATATGATAAAGTCGATGGAAAACTAACAACGAGCAAAGCCGGAAAACTTTTACGTCATCCTTTCAGCGGTGTTGCAATTGCTGATCGATTTGGTTTACCACCTGAAGTTCAGCATATAATTGCGTATCATGCAAAAGAAGGTGATGATGCTAAAAGAAGTGTTGAAGCAATAATTGTTCATCATGCAGATTTTGTTTCATTTGAACCGTTTAAAGTTGACTATCATGTCATTGCGAGCGTAGCGAAGCAATCTTTAATTAAAATGAAGACTTATTTCATTTATATTTTAACTAATACTAGCAATACAGTATTTATACAGGAATGACCAACAGTTTAATGAGAAGAGTTTGGGAACATAAATCTGGATTAATCGAAGGATTCACAAAAAATATAATGCGATAAATAGTTTACTTTGAATCATTTGATAATCCATCAGATGCAATAAAGAGAAAAACAAATTAAAGCTGGTCCAAGAAAAAGAAACTCGAATTGGTAAATAACTTTAATCCAGAGTGGAAAGATTTATACAACTTGGAACCAATTTATAAATGATGAATTGAGATTGCTTCATCCCGATTCTTCGGGATTCGCAATGACTTAATTGGAGATATAATGCCACAAACACTAGTCGAAAAAATAGCTCAAAAATATGCAGTTGGTTTAGACAAAAGATCACGAAGTTCATTCTGGTGATTACATTATGATCCAACCTGCTTATGTAATGACGCACGATAACACTGGTGCAGTCATTCCAAAATTCAAATCAATTGGTGCAAAAAAACTTATTTAATCCACGACAGGTTGTTCACACACTCGATCACGACATTCAAAATAAAACTGAAAAGAATTTAGAGAAGTACAAAAAGATTGAAGAGTTCTCTAAATCAATGGGAGCCGATTTTTATCCTGCCGGAAGAGGAATCGGTCATCAGATTATGTGTGAAGAAGGTTATGCATTTCCCGGAACAATGGCTGTTGCTTCTGATAGTCATTCAAATATGTATGGCGGACTTGGTTGTCTTGGAACTCCGATTGTTCGAACAGATGCTGCAGCAATCTGGGCAACAGGAAGAACCTGGTGGAAAGTTCCACCAATTGCAAAAGTTGAATTGACAGGAAAACTTCAAAAAGGTGTAACAGGAAAAGATGTTATCATTTCTCTTTGCGGATATTTTAATAATGATGAAGTCTTAAATCACGCAATCGAGTTTGTCGGTGATGGTATTCAATATCTTACAATTGAAGAAAGACTTACCATTGCTAATATGACAACCGAATGGGGCGCACTTGTTGGATTATTTCCTATCGATGAAAAAACAATTGAATGGTTAAGAAAAAGAGATAGTTACATTCAGAAAAGAGGACTAGAAGGAGTTTTTTCGGATGCAGATGGAAATGGAAAACACCCGAGAATAAATGAGAAAAGAATTTCTGAACTTAGAAAAAAATATAATTAAAGCTGACCGCATGATGCCTTCTATCCAAAAGAATTAAAAATAGATTTATCATCAATTGAACCTTATGTATCAGGACCAAACTCAGTTAAAGTAATGAACTCAGTTTCAGAGCTGAAAAAGAAAAATTTAAAAATTAATAAAGCTTATCTTGTTTCCTGTGTTAACAGCAGACTGGATGATATCAAAGAAGCAGCAGAAGTTGTAAAAGGAAAAAAGGTTGCTGAAGGAGTTGAGTTTTATATTGCCGCTGCATCAAGCGAAGTTCAGAAAGAAAGTGAACTTGCAGGTTACTGGCAGACATTGATTGATGCTGGTGCAAAACCATTACCTCCCGGCTGTGGTCCCTGCATTGGATTGGAACAGGATTACTTGAAGATGGTGAAGTCGGAATATCTGCAACCAACAGAAACTTCAAAGGAAGAATGGGCTCGCCGAATGCGTTTGCATATCTTGCTTCTCCTGCAGTTGTTGCTGCTTCTGCTATCGCAGGCAAGATAGATTTTGATTGGGAAAATGGAAGTCAAGCAAATCAAAGCCGAAATTAAAATCAATAAAAAAACTTCTTCAAAAAAATCCTCAGTAAAAATTCTTGCTGACTTCCCTTCAGTTATTGAAGGAAATCTTTTATTCTGTCATCAGGATAATTTGAACACAGATGGAATCTATCCCGGCAAGTACACTTACATGGATGATTTCACTCCTGAGCAGCAAGCAGGAGTTGTTATGGAAAACTACGATCCGGAATTTATGAAGATTGCAAACAAAGGTGACGTTGTTGCAGGTGGATTTAATTTCGGAACTGGAAGCTCTCGCGAACAGGCAGCAACTGCTTTTAAGTATAAAGGAATTGCCTGTGTAATTGCAGGTTCATTTAGTGAGACTTACGCACGTAATGCAATCAACAACGGATTTTTAATTATTGAATGTTCTGAATTGGTGAATGATCTTAAAGAAAAATATGGCAAAGAAAAACTCACAGTTCAAACAAATAAAAAAGTAAAAATAGATTTTGAAAATTCTTCAATCACTTTTGATGGTAAAGAATATTCAATCGATCCTGTTGGTGAAGCAGCTCAGGAGTTGATTATTGCTGGTGGACTTGAAGAGTGGGTAAAGAGAAATCTCTCTTAATAGAACACTGATTGAACAGATTAAACAAATCGGAACTGATTATTTGAAATATTTGCATCAAGATTTAACTGAAAAAATTATTAGAGCCTATTACAATGTTTATAATGATGCTTGGTTATGGATTTTTAGAAAAGGTATATGAAAACGCATTAATGATTGAACTAAAATCTTTCGAATTTGATTGTGAAAAGCAAAAGCCAATAAAAGTTTCATTTAAAGGTTTCAATGTTGGAGAATATTTTGCAGACATAATAGTTGAAAATAAAGTTATCATTGAATTAAAAGCTGCTGAAACTTTAGTTGAAGAGCACGAGGCACAATTATTAAACTATTTAAGAGCTACGGAAATTGAAGTGGGATTATTATTAAACTTTGGTAAAAAACCACAATTCAAAAGGCAGATATTTGAAAACATTTATAAAAAATCAGTTTGAATCCGTTCGATCTGTTAGATCAGCGTTCCATTATTCTTTAATATAGGATCAGGTATGCAAAAATCAATCTCACGTCAAATAGCAGAATTTGCAATCAAATTAAAATATGAGGACTTACCGAAGGAAGTAGTCAACGAAGTAAAAAGATATCTGTACGATTCAATCGGGTGTGCTTACGGCGGATATCATACAAAAGATGTAAACATCATCAGAGATATTTATAAAGAAATGGGCGGCAAAGGTGAAGCTACAGTTATTGGTTTTGGTGATAAACTTCCTGCAGTAAATACGACTTTAATTAACTCGCTTATGATTCGTGCATTGGACTTTAATGATATTTACTGGAAAGAAGATCCTTCACATCCATCGGACATAATTCCTGCTGCACTTTCCGTTGGTGAAATGGTTGGTGCATCTATGAAAGAAGTTATCACTGCAATTGTTCTTGCTTATGAATTTGAACAGAGACTTTGTCTTTTTGCTTCACCGGGAGTTCGTGAACGTAAATGGCATCACGCAACTTTAACACAATTTGTTTCTCCAATTGTTGCAGGAAAAATGCTTGGGTCTAAATGAAGATCAAATGGTAAATGCAATTGGAATAAGCGGAAGTCACAATCATACAATCGGCTGTCCGACTGCAGGAAAATTAACAATGATGAAAAACACTGTTGATCCGATGGCAGTTCAAAGCGGAGTGTTTGCAGCTTTGATGGCAAAGAGAGGTTATTCCGGAACCGAAGCAGTCTTTGAAGGCAAAGAAGGATTTATGGATACCTTTCTCGGATGGAATGCAAAAGAACAAAAAGTTGAACCTGTGAGTATGAAAGGAAGAGATGGAACATCGGAATGGAAATGGAATATTGAGAAACTCATTGGCGGTTTAGGTGAGAGTTATAAAATAATGGAATGCAGTATGAAAGCATTTCCGACAGAAGCTTTAACTCACACTCATCTTTCTGCTACATTGAATGCTGTTACAAAAAACAATATCACCTACGATCAGATTGAAACTGTAACGCTTACAACTTTAGCGCAGGCTTATGATATTCTTTTTGATCCACACAAGTATCGTCCCGAATCAAGAGAAACTGCTGATCATTCACTTCCCTACTGCATTGCAGCAGCTTTGGTTGATCATAAAATTACAACTCAATCTTTCTCAGTGATAAAAAATTAAAAGATCCAAGAATCTGGGAAGTAATTGATAAAATAAAAGGTGAACCATCACAGGAATTTGAAAAAATGTTTCCTGCAAAACAGCCAAGTAAAGTTGTTGTAAAAACTAAAGATGGAAGAGAGTTTTCTGAATATCTTGAATATCCAAAAGGTGATCCAAGAGAACCGATGACGATGGAAGACCTTGATAATAAGTTTGAAGGACTTGTTGGAAAACTTCTCACTAAAGGAAGACAAAAAGAAGTTAAGGAAGCTATTTTTAATGCTGAGCTTCTGACGGCTAAAGAGTTTATGAAGAAATTAAATGTTTAAAACTCAACGTCATTGCGAGTCCTGATTCATCAGGACGAAGCAATCTTACTAATAGATGAGATTGCTTCACTTCGTTCGCAATGACAATTAAGAAATGGAAAACTTATGAAACAAATGAAAACTTACGCCGCAGGGCCTAAGAGGAGAATCCGTTCGCTCAGATTGTTATGTTGAGCTTGAACTAAAAGAGAGTGGTGGGATTAAACTTAATCTTCAGAGTAAAGTTGAAACTATGTATGGTGAATCAATTCGTGAATTGATTCTGGATATGTGCAAATTCTTTTCACTTAAGAATGCGAAAATAACAGTTGAAGATTACGGAGCTCTTCCATTCACAATGGCTGCAAGATTTGAAACAGCAATTAGGAGAACTTTACCACGAACAAAAAAAGAATACCTTCTTCCCTTCTCAAAGAAATCTACTTATAAAACTGCAAAAGACAGATTGAGAAGAAGCAGATTATATCTTCCCGGAAATGAACCAAAGTTTTTTATCAATGCCGGACTTCATTCCCCCGATGGAATAATTCTGGATCTTGAAGATAGTGTTGCACCATCTGAAAAAGAAGCTGCTCAACTTATTGGTAAGAAATGCACTTCGTTCGGTTGATTTTTATGGAGCTGAGCGGATGGTTCGAATAAATCAGTTACCAAAAGGTTTTGATGATTTGAAGTTTATTATTCCGCATAACGTTAATGTAATCCTCATCCCTAAGTGTGAATCTGCTCAACAAATTCAACAGCTTGAAAAAGAAGTAGAAAAACTGAAGAAACTTCACAAAGTAAAAAATGACATTTTTTTTATGCCGATTATCGAAAGTGCACTCGGTGTAATAAAAGCTTATGAGATTGCGACAGCCTCAAAAAATAATTGTGCACTTGCAATCGGACTTGAAGATTACACTGCTGATATTGGAACTCAACGAACCAATGAAGGAAGTGAAAGTATTTTTGCACGACAGATGCTAATCAATGCTGCCAAAGCTACAGGTATACAGGCAATTGATACTGTCTTTTCTGATGTTGCTGATATGGAAGGATTAAGAGCAAGTGTTCTTGAAGCAAAGTCTCTAGGCTTTGAAGGTAAAGGATGTATTCATCCACGACAAATAAAAATAGTTCACGAAGCTTTTGCTCCGACAATAGAAGAAATTGAAAAAGCTAAGAAGATCGTTCTTGCATTTGAAGAAGCTGAGAAAAAAGGATTAGGTGTTGTTTCACTCGGTAGTAAAATGATTGATCCACCGGTTGTTAAACGAGCAACAAAAACAATTGATCTTGCTATAATGAATGATCTTTTGGACAATAATTGGCAAAAACAATAGAACACGGATGACACAGATTAAACGGATTATTACGGATCAGTAATCAGTCTCATCAGTTAAATCCGTGTTCCATTTTTAAAAGGATTAAATATGAAATTAATTAAAAATAAAATTGGACGACTAGTCCCAACAGAGGTAAACGGTGAAGCTCAGATTCCTTTTCAAGGAGTAAATAAGTATAAACCAAAAGGATACAAAGCAAAACCTCCTGTTCGAACTTGCATTGATTATCCAGAAGATGGAAACAAAGTTGTAAAAGATTTAAAGACAGCTTTAAGAAAAGCTGGACTTAAAGATGGGATGACAATATCCACACACCATCATTTAAGAAATGGTGATGTTGTTACAAATATTCTTTTCGATACAATTAAAGAAATGGGAGTAAAAAATATTCGATGGTTTCCTTCAGCTTCTTTCCCAGTTCATTCACATTTGATAAAATATCTTGAAGACGGAACAATTCATCACATTGAAGGAAGTATGAACGGTCCTCTGGGTAAATTTACTTCTGAAGGTAAGATGAAAGGAGTTGGTGTCCTTCGTTCACACGGCGGAAGGTACCAATCTATACAAGATGGAGAAGTTCATATTGATATAGCAGTGATTGCTACACCAACTGCTGACCCATTTGGTAATGCAACTGGTGACCGTGGAAAATCCGCTTGTGGATTACTTGGTTTTGCTCTTGGTGATTCAGAATATGCTGATCGTGTTATTATTGTTACAGATAACCTAGTTTCATTTCCGTGTGTTCCGTGGCAAATACAAGGTAATAATGTTGATTTTGTTGTTCAGGTTGAATCACTTGGCGATCCAACAAAGATTGTTTCCGGAACAACTCAGGTTACAAAATCGCCTGACAGATTACTCATAGCTGAGTACGTCGCTCAGTTTATGGAAGACGCAGGAATAATGAAAGATGGATTTTCACTTCAGGCAGGTGCTGGAGGAACTAACCTAGCTTTCGTTCTTTTCTTGCAAGAAAAAATGAAAGCCAAAGGAGTTAAAGCAAGATTTATGCGCGGTGGCAGTACAAAATATCTTGTTGAATTACTGGAAGAAGGATTAACAGATTACATTCTCGATGGACAAACATTTGACCTTGAAGGTGTGAGAAGTATTAGGGAAAATGCAAATCACGTTAACACTTCACCATTTACAAGCTACAATTTTCATGGAAAAGGAAATTTTGCTTCAATGGTTGATGTCGCGGTTCTTGGAGCAACCGAAGTTGATGTCAATTTTAATGCAAACGTTGTTACTCATTCCGATGGATATCTTCTTCACGGTATTGGTGGATGGCAAAACTGTCTTTACTCAAAATGTTCAATACTTGCGATTCCATCTTTCAGAGACAGAATCCCGGTAATAGTTGATGAAGTTACAACTCTTTGCGGTCCTGGCGAATTAATTGATGTTATAATCACTGAAAGAGGAATATGCATAAACCCAAAACGAAAAGATTTGCTAAATGCTGTTAAGAATTCGAAACTTCCAATAAGAGATATTAAAGATCTGAAAAAAGAAGTTGATGATATTTGCGGAGGCAAACCAGCAAAACCAAAATTAAATAAAGATAAAGTCGTTGCGATAATAAAGTGGGTTGATGGAACAGTGCTGGATTCTGTTTTCCAGGTCGAAAATTGATTTAATTGCGGAGGTTTATATTTATTTAATCCACCTCCATTTGTTGTAATCCACACATTTCCGTTCTGCATCTACAGCAGATGCACTTACATTATTTGAACTGATCAGAGAGTTTGATGTATTAAAAAATTTTGAAATATTCTGATTATCATATTTAAGTAACCCATCCGAAGTCGCAACCCATTTATTATTCATATCATCAATAAAAATATGGTACACGCTATTTTGGAATGAACCAAGATGAATGTTTGTGAATGATGTTCCATCCCAGCGCGAAATTCCGCTTCGCCCGATAGTATCAGGCAGAAAACAAAACCAAACATCATTGGACTGATCTTTTTCTATTGAAGATACAGTCATAGTGCAATAGATGTAATTAAACCATCTTAACCAGGAAAAAGTTTGGTTTTCAAAAAGAAAGATTCCATCCAGTTTTGTTCCTAGATATAATTTATTCTCATTTTCTATATAAAAATCATTTATCCAATCTCTACCTGCGGGCTCTTGATAGACACTCCAATTAATTCCATCAAAATTGACAAGGTTGCCTGCTGTGGCAATCCAAACAGTACTATTGCCATAAAATCTTATTTTGTTTATATGAGTATTTGTCAGTCCTGAATTGTTTTGATTGTATACAATCCATGAACTACCGTTGAAAATTCCTATTCCGTCATTTGTACCAACCCAAACTCTGTTTTGATCATCGATAGCTATGCAGTTGACCCTGTTACTGGGAATTTGTGAGTTGCTTATATTGTAATTGATAAAATTTACTTCATCATATTTTATCAAACCTTTATCCACTGTCCCAATCCATTTGATATTGTTATTATCTATTGCAATGGGATATAACAAATTGGATGGGATATCAGAGTTTGTAACCTGGTAATCCACCCAAACAGATGTATCTCGAAGGGCTTGTGTATAGTTAGCTGTTTGACTACTTCGAACTATCACATTAATTTCTGAATCTCTGTGATTGTACAAGTCGAAGTTGACACTGTATTCCCCCGGTAATAAATTCAGAATTGTAAGCGGAGTAACTTTGTTCAAAATAGAATCATTGAAGGTAATATTTGCACCTGGTGGTACAGTTTGCAGGTAAACTCCACCATACATTGAAGGATTTGAAAGAATATCAATGTCAACCTGTAATTTTTCATTTTCACTTAACGTTACAACTAACGACGTATCCTTATAATATTTTTTTTTCAGAGTTATTTCATAAGTTCCCTCTTCAATAAACGAGATGCTGTCTGGTGTCAATCTTCCTGTGTTTCGTCCGTTCTGAAAATATTGTGAAGCCAGAAGGTTGTGAACTGATATAAATAAATCCCTTAGGTGCTTCCGACTCTACTGGTGAACGAGATACTTCTTTGTCACATCCGACAACAATAACAATTAACAACAAGAATACTGTTAAATATAAATCAGAGCTAATTATTTTATTTTTATTTATCAATTGATTTTCTATTGTTCAATTATAAAATTATAGCCGAAAGATTCAATATAATTTTCCATAAATCTTAACCTGGTATAGTTCTTCAATGAGTATGATCCGAATAATCCAAATCCACCTTCAATATTTGTGTAATCTGCAACATCAACACTAACAGTCAAGTCGTCTATATTTTCTCCTGTTGAAGAAACATACCGGGATGTTGGCTGATCAAAAGCAGCAGTTGTAAATAACACTTTTTGATAGACGGAATAATTCTGTTTATTTGGATCACCCTGTGAAATTTCTTCAAGAGCCTTTGTAATAGCCTCAAGTTCATAAACAACGGTAGCCGATGCTGACGGAGGAGGATAAACAGGCACTAAATTGTTTCCCTGCGAAACATACTTTTTTGGTACATCCTTTAATTTGCTTACAATTTCTCCATTAATATTTTGCTTATATCTTATTGCCATTCTCGGAGAGAAAAATGTTCCATCATCCAGCGGATTCCACATGACCTGAATACTTGTTTTTGATCCGGCTGGAATTAAAGCATCGCTTTGATCATCAAAGCTAATCTGACCTGGTGTTACTGAGAATGAACGAAGTCTTTTTCCATTGGGAAGAAGAACTTCCAATTCGATTGTTTTCCGGCTACCTACAAAAAATTTATCATTATAATAAAAGCTGAAAGGAGTTTTGTACCGCGAGGTATCAGTTCTTGCTACTGATGAATCTCTGAAAACAAATACTGTATCGCTATACCATACTCTGATATCGGCCCCAATTACTGAAGGATCTTCTGTGTAAGTTAAAGGATCATACCCATCCGGACGGTAGCTGCGAAATAGCGTAGCTGATTGATAATTCTGATCGCTCTTTAGGATACAAGTAAAAGCAAATCTTTCAGAATAATCACCGTAAGGATTAAAATCTTCTTCACAGGAAAGAAATAGGAAACCTATAAAAGCTATATGCAATAATTTTAGATATTTCATAATTCCACCTTCAACGTACCGGTTAAAAGGAATGGAAGCATGTTTACAATTTCTCCTGTGTCCCTATCGAAGTAAAAAATATTCTCTCTGTCATAAACATTAATTGCACTTACACCAAGTTCAATATTTACTTCATACAAACTTAAACGTTTGATCAAACTTAAATCCAACCGATGGTATGTTGGCAGTCTTCCGATGTTTTTATCGCCAAGGTAAGCGTAAGGATTAAATTCACCGCTTCCCTGCCCATTTGCGTAAATGCTTGTGAGAAAATATTTATCGTAGAATCCTATCATTTCAGTAAATGGATATCCAGAATTAAAATTCCAGATTGAACTGGCAATCCATCCGCTTCCAATATTAAATTCGACAATGATATTTCCTGCATGTCTTGCATCATATTTAGGGTAATAGAGCCAATCATCAACTTCTTTATATGCCCAGCTTAAAGCGTAAGAAGCTGTTACATTTAGAGGATCAACGCTGTAATTAGCTGAGAATTCATACCCGTATGATTCACCTGTACCTGATAGAAGATCCGGATCAGAAGCTGTGAATTTTTGATCGTTGACAATCGGGATGTAGTGAATAATTTTATAGTATCCTTCAATTGATAATAGGACACCCCTCGCAACGTCGAATTCAAGACCGGCTATGTAATGGATTGACCTTGCCGGATTCAGATAATCAGGTGTAATTATCCAGGGATCAAAAATTGAGATGATCTCACTTTCATCAGAAACAGTTAACATCTCCTGCTGATATATTCCCCAGGCAGCTTTGAATCCAATAACAGGAAGAAAGCGATATGTCATACTTATACGCGGTTCAAAAAATCCGCCGCCCTGGCTGCTTAATCCTGTTACGTTAAATCTTGTGCCGGCATCCAGCCCAAAGTTTTTCCATTGCAGGAATTTATATTTTCCATAAATACTTAAGTTCCCGGCAAACTTTTCGAGATCGCTTTCAACACCAACATAATTAGTTTGAGTGAATTTTGTATCGACTGTTTTTAGCTTCAATCCCAATCCGATCTCATCACGATTATCATATACAACGTTCATATCGAAAGTAATTGTAAAATCTTTTATTTCATTATAGCGTGGTTTTAGACTGCTGAAGTTTGGGATTACTTCTCCTTCGAAGGAACTAAAAGAGATTCCAAGACGTGAAAAGAGCGGCACATCATAAATCTGAAGCCATTCAAAACCAAAAGCGTTATTATTCCACTTGAACTGTTCACGCAAAGGATCCTGATAATCAACATTATCATTTGATAAGAAGCCGAAGACCGCAAACTTTGCGTTTTCAAAAATATCCTCACTGCTATAATTAAGCTTGAAGGAGAGATCATAAAAATCAATAGGAACAGTTTCCTCATTAAAAAAATTTTTCAGCACTTCGTTATCATAGCTCATTCTCCCGGTTATCATAAACGAACCATTTGGGATTGGTCCTTCAATCAGACCTTTTGCGGTTAAAAAACTCAAACCTCCTTTAAACCCAATTCTGTTTTTATTTCCATCTTTTGAAACCACATCCATTACTGAAGAAACTCTGCCGCTGTATTCAGAAGTAAAACCGCCTTTATAAAACTCGATACTGTTTATCATATCAGGATCAATTACACTAAAGAGACCAAGAGAATGGAATGGATTATAGATCTCAACTCCATTTAATAAAATTTGATTTTGATCTCCGCTTCCGCCCCTGACGTAAAATTTTGCCGTAACATCTCCGGTGGTGCTTACCCCGGGTATGTATTGCAGTGACCTAAAAATATCTGTCTCTACTCCTTTGGGAAGTATTTCAATTTCTTTGACTGAAATTCTTTCAAGACTTATATCTGTAGTATTTCCGCGAATTACTTTTTCGCCGACTTTCTCAATTGTCTGTAATTCGACACTCAAGGGTATTAGTTGAACATCAAGCTGAGTAACTACTCCGGGCTTAATAAATATATTGAGAACCTTAGTTTTATACCCAACATAAGAAACAGTTACTTCGTATTCTTTGCCTGATTGGATTGATTTAATTAGATACAGTCCTCTTTCATTAGTTGAAGCACCGGCGTTTATCTCTTTAAGCAATACATTGCAGAAAACGAGTGCTTCTCCATTAGTAGAATCGGTTACGAACCCGCGGAGGTTACCCTGCTGTTGAGGCTTAATTAGTTCAAAGGGAATTAATAATAGAACTAAAACAAGATAAAATAAAGTAGAAAGTGTCTGAATCCGCATTTGCCGTATAAAATGAATAATAAATTACGGTTTCAAATATATAATAAACCTAATCTTATTTATACACTCGAATTTTGCCGGCTTAAAAATTCGTTAAACTGCTCTCAACGCATTCACGATTTTCAATCGTGAAGCGCGTACCGAGGGTAGAAAACCACCAACAATTCCCATAAAAATTGCAAAGATTAGTGACGTCATAATAATTGATGGTGACAGACTAAAGCTAAATGCCAGCTCAGAAAATGATTGGAAATTTAATGTCGATATATTAAAGAATTGCAGGAATGAGGCAAGAAATATTCCGATAACACCTCCGGTAATTGCAATAACAAGTGATTCAATTAAAAACACAACTAGTATGCTTCTTCTTTTGAACCCAAGTGCACGAAGAGTACCGACTTCAACAGTTCGATTAGCTACTGCAGCGTACATCGTAATCGCTGCACCTATCATAGCTCCAAAGCTAAAAATTATAGTTATAACAATTCCTATTATTCTAATGAATGCTGCCATAAACTCGGATTGTTCTTCAAAATATGTCTGCTCAATTTTTGGTTCAAACTGCTGGAGTCTTTTATCGAATTCAAATTGTTTTTTAAAATCATTAAAGTTGCTTGCATCATCAAGTTTAAGTGTCATAGAGGAAATAGTATTTCCCCTGTTAAAAGCATTAAGAAGCTGTTTAGAATCACCCCACATTTCAGAATCAAAACCACTACCATCAGAATCAAAAACTCCTACAATCTTCCAATTATCTCCGGCAAACCTTACTTCATCTCCAATTGCAGCACCTTTAAATCTTCCCGTCACTCCTGAGCCAACAATTAATTCACGCAATCCAAAATTGAACATTTTACCTTCAATAATTTTAACCTGAGGTCTTAACTGCAAAACAACATCTGAAACACCTCTTACGGTTACATTACTCATACCACCGCTAAATTTTTCCAAATTAATTACTACAACAGGTTCTTTTGAAATAATTTGATTACCGATTTTATCAACAGCAATATGCGGAAGAGTTCTGATAACATCCTGTGTTTCACCATCAACTATACTTGAAATTTCACCAGTGGCTGCTTTTCTTGTTATTATTACATTGTCTGGCTGTCCAGTTGCAATAAGTGTTTTTTGAATTCCGTAAGCCATCATTAGTACGGCAGTAAATACAAAAACAACCAATGCAACACCAAAGATTGTTATGAAAGTCGTAAGCTTTCGTGATGTAAAATTTTTTATTGTATACTTAAATGGAATTTTCATAATAAATTTATTTTTTCATTACTGATACGATTATCCAATAAACCTCAACCCATCAACAATATTGGTTCTTAATGCTTTCATAATAGGAAAAATTGATGCTGCTACTCCAATCAAAATAGCTGAGGATACAGCAAAAATTAGTGTGATCGGTTCTAACTCAAAAACAGGAAACATTCCTTTTGGAATAGCTTGACTCACTCCGTCTACAATTGGAAATGCTAGGAATAATCCTAGTCCTCCTCCTAGTGCAGAGATGAAAAGAGATTCACCTAAAATTAATCCAACCATGTGTTTTGCTGAGAAGCCTATAGTTTTAAATACTGCGTATTCCCTGGTTCTTTCTCTTGCAGACATAATCATCGTGTTGCCGAGAACGAGCATAATTATTCCAATGATTACAAACGAAATAACGTTGATAGAGGTTAAAATTGCACTCGATGCTGCAACGAATCCCTGCTGGAATGCTCTTTCTGATTCTGTTTTTGTTTCTGCACGTGAGTTTTTAAATAAGCGCATCTATCTGTTCTGAAATCAAAGCAGATTTATCCGGATCATTTATTTTAACGATATACCAACCAACTTCGTTATCTCTGCCGGTTTCCCATTCCTTCATTCGTTCATTTAAATAATTCCAGTGAAAAAGCATTTGAGTTGCATCTGTAGTTTTATCTCTCGGTTTATAAATTCCACGAATAACAAATTGCCAGTCACCTGGATAGATATCACCTTCGATAGTCATCAGGTCACCGATTTTCAATTTATATTGTTTGGCAATATCCTGACCAATAATACAACTGTTTCTTTCTTTAAGAAAAGTTTGATATTCATCATCACTAAGAAGAAACTCAGGATAAACCTCAAAAATAGTTTCAGGATCAACTGCAAGTCTTGCAAAGAACTGATTTTTATCAATATAAACTCCCTCGAACCAGTTAGCAAAAGTAACAACATCCACTCCTGGAATTTTCGAAATCTGATCTCTGTAAGCAAGAGGAAGTGGAAAGATAAATGACACGGCCTGACGCGTGACTAATCGATTAGCTGCAGAAGCTTCAACACCAGCATTCCAGGCAGTCACAACTGTACGCAATAATCCAAATGCAAAAACTGCAATTGAAATTCCAAGAATGGTAAGAATGGTTCTTAACTTATGCCTGAGTGAATTTTTTATTATTAGTTTTAAAATTCTCATAACTTTTAAACAAAATCTCCTTTTTCAAGTTGTCTTATAATATGAGCTTTCTCAGCAGCATGCGGATCGTGGGTTACCATTACAATGGTTTTCTTAAATTCTTTATTAAGTCTATCCATTAATGTCAAAATTTCCTCTGCAGAAGTTCGATCAAGATCACCGGTTGGTTCGTCTGCAACTATAATCATCGGATCGGTAACAATTGCTCTTGCTATTGCAACTCTTTGCTCCTGCCCGCCTGATAATTGTTTTGGATAATGTTTTATCCGATCTCCAAGTCCGACAACGCCCAAAGCAAATTCAACACGCTTTTTTCTTTCTGCTTTTGAAAGATTTGTAAGTAAAAGAGGGAGTTCAACATTTTCGAATGCAGTTAAAACAGGTATCAGGTTATAGAATTGAAAAATAAAACCAACATTATCTGATCTCCATTTTGCAAGCGCAGATTCACCAAAACTCGAAATTTCTTTTTCAGCAATGATAACTTTTCCTTCAGATGGTTTATCAATCCCACCTATCAGATTTAACAATGTGGTTTTGCCTGATCCGGATGGACCCATCAATGCAAGGAATTCTCCTTCAGGTACATCCATATTTATATTATTGAGAACAGGAATTTCAAGACTATCCCTGTAATACGATTTCGAAATATTATCTAATTGAATTAACGATGACATTTAAACTCCAAATAATTTTCTTTATAAAACTTTTACCTGAATACCATCTTTTATTTTTTCATTCAGGTCATCAATAATCTTTTCCCCTTCTTCCAGACCTGAAATTATTTCAACATAGTTTCCAAACAGGCGACCTGTTGTAATTTCTTTCTGTACAGCTTTATCATCTTCAACAACGTAAGTGATTTTTTTTCCATCTAAATCCTCAACTGCTGAAAGAGGTGCCGTAAGAACAGGAATCTGCTCTTCCTCTTCTTTACTTTTTTCAGATAAGAAGGAAACTTTTGCACTCATCTCAGGAAGAACCCGGTTATCGTAACTCTTAAAACCAACTTTCACCAAAATTGTTGCTTTAGATCTGTCTGCCGTTGGAACGATTTTAAAAACATAACCCTGATAACTTTTTCCCGGGTTTGCATCAAGAACAATTTCACAATCAAGATCCTGCTTAATTTTTTGGATGTTCGATTCCGAAACATCAGTCTCAACCATTAATGAATTCATATCGGCAATAGTAACAACTGCAGCACGTGAAGTAGTGCTTGCACCAAATGGAGCAACTATCTCTCCAACTTCTGCATTTTTTGTCAAAACAGTTCCGTCAAACGGAGCGCGGATTATCATATTCTCCAATGCAACCTCTGCTGCTCTGATTCTAGCTTGGGAGATATCTATGTTTGCAAGTAACGAATTATAAGCTGTTTCGGCCTGATCAAGTGACTGCTGAGAAGAAAGTCCTCGTGAAAAAAGTTCTTTCTCCCTGTTATAATTATTTTCAACTTCCTTCAATTGAGCTTTGTATAACTGGAGACTGGATTTTGCTTCATCAAGTTGTGCGACAATATCCCTGTCATCAAGTCTTGCTATTATCTGACCTTTCTTAACCTTATCGCCTTCAACCACACCAAGATAAACCAGCACACCCGTTCCTTTGGAGCTTACGGAAGCTTCTCTTTGTGCTACTACATATCCACTTGCTGTTAAAACTGCACTTGACCTGCCAGGTGTTTGCTTTATGACTGTTGTCAGCTTCACTTCGAGTGCATCATTTGAAAGTGATTTTACTCCAAAGTATCCAGCAACAATAATCAGGATTGCAATTATTACATATATAATTGCCTTCGAACCACTCTTAGGAGTATTATTTTCTGAACGATCAATCTTAAGTGAAGATAGATCTGCGTTTTTTGAATCCATACCTATTAATTGAAATTTGTCGGGAAAACTTAAAAAAGTGTGCTACTAAAACAAAAATTGAAGTGATTTAGATAACACTTTTTAAATGAACAGTTAATTAAGCAGAAAAGTTCTGTTTTTATTCCTCCAAAGTTGAAAGATTTCCCGGATCAATACCGAGAGCACGGGCTTTTAGAACTCTCCGCATAATTTTACCACTTCTGGTTTTTGGCAGTGAATCGACAATTTCTATATGTTCCGGTTTTGCAATGGGCCCAACTTCGTGACCAACGTGCTGTCTCAATTCTTCAATCAGCTTGTCAGATTTTTCATACCCGGTCCTTAGAATAACAAAAGCGTGAATTGCATTTCCTTTTACTTCGTGTGGTAGTCCAATGGCGGCTGCTTCTGCAACTGATTGATGACTTACTAATGCACTCTCAATTTCAGCTGTTCCTAATCGATAACCTGAAACTTTAATTACGTCATCCACTCTTCCAATCACCCAGTAATATCCATCTTCATCTCTCCGAGCAGAATCTCCTGTCATATACATTCCAGGAAAACGACTCCAGTATTGTTCTACATACCTATCAGGATCATTCCATATTGTTCTCAGCATTGAAGGCCAGGGAGTTTTAATAATCAGAAAACCTTCTTCGTTAGCTTTAACAGATTTTCCTTCTTCGTCAACAATATCCATTTTCAATCCGGGAAATGGTTTTGTTCCAGAACCCGGTTTTAATGGAGTGCAGGGCATCGGAGTGATCATAAACATTCCGGTTTCAGTTTGCCACCATGTGTCCATTACTGGGCAACGCTCACCGCCAATGACTTTATGATACCATCTCCATGCTTCAGGATTAATTGGTTCACCAACACTTCCAAGTAATCTTAATGAAGAAAGATTGTGTCGTTTAACCCATGCATCACCAAATCTCATAAAACCTCTGATCGCTGTTGGGGCTGTGTAGAGAATATTTATTCCGTATTTCTCAATCATTCCCCACCACCGACTTGGATAGGGATAAGTTGGAGCTCCTTCATACATAAACGATGTTGCACCATTAAGTAACGGACCATAAACAATGTAACTATGTCCTGTAACCCACCCGGGATCTGCTGCACACCAGAATCGGTCTTCTTCGTGAATATCAAAAACATATTTTAATGTTGTGTAAGTTCCGACCATATATCCGCCATGAGTGTGCATAATGGCTTTTGGTTTTCCGGTTGTTCCAGACGTGTAAAGCAGATAGAGCGGATCTTCCGCATCCATTATTTCAATGTCGCAGGAATTGCTGGCAATTGGTAATGACATCAAATCGTGATACCACATATCTCTTCCGAATTCCATATTAACTTTGTGACCAGTTCTTTTAACAACCAAAACACTCTCAACTGTAGCCGCACGTTGGAGAGCTTCATCAGCAATTTTTTTTAGTTCAATTATTTTTCCTTTTTGATACGCACCGTCGGCAACAATCAAAACTTTTGACTGGCTGTCTTCCAATCTTTCGTGAAGTGCTTCAACAGAAAAGCCACCATAAACTACTGAGTGAATCGCACCGATACGTGCACAGGCAAGCATTGCAGTAACAATCTCAGGAATTCTGCCCATATAAATTGTAACTCTGTCGCCTTTTTTCACACCAAGACTTCGAAGCACGTTCGCAAAACGACAGGTTTCTCTTCTTAAAGCAAAATATGAAAGAGATCGAAAGTCTCCGTTTTCACCTTCCCATATTAGAGCAACTTTATTTCTTCTTGAAGTTTCGCAATGAACATCGAGGCAGTTGTAAGCAATATTTGTTTTTCCATTTACGAACCATTTGTAAAATGGTTTCTTTGAATCGTCGAGTACTTTATCCCACTTTTGAAACCAGTGAAGATTTTTTGCTTCATTCTCCCAGAAACCCAAATAATCTTTTTCAGCAGACTTCGTAAAGTTGCTCACATTTGGCATTCGCGTTTTTGATAATTTCTGTCGGAAGGGTAATAAACATCACCGGTAAGTTTTTTATCTGCCATAAAAGAGTCTCCGATATTTTTTTTGAATTTGAGTTAGTGTGTAATTCATACTGCTAACTCAAAAAGATTTGCGTGTGAAATTATGATAAGATTGATTGAGAATCAACCACCTGGTAAAAAATGTATTTTTGATAATCCAAATAAATTCAAAATGAGAATTTGAATTAGTCTTTCTCCTTTTCTTTTTTGTATCGTAATGCTTCATCCTGACCATTATCGGAAGTTACCCAATCCTTTAAGATTTTTATTTTTTCCGGATCCAATTTAGCATCAGAATGTGTAATTAAGTATTTTGGCAGCGGCATTCCGCCTGCTTCGACTGCTTCAATCATAGCATCCATTTTTTTCTCTTTTTTCTTTTCATCGTATTTATCCCACTCAGAAAAGTTAACGCGTTTTCTACCATCCTCAACATCCCCTGCTACCAGAAATGAAACTGGTGCAACATAAGAGTACCAAGGCCAAACAGTTTCGTTAGAATGACAATCGTAGCAAGAAGTTTTCAAAATGGATAATACATTTGCAGGCGCATCTATTTCCTGTGTTACCGGTGGATTGCTTCTATCTACCGGAATGAATTGAATACCAATTACGAATTACTGCTAGTACAATTAAAATTTTCTTCAACATAGATCGAACTTTCACTTAATGAATGGATGAGTCATTGATGTGACACAGGTTGTATGAATGTATGATTGCTGAATCCAATTTTCATGAATCACATCCATACAATATACTTTTCTATACTTTCGGACCTGCTGCTGCAATTTCCTTTTCAGTTTCTTTTTCATATTCCTTAAAATTATTTGCAAACATACCCGCAAGTTTCTTCGCCATTTCATCGTAGGCTTTTTTATCCTTCCAGGTATTTTTTGGATTCAAAACTTCTGCTGGAACTCCTTCACAAGATTTTGGAATTTGTAAATTGAAAATCGGATCAGTTTCGAATTCAACTTTATCAAGCTTCCCTTCAAGAGCAGCATTTAACATTGCACGGGTGTATTGAATTTTCATTCTTGTTCCAACACCGTAAGGTCCTCCAGTCCAGCCTGTATTAACAAGCCAGCATTTTGCTTTATGCTTTTTAATTTTTTCACCCAGCAATTTTGCATAGACTGTTGGATGCCAGACCATAAAAGGGGCACCGAAGCAAGTGCTGAAAGTTGCTTTGGGTTCAGTGACTCCTTTTTCTGTTCCAGCAACTTTAGCCGTATAACCGGAAATGAAATGATACATCGCCTGTTCAGTGGTAAGTTTTGAAATTGGAGGTAGGACTCCAAAAGCATCCGCTGTTAACATTACTATATTTTCCGGATGACCTGCTTTTCCTTCTTCAACAATATTATTTATATGAGTGATTGGATACGCAGCCCGGGTGTTTTCTGTAAAAGTATCATCATCTAAATCTATTCTTCTTGTCTGTGCATCGATCTGAACATTTTCTAAAATGGTTCCAAACATTCTTGTTGTTTCATAAATATCAGGTTCAGCTTCTTCTGAAAGTCTGATAACTTTTGCGTAGCATCCTCCTTCATAATTAAATACACCATCTTCACTCCACCCATGTTCATCATCACCAATTAATTTTCTTGTAGGATCGGCAGACAAAGTTGTTTTACCTGTACCCGATAAACCAAAAAACAATGCAACATCTCCTTTATCTCCAACATTAGCTGAACAATGCATTGACATTACTTTTTTTATCGGCATTAAGTAATTAAGAATTGTGAAAATAGATTTTTTAATTTCACCTGCATAACTTGTTCCCCCAATTAGCACTAACTTTTTTCCAAAATTAATAAGAACAAATGCTTCTGAATTCGTTCCATCATTCTGTGGATTAGCATTGATGTTCGGCATTTGGATAACTGTAAACTGTGGATCGTGTTTTTCTAACTCGGATGGGTCACTATATCTTCTGAACATATTTCTTGCAAAGAGATTATGCCATGCAGTTTCTGTAATTACACGGATGGGAAGTCTGTATTTTTCATCCGCACAAACAAAGCAATCTTCTACATAGAGATCCTTCCCCTGAATGTAAGCCATCATTTTGGCGAAAAGTCGGTTATACTGATCTTCAGTCATTGACCTGTTGACTTTTCCCCACCAGACATTTTTTTCACTTGATTCTTCTTTAACCAAAAATTTATCATTCGGACTTCTTCCCGTATGATTGCCAGTTCTCACCACAATAGGTCCTAGATGTGCAAGCAGCCCTTCTCTCCTTCTAACTACCTGCTCATAAAGTGCCGGCGTGCCATAATTGTAAAACACTTCGCGAATATTTCTTATACCCTGCGATTCGAGTTCTTTTATAACTTTATCTTTAAGAATCATTTTATACTCCTTGTTTTTTCCTCTTATGTAAGGATATTCTATTAAAAAACCAAATGAAGCTAATCAGAATAGATTAGCAAAATCGTATTCTAAATTTTCTTCGCAAAAAAATGGTTCACCATATTTTTTTCTAATTTGGAAACCATAAAATTTTGCACGTGCTTCAACGTAGTCTAAAAATTCTGGTTTACTTATAAACGTATCCTCATTTTTTAATGATGGATTATGAAATTGACTTTGAAATGCTTTGCAGGATTTCATTTTAGTTTGAAAATGCTCTGAGATATCGACGATAAAAGATGGTTCGAATATGTATGTCTGCATATAATAAAAAATCTTTTTTGGCCTGTAAGGAAGCTGTGACTTACCTGCAATTGTAGTCTTAAATTTTTCAAGTCCAGAACTGAAAACAGCTCGTTTGATAAGCATGCTTGCATCAATATGATCAGGATGACGATCATTAAAATATGGTGCGAACACAATGGAACGGTGTGTATTTCCTGATCGACAAAACAACTTTATTTAAGTAATTCAGGAGAGAAAGTAACTTTACCATCTTTTATTCCAAGGTTCTCACGTATTTTCAACTTTAAAATTTTTGTTGCTGCAGCAGTTTCCCTTGACTCTTGTTTTTACATTGCCTCTTGTACTTAATTCTGCCCTGGTCAGATCAGCAACTCCTACCTTCATTCCTTTTGAAGTGAAGTGAGCGATAGTTCCACCCATAGAAAGTTCAGCATCATCAGGATGCGCAGCAAAGACTAGTACATCTAAATTCATTAGTTAAATTTTTCTTTCATAAAGTTGATTTGATTGAGACCAAATATACTTTTTGTAATCAAACACTCAAAGAATATAAAAAGTTTATTTTCAATAAAATACTAAAAGAAATTAATTTCCATACAAAACACTTCTTGCTAACAAAAAATATTTGTTTTTTATCAACTAATGCTTAATTTCGGCGCAACTTTTTTTGTCAATCCCATTATTTATTAAGGAGCTATAATGAAGTACTTTCTCACCTTTATATTTTTTTTCTCAATAGTAATATCAATCGCGAATGCACAGACGGGATATCATTGGGTATTAAAGCAATCAGGCGGTAGCTTAGGAGGTCCGATTGATTACAATGCAAATAATCCGGATTTAGTTTATTTTGGCTCAAACAATAAAATTTATAAAAGCACGAATAGAGGAGAATCTTTTACCCAAACAGGTCTTAATGTTCCTGGATCAAGTGATATTAAATCTATCATTCTCGATGATGCTAATCCCGGCACTTTTCTAGTTGCCATTGAATCGTCCCCAAACGATAAAATTTATAAAACAACCAATGATGGAGCGAGCTGGCAGCTTACTCTTGATGAAGGTCAAATGTCCTACTTTGGAATTCCTATGACTCAAGACCCATCCCATCCAAATGATATTTATACAATGACCAATACAAATTTTAAAAAGTCTACAGATTTTGGAGATACGTGGACAACAATTGCAAGTAATTTCGGACCAGCATCCGCACCTTGTGATATTGAAGTATTCCCTGATACAAGTATAATTTTGATTGGTGATAATGGCACTGGAATATTTAAAAGTACAAATTACGGTTCGACCTGGACTCAAAAATATTCTACAGGTGGTGAAATACCAACTGTATCTGTTGACTTCACTCATCCAGGAGTTGCATGGGCAACAAAATGGGGCGGTGGAGGCGGTCTATTAAAATCTACTGATTATGGAGAAACATGGACTCTCCAACCTGGTTTTACCGGCATAAGTATGTGGGGTGTTCATGTTCAACCGACAGATGGAAATGTTATTGTAGTCAACAGTTATTCTACTTCCCCTGGAAGCTGGAGATCTGTAAACGGAGGTGCGAGCTGGACACCAATCTCCATTCCTTCATCTGGATATCAAGTTGTTTCTGTTGATTCGATGACACAATTTGCTGCACAAAGCAGTGGTTTTTATAAACTCGAAGCTCCATGGTTTGTTCCAGTTGAACTTTCATCCTTCAGTGCACAATTAGTCAATAGCGATGTTATTTTAAATTGGACCACAGCAACTGAACTTAACAATCAGGGCTTTGAAATTGAACATAGTGAAGACAACGATTATTTTACAAAAATTGGTTTTGTCCCCGGCTTTGGCACAACATCCGAATCAAAATCTTATTCATTCAAAATTTCTAATATTAAATCTGGACTTCAGTATTACCGGTTAAGACAAATCGATTTTGATGGAACATCTACAACCTATAATTCTGTTGAAGTAACAGGACCTGTTCCAAACTCTTTTGCACTGAATCAGAATCATCCAAACCCATTTAATCCTTCAACTACAATTTCATTTTCTCTACCGGTTGAAGCAAAGATTAATATAAAACTTTTCAATATGCTTGGCCAGGAAGTAGCACAGATTGCTGATAATGAATTTGAAGCTGGAAATCACAGTATTGTATTCAATGCTAACAACCTATCGAGCGGAACATACGCCTATACTTTGGAAGCAAAAGGCGCGAACGGTAATAACTACATATCAACAAAAAAGATGCTTCTTTTGAAATAATTAGTCTATTCATTGGATCTGAATCATTGGAAGTATTATTATTACTTTCATAAAAATGCGTGGATTAAATATTATTATTAGGTACTGGAAGGTTGGGAAACTTTTACACATTGTTGCCATACTGGCTTTTTCAATTGCTGTAAATTCATTTTCAATTCTGATAGATTTGAGCTTCCATACAGGTACATTTTTATGGCTGATGTATTTCATTATTTTTTTCAATATGGGTGTACTGGCCGAACTTGATGGATACTCACGTTATCAAAATTATAAACATGTTAAAGACCAGATGTTTTTAAATGGATATCAGGAGAGACAATTGAAACCTTTATTAAAAAGTAGCTGTCAACGTGAGGCTGCAATTTTAGCTGGTGATGAACTTGGTTTTGGGGAAGAGGTTAGAACATATTTCAATAATCTCGGTTACAGATGGTATCATATCATCCCTGATTTTGTATTTCAGAATCCGTTAATCTTTTTTACACCTCTTTTCTGGAGAACTACTTTCTTTGCCCCATATTATAAGCCCAAAGTCAATTACGAGCGATTAGTGTATTTGAAAAGTAAACAACTATTTTGATATCAAGAAAAAATAATAACTAATAAGAGACAAGATGAAAATAAATTTACTGCTTGCAACTATTTTTCTTTCTATAATTATTTATGCAAATATTGATGAAATGCATGGAATTGTTGGACTAACAAAAAAGGATGGTGGGCTTGGATGCGTATGCCATGATTTAAACCCTACAGATTCAGTTTTTGTTTGGATAGAAGGTCCTGATAGTGTTATTAGAAATACAACGCAGCAATACAAAATATTAATGACTGGTGGACCAGCAGTTGCTGGTGGATTTAATATTGCTAGTTACTCCGGGGAAATTGATTCTGTCGATACGTTGACACAAGTACTATTTGGAGAACTGACACACACATCCCCAAATCCATTTGTTAATGATACTGTTTCCTGGAATTTTTTATATACTGCACCTGACAGCCTTTTAACAGATACAATTTATTCAGTTGCAAACAGCGTCAATTGGGATAGCATTCCAAGTTTTCCTGATGAATGGAACTTCGGAGAAAATTTTGTCATCACTGTACTTGATAACCCCGTGACTAGTTCAAAATGAAAATCTGAATCCGGAAGATTTTGTACTTTATCAGAATTATCCTAACCCATTTAATCCGACTACTGATATCAGATTTCGGATTTCGTCCGCCTCAGGCGGAGGATTTGTTTCATTAAAAGTTTACGACGTTCTTGGAAAAGAAGTTGCAACTTTAGTTAATGAAGAAAAATCTGCGGGAGACTATGAAGTTGAGTTTTCTGGGGCCGGACTAACCAGTGGAATTTATTTTTACATGCTGAGTGCTGGCAGTTTTTCTGAAACAATGAAGATGTTACTTGTCAAATAAGTAAAGCCTATTTTTTCTTTCAATAAATAATTGTATTTATTCTTTGAGGGTTACAGTTGACATCTATTTCTTTTCCAGATGCCTGCCCGATTTTATATAAGGCACAAGTTGTTCAAATATAAAATGATCCCAAACACTTTCGACTATTGCAGGGACTCCTTCTGCAACCTCACCAGCAGCTCTAAGAGATACTTTGAAAAGTGTTGAGTCAGATCCTACAGGTTCAAATTTATAAGTAGTAACGACTTTAATAGCCATTCCCGAAAGACCAAGCGGTCCATCAAATCTAAGCAGCTTTCCTCTATCTGCATAAATTACAGTAGCATGAAGAACTCCATTACCTTTATCATCAAAAATTTCCCAGAAGCCACCGCCTGGTTTTGGTTCGATGTAAAACTTTTTAGGATTCTCTGAAAAAGAATGATCCCACCATCCGCTTATATCTCCTGTTACTGCATCAAATATAATTTCCGGAGTTCCGGGAAGAGTAACTTCTTTTTCAAAGGAAAAAACATCGTATTTAGGTTTGATTTCTTCCTGTGCAAAATTAATTTGTGCTAGAACTAGGGCTATTAAAATGAATGAATATATGAGTTTCATAGGATGCCTCCTGAAAAAAAGTGAACTAATTAAATTAGGTTTCTTTAACGAGTGCAATAATTTTAAGTCCATTTTCCGGTTTAAAGTCATTTTCCACAGTTGCAATTCCGAGCTTATTATTTTCGTTTAACCAAAAAAGAAGTATAACATTATTATTATAATTTTTTAGAAAATCTTCATAAGTAAATTCTTGAGTCAGTCTGGTATTTTTAATTATCCAGCCGGTCATAAAAAGATCATTTAATTTATCGAAATTCATTCCATCTTTAAATAGAAATCTGGCTCTCAGGTGTTTGGCTGAAAATTCTGATTTGTCGCCATTTTTATTTCCCAACGGAGGAAGCTGGTACAGCTCGCCGGTTTCAAATTCCTCTCTTAAATGTAAAGAAGCAAGAGAATTCGCTTCATCATTTGAAGTTAATGCCATCATTCTTCCGATTCCATTTAGATCAATTTCATCAATAAGATGTTCAGAAAGAATACTTCCCTGGTAGGCTGTCAGTCCTTCAAGTCTTGCATCTGATATATGCAAATAATTCGTATCAACAAGAACCACACGAATTTTATTTTCAATTAAAATTTTAGCAAATTCTATAGCCCATGAGTGAGCTCCTACAATTAATACTCCCTGCGGATCTGATTGGGCAACCTTAAGCCACCTTGCAATTAGCGGAGAGGTTAGACCGTAGATACCAACAGTAATAATAATTACAATAAAAGTTACTGGTACAATAAATTCGCTTCCCGGAATACCTGTCTCGGCCAATTTTAAAGCGAACACTGACGAGACCGCAGCAGCTACTATTCCTCTTGGAGCAAGCCAGGAAATGAAAGTTCTTTCGCGCCAATTAAGATCAGAAAATAAAGTGGATACAAAAACAGATAAGGGTCGTGCAATAAAAATCAATAAACCAAGGAAAACAATACCAGCCAGATTAAAAAATTCAAAATCACTTATTTGTAACCTTGCTGCCAACAGAATAAAAATACTTGAAATTATAATTACTCTAAGGTTCTCTTTAAATTCTATTATGTGTTTTATACTTACGTGCTTTTGATTATCAAGAAACAATCCCATTAATGTTGCCGCAAACAAACCTGATTCCGGTTGAAATATATTTGACAATACAAAAGCGGTAATAACTAAAATAAAAGCAACCGATTCCTGCAGAATATCCGGTATCCAGAATCTTTTTAAGAAAAGAAGTAACAATCCGGCAAAACCTAATCCTATTGCTCCACCAAAAAAAATCGTTTTCAACAATCCAATTAAAACAACCGAACTTGCTTCACCTACTTCACCAGCTATAATAGCTTCGAACACCAGCACAGCTAAAATTGCTCCCACAGGATCGATCATTATTCCTTCCCACTTTAAAATAGTTCCAACTCTTTTCACAGGTTTAATGTGCCTTAATAAAGGGCCTATAACTGTAGGACCCGTAACAATAAGAATTGATCCGAGTAAAATGGAAATTCGCAAATCCAGTTTAAGAATAAAGTGCGCACCCGCTGCAGCAATTGCCCAGGTAATAATTGCGCCAATGGAGATCAGTGCAATTACAACTCCGCCAACTTCTTTCAGTTCACTTAAGCGAAGAGTTAATCCACCCTCAAATAAAATAAGAGCAACTGAAATTGAAACAACAGGAAGAAGTAAATCGCCCATCAACTTATCAGGATTAAGAAATCCTGTTACAGGACCGGCAAGGAATCCTAATAAAAGAAGAAAAAGAATCGACGGGAATTTAATTCGCCAGGCAACCCACTGTGCAGCAATACCAAGTACTACTATACTAGCTAATTGTATTAATGTGTGTTCGCTCAAAATTTTACCTTAGTTTAGATTGACTGGTACTAAATATATCAAAAGGAGTTGAGAGTTACTTAAAGGATGAGTTTTTCCGAAATAAATTCCAACAATCTGAAAATTCACTTAAATTTTTCTGCCGTAAATATACTGCCCGCAAATCACTCCGTCAATCTCTGCAATATTTGGAAGGTAGCCCCACCGTTCAAATCCGAATTTTTCAAGAATGTAAATGCTTGTCTTGTTTAAATCGAGTAAAATTGAAATTAAATTTTGGAAACCAAGAGCTTTTGCTGATTCAATTGTATGTGCGATCAGAGAGTTTGCTAATCCTTTTCTTCGATGATCTTTGTGAATGTAGTAGCTTATCTCCGCCACCCTGCTCAAAGCCTTACGTCCGGGTCTGTGGGGACTTAAAGAACACCAACCGATTATTTTATTATCTTCTTCTGCAACATAAATGGGATAGGTTTCAGGTGAGTGCTGTGCAAACCATTCTTTTCTCGATTCTACTGTAACATATTCCGTATCTGCGGTAGCAAATTTTTCATCAACAGCGTGGTTGTAGATATTGATTATTTCTGCGATAATCGTTTTTCGTTGCAACTCTGATAATCATCAAGAACTTAATCTTCAACTAATTACAAATGAGAATTCCTTACGCTTAATTTCACCATTAACATTCCCTTCAATACTGCCGTCATTTTCCCGTCTTTATGAAATTCATAAGAAATTCTCTGAGGAAAATCATGTTCTTTATTTTCAAATATGATCTTCTTAGGTGAATGTTCTATCAGCGCAAAGAGAGTTATATTTTGATTGCCCGGCATGGCAATATATGCCCATTGATCCGCAAATTTCTTTATCCAGAGATTCTCGTTGATAATTTTAACCCCATTTTCCAGACTATAATTTGTTCCAATTAATTCGTTTTCATTTACTAGCTGCCACTCTTCATAAACTTCCACATTTTCAACGTCCATTTTCCATTTCCCCGGAAATAGTTTTCGGATAGAATCATCCTGCGCATAAAGATTAATTATCGAAACAAGCACTATTGCTAATACTATTTTCATCCGTTTACCTTTCAATAATCTGCAACCAGGAAATAAAACATCATTCAGAAATTTAAATTAATAGTTTTCACTTCACCAGGACCATCTTTTTTACAGCATAAAATTCATCCATTAAAATCTTATAGAAATATATGCCCGATGTTAAATCTTCTGCGTTAAATGAAACTTTATAGTGTCCGGCTGGAAGCTGCTTAGTCAGTAGTGCTGCAACTTCTCTACCTCGTACATCATAAACCTTAAGATCAACAAATGAATTCCTCAGTACATCAAATTCAATATATGTTACAGGATTAAACGGATTAGGATAATTATTAAAAAGTTTAAAATCATCAGGAATTCCAGGCTCAAATTCATATGGTACATCACTTGAGGCATCACTCTCGAACCAAAATATTTTGTTATCTCCAAGGTATCCAGATATAACATCATTATCATTATCACCATCCAAATCGATTGCATAAATGCCCCATGCCCCATAATTCCCGGGAAGAATATGCCTTGTAAAAACTGGACTTCCGTCGTTCTCATACCAGCTAACTGTATTATCTCCGGATGCTAATACATCAAGATCATTATCGCCGTCAATGTCTATCACAAAAACTGCTCGAGCTGCATATTCAGCTGAAGTAATTATGTGCTCCATAAAATTCTCATTGCCGTCATTTTCGTACCAGGCGATTTTATTATCTTGATAGGAAGATGAAAATACATCAATGTCCGTATCATTATCAAAATCAATGGCATACAATCCCCATGCAGCATCTGCAGTATCTGATATTATGTGAGTAGTAAAATTTTCGCTCCCATCATTTTCATACCATGCAATTTTATCATCATCTATTGAAGAGGAAAGAACATCAATGTCTGTATCACTATCTAAATCAATGGCAAAAACCATACGTGCATGCGGAGTGTTCATGGTAATGTTATGCACTGTAAAGTTTTGAGTGCCATCATTTTCATACCAATCAATCCTGCCAGCAAAATATGCTGCAGAAACAACATCAAAATCTGTATCTCCATCAACATCTATGGCATAAGCTGAAATCGGACCACCAATACCAGAAGTGATAGAATGAAAAGTGAAATTCTGGCTCCCATCATTTTCGTACCACGCAACTGTGTTATCATTTTGTGAAGCAGACAGAACGTCAATATCATCATCTTTATCCAGATCAATTGCAAAAACCGAGAATGCACCATCAGAAGTACTGCTTATAACGTGCATTGAAAAATTCTGGCTTCCATCGTTTTCATACCAGGCGATTTTATCATCGTTAAAGGATGCAGAAAGCACATCCATATCCAGGTCTTTATCCAGATCTATTGCAAATACAGAAATGCCTCCATCAGCGCTGCTAGTAATAGTATGCTGAACAAACTGAACTTGTGAAATAATACTTTGTGAAAGAAAAAGATTTAGAAGAAGTGCGGGTAAAATTGAATTCACGATTTTCATTTTAGCCTCCCTGAATGAAATGTAAATATTTTAGTTCTAAAAATGCTCTATCAAATTTAGTAAATATCAAACTTAATTCAGAATATGGAGCGGTCGCGTTGTCATTCCAAAGGAACTTCTCCGGAGTAACAGGTTAGTCTCTTTTATAGATTATTATTTTATAAAATCGTATAGATACTTACTCGCTACAAAAAGAATACAGATGCACAATATCACTTTGATTAGATTTACGGGAACGTGTTTTTGACATCTTGCACCAAGATACATACCGAATAGTCCGCCTATTCCAAAAAGCAATCCGAGATACCAGTCGGGAGCAACAGACATACCCGGGTAGACATTAGCCAGAACCTGATATGTAATAACGCCGGCAACGGAAGTTATAAAAGTTCCCATCAAAGATGCACCGGCAACAGCATAGACAGGAAGACGAAAAAATGTGACAAAAAAAGGAGCGATAATTGCCCCGCCGCCGATCCCGTATATTCCGCCAATAATACCCACTATGAAGCAAAGCAAAAAAACACCCGGTACCGAAAAAGAATATTTTTCTCCATCGAATTTGAATCCAGAATGCTTCAGAGAAAAACGGGTTTCTGTAATCACAAAATCAATTCGATCTGCTGATTCATTCTTTTGAAAATCTGCTTTATGTTTAATTGTATCAGTGAATAGTCTTATACCAACATACAGTAATACAAACCCTGCGAAAAATTTGAAGTCCCTGGCATCGGGAAGAAATTCAAGACGAAGAAATGCACCGATTAACACTCCCGGCAGAGTGCCAATTATCACAGCCCATGTCAGAGGCCAGACCATTCGCTTTTCTTTTATATACCTCCATACGCCGCCGGGGATAGCAATGATATTGAATAACTGGTTTGTACCGCTTACAGAGGGTGCTGTATAATTCAATACGCTCATTTGAAAAGGTAACAGCACGAATGCACCTGATACTCCGCCCATCGAAGTAAAAAATGACACAATAAATGCAACCAATGGTGGAATAAATATCCATGTTGTTACACCTGAAACAGGAAAAGTTATATCAAAAAATTCCATCATTAATTACTTTGCTGACGATGAAGAGCCAAAAGGTGATAATATTTAATTTGTGTGCTTCAATACAATCCAATAAAACACAGTATACAGATCATAAGAAATAAATAAATGCTATTACTCCACCAAACAAAAAGATCAGACCGGCCGATAATAAATAAACTATAATCCTCTTTTCCTCTTTGGACATTTCCGCCCACGGCTTTTTATATTTATTACTATAGATAGTTATTATTGTAATTGTAATGATTGTAATAATAGAAATAAAAATTGGTAAAAATTTTTTCATATTTCAACTTCTTTTTATTTATTCGTACTATGGTATAACGGCGTTGCGGGTAAGCTGTCCGCCCAAACACTACAATGCCGTACTTTGAACTACGTTTATAAATTTTGCAGACGGTGCGTAACTTTCACAGCACGCACCGGATGCCGTTAACTTACATTTTGTACTACACTCAAAGAGCAACTCGAAAAAAAAAACAAACACAAAAACTTTAACAATGCCACACTGTACTAGCGGTCGCTCGACACGCTGGTTATACAACTATTTTGTCTTAGAAATAGTAAAGTATAGTCCTTTTATTTGACTAGCCCTTATTATTTCTTTTTACAAAAATATAAATAAGCCACAATATCGCTAATATTGTACAGAGGGAACCAATCATAAACTCTCGAGATAAGAAATCATCGCTTGTCCATCTCATTAAATAGTCAATACCAACTATAAGACCGAGAATACCTACGGCTAAATTTGTCCAAAAAAGTCTTATTTGTGGGGCCATCGTCAATACCTCAATTTTTAATTCGTCAGATCAATCTATAACCGGATTATACTAATTAAATAATAGAAAATACAAATTGTTTATACGGTTTAGAGTGAATAGTTGTTTTTTATTTTTAGACTATCACTCTATTACGCTAAATATATTTTAAGTTGTATAACGGCGTTGCGCCTAACCCAGTTTACCCCGCCCTGGCGGGGCCGCCCATAACAAGGAAGCCAAGTAAAACACAATTGCCAAATATTAAGCCGTAGGTGCTGTAAATTGTTTCAGTACAGCACCGAAGGCAAGTTAATTAATTATCCCGTAGGGATCCCTTCGGGAGAACGAACAACAATCTTTAACAAAATACAATTTCAAAAATCTCTGGCGTAGCCATCCCTTCGGGAAAATCCGCCGAACTAAAATGGTAGCCTGTCCCGCTATGCGGGAGTCGGCGTTGTCCAAAGGACTCCTTCGGAGAGGCGCTTGTTAGGTGGTGCTAATAACTTTATTTTAATTTTTTATAATTCTTAGTTGAATATGACAATTCTCCATCTGCAATAATCCAAGTAATAGTGTCAGTAACAATTGGTTTTGGATTTAAATAAATATAAGATGGATAATTATGTTCGGAATTAATTGTAACAATTAAATTGTACACCGTTGTATCAGTTTCAGAAATCCAATCAAAAAGACTTTTTATTGATTTATAATATTTAAACTCATTATACTTAAGTTGTTTATTATCCGAAATTCTGACCGCAGTTGAGACTGTATCCGAAGTGATAAAAAGATTAACCCAATATCCCGCTTGTGAACAAAAACAGTCCATCTTTTGTTCAATAGAATAATCAAAGGGATTTGATACTTCGGTAGGAGAATCACATCCAGTAATAAAGAACAAAACAGTAACAAAGAAATAAAATGAATGTTTCATAAATCACCTATTGAATAGAAATAACCCACCTAACGACGTTGTGCCTAAGCTGCTGCCCATAACAACAATGCAAAACAAAAGCACAACTGCTAATAATTAAGTAAACTGTGCTTATCTTTCCTTGCAAGCACAGTTTACAAGTTAATTAATTTAGAACGAACACCTTTACAACAAACTTTTTACGAAACGACTAACCCGAAAATATTTGAAATGCCGATTGCGAACTTGGCAGTCAGCTTGAGGCACTTGTTATATGGCATTACTCTTTTAATTTCCCGTGATTGATAATAAAGGTTCCATTTTCATCTGATGATAATATAAAAACACTTTTGCCAATAACTTCAAATGTCCAGATATATGAATCATCAAAAATTGGCTGCACATCCGACCCATTAAAATGCACAATATATCTATTCCCTGTTAATGCTATTCTTTTTGCGGAATGGATAAATAGATCTTTTACTGAACGACCTCGAATTAATCCAATAACATAAGGAATGGTGGAAAAGTCTTGATAGACTTGAAATGCGTTGTTCGAATAACTAAATAATTTATCTTCACTTATAAAATATACTGCACCATTAATTTCTGAGATAAATCTATTGATTTTATCGCTGGAATATATTTCCTTTAACGTTTGAACACTTAATTCATAAAGTTTACTTACATTATCAATTATAACTGGTGGTGAACTAGTAGTATCCCAGATTTGTTCTGTGCCACTCATATAATATTTCTTTTTATATTTATCGTAATAAATTTGATTCAAAGTAGTAGTTAAATTTCCTGTATTCATAAATGTCCAATCAACACCATTGTAATGCATTAGTACTGATTTTCTTTTATAATTTTCATACATAAAAACACCAACAGCGTATAAATCATTTGCAGAGGTACCACATATAGCACTGATTGCTAAATATCCATCAATTGTTGTAAATGTATATAGCCCTAAATCGTTCCATGCATTACCATCATAATGCCAAATATTAACACCATTATAATTTCCTTCAGCAAAAGTCCAAATATCATTTTGTGAAATCCCATATAAACAGTTTAAATTCCATCGCATTCCTGGATACTCTTGCCAACTTACACCGTTAAAATTAAACATTCCCCCTGGCCCGCACATCCAAACATTATTTTCGCTTGAACCCCATATACTTGTTAGAAAATGATATAAACTTAAATTTAGAGTATCGCGTTCCCAAATGTAGTCTCTACTTCCGGGAGTGACTTCAATAGGTTCAACAGAATTATCATTACAGGTTATAAAACTTATTGAGAAAACAAATAGTATTAATAATTTTTTGATATTTTCCATTTCTTTGCCATATAACTAATACTTATCAGGAAATGCCTACACTGGTTTTACAGCAAATCCTGTTTTTCTTAATCCTAATATCAAAATATCTTTTGACTAAGTCAACAAATAAGTTTGTTTATTACTCTGTAACGCTCTTTTTATTCAGAAATCGAATAATATTAGGATAGAACGATTCTTGATATTATTTTTGAGTCGCTGTGCAAATTAAGAATCAATCTCAAAAAGAATCTGGAAAACCAAAGCTGCTCGACCAGGTAAGAACCCATCTCCGCTCATTGCATTACAGCAGGCGGACAGAGGAATCTTACATCAACTGGATAAAACGTTTTGTTCTATTCCATAATAAAACCCATCCGGAAAATCTCGGTAAAGATGACATCCGAAAATTCCTTAACCATCTCGCCGTGGATCGGAATGTTTCTGCATCTACTCAAAACCAGGCACTTCAGGGAATTCTATTTTTATACAAAGAAATTATTCATAAAGATGTTGGCTGGGTTGATGACATTAAACGCCCGACAAAACCAAAACACATTCCGGTTGTATTTACAAAAGCAGAAGCGCATTCCATCATCCAGAATATGGAAGGCTTACCAAAAATAGTTGCAAGCCTGCTATACGGTTCCGGTCTTCGACTTTCGGAAGCATTGCGTTTACGTGTAAAAGATATCGATTTCGACCTAAAGAATGTTATCGTTCGTGATGGAAAAGGTGAGGAAGACAGAATTACTCTTCTTCCGCAATCACTTGTTCCTCATCTAAAAGAACAGATTGCCAAACGACGTGCTGTGCATAACTCAGATTTAGAGAAAGGATTTGGAGATACAGTTCTCCCTTATGCTCTCGCAGAAAAATATCCGAATGCTTCAAAAGAATTTGGCTGGCAGTATGTGTTTGCTGCAGAAAAATATTTTTATGATCCTGAAAAAAAAATAAAGTATCGTTTACATATTCACGATTCAACTGTTTCTAAAGCAATAAAAATTGCTTTGAGAAAATTGAAAATTGATAAACCGACTGCAAGTGCTCATACATTCAGACATAGTTTTGCAACACATCTTCTGCAAAATAATTATGATATCAGAACAGTACAGGAACTTCTTGGTCATAAAGACGTTCGTGTAACAATGGTTTATACACACATAATAAAAAATCTTGGGATGGGTGTAAAAAGTCCTCTGGATTTTTAAATTGCACTAGTAAAAATAAATTGGACTTGTAATGAAAAAATCATTTATTCTCAATGTTTTGTTTTTTAATCTTGTAATCTTTCAATTTTGTAATCTTGTAATTCAGGCGCAGCCTATGAGCAAAGCATTCATCAACGGAAAAATTTATACAGTAAACGAAAAGCAGCCTTACGCAGAAGCAGTGGTTGTTGAAGGGAATAAAATTATTTATGTCGGCTCAGAATCAGGTGCACGGAAATATATTGATGCTAAGACCGAAGTAACTGATCTTGAAGGAAAGCTGATGCTGCCGGGATTTAATGACAGTCATCTTCACTTTACTTCTGGTGGGAATTATTTGCTCGGAATAAATCTGCGTCCTGCTCTTTCAGCAAAGAAGAATTCGCTGAAATAATTGAAGACATACATTATAAGAAGAAGCCTTGCTGTTTCAAACTGGATAACGGGCGGGAGATGGGACCACGAACTCTGGCCGGATAAAACTCTTCCGACAAAAGAATTAATTGACAGCCTGACAGAAGACACTCCTGTTTTTGTAAGCAGGATTGACGGACATGTTGGATTGGCAAATTCAAAAGCACTTGAGCAGGCAGGTATAACTAAAAACACTCCCGATCCTGATGGCGGGTTAATTGAACGCGATCCTGAAACCGGTGAGCCAACCGGAATACTAAAAGACAATGCGATGGATCTGGTATTCAAGATAATTCCTACTCCGTCACTTGAAGAAAATGTTGAAGCAACTTTACGAGCACTTGAGGAAGCAAGAAAATTTGGAATAACCAGCGTGCAGGATATGACTCAGCCTGATGAGTTTGAAGCGTATAAAAAAATTCTTGCTGACGCAAATCTTACCTGCAGAATTTATTCCATCTGGCCGATAGACAAATACGAGGATATAATTCGTGCAGGAGTTACGGTTGGCATCGAAGAAGGTCTGATTAAACGCGGCGGCTTGAAAGCTTACGCTGATGGTTCACTCGGTGCAAGCACTGCATGGTTTTTCGAACCTTACGTTCAGGATCCATCCACATCAGGTTTGGCAATTGACATTGTTACAAACGGTAACCTTGAAAAATGGGCAACTGAAGCTGACAGAAACCGGTTGCAGATTTGTACTCACGCAATCGGCGACAGAGCAAATGCTTTTATGCTCGATCTTTATGAAAAAATTAAAAGAGTAAATTCCCCCTGGGAAAGAAGATTCAGGATTGAACATGCACAGCATCTCAGAAGAGAAGATATAAAACGATTTGCTGAAATCGGGGTGATTGCTTCGGTGCAGCCGTATCATTGCATAGATGACGGTGTTTGGGCAGAAAAAAGAATTGGTCCTGAGAGGATTAAAACAACACATCCATATCGTTCATTGTTAAACAGCGGTGCCGTTGTTGCATTCGGCACTGATTGGCCTGTTGCACCATTAAATCCTCTATTACGGAATTTATGCAGCAGTCACCCGCAGAACAGTTGATGGAAAAAATCCCAATGGCTGGATTCCTGAAGAAATAATTTCAGTCGAAGACGCAATCAAGTGTTATACTCTGAATGCTGCTTTCGCCTCATACGAAGAAAGAACAAAAGGTAGCATTGAGATTGGCAAGCTTGCAGATTTTGTTGTTTTAAGTGATGATATTTTTTCGATTGATCACAATAATATTAAAAATGTAAAAGTAGAGATGACAGTTTTTGATGGTGAGATATGTATATGAGAGAGAATAATAGAACACGGATTAAACTGATGTGACGGATTACAACAGATAATCACAAAGGAGATAGTTATGCTTCACGGTGATATTACTGAATATAATTATTAAAGCTTTCTATAAAGTTTATAACTCTCTCGGTTATGGATTTTTAGAAAAAGTTTATGAAAATGCAATGAGAATTGAATTATCAAAAATGGTGTGAAATGTTTTACAACAGAAAAATATCAAAGTATTTTATGAAGCAGATCAAGTAGGTGATTATTTCGCAGATTTACTTGTGAATGATTTAATAATAGTTGAATTAAAAGCTGCTGAAAATATTTGCGAAGAACACGAAGCACAATTATTAAATTATTTGAAAGCTACAGATATCGAAGTTGGATTATTATTAAATTTTGGGAAAGAACCTCAATTCAAAGAGAAATATTTTACAAACGATAAAAAGAAAAATCCGTTCAAATCAGCCTGATCCGTCGGATCCGTGTTCTATTCAATAACTAAGATTTAGCACAATCGCTATCCACTCATCCATTGATTTAACTTGCACAGTTCTGAAACCAAGCGAATGATATTTTTTTTCAATTGCTTCTCTATCGCCTTCCAGCAATCCTGACAAAATCACAAGTCCATTTGTCTTTGTTTTCGACTTAATCTTTTCCGCAATTTCAAGAAGTACATTTTTCTGAATGTTAGCAAGAATTAAATCGAAACTGTCTTCTTTAACAGAATCAATTTCACCTGTTAACACTTCAACTGAATCTTTTACATCATTCAGGATGCAATTTTCCTTACAGTTTTCAAGACAGATTTCATCAAAATCAACTGCAACAGATTTTAATGCACCAAGTTTTACAGAAGCGATTGCCAGTATCCCTGTTCCCGAACCGACGTCCAGAACCTTCATTCCTTTCCGGACGTACTTTTCAAGCATATTTAATATTAATTTTGTAGTCTGATGCTCTCCTGTTCCAAATGACATCTTCGGATCAATAGTTAAGACTATTTCGTTTTTTTTAAATGAATAATTTTTGAAAGTTGGCTTTATAACAATCCTATCCGATACTCTGAGCACTTCCCTGCTCTTTTCCCAGAGTTCATTCCAGTTTTTATCTTCAAGAATTTCTTTTTCAATTTTAAATGATTCTATCAGCATATCTTTTTGTAATTTCTTTAGTCCATCACCAATTTGCTTTTCAGTTGTTTTGGAAGTCCCGGACATAAAAATTGAAATGTGATCGTCCTCCTCCAGCAGTCCTGTTATATCAAAGTCCCACATAACGCCGGATAAAAGATCTGAATGAAAAGGCTGACTAAATATTTTATAGACGAAAAATTTTTTCATTGGCTTGTTTTATTTTCTAAGATTCCCGACGCGTCCCGACAAAAGTCGGGACTTGCGAGAATGACAACGGGTGATTTTATTTAATGCTTGATCATACAATGTCATTCCGGCTTGTCCGGAATCTGACCAATTATTTCATTATACAAATCCTTAAATGTTGGATTTGCTTTCCTTATCAAATCAATTTTTTCTTTTCTGCTAAAGTTCTTAAGCTGTTTTTCTCTGATAATTGCCAGCCTGACATCCGTAAAAAATTCATAATAAACTAACTTGTTGAGGCTGTACCTCGCAGTAAAAGATTTAGGGTTGCTATTATTTTTATGTTCCCAGACTCTACGAAGCAAGTTATTACACATACCAACGTAAAGCGTCGGTCGTTCATTTGCCATTATATATGTTGAAAATAATTTTTCGTTCATATAACCCTTTCAGATTCCTGACTCACTCCGTTCGCAGGAATGACAACCACCGGTCCGTCATTCCGGCTTGTCCGGAATCTACGCTCAGATTCCCGAGTCACTTCGCTCCCGGGAATGACAACCAGCATTCTGTCATTCCAGCTTGTCCTGTCATTCCGGCTTGTCCGGAATCTAATCCTCATTCAAACTCTGTAAGCAGTTTACAAATTTTATCCTGGAAATTTCTTGCCGCGGAAGATTTTCCTGTGAAGTTCTGAATCATAATTGAAAATGCAATCAAGTGTCCGTTTTTTGCAGTTACATATCCTGAAAGATTACTAACACCATTCAGTGTCCCTGTTTTTGCGTGAACATTATTTTCAGCTAAAGAATTTTTCATTCTATTTTTTAATGTTCCATCAATGCCTGCAACAGCTAAGGAGTTATAATAAACCGGGAAGAAATCTTTTCTCTGATAATAGAAATACTTTAGTGTTTCCATTAAAAGTTCAGCTGAAACAAGATTATAATGCGAAACTCCAGAACCATCGGCGACTGAATAATCATAAGGATTAAAGCCAAGTGAATCAAATAATTTATTAAATGATGCGAGACCATCTTCAGCAACAGCCGGTGCTCCTGAATCTTCATAAGCGATTGCGTAAATCAGCATTTCAGCACTCAAGTTATCGCTATCTTTGTTGACCACGGGCAGTAATTCGTCTATCGAACGAAAGATAGTATTCAGGTATACAGGATTATCATCCAATCCCTTAATATCAATTGATTTCTCAATATATATTCCTTCTTGGTCAAGATGTTCTTTGAACAGAGTGAGAAAATATCTTTCAGGATAAAGAATATTTACTCGGGATTTATGTTCCGATGAATTGAATGAATTTGTTTTATTGATTTTACCGTTCAAAAGGATTGTGTTTTTTCTATTCACCCAATCTCGAGTGATTAAGAAATCGCAGGAATCGTTTTCACCGACAGTTATTGTATTATTCACTACTTCAACAAAATTTGTTGGCGGATTCATTGTCACCTGTGCAGGCAAACCGATCTCACCTGCATCAATAATAATTTCAATTGAATTGCCATTAATGTTTAACGCACTTAAATAAGGAGCGCTCGGTTCCGGATCATCATCCCACATCCATCCTTTCCCCCAATACATTGAATCTTTTTTTGATATGTCTGCATATACTCCTCCGGTAATGTAGTGAACACCTAGCGACTTGATGATGCTAACAAGTGAATCCAGATCCTCAGTAGTAAATCCCGGATCAAAACCACCGACAACAAAAATATCTCCGTACAAGGTATCTGCGGCTATCACGCCTGTATGAAAAAGGTCAGTTCTGAAAGAGTAGTATTCACCCAGACTCAATAGTGCGGCTGCAGAAGAAAGTAATTTCATATTTGATGCTGGACGAAGCAGAAGTTTATTATTTTTTTGATAAAGAGCAATGCTGTCAGTTAAATCAAAAATATCAATTGCAATTGTTGTCCGTTCAAAGAAACTATTGCTTATTATTTTTTCAATTCCGGATTCCAGACTCTGGATACTTGATACTTGATGCTGATTATCTGTTTGAGATAATGTATTTAAATAATGTAAAAGAAAGCAAAAAATGATTAGAAAATATTTTGATGTGATTTTCAAATTAGTTTTCCGATGAGAAGAATTCGCGCACTCTGAACTCTGCACCAATTTCTTCTTCAGTTATTTTGCGTGCACGCTCTATATCAACTTCATTAATAGAAACGATTGTCATCACCACTTTCTCAACAAATGGTTTTGATTTTTTAGCAAAGTCAATCATTTCATCAAAGTAAGAAATTTCTAATCCAACCAGTTCAGAGTATTGCTTTGGATCAAATGTGTTAAGACTGATTGAGACAACATCAATAAGACCTTTCATTTCGGGAGTAATATCTTTTTTATTGATGATATTTCCGTGACCGTTTGTATTAAGGCGAGTCTTCCCTCCATTTGCTTTTACAAACTTTGAAATATCTTTAACAACATCCCATCGGATTGTTGGTTCACCGTATCCGCAGAAGACGATTTCATCATAATCTTTTAGATTACCAATTTCTTTTATGTAAACATCGGCTGAAGGTTCCTCGCTTCTTTCCATTCCAAGATTATATCCTCTCAGAAAGGGTTTATCTTCTCTTTTACAGAATACACAATGAGCATTGCAGCGGTTTGTAATATTAATATACAATGAATTGCCCAGCTTATAAGTAAAAGCTGTTTCAGGTTTGCTTCCAATCCCAAAAATTCTGAATGCATTGAAAGATGTAATCTTCGCTACATCTTCTATTCTTAATTTATGCATCTCCGCGATTTTTTCGGCAACATATTTTACGTTTGCAGGTTCATTCCTCTTCCCCCGATGAGGAACCGGAGTCATAAACGGTGAATCAGTTTCAAGCAATAAATTTTCAGGTGGCAGATGCTGAAGAATTTTTCGAAGATTATCTGCATTTTTAAAAGTAATATTCCCGGTAAATGATAACATGTAATTCATTCCAATGAGTTCCATCGCATCATCCAGTGAACCATTGAAACAATGAAACTGTGCCTTTAATCCTGCGCCGCAGTAACTTCTTATTATTTCCATCATATCTTTATCAGAGTCACGATTATGAATTATCACAGGTAAATCTAATTTTAGAGCAAGTTCAATCTGGGCTTTAAATGCTTCAATCTGTTTTTCTTTTGGAGAGAAATCGTAATAATAATCCAAGCCAATTTCGCCGATCGCAACAATCTTTTTATGCTTAGCTAAGTTTTCAATTTTGGGAATGAAAGATGAAGTCCCAGTCTTTAGTATCGTGAGGATGAACTCCGACTGCACCATAAGCTATTTCATATTTTTCAGTAAGTGCAATTACCTGTTCAGCAGTTTTCAGATCTGTAGCGGGCACAAGTATGTAATCAATACTATTCTGTTCGGCTCTGGAAAATATTTCATCCAACTCGCCTTCAAAATTAGGATAAAAAAGATGTGCGTGAGTATCTATAAACATTTTTTGAAAATTAATTACTCTCTTTTTTTTAAGAAGTCTTTGATTGAAATTCCAATAGACAAAAACCAAATCACAAATAAATTACAAATTCAAAATTCCAAACAAGATAATGTTTTGTTTGGTTTTTATTTTGGTTTTTGGGTATAACTTGATATTTGAATATTGTTTTTTGGTGCTTCTTATTTAAAATTATTTTACTTCACCAATTACTACTGCCTGTTCCTTTAATTCCCTGGCTAACCTGAAAGTAGCTTCAACATTCTCTTTTGACAACAACAAAAACTAAACCTATTCCCATATTAAAGACCTCTCTCATTTCATCATCACTTATTTCACCTGTTTTCTGAATCAGTTTAAAAATCTCCGGTACTTCCCAGTTACTCCAATGGATATTAAGTTTCAAACCTTTTGGTATGATCCTGTTTGTATTTCCAACTATTCCGCCGCCAGTTATGTGTGATATTCCCTTTACTTCTATTTTGTTTTTGATAGTTTTAATAAGTTGAAGATATGATCGATGGACTGAAAGCAGCTCTTCGCCAATTGTATTTTTCAGCAAAGGGACTGTATCTGTAAGTTTATATTTATCGAGAAGAACTTTTCTTGCAAGTGAGTAACCGTTTGTATGAAGTCCTGATGATGGAATACCAATAAGTATATCTCCGGAAGTAATTGAGTCGCCTTTTATGATTTCAGATTTTTCTACAATTCCAACAACAGTTCCCGAGAGATCGTAATCACCCTTCTGATAAAGTCCGGGCATTTCTGCAGTTTCTCCCCCAATTAAAGCGCATCCGTTTTCTTTGCAGGCAATCGAAAATCCTTTTACAATTTCCGATGCGACTTCAGAGTCGAGCTTACCGAAAGCCAAATAGTCTAAAAAGTAGAGAGGCTCAGCACCACAAACTGCTATATCATTCACACAATGGTTTACAAGATCCTGACCGATCGTATCATGCTTGTTTAGCATCGTGGCAATTTTAAGCTTCGTACCTACACCATCTACGCTGGACACTAAAACAGGTTCTTTGTAATTGGTCAAATCAGGTTGAAAAAAAGCACCAAAAAGTCCTATATCTGTGAGAACAGATTTATTAAATGTCGATTTTGCGTAATTCTTGATTTTTTCAACGGTTTCATCGCCGGTTTTTATGCTGACACCGGCTTCCTCATATTTTTTGGCCAATATTGCTTCCCTTCAGTCAGAATTAACTTTTTAAAATTTCCATTTGAAAATTTAGCACTTAAGCTCTCTTGTTCAAAATATTTAATACTAACTTGTGCTATAAATACAATTCATAAAGCATATTCTAATTGAGACTTTTGAGTTACATCATCATCCAATGCCTGACAAAATTAGGTTAATTTTAATATATTTGCGCCTTGATTTTAATCATACCAAATTGAAGAAATGGAAACCGAAGAATTAAATCAGAGAGAAAAAGCGATACTCAGGTCGATTGTTCAGCAGTTCATTTTGACTGCTACGCCAGTTGGATCCCGAAATATTACCAAGAAATATGATATCGGCTTTTCACCTGCTACAGTTAGAAACGTTATGGCCGACCTTGAGGATTCTGGTTTTATCAACCATCCGCATACCTCTGCCGGAAGAGTTCCAACAGATAAAGGTTACAGGTATTACGTTGATTCTTTGATGGACATTGACAAACTAAACACCAAGGAAAGAGGATTAATTGAAAACAGCTTTAGTGAAATAATTGATGAAGCGGATGAGCTGGTAAAGGTGACTTCAAAACTACTTAGCTCAATAACAAGACAAATAGCTTGTGTAACTTATCCTAATCTTGAATCAGGAATACTTGCAAAAATTCAGATCATCAGTCTAACCTCAACAAGAATCCTTGTTGTGATAAGTATAAAATCGGGATTGGTTAAAACAATTACAATGGAACTGGAAACTGAATTGAAAGAATCTCAGTTAGAATCAGTTCAAAATCTTTTAAACGAAAAGTTATCAGGATTAAGTCTTGACGAGATAAGAAATACATTTAAAGAAAGATTTATTGATGCGAATGAAGATCAAAAACCGATAATCAGGTTATTTGTCGATTCAGTGGATAAACTTTTCAAAGATGATTTCAAATCAGAAAGGCTTATAGTAACAGGTGCAAAAAATATTATTCAACAACCAGAATTTGAAAATCCTGAAAATTTTCAAAGTATAATCGAATTGATTGAAGATAAAGATGTGATTATTCACATAATGGAAAAATCTTCGGAATTAAAAAAAGAAGAAGTATATATTTCAATCGGGAGCGAAAACTTAGAAAAGAAACTTAAAGAGTATAGTTTTGTAAGTAAGGAATATAAATTCGGAGAAACCAGCGGAACACTTGGTATCATTGGACCAAAAAGAATGGAGTACTCAAAGATTGTGGCTATTGTGGATTACCTCGCAAAAGTCTTAACTGAACATTTAAAAACACGTTAATAAAGAGGAGTAGATGAATTATGAGTAAACATAAAAAAGATAAACACCAGGATGAACAAAATAAAACAACAGAAACGGAAGAAAATCAATCAGCTGAAGTAGTACAGGAAGAACATATTGATGTTCACCAGGATGAAAAAGCAGAAACAAAAATAACTGAACTGGAATCTCAGGCTAAAGATTGGCAGGATAAGTTTTTAAGAAAAGCAGCAGAATTTGAGAACTTCAAAAGAAGAACTGAAAACGATCAATTTAATTTAATTAACTATGCTGCAGAATCTTTTATAATTAAACTGCTTCCCGTAGTTGACGATTTTGAAAGATCTCTTGAACACATTGATGATATCGATAATAACAAAGCTGTAAAAGAAGGAATTAAGTTAGTTTATGAAAAGCTCCTGAAAGTTTTGGATGAACAGGGTGTAAAGAAAATACAGACTAAAGGTGAACCATTTAACGTTGATTATCATGATGCATTAATGCAGAAAAAGGACGATTCAGTTCCATCTCATACTGTACTGCAAGAAATCGAATCTGGCTATCTTTATCGCGATAAAGTTATCAGGCATGCAAAGGTTATAGTAAGTGAGGAGTCATCATCAGATGATAACCAAACAACAAACGAAGGTACATCGGAATCATCATCAGAAAATGAGAAATAATATAAATGGCTAAAAGAGATTATTACGAAGTACTGGGTATAAACAGAAACGCCACCAAGGATGAAATAAAGAAGGCTTATCGCACGATGGCAATGCAATATCATCCCGACAGAAATCCGGGAGATAAGAGTGCAGAAGAAAAATTCAAAGAAGCAGCAGAAGCTTATGAAATACTCAGTCACGATGATAAGAGAAATAATTATGATCGCTTTGGTCATGAAGGGGTAAGAGGAAGCGGATTTGGAACTGACGGATTTTCTAATGTTAACGATATTTTCTCTCACTTTTCGGATATCTTCGGTGGCTCATCAATTTTTGATGAATTTTTCGGTGGAAGCCAGAGAGGCAGATCGCGCAGACGCGGCGCTGGTACACCCGGTTCGGATCTAAGAGTAAATTTAAAACTAACTCTTGAAGAAATTGCAACAGGTACAACAAAAAAAATAAAAATTAAAAAGCAGGTAAAGTGTAATGAATGCAATGGTACCGGTGCGCAGGCTGGAACCTCATTAAAAACCTGTCCGGTTTGTAATGGTGCTGGTGAAGTTAAAACTGTCTCCAGGTCGGTCTTTGGACAATTTGTTAATATAACTGCCTGCCATAATTGTTCCGGCGAGGGAAAAGTGGTTGATTCCCCTTGCAGAATTTGTTCCGGAGACGGTAGAGTTACTGATGAAGTAACAATAAAAATTGAAGCGCCTGCTGGAGTTGAAGAAGGAAACTATCTGACAATGAAAGGTGAGGGCAATACCGGAAAACGTGGAGGGCATCCGGGCGATATTATTGTGGTATTTCAGGAGCTTCCGCACGATCATTTCATCAGGGAAAAAGATGATATCATTTACAACCTGTTCATTACTTTTCCTCAGGCTGCTTTAGGTGCAGATGTTGAGGTACCGACACTGAATGGTAAAGCAATGTTAAAGATTGACCAGGGAACTCAACCAGGTAAATTATTAAAGATGAAGGGAAAAGGAATAAGACATCTCAATTATTCAGGAAGTGGTGATCAGATTGTGAGAATTAATGTCGCGATTCCACAAAAGCTTAATTCAAAGGAAAAAGATTTGATAAAACAACTTTCAGAAATGCCAAATGTTAAAACTTCTTCTGAGAGTGAAAAAAGTAATTTTTTCAGCAAATTCGGTTTGTAGCAAATTTGAAGTTCCTTTATCTTATTTTCAGGCAACTAATTTAGTTGTTGGCTTCATTTAAATGATGTTTAAAAAATTATCCGAAAAAATTGGTTTTACTGAAACTGAAATTCTTGTGATTCTGTTTTTGGCAGCAATGTTTATCGTGGGATTTGTCTATGTGGAGTTTATAAAAAATAATGATGCTCCAGAATTCAAACACATTGATTATTCAAAAGAAGACAGCCTTTTTGATTATTATACTAACATAAATTCTGAATTTGACCCTGATGAACCTCAATTAGATAGTAATCTTGAGATAAAGAAAAGGGTTCTTGAACTTTCTGATACTGTAGCTTATGTTAAAAAAGATGTCTCAGTTTTAACTGAAAAGAGTATTAATATCAATACTGCCGGAGTAAATGAATTTGTTAAGCTCCCCGGAATAGGTGAAAAAACGGCAGAAAAAATCATCCGGCTTCGGGAAGAGAGGGGCAAGTTCAAAAAGTTGGAAGAGCTTATGGATGTAAAAGGAATAGGTGAAGTTAAGTTTAACAAAATTAAAAAGTTTTTATATATTGGATAACCAAACAAAAAAAATTTTCCCGGAGGAATGATGAAATCCCAAGCTGGCGATCCCTGGTACATTCACGCTGCTCTTTACTTAGTAATTGCAATTCTTAGTGTAATATTAATAAAAGTAGCGATTATCGATCCCAAAAATGCTGTTGAGCAGGAAAGGTTTTTCAGGACTGAATCTAGACTCAGAATGAATAATATAAAATCAGCAGAGATTTTATATCAAAAGAAATTCGGGAATTTTACAGACAATCTTAATAAGCTAATTAGTTTTATCAAAGAAGATAAATATGTTGACAGCGTAGTGAATGCATTCGATTCGCTTACAATGAAACCCGCTAATCCATTCAAGCCATTATCAGATGGCCAGTTTACTCCAGAAAGTTTAAAACTTTCACCTAAAACATTTCAGTCATACATTCTTCAAATTGATACTTCAATCTCTGTTGATACTACAATCAATAGAAGAGGAGCTGTTGTAAAGATAGATACTACACGAGTTTTGGGGACTAAATATTATCTAGAAGATCCTGATGGTTATGGAACTGTTGGTGATCTCTTCAACGACGCTCTTAAGAATACCTCCTCGTGGGAGTAATCCGCTATAAATGAATGGTATTCAGAGATGTGCTGGTATAAACATCACAGCCTCCAGGTTACAATTTGTTGAAATAGAAAAAGAATCAAATCAATTAGTTGTTACAAATACCGGGCAGACTTTTATTAGCCCACCAATTAATTTTGAAGATCAGGTAGAGGCTAATATCCAGGCACAGATTCAAACTGCGTACGACGAAATTAAAATAAGAAATCCTATCACAAGCACTACCTGTTCTTTTACACTTCCTCCCGAACTTTTTATTACTATCCAGCTGCCTTATGATGCTAACCTTAGTCAGAAAGAAATACGAGAAGAATTTAATTGGGAGATTTCACAGCTTTTCCCTCATATTCAAGTAGATGACCTGGCAATTAAAATTTATGAGCTTGAAAGCGGAATTTTGCCCGGCAGAAATAACGCTCTTGTGGTAGCATTAAAAAAAAAATACCTGATTCTTATAAAATATTTTTGTTCAAAAAATAATCTGACACCAAGATTGGTTGATAATGCTTCAATAACAGCTAACAGCTTTATAAATTCTTCTTTCCAAAATGCGAAAGAATCGGCTATCATCAATGTTTTTAACTCTAGAAATTCTATAACTTTATTTTTTAATATTTCCTCAAAACCTGCTTACGTTAAGGTATTGCAAAAACAGAAGGATGGAATAATTGATAGAATTGTAAGAGAACTTTCTCATGAGAATTTCCAGAAACTGTTGAGTGAGTCGCCTACAAATGCTATCATATCGGGAGAAGATATTGGAGCAGATTCTCTAAACGATTTAATTGCAGCTGCAGGTTTGGAGTTTAAAAAATTTAATCCTTTTAATTTTATAAGATTAAAACCTGGTTTTCAGAATGATGAAATATCTGATGATAACTACAGTTATTTTACTTCAGCAACTGGAATTGCATCAAGATTTATCTAAGCAATAAGTTATGAGATTAAGAATTACTTCAGGCTATTTGAAGGGCAGATATATTAATGTGCCAAAATCTGAGCTTATCAGACCAACTACCGAAAGAGTGCGTGAAACTATGTTTAACATCATCAATAACCGAATTTCATTCGAGGGTATAAGAGTGCTTGATATATATGCAGGTTCGGGTGCCCTTGGTTTTGAATGCCTCAGCAGAGGTGCTGAAGAAGTTCATTTCGTGGAGAAAAATTCTGTTATTTATCGAACACTTGAAGAAAATATTAAATTACTGCAAGCAGAAAATAAATGTAAGATTTTTAAGCTGCCTGCCATAAAATTTTCCTCATTAAAAATTGATGATGGGTACGATCTAATAATTGCTGATCCGCCATTTTTCAAAAATGATATTTATAATGTTGTTGTAAATCTATTGAACAATAAATACTTTGGCAGCCAATGTTTGATGATTATCGAACGATCGATTCAGACTAAACAAAAAGATATAGATAATTTTAAAATTGAACCATTCAAAATAATTGGAGATGCTTGTCTTTACGAAATAAAATATTCAAATTAACCTCACCTGCTCTGTTTTTACTTTCAACGATTCTCACATTTTCACAGCCTTATCAACGGGAATTAAATTCAATTCCGGTGAGTGATGATGAAGGATTGATAAATAACACTTTCAGTGGAGGTCATAACAATTTAGAACATCAGTTTATTGATATAGATGGCGATGGTGATCTCGACATTTTTTATCTCGATAGTGATCAGACTTTTGGCTGGTTTGAAAATACAGGCTCAAAGTATATGGCTGATTTTGAATATTCTCTAACTCTACCTAATGGACTAAACTTTTCAAACTGGTTTTATTTTATTGATATTGATGATGATGGCGATCTTGATTATTTCACTAGTAATAATGATCAGATATCATTTTATAGAAATGATGGAAATGTTACATCACCTTATTTCGTACTTGCTCAGGACACAGTTCGTGATAATGAAGGCGAACCTATTTACAGTGAATTCTCCAGCAATCCAATTTTTGTTGATATTGATGGTGATGGTGACTATGATTTTATTAGCGGTAACTCAGCAGGGACACTCATCTATTATGAAAACATCGGCACTCCACAAAATTTCAATTTAAAATTTATAACTAGCATCTGGCAAAACATTATTATAATTGGTGGAGGTGATGATCCATTACACGGTGCAAGTTCAATAGAGTTTGCAGATATAGATGATGATTCTGATCTTGATCTCTTCTGGGGAGATTTTTTTAGCAAAAGTATTTATGTCATCGAAAATTTCGGAACGTCATCTGTTCCTGATATGCAAAGAGTTTCAGATATTTATCCGGTAAACTCAGATAGCGTTTATACAAGCGGATTCAACATGCCGCGATTTGCTGATATTGATGCGGATGGAGATCTGGATTTATTTGTTTCAGTATTATATGATCCTACCGTTCCTCAATCATTAATGTTTTTGCAGAACAATGGAACTCCGCAAACAGCTAACCATCAATTAATAACCAATGATTATTTAAAAACTCTCGATGTTGGAAATAACAGTGCACCAGTATTTGTTGACATCGATAATGACACTGATCTTGATATGTTTATAGGTTCACTCAAAAACCCGATTGGTTCAATAAATTTCTTCGAAAATGCTGGCACTAGTTCAATTCCGGATTTTTTGCTCGTGGATTCAACGTACTTTAATATCACAAGTGATTTAAGCGTTACTCCATCGTTTGGTGATATTGATAATGATGGTGATTATGATCTTTTAATAGGAAGGTTTAACGGTAAGTTATCACTCTATATCAATTCGGGAACACCAGCAACTCCATTATTTACAACTAATGTTGATCTGCAAAATAATAACGGAGAGATTATAGATGTAGGTTCAACTGCAGTTCCATTTCTTATTGATGTTGACAATGATAATGATTTAGATCTGATTGTAGGAGGCTTCAACGGTAAATTTAATTTTTATGAAAATACAGGAAGTCCGTCGACATATGAGTTTACAGCTAATAGTCTTTACTTCGATACTTTGGATATAGGTGATAACAGCACACCATTTCTTTTCGATTATGACGAGAATGGAACTCTGGATTTATTTTCAGGAAACAGAAAAGGTGATTTTTTTTATTTCAGAAATGATGGCAGCAATACAGTCCCAATATGGACTTTAGTTACAAATAAACTGCTTCCCGACAATTTTGGAGGGAATACTTTCCCCTGTTTCGTTGATATAGATAATGATACTGACACTGATTTATTACTTGGAAATGTTAAAGGAGGAATATATCTTTACATTAATGATGAAATAACAGGCTCAGATGAAGGTAAAATAACTCCGGTTAATAATTTTGAAATTTCGGCTTATCCAAATCCATTCAATCCGGAAACCAGAGTAAGAATAGAATTATTAGTCGGACAAGATATTAAGATATACGTTTATAATGTACTAGGCGAAAAAGTAAAAACGATATTCAATGGTTACATTAAAGCTGGTACCAGCACTTTTAGTTGGGACGCAACAAGACAATTCGGGTTTAACTCTCCCCGCAGGAATCTATTTCATACTTGTATCTTCTAAAGAAGCTCAAAAAGTAATTAAAGTAGCTTTTCTTAAATAATTTCGAAATAAGTAATATGAAAAATTTTTTGCTTACAGTTTTTGCTGTATTCACTTCCATAACATTTTAGGCTTCGGTCAAAATGTTCAGCTTCTCGGATCACTTAATCCTCAACCAGGTCAAGCTTATTCAGATATCTGGGGATATGCTGACAATCGTCATGAATACGCATTGATGGGAATTACCGGCGGCACATCAATAATTGATGTAACTAACCCAAACAATCCCGTAGAAGTCGATATTATTCCGGGTCCATTAGCATCTCCATATCAGTGGAGGGATATTAAAACACATTCGCATTATGCTTATATCGTCAATGAAGGTTCGGGGATTGGGATCGGGTATGCAAATTGTTGATCTCTCATACTTACCAGATAGCGCATCCTTAGTTTACACCTACAACGCAACATTCACATCGGCACACGATTTATTTATTTCAGATGGATATGCTTATGTAGTTGGAACAAGTTTAGGCGGAATGCATATTCTTGATTTATCAAATCCTACTTTACCCGTACAAACTGCCTACTATTCAACTAGTGGTTACATTCACGATGTTTATGTATGGAATGACACTGCGTATGCCTCTTCTGAAAATTCATATGATCTTGTGAATGTTTCCAATAAATCGAATCCTCAATTAGTTAGTATGAGTGCCGCACTTCCAGGTATATATGCCCACAGTGGATGGCTCACCGAAGATAAGAGATATTTCATAGCTTGTGAAGAATTTAATG
>CAVOUA010000011.1:0-10265 GCA_963699475.1 uncultured Ignavibacteriaceae bacterium | reverse complement strand
TGTCTTCCAACAAGGTAGAGGAAATTACCATCTTTAAAATAATAACGATTAAATTCCTCTCCGGGTTGTCTGTAGCGATAATCTTCATTGATAAAAATCAATTTAGAATTATGAAAATATGCTCTGAAGTTTGAGTAAGCTTCGCCTGAACCCCAGTTAAAATGTTCTTCTCCTTCAGGATTGTAAAGAAGTGAATCAATTTCTTTTTTGATTTCAAGGATACCTTTCTCTGTATATTCTTTTCTTCCGCAGGAAATCAAAAGAATTAGTAAAGCAAAAATGATTAGCTGATATAGTTTCATAATTACAAAAAGTTTAAAAATAAAAAGCCACGGAAATTCCGTGGCTCAAAGATAAAAATATTACTTATTTTTTCCGCAGCTCATCACGGATTTCTGCAAGTAAAACTTCCTCTTTTGAAGGTGCCGGTGGAGCGGCTGGTTTTTCTTCTTCCTTTTTCTTCATAGAGTTGATTCCTTTAACTACCATAAATATTGCAAACGCAATAATAAGAAAGTCAATAACAGTGTTTAAAAAAACACCAATTCTTAACATTACTGGTTCTACCGCTATCTGTACCTCTCTTAAAGTAATTGCCCAGCTTTGAAAAATCAACTCCACCAAGCAGCAATCCAATTGGTGGCATGATTACATCTGCTACAACTGATGAAATAATTTTTCCAAATGCAGCACCGATAATTATACCTATTGCCATGTCCATAACATTACCGCGCATAGCAAATTGTTTAAACTCTTTCATCATACTCATTTGAGTACCTCCTGATTTTTTTTAATTGAATTGAAAAGAAATGTTCTGCCTTAATTTACGAAATCTGAAAGATAATTAAATATTAATTTTATTTCTAAATAATTGTCCAGCAATCTGCGATGATAATTTATTTGTCCGAGGTGGTAATTCAGATGTGTAGTTAGATGAACAAGAAAAAATTCTGTTGTCATTTCATAATTGAAGACATTTATTGGGAAAGTTTTTTGAAGATCTTCATTTTTCAAATTCATTTAGAGTTTTCTCAACTATCTTTATTGTCAATTCAATTTCAGTCACTAATTCACGAATAGGAACATTCTTCCTGCTGAACTCAGCATCACGGTTTCTAACATAGCCAGAGTTGCCGAGCACAGCCCCAATAAAATGCTGAAGGTTACCGCAAATATGCAGACAGAGATTTCCTGAAGAGTTTTTAATATCTCCAGATATCTCCCACATTTTTTTTTCGTCTTTAAAAGAAGTTATTTCAGTTTTTAGTTTTTCAATATCGCGAAGAAATAGTTTTGTTAACGTTCCGATCATTTATTGACTCCAATTAAATAGCTAACTAAAAATACACAAGAAATATTAATATCGGTCAAAGTGAAAATCATAAAAAACGGGTCAATGACCCGTTTCGTTTAGGATAATTTTATGCTTTCAACCTCACCGGTCCTGCTTTCTTTACTTCTTCTGCAGTTCCTTCTGCAAATAGTTTAAAGTTTTCTACAAACCTTGCAGCAAGAGCATCATATTTTTTCCAGTATTCATCTTTATTTCCCCAACTGTTACTAGGTTCAAGAACATCTTCAGGAACTTCCGGGCAGGAGATAGGTACTTCAAATCCGAACAGCTTATCTTTTCTATATTTAACTTTATCGAGTTTACCATCTAAAGCAGCATTTAGAAGATTACGTGTATGACGAATACTTATTCTTTTGCCAACTCCGAATCTTCCGCCAACCCAGCCTGTATTAACCAGCCAGACATTTGCTTTGTGCTTTAACATTCTTTCCTTCAGCATCTGAGAATATTCGTACGGATGACGAACCATAAACGGTGCACCAAAGCAAGCTGAGAAAGTTATTTGTGGCTCAATTCCCAAACCGATTTCCGTTCCTGCGATTTTAGAAGTGTATCCGCTTATGAAATGATACTGTGCCTGTTCAGGATTGAGTCTTGCAATCGGTGGCATAACTCCGGAAGCGTCGCAAGTAAGGAAAATGATATTTTTTGGATGCTTGTGAACATATCCTTCAGGAACAACATTCGGAATAAATTCAATCGGGTAAGAGCACCGAGTGTTTTCAGTTATCATATCATCATCGAGATCAATATGTCTGCTGACAGGATCGAATACAACATTCTCTAGAATAGTCCCGAATCTTCTGGTAGTTTCATAAATTTCAGGTTCAGCCTCTGCGGATAGCCGGATAACTTTTGCGTAACATCCACCTTCAAAATTGAATACTCCATTCGAACTCCATCCGTGCTCATCATCTCCAATTAAAAGACGATTCGGATCCGCAGAGAGAGTTGTTTTACCGGTTCCACTAAGTCCAAAGAATAAAGCAGCATCACCTTTTTTACCAATATTTGCTGAGCAGTGCATTGGAAGCACATCTTCAAATGTTAAAAGAAAATTAAGTACTGTGAAAACCGATTTCTTTAATCTCACCACCATAAAGTGAGTTTGCAATTATTGCTGTTCTTTCCGCAAAGTTTAAAATAATTCCTGTTTGAGATCGTGTCCCGTCGATTGATGGATCAAGTTTAAAACCATCCAAAGTAATTACTGTAAAATCCGGAATAAAGTTTTTTAGTTCATCGCGATTGTCGATTGTAAGAAACATATTTCTTGCAAACAAGCTATGCCAGGCTTTTTCTGTAATTACTCTGACTTTCAACCTGTAATCAGGATCAGCTCCGGCATAAACATCTTGAACAAAAAGTTCTTCACCCTGACAATAAGCTTTTGCTCTTGCCATCACGGATGAAAATTTTTCCTGGCTGAAAGGTCGATTATAAACGCCCCACCAGATTTTATCTTTTGTACTTTCTTCCTCTACTACAAATTTATCTGAAGCAGCACGTGCTGTATGTGGTTTTGTGTTTACTAGTAAAGGACCTGATTTTGTAATCTTACCTTCATTTCTGAAAACGGCTTCTTCATACAATGCTTCGTCGGGAAGATTCCAGAATACTCTGTCTAAATCAGTGAAGCCCTGGTTTTTCAATCTGAAATCAGAAGCGAGCTCCATTGCCTGTTTTGTTGCGGGTGTATCGAATTCAAGATATTTCATGACCAGTCCCTCACTAATTTTCTGTCGCCAATGTAAAGTTCGTTGGGTGAATTAGGATCAAGTGCCCATTTCATTCTTTCAATTCCATCCTGGATATCTTTGATTGTTCCGCAATAACTTAATCTTAAATAGCCTTCCAATCCGAATTCAGCACCGGGAACCGTTAACACCTGTACTTTATCAATTAAGAATGCGGAGAGTTGATTTGAACTTTTATTATAAACACTAAAGTCTGCAAAACAATAAAACGTACCGTCCGGTTTTGTTACTTTAACTCCTTCAAAGGAATGCAGAAGATCGACCATTACATTTCTATTGTTCTCAAGAGTCACTCTTAGAGATTCAACACTTGATTGAATTCCGTTAAGTGCACCAACAGCCGCTTTCTGCAAAAGTACCGAAGGACCTGAAGTTTGATGTCCCTGGATATTACTCATTGCTTCAATAACTTTTTTATTGCCAACTGCCCAGCCAATACGGAATCCGGTCATTGCATATTGTTTTGAAACTCCATTGATGATAATCATTTTCGAATTTTCATCCTGCTTCTTAGCATACTTAAATGGATTTATTAATTTCTTTCCGTCAAAAATCAATCGATGATAAATGTCATCCATAATCAGCCAGATATCTTTCTTCTCGCAGAACTGAACGACATCTGAAATGAATTCTTCAGAGTACATTGCGCCGGTTGGATTGTTAGGGCTATTTATGATTACAGCTTTTGTGTACGAACCTACACGATCTTCAATATCTTTTATCCGAGGATAGAATGTACCATCTTCCGGTAGAGCAGGAACGGGAATTGCACCGATCAATCTTGCCATATCTGGATAGCTTACCCAGTAAGGTGCAGGGAAAATAACTTCTTCCTGTGGATTAAGTATTGCCATTAACGCAACCATTAGTGCCTGCTTAGCACCACCTGATGCGATAATGTGCTGTGGTGTAACTTTTCTATCATAAAATTCTTCAGTGTACCTAATAACAGCTTGTTTAAGAGCAGGTATTCCATCTGCTGGTGCATACCTTACTTCTCCGGTATTTACGTGTGAAACGGTTGCCATAATAGCTTCCATTGGGACACGGGTTTTTGGCTCTCCTCCGCCCAGGTGAATTACGGGATCACCTTTCTCTTTAAGGATTGCAAACTTTTCATTGAGTGCAAGGGTAGGAGAGGGCTTTATTGATTTAGCAATAAGACTTAAGCTCATAATATCAGCCCTGTAGTTTGATGAATATAAAATAATGAAAATATACTACTCAAAATTATTTGTAAAGACTCCCAGATACAAGTTATAACGATGAATTCTTGAAATTATAATTCAATTAAGTTAATAATTTTCACGGTTGGTAGTTAAAAACAATCAAGGGAATTCTGCCTAATGAACCATTGATCACTCTCGCTTGAGTTGTAAAGAGTTTAAACTTTAATTAGTAGTTTGCATTAAGTGAGAAGAGTGCAATCAACTTTATAAACAAACCTGAATTTTAGAACGATAGTGAATGGATCAAGATTTTTTAACCCTTAGTTTATTTCTGATATTAAATTCGTCAGAAAAATAAGGAATGACAATTTTGACATAAACGCCTCTTTCAACTCATTTCAAAGACTTCCTAGCCACCAATATTACTTTTAAAGTCAGTAGAATTTACTTCATTTTCTTCGATTCCCGAAAGAAACCGCACATAGCCAGCGATACATTGCGGTATAATACTTGAAAAAATTACGGTAATTAATAACAAAATTTTGGTTGAAGATTATGCGGAATGATACTGTTAGTGAAACTTTTGTAAGAATTGTAACGAGCATTGTTTTTAGTGCACTCTTTTTGCTTGTAACAATCGTTTTTCTAAGCTGATTTTTATCTACTCTTTAGTAAATAAAAAGGGTGTCATAAGACACCCTTTTTTTGTTGCGTAAATTTCTTCCTCATCCGGGCTTTTCAAACTTCTTCTTTAGGGCTTCTGCAACGATTGGGGGAACAAAATCACTCACATCACTTTTTAGACTTGCAAGATTTCTGATGATAGTTGAATTAAGATATGTAAATTTCTCGTGTGGCATTAGAAAAACTGTAGCGATATCATTTGCAAGCTTTCTGTTCATCAATGCCATCTGGAATTCGAACTCAAAATCACTAACTGCGCGAAGACCCCTCAGAATTCCAGTTGCGCCGACAATTTTTGCATGATCAACAACCAGCCCGTCAAAGGAATCAACTGAAACATTTTGGAATTCCTTCAAACTTTCCTTTAACATAAGAACTCTCTCCTCGGTAGAAAATAACGGTGCCTTACCTGGATTGATTGCTACTGTTACAACAACAGCATCGAATAATTCTATTGCTCGTTTGACAAGATCAATATGTCCGTATGTTACCGGATCGAAGGTGCCCGGGTAAATAACTTTGCGCATTTTTGTTATAGCCAATAATTTTGTAAAAAACTATTTGAATATTAATCATTAGACGAGAATTAACAAAAAACAGTTTTGCTTTTTGTTATAATGATAAGATATTTGCATATAGTAATGGCAAACAATTTCAGGCAAAAAGCATCTACGTATTATCATTCTTGAAAGGAAATTTAAATGCGCTGGAAAGACAGAAGACAAAGTACAAATGTTGAGGACCGCCGTGGTAAAACTAAGAAAGGCATGGTTGGAGGTGGAATCGGTAGTATTATTCTCATACTGGCAATATACTTTCTCGGTGGTGACCCAACTCAGCTAATAGACACTTCACAGTTCGATAATTCCGGAGTTACATCAAATTATGAAGGAACCGCGGAGGAAAATGAGCTTGCTCAATTTGTTTCTGTTGTTCTTGCTGAGACTGAAGATGTCTGGACTGATTTATTCCGGCAGGAAAACCTAAACTATAAATATCCTAAACTTGTCCTCTATTCTGGCAGTGTGCAATCAGCTTGCGGTTTTTCCAGTGCTGCAACTGGTCCGTTTTATTGTCCCGGCGATTATAAATTGTACATCGATTTGAGTTTTTACGACGAGCTTCGAACTAAATTTAAAGCACCTGGAGATTTTGCAATGGCTTATGTTGTAGCACACGAAGTTGGGCATCACGTTCAAACACTTCTTGGAATTAATGAAAAAGTAATGGCTTTACGTTCAAGACTAAGTGAAAAAGATTTTAACAAATATTTGGTTCGATTAGAATTACAGGCTGATTATTTAGCCGGAGTTTGGGCTTATTATGCTGAAAGAATAAATCTTCTCGAAGAAGGTGATCTTGAAGAAGCATTAAACGCTGCAAGTGCAGTTGGCGATGATCGCATACAAAAAAGTATGCAGGGTTATGTCGTTCCGGAAAGTTTTACTCATGGTACATCAGAACAAAGAAAGAAATGGTTTTATAAAGGATTTAATTCTGGTAATTTAAGTGATGGAGATACTTTTAGTGCAGAGAATCTTTAACCAAAGTAAAAGAAAAAAGCCCATCATGAAATGGGCTTTAATAATTATTTAATTTTGCTTTTCAACAACCAATCCTGAACCAAATTGCTCAATCTCAATTAATTTGACCACCTCATCAGTCTGCGTATCTATTATTCCAATAGTTCCCGGAGGACCTTCACCATCAACATCAAAATATGGTTCAAACATACCATCAGTATTTCTGCTGGAAACATAAACATACTTGTCATCTGAACTGATATCGCAGCCATGAAGCATACTAAATCCGGGATGTGAAATTTGTTTTACACGTGACCAACTATTACCACTTTTCTGAATTACATTTACGCTATTCATCATCATTGATCCAACATAGATTTTATTCCCGTCACTTGTGATGGCAATTTGCATGGGCATTGCATCTACTAAGACTTCCGTTATCAGCGTATCGGTACTTGTGTCAAACACTATAAGTTTTGAGGTACCCCTTGCAGAAACATAAAGGTATTTACCATCAGACGAAATCATAGTCTGCATAGGTTCCGTTCCAACCGGCAGCACTATATCATCGTAATTCCCGTATTCGTTAGTATTTCCATCGACAATACTAATCCTGCTTAAGCTAAGGTTTGCCACGTAAAGCTTATTTCCATCTGGTGTCAAAGCCATGCCATGCGGCACACCCGGAGCAGCTAAGTTAATTTCATCAATCAAAGACATATTGGCTATGTCAATTGCATAAATTGATTGAAAGATCGGATCGGAAGTCGATGATCGGGAAACAAATGCTTTTGTACCATTTGGATGGATTATAATCATTCCAGCTTTTGTAATTCCAGTCACCTCACCTGCAGAACTATAATCACTTGTTTTTATTTTAATAAACTTTGCTGCACCTATTAATGAAGCATACAAAAACCCATCACGAACTTTTACCATGTGAGGATTAGCAGGCAACATGTTTGGTTGACTCACATCAATTAAGGCTGAAACAACTTTAGAATCTCCATCTACTACAGAAATTTTATCACTGTTCTGATCACATACGTAGACTCTATAGCCTGGATTTCTAAATGGTAAATTGTTGTTGTAATCACGTGCGCCGTTTTCAATCCACTCTTTTATGGTGTTAATTTGATCTTGAGTTAATGTAAGTCCATCATGCGGCGACTCAGGTGTAACTTTTTTTATGAGCATCTGATACAATAAACTTTCCTGCAACCTGAATGGAATAACTACATCACCACCGTAATTTGGTATTGTCCCACCAGATCTGTCTGAAGTTCCTTTTAATAAGTCGGAATACTTATCAATTGACAATCCACTCGATGGATTATTTCCCGAATGACAACCTGATGTAGCACAATTATTTGCAAATACCTCTGCTACTGCTTTAGATTGAAATCCGTTGTTTGTATCATCAATTCCTCCTGTGATCGGAACAGTTGTTTCATCGTTACAGGCGTACAATAAAAGAAGTGAAAGTCCTAATACCACATAAAGCAAATAAACTGAACGCATAAATTTTATCCTTATTTAAGTAATGTCATTTTTATAGTCTGCCTATAACTTTCTGATGAAAGTTTTGCAATGTAAATGCCTGAGGGAAGGTTAGCTCCATCGAACCTTAAATTATATTCCCCTTCAGGCAGCACTTGATTAACTAATTCACTAACTTTTTCTCCAACCATATTGTAGATCGATAGATTGGTATAACCGGAATTTGGTAAACTAAATTTAATATTGGTTGAAGGGTTAAAAGGATTTGGGTAATTCTGATTAAGAACAAAGTTGGATGGATTGCTTACTTCAACTATTATTTCTTCAGAGAGTGACGAAGTTCCATCAAAATCAAATTGCTTTAGTCTATATACATATATACCGTTCTCTAAATTTTTATCTTGATATGAATAATTTTTGGGTTCAGTTGTCGTTCCTGATCCCGCTACAAAACCGATTGTGTAGAAATCATTGCCTGATTTTTTTTGAATTTCAAAACCTTGATTATTGGTTTCAGTTGCAGTAGTCCAATCCAGCTTAACAAAATTGCCGGATGCACTAGCGGTGAATGAAGATAATTCTACAGGTACTGCGCCTTCGAATTGGAATACCCATAAACCATTGTCTATATCTGAACAAATAGTTATTCCTGATGGAAGATATGGATAACATCCCCACATATCGGGAGTATCATACTGCCCGGCTAGTGTTGGATTTAATGGGTCGGAAATATCGAGAACTACATATCCGTCACTGTAGTAAGAAATATGAGCATAGTTTCCTTTGATAAACAAATTATGTACAGTGGAATTTGAAGGCATTTCCCAGCTAGAAACAACAAGGTTCCAGCTTGTTCTGTCAACTAAATCCCATACAGTAATGTCAACCTGGTTGAATTCCTCTGTGCCGAAAAAGTATCTTTTATCCTCGGTCATCCAACCACTGTGTGCATAAATTCCTGGTAAAGCTATACTGCTGGAAATTAATTGTGCGTTACTTTTATTGGTTACATTAACAAGATCGTAAACATCTTCAGCGCAGGCTACAACAGTATCATTCCATACATAAACATCGTGAATGTATCCACTACCCGTATAATAAGAAGTCCTGGTCGGATTAACCGGGTTACTTAAATCCAAAATGTGCATTCCGCCACCACTGTTAGTTCCAATGACGTAGGCAAAACCATTATCAATAAAAATATTATGAGCGCGTGTAAACCACGTATCAATCGTGTTTACTAAGGTAGCCGTTGTCGGCAGTTGAGAAAGATCGATTATTTGAAGACCTTGTCCTGAACCTGTTTGTTCAGTGACTACGTATGCATAAGTGTTATGCACCTTTATATCCCGCCAGATTGACTGTGGACCAGGAATAAACGCAACTTCAACTGGGCTCTGCGGATTTGCAAGATTTACAATTGAAGTACCAGTTCGAACTCCTAATAAAGCATATTCATTACCTGTTCCATCAACATAACCCCAGATATCATTGTATCCTGCAGAAGGATATTGGTTGACATGACTTAACAAGGATACATTGTTCTGTCCAAATATCTGAAATGAAAAAACGATTAGAAAATATAGAATGACTCTTTTCATGATTGTCCTTTTATTTAGTTAAACTCATTTTAATTGATTTTGAGAAACTACCTGAGTTTAATTTTGCAATGTAAACTCCTGATGGCAGATGACTTGCATCGAAATTATTTTGATATTCGCCAGCTGAAAGTACATCATTCACAATTTCAGCTACTTTTTCACCAAGGAGATTGTAGATTGAGAGATTTACAAATTCCGTCTCTGGTACCGAATATTTAATTTTTGTTGAAGGATTAAATGGATTCGGATAGTTTTGTTCCAGAGTAAAATCAGACGGTGAGTTTGTTTCTTCATCAATGTACGTTACAGGAACATCAAATTTGCAGATATACAAACCAGTCGACATATCCGAAATAATTGTATTACCGGAAGGAAGATATGGATAAACACCCCAGGCTCCATTGTATGTTCCTCCAGAACCAGGATATGTATCGTATTGTCCTGCAAGTTGTGGATTTGTCGGGTCGGAAATATCAAGAACTACATAACCATCCTTGTAATAAGAAATGTGTGCGTAATTACCAAGAACGAAAACATTATGAATAGGTGAAGTTCCTGGCATTTGCCATGATGAAACAACCAGGTTCCAAGTTGATCGGTCTTGTAAATCCCAAACTGTAAGATCCCTTACATTAAATTCTTCACAAGCTATGAAATATCTCTTATCTTCGGTGAGC
>CAVOUA010000010.1:0-44064 GCA_963699475.1 uncultured Ignavibacteriaceae bacterium | reverse complement strand
ACTTACTTGCTTATTACTAACTATCACCAATAGACAAGCAAAGTTGCTTCTATCAAGTAAATTAACAAAATTTGATTTAGAAATTTCATCTTTTCAAAAACTGTTGTGCGTTCTGAGTAATGCGAATTTGTACTAACAGAATTTTGCTTACCGAAAATTTCCCTACGGGTAAAATGTTTATATATATTTCTTTCACTTTTAAATGGGGTTAATAATGAAAAACTTTTCTCTCTTCTTTGTGTCAATCGCATTAATATTTTTTATATCTCTTTGGCCCACTTACTCGCAAACAATTATACCCGGAGGTTATGTTTCTGGTATGTGGACAGCGTTAAATTCCCCCTATCAAATTAATGATGATATAACCATTCATGCTGATTCTGCATTAACAATTGAACCTGGTGTAGAAGTTATTTTTCAGGGACATTACCGCTTTATAATAAATGGTATTATAAACGCGGTTGGTACACAAACAGACTCTATTCGCTTCACTGCAGCTATACCGGATACCGGCTGGCGGGGTTTGCGGTTCATGATGTCTGCTGACACTTCCTATTTGGCATATTGTATAATTGAGTATGGAAAATCAACTGGAGGTAATATCTATGATAAGCGTGGAGGTGGCATTTTTTGTCAAAATTCTCAGCTGAAAATCTCGCACTGCTCAATTCGCAACAATCTTGCTGAAAGGTATGGAGGCGGAATATGTTTCGATAATGTGCTTAATGATACTATATTCATCACTGATTGTGATATCACAAACAATAGTACCACAGGATCCGACGGAGATGGTGGTGGAATCTATTTCCGCGGTGGCTTATTTGTAGAGATGCAGAATTGCATAGTTAGTCATAACTTATCAACGAATGGAAGGGGTGGTGGAATTTTTATTGGTATGTTTTATAGTAACATTAATGTACTGCGTCTTAGTAATTGTAATGTTACTTACAATCAAGCCGGCATTGATGGTGGGGGAATATGGACCGAGGGTCCAAACTGGAATGAATTGTATATCACCCAATCGGATATCAGCTATAACACGGCTGTAAATAACGGTGGAGGGATTTACACCCAAGCGATTGTGACTGGTGGTAGCTATACTGGTACATTTATCGACAGTTCTAGTTTCATAGGTAACGAGGTGACCGGTGCCCTGGGCAAAGGTGGTGCGATCTATGGTGATCTGTATTGTTGGCCCTATATTGGAAAAACAATAGAAAATACAATCATCGCTGATAATCAAGCTTTTGAAGGCGGGGGTTTATACCTTTTCCAAAGCAATGCTTATTTCGATAAATGTACGATTGCCGATAACACCGGTACGACAGGAAGTGGATTATATTTTTCATCATCAAATATCCATATTAAAAACAGCATACTTTCCCTGAATTCCCCTGCAGCCATCCATAATGATGCAACAATTTTATACTTGAACTATTCCGATTTCTACGGCAATGGCATAAATATATCGGGTGGTGTTCCTGCCGGATTCGGACAATTGGTTACCACTAACTATAACGGCGATTCCTGCGATGTGGGTTATAATATCTTCCTCGATCCGCTCTTTGAAGATCCGGGCTCGGGCAACTACCAGATTACATGGACCAATTGGCCAACTCCCGATTCCACAAAATCTCCGTGTATAGATGCTGGAGATCCGACCAGTCCACTTGATCCTGATGGCACAATAACAGATATGGGATTATTCAGTTTTGATCAGTCTGTCCCGGTAGAATTAGTTTCATTTATGGCGGAATTAAATGAAAACTGTGTAATACTAAATTGGATTACAGCAACAGAAACTAACAATAGCGGCTTCGAGATTCAAAGGAAAACAGATGATGTGGAATGGGAAAATATTGGATTCGTTCAGGGACACGGAACAACGACTGAGATCCAAAGATATAGATATTCAGATAACATCAATAATATTACTGCCAACTCATTGTCATATAGATTAAAGCAGGTAGACTTTGATGGCAGTTATGAGTACAGCAACGAAGTTTTAGTTAGTAAAATAGCTCCGACAAAATTTGCTTTAGAACAGAATTATCCCAATCCATTCAATCCAAGCACGAAAATAAAATACTCGATTCCTCAATCATCCAATGTAACTATAAAAGTATTTGACATACTCGGAAACAAAATTGAGACTTTAGTTAATGAAGAAAAACAAACAGGAACTTATGAACTTACCTGGTATGCAGAACAGCTGCCAAGTGGAGTTTATTTCTATCAGTTAATTGCTGGTTCTCCTTCGACTAGCTCAGGTCAGAATTTTGTTGAGACAAAGAAAATGGTGCTGATTAGGTAGTTTAAAATATTTTGTATATTTTTTTTATAAATAATATTCCATCAATAAACACGGAGGCACTTATGTTCAGACTATATATAAAACGATTCGCAATTGTGCTAACAGCATTTCTTTTTCTAATTGTAGTCGTGGGTTGCGATGAAGATTCCCCCAGTGAACCAAACGGTAACGGTAGTCAAACCATAACAGTAGGCGGATTTGTAAAAGATTTAGATGGTGAACCTGTTGCGGGGGTCCCAGTAATAATAAAAGGGAAAGCACCTGTAACTACAGATGCAAATGGAGGTTTCGCAGTCTCTAACGTTAGTAAACCATACGAAGCCAGGGTTATTTTTAGTACAGATCAGGCTGCAATAGTCTACCAAGGATTGACCCGATCAGATCCAACCTTAATTTATGTAGGTGTTACTTCAAACTCGAAGTCAGCAACAATTAGCGGATCTGTACCTCCTGCTGCAGGAAAAGTTACGAGAGTTTTTTTTATTAGTGGCACAATGTCTTGGTCTACAACTGCAGACCAGGTAACTGGATTGTATACTTTGGGCATTAACTGGAAAGGAAGTGCAAATTCTGTGTCCGGTGATCTTCAGGCACTACGTTGGACACAAAATACAAGTGGAATGCCTGTTGAATATGATGCCTACGGCTTTGAAGACAATCTTACAGTTAGTGCTGGAGGAACCTTTCCTAACAATAATTTCATCGCGGCCGATCTTACAGATCCAGCGGAACAAAATATCAGTGGTTCAATTATACGACCATTATCCAGCTACGTGTTAAATAGTAAAGCTCTCCGTTTGTATTTTGGAAATGCTGAAATCTCCTTGGGTTATGAGTCGGGAGTGAATCTCTCAGACAATTTTAGTTACGTTGTTCCATCTATAACTGGTGCTACATTTGGAGTTGATGTAAATGCAACATTGAACGCCACACCAACTGATCGACATACTTATTATGGTAAAAGAGGAATTACAGGTGGTTCGAGTGGCATCACTATAAACCTTGCAAGTTCTCCACAGCTTAATATTCCTGCACATAATGGTTCCGGTATTGACACTACAACTCAGTTCCTCTGGACAAAGGGAAGTGGCGGAGGTATCTGTTTACTTTACATTAGTCCCACCATGTTTGGAACTGGGCCATCATTTTGGATTTTTACAGCAACTAACACTGCTTCAATTCCGAACCTGGCTCCACAAGGATTGGGGCTACCATCAAATATATCCTATAGATGGAGTGTAGCGCAGGTATTTCCTGTAGCGTCTATTGATGATGCAGCAAGCTCTAATTTCTTGCAGCAGACAAGTGGAGGTTCGGAAGGTGGACAAGCTAATTCTGAGGAGTTTGCATTTACAACTAAACAATAATTTTTAATGGGACCAAGTGACGCTTTATTTCATCTGGCTGGATTACTATTATTCACTTCCTGATCCGTAGCTATATACAGGGACTTGGTAAATTATAATTATTAAAATGGGCGAGCTACTTGCTCGCCCGTGCTCTACATAACAAACCAATGTACTTCATTTGTAGAAGAGAAAGTGAAAGATTCCTTACCTCATTCTTATTCACTTGATCAGAATTATCCTAATGCATTTAACCCAAGCACAAAAATAAAATACTCGATTCCTCAATCATCAAATATTATTATAAAAGTATTTGACATACTTAGAAATGATATTAAGACTTTAGTTAATGAAGAAAAACAAACAGGGACATATGAACTTACCTGGTATGCAGGGCAGCTGCCAAGTGGAGTTTACTTCTATCAACGTAAATCTGGGGACTATTCAGAAACAAAGAAAATGTTGCTTTTGAAGTAAGAAATAAAAAGTAAGGGCGAGATGGTGTCTTGCCCTGTATAAGGATTATTTTACTCCAATAAAAAATCTCTTTTTCGCAAAGGATAGGAATTTACCGGAATATAAATTCCACCTGTGGGTTCATCGTAATCTCCTAATTCAAACTTTGCCCAGCCTTTTTGCTTTGTCATTACTTCAACAATGAATTGATTAAATTTATCGGGAAATAATTGATATCTTTCTTCATTAACTACTATAAAACCTCTCTCCAGATCTGGAAGTTCATAAAGCAATGCAAAGGGTCTATCCCAAATCTCATCGTCCATCAATATAATTGTAATAACTAATTTATAGACGTACTTATCAATTTTGTGTCCTTTTTGTGGAGGGATTGTTCTTGTCATCCAGGTCATTTTGTAGGTCGTATCCAAATCGTAAATTTCTATAAAAGGAATTGTTAATGGAAAAATTTCATATTTATTGGTCTGCGCTGAAATTTTTTGAACACTAATTATTAACAGAGAAATAATCAACGCTGTAAATTTTATACTCGTCATTTACAACCCCTTTTCTATTTATATGGCTGATTAGTTTGAGAAAGCTTCTTAATCTTATCAGAGTTTTCTTTGTTCGCTCTATACTTAAACAAAACTGTATCGTGGTTGTATTTAACAGAAGTTACTTCTGCAAGATCGTGAATTTGGGATGCAAGTTTAGTCTGCTCAATTCCAAGTGTTAGTTCTTCTTCAACAAATGAATCTTTAATAATTCCTTCAATTGAGCTGACAAGTGATGAAATATTAATTCCTTTCTGAGCAGAAATTATTACGCTTCCAGAATACTTATTTCGCACATATTCAATAATACTTTTATCACCAATTGAATCAACTTTGTTGAATATTTTTATTTCTTTTTTATGCTCGCTCCCAAATTCTTTTAAAGTTTCATCCACAACTCTCAGATGATCTTCATAATAAGGATGAGAAAGATCAATCATATGCAGAATGATGTCTGAATCTCTTACTTCGTTGAGAGTGCTTTTAAATGAAGCCACAAGATGCGGAGGAAGCTTTCTTATAAATCCTACTGTATCACTAATTAAAAATTTTTCTTTCCCATCAAAATTTACAGTGCGCGTTGTTGAATCAAGAGTTGCAAAAAGTTTATCCTCAGCAAAAACGTCTGCTTTTGTAAGAAGATTGAACAATGTTGATTTACCAGCATTTGTGTAACCGGCAATTGAAATCCTTACAAAATCTTTTCTTCCCTTGCTTTGAGTTTGTCTCTGCGACTCAATTTCTTTTAATTTTTCTTTCAGATGACTTATGCGTGTCCGAATCATCCTTCTATCAGTTTCAATCTGAGTTTCACCGGGACCTTTTGTTCCAATTCCGCCATACTGTTTTGAAAGGTGTGTCCATGCACGAGTTAATCTTGGAAGGAGATATTCAAGCTGTGCTAATTCAACCTGAGTTTTTGCTTCTTTGGTTTTTGCACGAAGAGCAAAGATATCCAGTATCAATCCGCTTCTGTCAATTATTTTACGATTGAAAAGTTTCTCAAGATTTCTAACCTGAACGGGAGTGAGGTCGTCATCAAATATTGCAAGATCAATATCATTCAACTCAATTAATTGAGCTAATTCTTCTGCCTTTCCTTTGCCGATATAAAAGGCGGAATCCATATTACTTTTTGTTTGAATTATTTTAAATATTGAATTCGCTCCCGCTGTATCGGCTAGTTCTTCAAGCTCAGAAAGATGTTCTTCAACCATTTCCCTATTCAGGTTTCGTGTTTGAAGAGCAACAAGCATCGCACGTTCAATTTTTTTATTTTTTATTTCAATCAATTCAATCTAACCAATTTATATTTTCTGTACTTAAAAGCATGGATGCATTGTTGAATGATTGCATGATGCATAGAATTCCATGCAGCCCTGTGCTCATGCAATCATGCATTTGGTTTCATTCCCTCGATTTCTTTCTTTGCATTCCTCGCAATTGTCATTTCAACAAGTGCAAGTAGAATAGCAAGCAGCACAAAATATCTCCAAAGCTCAGAACCAAACCTTGCCTGCAAAATCATTTGTGATGGATTTTCATTTTTATCAATTCGAATATATCTGCCATTAAAATTTATTTTTTCAAGATAATCGTCGAATTCACTTTGAGTTAAATACTCTGTAACAGATTCAGCAGGATCAGTATTCACATTCACTGATGTTAAAAGTTTTTCACCAGAGAAGAATTTATAGCTGCCGGATATCGAAGTTGAGCTATAAGAAATAAAATCCGAAGTCTGATTTGCATCAATGTTTATAAAATCTTCGCTTTTATCAGGTCTGATAACTTTTATCTGAGGAAGCGTTCTTTCCGAAACATTAACATTTATAGTTTCTCCAGCCAGATAATTTTTATCGCCCGAGTTTTTTTGAGAAAGATACATCACAGATTTAGTAATCAATGGAGCAAAAATGCTTTTGATCGGGAAATCACTCCACGAAAAAACCGGGGAGCAATTGAACAGCAAAATTTTTCCTTCATTAACATAGTACTCACTTAAGAAACTGCTTTCATCTTCCAGACTTATTACGCTTTTTCCTTTTCCACCTGGATTTATTTTAAAGTAAGAATATATTTCAGGAGACTCTACCTGCTTTTTCTTTTCTTCAATAAAAATATTTTCGAAAACAGGATGATTAAAATCAATTTCGTTAAACTTGATTGATTGTCCCCTTTCTGTTATTATGAAGTTTCCTGCTGATGTGAGCCCAATAGAAATTAACGATTTGCTAAATCCTGTTGCACTGGATTCAGAGGACGGAAATATTATCATCCCTTTACCTGAGTTTAAGAATTGACCCAATTTATCCTTTGCAATTACAAAATTACTGCTGATAATTATAATCAACTGATAATTGTTAAGTTGAGTCCCAGAGATTTGATCAACTTTTTTTATTGTCAGATCAAAATAGCCTTGCTCTGAAACTGATTTCAATGCGGCTTCAACTAGTTTTGTGTCAGCCAGATTATCAGCAAGAATCAACACAGGGATCATTTCAGGAATAAAGAAAGAACTGAATCTTTTATTGTCTTCCACAATGTCATCATCTTCAATTTCTGCAAATACATCATTGTAACCAAACTTTTTGCCGTCGCTTCCAGGTTAGCAGTTTTCGATTCACCCGGATTCAAATTTATACTCTGTTGTGCTGACCTTTCTCCATTAATAAATAAGGAAACGACCAGGTTATCTTTTGCACGGTCTGAATAATTTTTAACCGCTGCATCAAACTTTACAGATTTATCTTTCTCAAAGATCTGTGTGTTTATTTTCAAGTCGTCAATTCCAAAATTGGTTACAATTTTTCCGGAATAATCAAACGAATACAACCTCACCTGATCTCCCATTTGTTCTTTCAGATCTGTAATCTCATTATCCGAGGCAAGTCTTCCCTTCTGAAAATCTGTTAACAAATAAATTTCTTTATTGAAATTTTTTGCATCACCAATTAGCTGAGCTGCTTTTATAATTGCATTATTCAGTTTACCTGATGCAAAAGAAATATTTGCTGCATCAACTTCCTGCTGAAATTTATTAAGGTTGGATGTCATCTCAATTTCATCAGGCTGATGTGATACGAGCACCAATCCGAACTCATCACCTTCCTCAAATTGAGTGAGAATATTTTTTATTGCTTCCTTTGCCTGGTTGAAATAAGATCCGTTCTGATCAACAACTGACATGCTGAAAGTATCATCCAGAATAAAAACAGCTGTTGTCTTTGCTGCGGAAGTTGTTCCTCCGATTGAAACTCCAACAAGTGTTGGTCTTGCGAACGCTGTTACTATGCAAAGAATTATCAAAACTCTCAACGCAAGCAAAAGCCACTGCTTTAATTTTATCTTTCTGATTTTATTCTTCTGCAGCTCTTTAAGAAATTGAAGAGTGCTGAATTCAATTTTTTTCAGCTTCCTCAGATTCAGCAGGTGAATTATTATTGGAATCGATGCAGCAACCAATCCGAACAAAACAGCAGGATTAAGAAACGTCATTCAGTTTACTTCATTATTGATTTAATTTGATTGTAGAAAATAGCAATATGCGGAGCCTTAAACCATACAGGATTTTTTCACTAATTAAATAATTATTTCTTGGGATTTCGTCTTTCGGGCTTTATAATTGCAGCACACAAATACTAAAATCGGAAATGGGCGAAATACTTAAAAAGAGATTGAAACAGAAAAAATTCAGCAGTGTTGAACAGGAAGGATTGCTTAATTTGTTCATTGCTTCAAATTACCTTCATTCGAATCTCGATAATCTGTGCAACAATTTTAATATTACACTTGCTCAATTTAATGTATTAAGAATACTAAAAGGTGCACACCCAAAAGGTTATCCCAGAGGTGAAATTATGCAAAGGATGGTTGAGCCCTCACCAGACGTCACTCGACTGATTGACAGATTAGTACTAGACGGATTCGTTGAAAGATATGAATCCAATGAAGATAGAAGACTTTCGCTTGCCCGTATAACAAAAAAAGGAATTAATCTTCTTTTTAGAATTAATCCTGAAGTGGATAAATTTATTTCAGAATATTCTTCATCACTAAGTAAGACAGAAAAAGAAATGCTTTCAAGTATTTGTGAGAAGTTGTATACCAGTGAAGTTAAGGATTAGATTTTATGGAACTATTTCGGCTTAATCATATTTTCAGGTTTAAGTAATTCATCAAGCTCTTCTTTTGACATAAGTTTTTTCTCAAGCACAAGTTCGTATACTCCCCTGTTTGTTACTAGAGCTTCCTTAGCAAGCTGAGTTGATTTTTCATAACCGAGCACTGGATTAAGTGCAGTCACAAGTCCGATACTGTTTTCAACAAGAGTTCTGCATCTGTCCTCATTTGCAGTAATCCCGTCAATACATTTTTGTTTAAGAGTCATCATTCCATTCTTCAGCATTTCGATTGACTCAAAAAGACTTTCAACAATCACCGGTTCAAAAACATTTAATTGTAGCTGTCCGGCTTCTGCGGCAAGAGTAACAGTCAAATCATTTCCAATAACTTTAAATGCAATCTGGTTAACAACTTCGGGAATAACAGGATTTATTTTCCCCGGCATAATAGATGAACCTGGCTGCATCGGTGGAAGATTGATTTCGTTTATTCCGGTTCTCGGTCCGGAAGAAAGTAAACGAAGATCGTTGCATATTTTTGAAAGCTTGATCGCAAGTCTTTTCACTGCTGAGGAATACATAACAAATGCACCTGTGTCTTGTGTAGCTTCTACTAAATTTCCTGCAAGAACAATATCCATATTTGTAATTTCTTTAAGATGCGCCACAACTTTGCTGCTATAATCGGGATGAGAATTTATTCCCGTTCCTATGGCAGTTGCACCCATATTTACTTCAAGAAAAAGTTTTACGTTTTGTTCAAGTCTTTCAACTTCTTCACCGAGTGTAACTGCATAAGCTTCAAACTCTTGTCCCATAGTCATCGGAACTGCATCCTGAAGCTGAGTTCTTCCCATTTTAATTATGTGAGAAAATTCATTTGCTTTGTTCTGGAAAGACTGAATTAATTCTATCAAGACTTCAACTAACTTTTGATTTGCTAATATCAACGCAATCTTTACTGATGTCGGATATGCATCGTTAGTTGATTGTGAAAGATTGACGTGGTTATTCGGATGACAGTATTTGTATTCTCCTTTTTCATAGCCAAGAATTTCTAGCGCACGGTTTGCAATCACTTCGTTTGCATTCATATTTGTGGAAGTACCGGCACCACCCTGGATCATATCAACAATAAAATGAGTGTGAAGTTTTCCATTTATTATTTCCGAGCAAGCCTGAACGATCGCTTCTGAAACAGGTTTAGAGAGAAGTCCAAGCTCGTTGTTTGTCTTTGCAGCAGCCATTTTAACCATCGCTAATGCCTGGATAATTACAGGATGAAAATTGAGTGTAACTCCACTGATCATAAAGTTTTCAATTGCGCGAAGTGTCTGCACACCGTAATAAACTTCATTCGGCACTTCCCTGTCTCCAAGTAAATCGTGTTCGCTTCTGGTTCTTCCCGATTGATATTGTGCCGCAAGATTCACCGATCGGGTATTCGCTGAACTCATTCTTCTTGAAATAACTCTTGCAATTTTGGATAAGAATATCCATTGCAACATCATTGTGATCAACCATTAACTCTTTGAATTTATCTCTCGAAAGCCTGAGAATTACCGAATTAACTGTCGCTCGAGCAGATGTTGAATGAGGTGAGTCATCCATTAAAGCTCCTTCACCGAGGAAATCATATTTACCAAAAATTGATAATCTCTTTTCTCCACCATATGGCGAAGTTTTAAAAAGTTCAACTTCTCCTTCATAAATAATTGAAAGATTTTCCCTTGTGTTGTTTTCAGTAAAAACATTTTTATTCTTTGGGAAATTTTCGACAGTAATTTTATCAACTACAGCTTGAAGCTGATTGTCATCCAATCCTTTAAATAGTTCTATTCTTTTGAGGAATGATTTAATGACTGATTTGTCCATTTGAAATCCTTAACAAAAATTTTTAAGATTAGTAACCTACTCAAACTAGTCGTCATTCTGGCGAGCAAAGCAAGTCCAGAATCACTTATTAAAGTTTATAATTCAGATTCCGGACTCTCCACCTTCGGTGGTTCGCCGGAATGAATGTTAAAAAAAAGAGGCTGTCTTAAAAGGTTCTCTCGATACATTTCATTACTCGAGAACCTTTCATTCTAACTGGCTTTCGAGTTTTTTTCTGATGAAATTAAAAAAATTATCGAGAAAACATTGCTCCTAAGACAGCCACCCTTTTAATTATCAGATATTAAAATAAATTATTAATTCGAATTTTGCTTTGCGATCAAATTCAACGCACTGCCGGCTTTGAACCAGCCAATTTGCGTTTCATTCATTGTATGGTTGAGCATAATTTCATCTTTGGTTTCATCTGAATGCTTAACGATCATCATTAGCTGTTTTCCAGGTGCAAGTTGAGTAACAAGTAAATCAACTTTATCATCTTCTTTTATCTTATCGTAATCTTTTGGATCAGCAAATGTCAAAGGTAACATACCCTGTTTCTTCAGATTTGTTTCGTGAATTCGTGCAAAGCTTTTGACTATGATAGCCCGGCCACCAAGAAATCTGGGTTCCATCGCAGCGTGTTCTCGCGAAGAACCTTCACCATAATTTTCATCACCAATAACAATCCAACCATGACCATGTTTTTTATAAGCTCTTGCTACTTCAGGAACTGATTTTGTCTCACTAGTAAAAATGTTTTTAACTTTTCCAGTATCTCCGCTAAATGCATTTGTAGCACCTATGAACATATTGTTTGAAATATTGTCGAGATGTCCCCGGAATCGTAACCAAGGTCCTGCCATCGAAATATGGTCGGTTGTACATTTTCCTTTTGCTTTAAGAAGAACAGGCAAATCAACCAAATCTTTTCCGTCCCACTTTTCAAAAGGAGTAAGAAGTTGAAGCCTTTCGCTTTTTGAATCAACTTTTACTTCTACAGTTGAACCATCTTTTGCAGGAGGAATAAAACCGCTGCTTCCTTCATCAAAACCCTTTGGAGGAAGCTCTTCCCCTTTTGGTGGATTTAATTTTACTTTTTCTCCTTTATCATTTACCAATTCATCTGTTAATGGATTGAAAGAAAGACTTCCGGCTAAAGCGAGTGCAGTCGTAATTTCCGGTGAAGCAACGAATGCAAGAGTATCGGGATTACCATCGTTTCGTTTTGCAAAATTTCTGTTGAATGAAGTTACAATTGTGTTTCTTTCGCCAGTTTTAATATCCATCCTCTTCCACATTCCAATACACGGACCACAAGCATTTGCGAGAATTAATCCTCCGATGTCCGTCAAAGCTTTTAATTGTCCGTCTCTTTCTATCGTCGCTCTCACTTGTTCTGAACCGGGAGTTACAGTGAACTGCGATTTTGTTTTTAATCCTTTTGCAATTGCTTGCTTCGCAATGCTGGCTGATCGGTCAATATCTTCATAACTGGAATTTGTGCAGCTTCCAATCAATGAAACTGAAATTTTATCTGGATAATTTTCTTTCTTAACAGCTTCTTTCATTTTAGAAATAGGCCATGCTTTATCTGGAGTGAATGGTCCATTTAAATGAGGTTCCAGAGTACTCAAATTAATTTCAATTACCTGATCATAATATTTTTCAGGATTATTGAAGACTTCTTTATCAGCACAAAGTTCATCAGCAAGTCCTTCGCCAAGTGCAGCAACATCCACTCTTTTTGTAATTCTTAAATAGGAAGACATTTTCTCATCAAAAGGAAATACTGAAGTTGTTGCCCCAATCTCTGCACCCATATTGCAAATTGTTCCTTTTCCCGTACAGGATATTGAAGAAGTTCCTTCACCAAAATATTCAACTATTGCACCCGTTCCACCTTTCACGGTAAGAATTCCAGCAAGCTTAAGTATTACATCCTTGGCAGAAGCCCAGCCATTCATCTTTCCTGTAAGTTTCACTCCGATAACTTTTGGCCATTTTAATTCCCATGGCATTCCAGCCATAACATCAACAGCATCTGCACCACCAACACCGATAGCTATCATACCAAGTCCACCAGCATTTGGAGTATGCGAATCTGTTCCGATCATCATTCCACCCGGGAAGGCATAATTTTCTAAAACAACCTGGTGAATAATTCCAGCACCTGGTTTCCAGAAACCAATTCCAAATTTGCGAGAAATGCTTTCCAGAAAATCATAAACTTCTTTATTCTCTTCATTTGCTCTTAGTAAGTCATCTTTCGCACCTACTTGTGCCTGGATCAAATGGTCACAATGAACAGTTGATGGAACCGCAGTTGTCTTTTTTCCAGAAGACATAAACTGAAGAAGAGCCATTTGAGCAGTAGCATCCTGCATAGCAACGCGATCGGGAGATAAATCAACATAATCTTTTCCTCTCTGAAATTCTTTTGTTGGCTTATCCCATAAGTGTGTGTATAGAACCTTTTCGGTATAAGTTAAAGGTCGGTTTAAAACCTTTCTTATGTCGGTTAATTTTTCCCGGTAATTATTATATACTTTATTAATCATATCTAAATTTGCAGTCATTTTAAGCCCTTTACTTTATGCAAGAATATTTTTTTTCTATCCCAAAATACAGAAAATCATAGAAATTTACTTAAATATGCTTGTTAGGGATTGCCTGCACGATTTTTGAAGCCAAGAGAAAAATTGAAAATAAATACACTTTATCTAGTAAAATAAACCCCGGGAAATAGCGAAGTGGAAAAAAATCCAATCTTAATAGTTGACGACGAACTTTCATATTTAGAATTAATGAAGGAATTCCTTAACCAGGAAGGCTATGCAAATGTTATCACCGAATCAAATCCTTTAAATGTTTTACCAATGTTGGATAGAACAGATATTGATTTGATCCTACTGGATATTTTTATGCCGGAGATGAATGGTTTAGAGCTGCTTGAAAAAATTTATGCAGTCTATCCCGGAATTCCTGTTATAGTAATTACTGCCGTAAATGAAGTGCAGATAGCATTAAAAGCGATAAAGCTTGGAGCTTATGAATTTATCACTAAGCCTCCTGATACTGACCGATTACTATTAACACTAAGAAGGGCATTAGATACAAAACTTCTTGAGTCTGAACGCGACTCCCTTAGAAGATCTTTATTCGAGCAAAACGCAAGCAGAAGAATATTTTCAGATATAATTACAGATTCACCTGTAATGCAAAAAGTTTTTGAGCTTGTTGAGATTTTTGCACCAACAAATGAAACTGTTTTTATCTCGGGTGAAACAGGTACCGGGAAAGACTTGATTGCAAGAAAGATACACGATCTTTCTCCCAGAAGAGGAAAACCTTTTGTAGCTGTTAATTTAGCTTCTATTTCACCAAGTTTATTTGAAAGCGAATTATTTGGTTATAAGAAAGGAACATTTACCGGAGCCGTTGAAGATAAAATTGGATATTTTGAGTCTGCAAATGGTGGCACCATTTTTCTCGATGAGGTCGGTGAACTACCGATTGCACTTCAAGGCAAGCTCCTGAGAACAATTCAGTATAACGAAATTTATAGAATAGGTGAAGCAAAATCTGTTCAACTGGATATCAGGATTATCTCGGCAACAAACAGAGATTTGCTGGAAGCAGTAAACAAAAAAGAATTCAGAGCAGATTTATATTATCGTCTGAACCGAGGTTTTATTTTTATGCCTCCTCTGCATAAAAGAGGTGATGACGTTGTTCTTCTTGCTGAACACTTTCTAGAGTTAGGGAACAGAACTTACAATAAAAATATTCGCGGATTTTCTGAAAATGTTTTAGATGCTTTAAAAAGTTATACTTTTCCCGGCAATGTTAGAGAACTGGAAAATATTATACTGAATGCAGTTGCTAAATCTTTCGGTGAATCTTATATCAGCGCAATTGAGCTTCCGAAAGAATATTTTAAGCCTATCGAATTCGCAAGTCATAAACCAAAATTAACTCCATTAAACGTTGCAGCTGAAGAACACATTCTTAATGTTATGAAAACAGTAGGTAACAGTGTTCAGAGAGCAGCGCCGCTGCTTGGTGTAAGTGAAAGAACTCTGCAGCGCAGACTAAAAGCAATAAGAGAAAGAAGAAATTAGAGTATTTAATCTTCTAACGTGAAACATCTTTTTTTCCGCTTCTTCACTTTTTCATAGGTAATATTTACCTGCGAAAAATAGTGTGTCTAAATTAATCACATAAAATGAAAAATTGGAGTTCAGCGGGCGACAGGCTTGTCGGAACCTCACGGTATACTAGTTGATTATTTATGACAAAAATTTACGGAAAATGGTTTTAAAGGGAGAAAATTATGAATAACGTCCAATCAATGATTACAATCGGTGCCATCTCTATTTTTTCTCTGATTTCAATCAGATTCAACGCTACTGTATTAGAGACATCGAATGTTGAAGTGGAGAATAAAATTTATTTGACTGCATTTTCTCTAGCAGATGATTTGATTGAAGAAATAAAACAAAAGGCATTTGATGAAGAAACTGTGGTATTCCGCTCAATCAATCCTGAGGAATTATCACAGTCTATCGAATTTGGTTCAGCAAAAGATCCTGGCGAAACTTCAGATCCTTTAACTTTTGATGATATTGACGATTATAATGGTTTTAGCAAAACTGTATCCCTCCCCCATGCAGAAGGTTTTACCGTAACCAGTCAGGTAGTATACGTTCAACCGACCAATTTCGAGTTGATTAGCTTATCCCAAACTTTCTTCAAACGCGTAACAGTATGGGTCTCAAGCGATTATCTCAGTCACCCGGTTAAACTGTCATTTATATTTACATTACACTCAAAGTAAAAAAATGAATACACTATTAGATATTTTCGGTTCTATATTTATTGCAGCGATGCTCATGCTAATGATAGTAAAACTTAGCATCTTTGCTTCACATTCAAACTACTATTCTGATAATGAACTTAGGCTTCAACAAAATGCTAAGACGTTGGCAGAGGTTATAAATTCTGATTTCAGAAAAATCGGTTACGACTATGACAGTACAGCCATAATAACAGCTCAGCCTAAACGGATAAAGTTTTATGCAGATATGGATGCACCAGGAACAATCGGTAATGGAACTATGGATGTTGTTGAATATTATCTTGGTGATTCAACAGAAGTTCTAAGCACTCCAAATTTAAGAGATAAAGTTTTATATCGTGTAATAAATAATGTTGATACTTTGGGCGGTCCTACGTTAGGTCTTGTTGACCTCAGGTTTTCTTATTTGAATTCACAAGGAATAGTAACAGTTTCATTAGACAGTATCAAATATGTAAAAGCTGAGTTTTGGATTGAACCTTATGACCCTGTTAGCAATTTTATTACCGGGAATAAGGATTCTACCGTATTTACTTACTGGGAATTAACAATTAATCCAAGGAATATATAAAATGGGAAAAAGTATTTTAATCATCGTCTTAGGTATGTCGGTTTTAGTGGCATTCATAATACTAAAGTTAAATGCTAATTCTAAAGAAAACCTTTCGACTACCGTAAATATGTTCGAGCAAACACAGGCCCGAATAATTTCCAACTCCGGTGTTGAAATCTATCTGGAGAAATTGAAAGCTGATATGTCAATGCTAGGGAAGACATATAACAATAACAGTCTTTTCGGTGGAAATTATAATGTTAGTATTTCTGGTCCAGATAGTGAAGTCGTTGTTACATCAACTGCTACATTTATGGGAGTGACTCACACCTCAATTGTAAAAGCTGCTGCAGATAAGTTACCTGTTTTTCCAGTTCCCGGAGCAATGTACATTGATGCAGATGCGATAAGCGGTGTAAAAATTCAGGGAAGCATCACAGTCAGCGGATATGATCATGATATAAACGGAAATCCGGTGGCTACTGGCAACGATCTGCCTGGAATCGCAGTTGATGATCCTGCTCATGTTGGTATAATAGCAGGTAAAATAAAGGGCGCAGCTACAGTTGAAGGTACTGGTGGCTCCCCCAGCATTCAGAATGTAACAACTGGAATTGACTGGGAAGCATACGCACTTGATGTAGAGAGTAATCCGGATATAATTATCAATTCATCCACTAACCTTTCCACAATTCCGAATTTAGGTACAGTAGCTCAACCTAAAACAACCTTTGTGAATGGTGACATTCATTTTAATAAAAACTTAGAGGGCTGTGGAATATTAGTAGTAAATGGTAACCTGACTATTAATGGTAATTTCACTTACCGGGGTATTGTAATTGCATATCAAAATTCTGAAATAACTACAATGTTAAATGGTAATGGAAATGTTTACGGCGCAATGGTAATAGCAGGTTCAAGTGCCAACTTAGAAATTTCTAGTGGAAACTTTGGTCTTCTTTACAGCCAGGAAGCTTTACAGCATATTGGAAGCCTGCTAAAAACCAGGAGATTTAACATTTTAAGCTGGTGGGAATAAAAGACTTTCTGTTAGTATTAACTCATAAAAATAGGGTGAGGTAAAAAGCGGCCTCAAGCCGCTTTTTTATTTTAGTGAATGTGAATGATCTATTAATTATCTCAATTTACCTTATTAAAATTTGAGATATAAAATTTCTAAAACGACATACTTGACCCATCTTTTTTTCCGTTTCATTACTTTATCAGAAGTAATATTTACCTGGTAAAAGTAGATTATAAAAATTAATCACAAGAAATGAAAATTAGCGATTCGGTAGGCGACATGCCTGGCGAACGCTCACGGCACATAGTTGGATAATTACTAACAAAAATTGACAAAAAAGAATTAAAGGTTACAAAACTATGAATACAGGACAATCACTATTTGCAATTGGTGCAATGTTATTACTTTCACTAACAATTTTAAGAGTTAATAATAATATTTTATTAACTGATACTATAATGATTGATTCGAAATTTGGGATAATAGCAAATTCAATTGCAACATCACTGATAGAAAGTGCAACTGAGAAATTTTTTGATGCAAAGACAAAAGAAGGTCCGTGTCTTCAATCTGCACTTACCTATCCTCCCCAAAAAGAAAGCGGCGAGACAGATCCGGACAACTTTGACGACTTTGACGATTTTAATAATTACACTCAAACAGATACTGTTAGCTCCGTGGTATTCTATTCAAGATGTAAAGTATCTTACGTAAATCCGGCTGCAGATAGTCCTAATAGTTTGAATAATGATGTAACCACTCGAACCTGGAATAAAAAATTAAGTGTATCTGTTACATGGAGGCAAAATGATGAGACAATTGGATTCTCGGCCGACACGGTTAAGCAATCTACTATTTACAGTTATTGGTATTTCTAATTTAATCAGGAGAAAATGATGGGTTTTACAACTCTTTTAGATATTGCAGGTTCGATGATAATAGGGGGAACACTAATGATGATAATCTGGCGTTTAGGCGATGCAAGCACAGAAAAAACATACAACAACAGCGGAGAACTTACAGTTCAGCAAAATCTTTTAACATTAGCACAAATGGTAGAATTTGATTTCAGAAAGATCGGATATTGTAACACTTGGGATGCAGTGGTTGATCCCAGAACCAATGAACCATTCATATCTTCTCAGGCGATTTACTATGCCGATGAAAACAGTATAGCATTTTATACTGATCTTCATCCTTATGACGGAAATCTTGACTCGCTTCGTTATTACCTGGGTCCACTCTCAGAGTGCACGTCAACTCCAAACCCGAGAGACAGGATATTATACAGAGTTGAAAATGGTGATGCACCTATAGCTTCAAACCTGGGAGTAACCGACTTTAGAATGGTTTATTATGATGTAAATGATGACAGTATCCCCTACCCGGTTACAAATCGCGGTTTAATAAAAAGTATTGAAATAAACCTTACTGTTGAAAACGTTGCGGCATATGATGAGAAGTATACTAATGCCTTCTGGAAACAGATCAGGCTGGCTTCAAGAAATGTAAGTAGATCAAAAACAGAAGATTAATAAATTTAAAGGATAAAAAATATGTCAGGCAAAGCAATTCTTATTGTAGTAATCGGTTTCACTTTAACACTCTTAGCTGTGGGACAAAAATTTGGCAGTCTATCCAATAGGGCTGTTGAAAATTATGTTGATTATCAGACAGAAACTGTTGCGCACAATATTGCAGTCAGCGGTGCTAATATCGCTGCGAACGCTATATATATGAATCCTACCTGGAATGATAATTATAATGATGTTCCGTATCAGGGTGGTTACTTAGATCTGTCAGTAGATATTATAGATGCAGATTTAGGTTATCGTGAGATAACCTCACGTGGAACATTTCAAGGCAAATCCAGCGAGATGAAATTAAGGATTGCCCCAACTAATTTTTCTGAATATGCCTATTACTCTACTTATGAAAAGAGTGGTCCCAGTGGAGGAAATATATGGTGGACTGGAAATGATACTGTGTGGGGACCTTTTCATACCCAGGACAGGTTAAGAGTATACCGTCATCCTTCATTTCTTGGAGCAAGAACCTCACATAAAGGAAGTATTGAATATTATGAGAAAAAAAGTAAGGATTCCCCAATCATCACTGGCTTGTATGAACCCGGAAAAAATATAGAAATACCGCCTCAAGCTGTAGAGAATTTGGAAGCATCAGCGGATGACGATGGGCTAAAATTCAAGGATAAAGACACTCTTTACCTTGTTTTCGACAGAGATACATTACGTTACAAATATAATTATTCGAGCAATTATACAGCTCTCTACTTACCTTCTGCTGCACCTAATGGTCTTATATACGCAAAAAACATGGTGGTACGGCTTAAAGGTGTAGTTAAAGGAAAATATACTGTAGGATGTTCTTCTTCTACTTCTTCTACTGGCAAAGGAACTATCTGGCTGGATGATAATATAGTTTACGACACAAATCCAATTACTAACCCAGATTCTAAAGATTTATTTGGCATAATTGCAGAAAACTATGTTTGGATCACTGAAAATGCAGCCAACAAAAATGATATAAATATTCAAGCATCTGTCTTTAGTGAAAAGTGGGGTTTTGGTGCGCACAATTATGATGGTAGACCTGTCAGCGGGGATATAAACCTTTTCGGCGGAATACAACAAAATTACAGGCAGCCGGTCGGAACATTTGGTACAAGTGGTATCAAATCCGGATTTACAAAACAATACCGATATGATTGGAGACTCCAATTTATGTCGCCACCATTTTATCCGGGTACTGGCGGGTTTAGAATAGTATCCTGGTTTGAATGAAAAAATTACTGAAGATTAAATTTAATGAATTCATTTAGTTGATATCTGTGAAAATATAGACTATAGTTAAAAGCGGCTTTAAGCCGCTTTTCTATTTTTTGATAGCATAAACTTTCTTCCTTCTCAACTTTCGTCCCAACACAATGAAAGACCAATCTCATTAAATTGATCGAATATATATTCAATAAGAAAAACAAAAGTTAATAGATTATAATTGCGTGAGTTTGATAGAATTAGTTCTGAAAAAATTCAAGCTTCGTATAAGTTCAGAAGTTGCCCGGGATTTATCTTCACCTTCTGTATTGGATGGCTTTAATGTTTGCCGAGGTAATCAATTGGATTTAATAATCCCTACCGACAATTACTAGTAACAGATTAAGACGAAAATTCGTCCTGTGCAAATGCTGGCTCTGCATATTCCATCTGTTCCTCGTGAACTATTTTCATTAGATTATTAAGAATAATCTCATAGCTGGAGATTAATGAGTTGATCTCTTCGGCACTTATTTTATATAGTATGCATTCTTTATTGGCAATGGCAAAAGATACTCTTTTAGTTTTATCCAATATCTCCTTTTCACCAAAGAAATCAAGTAAAAACCTGTACTCAATATTTCTTTGATCGCAAAATTTAATTTTTACTTCACCTTCAGCAATCAGATACATTTCTGTAGAATCATCCTCGCAAGAATATAGCAGAGTTCCTTCCTTTGCAGTAAAAAAATTCTTGGGTTTGATGAACGAATCAATAAACGATTGGTCGACAGAGTTAAATAAAGAGTTTCTCTTTAAAAGCTTCAGTTGGTCCTGATCTACTATCATATGAGTCCCCTTCCTTATATTTTATTGAAGACAATTATTTATAAAGCAATCAATAATTTGACTATTTGAAACTCAAATTCAATACCACAGCAATTTGCTATTTTGGCTCATAATGCAAACCCAAATTCCTTAACGACTTTATTGACAAGTAAATATTTCACATTTTCAAGACAAATTATTTTGAAAACTTCGAAAATGATCTAAAATTAAACGTTTACTCTCTTAGTTCACAAGTGACAACCACGACAAAGATGACGCTGACTCTCACTTTTACCAAATCGCTATTCATCAATTTCAACCTCTTTTCAAATGAATCGCTAACAAATTAATTGTTGCATGATAGTTGTTTAAGATTATTCAGTAATCAATTTATTAAAGGTTGTGGATACTATGAACACTGGTCAATCACTTTTAAGCATTGGAGCTTTACTTCTCCTGTCTCTTACTGTTCTTAGAGTGAACAATAGCATTCTAACTACAGACACAGTTATGCAGGACTCTAAGTTTGGTATTCTCGCTACATCTATTGCAACTTCCTTAATTGAGAAAGCAAGTAAAAAAGCATTCGATGCAAATACTTTTGGAAATGCCGTTTCGAGTCTTTCCGAATTAACTCCTGCTTCTGGCTTAGGCCTTGGCAGTGGTGAATCAGCACCTGATTCGTGCAATGACTTTGACGACTTCGACGGATACACTGCTAATATAACGAACTTACCTTCGGCTGAATTTAATGTATCCTGCAAAGTTTGCTATGTTAACCCGACCAACCCAGATGGAAAGTTAAATACACAGTCCTGGCATAAGAAGATGACTGTAACAGTTTCCAGCCCAAATATTGGCAATGAAGAAAGAACCGATACAATAAGACTTTCAACCATTTACAGTTATTGGCATTTCAGATAGGAGAAATTATGGGATTTAGTACAATATTAGATATTATTGGCTCAATGATCATTGGCGGCATTTTGCTGTCTATAACAATGCGCCTGAATGATGCTGCTACAGAGAAAACTTACAACAACAGTGGTGAGCTTTCTCTTCAGCAAAATATGGCCATTATTGCACAAATGCTTGAAACCGATTTTAGAAAAATTGGCTTTTGTGCTGATTGGAATAATTATCCAGACCCATCTAAAGCTATAGTCTATGCCGATGAATCTAGCATAAAATATTTGACTGATTTAGATTCAGATGCTAATATGGATTCAATCCGTTACTACCTGGGTCCCACCTCCGAACTTCTGTCTACTCCAAATCCGAGAGACAGAATGTTATATCGTGTTGCAAATAATGAAGCTCCTTTGACTTCAAACCTTGGAGTAACTCAATTCAGATTAGTCTATTTTGATGCATTAGGTGATTCCATTGCACCTCCAATAACTACTCCAGGATTAATCAACAGCATCGAGATAAATCTCGCAGTAGAAAGTGTAGCTGCGTACGACACAGCTTACAGTAGTGCTTTCTGGCGTCAGATTAGATTAGTAGCAAGAAATTTAAGAAACAGATAGAGGAATAAAATCATGAGCGGCAAAGCTACATTATTATTAATAGTTGGTTTTAGTTTATTGTTTCTAATTATATCCAAGAACTTTGGCGATGTTTCAAATCGGGCTGTAGATAATTTTGTAAGCTATCATAGTGAAACAGTTGCTCACGATATTGCCATAAGCGCAGCCAACATTGCGGCCAACCAGATCTTCCTGGATCCGACCTGGGATAGTGGATACACAGATGTACCCTTTCAAGATGGACATTTCAATGTTCAATTAGCTGTTCTTGATCCATACAAAAATATTCGGGAAATAACTGCAGAAGGAACCTACAACGGAAAATCAAGTACAGTCAAAGTTAAATTTGCACCGAGTAAGTTTTCTAAATTTGCTTACTATTCCGTGAGTGAAGGTGGAACAATATGGTGGACAGGCAGTGACACTGTATGGGGGCCTTTCCATACTCAGGATTATATGCGCGCTTATCGTCATCCCGTCTTTTATGGTAAAGCAACTACTAAAAAATCTTTAATTTATTACACCAATCAGAGCACAGATAAGCCCTACTTTCTTGGGGGTTTTGAACAAGGTGTTGATTTACCTTTGCCTACTAACGCAGTCGATGATATGGAAGCAATAGCTGATGATGATGGTCTCAAACTGAGCGGTCACGATACAGTTTATATGGTTTTTGATAGAGATTCATTGCGTTACAGATTTTCATATAACGATGAAAACACTGTTGTTTATTTACCAGCCGCTTCACCAAACGGACTAATATTTGCCAAGGATTGTGTTGTCAGATTGAATGGAGTAGTTAAAGGTCAGTACACTCTAGGTTGTTCTTCAACTAGCACAGGGGGAAAAGGTACTATTTATCTGGACGATGATATAGTATTTGATAAAGATCCAAGAACTTATCCTAGTTCTAATGATTTACTTGGAATTTGTGCAGAGAATAGTGTTTTTATTACCGACAACATTCCAAATCGCTCGGACATTAACATCCACGGTTCAATTTATTGCGAAAAGGGAGGCTTCGGTGCACAAAATTATTCCAGCAGACCAATAAGCGGAAATATTAATCTATTGGGTGGAATAATCCAGAATACAAGAGCAGCCGTTGGTACTTTTGGGTCAGGTGGTATTAATCATGGTTTTGCTAAGAGATACAAGTACGACGATAGATTACTTGTGGCTTCGCCTCCATTCTTCCCGGGCACCGGTGGTTTTGAAATAGTGTCCTGGTACGAATAAGGAATTTTCTTTGAGTTAATGTTTTATAAATATTAAAAATGGAGAGAACATATGGTGCATTTAAAACCAAACAAGGGAGTTGTTGCCGATCTACCCAGATTTGATGTAACTATCTCCTCAAAGGAGAAAGGTTTTGTAAATATCACAAAAGTGGTTGTGATTATTTCTGTTTTGTTAGCAATACTTATGATAACAATAAGATAAGCTAAACTTCACAATTTATCTGTTGATGATGGTACATAGAAAAATTATTTCTGAAGAATTATACTGCAAAATCCTCATTACGGATTAGCAACAAGATTGCTGATTGAGGAATAATCAAAAACTTTTCTTTATCAAATTCTATTTCAACCGCCTCTTTTCTCAAAAATATAGCCAGGTCCCCTTCCCTTGCCTGCAATGGGATATATTTAACTTTGTTTGCAGTTTCCTTCCAGGGTTCATCTTCAACTTCGGTCGATGTTGCGTAGCCCGGTCCGACTTTTATTACATAACCGCTTTGCACTCGTTCTTTTTCTGCAACACCCACAGGCAAATACAATCCGGTAGTTGTTCTGGAAGATTCCTCCTGAGGTTTTACTAAGCACTCTATCTCCCACAACTATAAATCTATCAATATTTCTCAAAATGGATTCCGTTAAAATTATTAGAATAATTCCCGCCTAAATATATTGAAAGAAATCTGGAATGTCTTGCCTGCACTTAAACGAGGTCTTTAAGACTTATCAAGCTAAACATCTTTTTAAATTTTCTATAAAGAAATGTTTATTCCTAAATTTGAGTTACTATTACAATATTATAATATATGTCAGATTTCGGATCAAATTTTTGGGATGAACGATATTCTTCTATGGAATACGTTTATGGCACCGAGCCAAATCACTTCTTTAAGGAACAGATTGATAAAATACCTGTCCGTGGGAAAATACTTCTACCGGGAGAAGGTGAAGGTAGAAATGCAGTCTATGCCGCGAAGCTTGGCTGGCAGGTGGATGCTTTTGACCAAAGCAAGATTGCACAGCAAAAGGCACTGAGTTTGGCAGAGAAAAATGAAGTGAAAATTAATTATAATGTTATCAACTTAAATAAATTCAATCCGGCCAAAGAGCAATATGATGCTGTGGCTATCATTTTTGTGCATCTGAAAGAAGATTTTAGACAAGCTTTAAATAAAAAACTGATAGACTCTCTTAAAACCGGTGGGAAAATTATTCTCGAATTGTTTTCAAAAAGGCAGCTCGGAAAAAATTCTGGTGGACCACAAGAATTAACAATGCTTTATTCACTCGATGAAATTGAAAGGGATTTTAGAAATTTGAAGTCTACAATGCTCAAGGAAGAGATTCTATATTTAGATGAAAGTGAAAAACACAAAGGTGAAGCAAGCGTTATACGTTTTGTTGGTGAGAAGATAAGGTGAATGTTTTATGAATAAGGTTTTATTTATTACATACTACTGGCCGCCTTCCGGGAAAGCTTCGCTTCAATGGCCACTTAAAATAATAAAGCATCTTCCCTCCCTCGGATGGCAGCCGTTTGTTCTTACAGTTGACGAGGATACTTTTTCACAGAAAGATGATACTTTCATTAAAGATATTCCTTCTGAAGTAAAAGTAATTAGAGCAAAGTCAAATGAACCTTTTGATATTTATAAAAAATTCATTGGCAGAAGTAAAGAAGCACAGCTGGTCGCGTCGGAAACAATATCAAAGAAAAATAAAAGTCTGGCTCACCGCTTATCAATCTGGATTAGAATGAATATCTTTATTCCTGATGCGAGAGTTGGCTGGTATTTCCCTGCAGTGAAAGCAGGAATGAAACAATTAGAAATAGAAAAGGTTGATGCAATCGTTTCTATCGGTCCTCCACATACAACACATTTAATCGGAAAGAAGCTTTCCTCGCAATTCGGTCTGCCGCACATTCCTGTTTTTATTGATCCCTGGGTTGACATTTCTTACTATAGAAATTTCAAACGCAGCAAGCTTACACTATCAATTGATAATCATCTGGAAAAATCCGTATTGGAAAATGCTGCTGAAACAGTTTTTGTGACAGAAACAATGAAAGATGAATATGTGAAGAAGTATCCCTTCATTAGTAAGAAATCGAATGTGCTTTACTGGGGGTACAGTGAAGAAGATTTCAGCTTTACCATTAACCTCCCTTCACTAAAAGAAGGTGATGAGGAAATAATTCTTCATGCTGGAAATATTTTTGATTACCAGAATCCCAGATATTTCTGGAAAACGATAAAAGATGAAATAAATAAAGGAAGAAATTTAAAACTAAAATTCATTGGAACTGTAGCACCGGATATCAGACAAACAATTTCAAATTACGGGCTTGATTTACACACAGATTTTAAAGGGTTTTTACCCTATGATGAAATGTTACGGGAAATGATGAAAGCAACTTATCTTTTAGTCTGTGCAACTGAGCCGCGACATGTCCCGGGAAAGTTATTTGAATACCTTCGGGCAGGAAAACCAATCATCGCCTTTGGTGATGGAAATGATGAAGTTAAAAAAATTCTTGCCGATGCAAATGCCGGGATGATTTTTGGATATAAGGAAACCGGAGAAGAGTTTTTTGTTATTAGTAAAACTCTTAAAACGAAAGCTGACGTTGTAAAGAGTTATGAACGAAAAATAATCAGTGAAAAATTCAGCTCAATTCTGAATAAGACTGTTATATAATTCTTTGTATTGCCTGGCAACAACATGCTGACTGAAATTTTTTACTGCTTTATCACGGGCTTTATTTCTTATCTGATTTATATTCGCACGTTTATCTAAATACCAATTTATTCCATTTACCAGATCTTCAACGGATCCTGACTGCGCAAGAAAACCATTTTCCAGATGGTCAATCATATCCGACAAACCTCCAACATTAAAAGCAACAACAGGTGTTCCGCAAGAAAGCGATTCAACTACTGTGTTCGGCAAATTATCCTGAAGTGATGGAGCAATAAAAATATCAGCAGAATTGTAACAGGCTATTACCTCTTCTTCACTTTTTATATTTCCAAAATAATGGCACTTGTACGGTATGCTTTTAATCATCTCATTGTTGGCCTTTCCAAAAACAAGTATCTCAATTCTATCCCTGGTTACAGGTGAGTCAGATGCTAATTTATTTAAACTTTTTAAAAGATATTTGAATCCCTTGCGTTCGTCTATTAAATTCATCGCTCCAAACAAGATGTATATTTTATTTTCATTCAAACCCAGTTTCTTTCGCATTATATTAATCTCAGTTGGTTTGTATAATTCTATATTTACTGGATTGGGAATATTTACTACCTTTTTTTCGCCCAGCAAAATACTTTTATCGGCTTCTTGCTTTAGCCATTCACTGCAGGTCACAATAGTTAGATTTAATTCCGAAAAAAAACTTTTGTTGTTGAAAATTCTTTGTGAAGTATCTTTCTTCCCCGATAATCTTAAGGAAGGACAATCGCAGCATGCTTCTGTAAATTTCCTGCAGTCCAAACTGTAGTGACAGCCACCAGTAAAAGCCCACATATCATGAAGAGTCCAGACAAGTGGTTTACCAAGTTTCCCTAAATTTTTCAAAGCATTCAGCGATAAAAATCCTCCGTTAATCCAATGCAGATTTATAACATCTGAACTTACTACATACTGATTGTTTATAATATCCAGCCCGATGAATGGATTGGAAAATCTTCCCCGATTCTGATTCGTGAAAAGTCTTATAAATCCTTCGTCAAGGGCAATCCGCAAATTATAATGGAGTTTAGATAAAAAGTTATTTGAGGTCGTTTGTACTCTGCCATCAGAACTGGTTTTTTTTTGAACAAGAAGATTGGAATCGACTCCGTTTAAGGATAGTGAATCGCTTATTCTTTTACTAGCAATTGATGCCCCCCCAGATAAATCCGATGAACTTAAGTGTACTACTTTCAATCTGGTTTATAAGCAAAAATGTTTAGTTGTAAATCCATCACTGGATTACTTTTATTAAAATGATTTACAAGTGGAGTGACCCTGTTTTCAGGCTGGGTTATAAAATATCTGAAGCCCGTACATTCTAAAACATTAATAATTTCAGAAAGTTTTTGAGGCTCATTCTTGTACGAGTGAAATTCCACAAAAATATTTTTTACATTTGTTAAGCTCTCATTGCAATCCTTTAAAACTTCAATTTCGGCTCCTTCAATATCCATTTTCAGCATATCAACCACTTCCTCTTTTTCTAAATAGTCTTTCAACCTGACAGATTTAACTTTCGTTTTATTTTTTTCGTAAAAGATTGAAGATGCATCAGCATCCTCCATTCCCAGTTCTATACCTTTGTCATCTTTCCAAACAGCTTTATCAATCACTTCAATATTTTTAAGTGAATTACTATTGATGTTTCTTATCAGATAATCTGTGATTTTAGGATTAGGTTCAAATGCCACTATTTTTGATTGTGGATATAATAGTTTGAAAAAAGCACAACTGGTTCCAATATTAGCACCGCAATCATAGATCACAGGCACTTTCGAATTAGTTTCAAATCGATAGAATTCTTCAGCAAAAATTTCCTTGAATTGCCAGATAAATGACAATGCATCAGGCGTATCAAATTTAAACTGCAGAAAATTAATTTTTTCAGGTTTATATCTTTCCCTGTTGCCATATCGAAGCGACATCCAGAAAAATTTTCTTTCATTTGAATTTGTTAGAAACTTGTGTAACCCTTTTAACCTATGCTGCAAAGCTGGATTCATGATAAGAATTTTTTCTTTATTAAATCGAACAAAGCCGGTAAAAATTTCAAGCGATATACTTCCCTCTTCATCTGGTGTTTGGAATAATTTTTAAGCTCACTAAAAAATTGATAATTAAACTTTTCCAATCCTTGTGCAGCTAACTCAAATGCAAAAGAATGATGTCTCTCAAGAGAACTGAACAACCAGCCAAGAAGATATTCCCTTCGACCAAATTCTGTATTCTCAAATGAGTTAATAAAGGTCATCTCACCCCAGCCCGGTGCTTTCTTTAGCGACTCTTTTATTAACTTCTTAAATAATTTTCCTTTAAACTCAGCTTCCAACAATTCTTGTGAGAAGCGTGCAACACCTTTTATCTGAATGTCTGAGAGCCAGAATCCGGAATTGCTCAGTTCCTCAAGTACTGAATAGAGTTTGTCTTCACCAATATAAGCATCGATTATTCCCGGCTCTAATTCAGCAACGAGGATTTTCTTCAATATTTTTTCATCGAGAGCTTTAAATAAACTAAGATCAGCTCCCTGTGAGTCAGACTTAAACCAGTCTACATAATCAAGCTTTGCATTAGTAATAGCTTTTTGGATGTTAATTGAATTCAGATTGACTTTTTTTTCAACTTTAAAAAGTTGTGAGTGGATGTATGGTTTCAGTCCCTCAATATTTGGTTCGAGAACACTTGAACAATACGGAGATTTTGTCAAAAAGAAGTCTGCCTTAATTACATCCTTATCTGAAGCTATGCAATTGTAAACATAAAGTTTCTTAAATCTGCTCTTGTTCTTTTTCAATAAATTGAAAATCTCTTTCATCGGCATCGAAGGCAAGACAAATAGAATATTTAGCAATCTTTTTCCACTTCTTGTGAATTTGTTCGCTGGCTCCAATATCTATCAAGACCGGCGGTTTTTCTTTTAACGCAGGATCGTTAATTATTTTATGAAAAATTTTATGCAAATACTTTTAACAATTAATTTTTAAGTTTGTTTAGTGCTAAGCTAAAAACATTTTTCTTAAAAAACTTTCTGAAATTTTTTAAGACTTGTTCATTCGGTTCTAAATTCTTAATGTCTTTTAATTCAATATCCTGAGTTTCCAGTTCAACATCAAATTTATTTGTTTTACCTGTATGCACCCCGGACTTATCAGCTCCAATATTTTTTATTCGGGATTTAACAGGATATACACAATGAGCATTATTTAAAAAGTGTGTATAAGTCCACTTAACTGACCAGGAATCTATTTTACCCGAAATCGAATTTTGTAACATCCTAGTTAAATCATCCCCACCTTTATTAAATAATTCAACTTGTGACTTGTCAATAATGAAATTTTGAAAATCCTTCACCCGCCAATCAGCTTTTGCCCATCTGTTTTTCCAGGTTCCCCATCCCCACGAGGAAGAACGAGGTGATAAGTAAAGAGGATCGTTTATACAGTCTCAGGAATTTTTACCGGGAAAGTGTATCCTGTAACAGAAAAAATTCGCTGTTCATTTTCAAAAATATTTAACACTTCATTCATATATTTCAGAAAGAATGGTGAGCTTATCATATCGTCTTCCAGAACAATTACTTTACCGAATGATTCAATAACTTCAGTAACACCGGAAATAACCGAATTGGCCAATCCGAAGTTTTTCTCCCTTTCTGTAATTTCTATTTTGTTGAAGCTTTTTATTGTTCTGATATAGTTTCTCACCTCTTCAACACTTTTTGAATCTTTATCACTCTTAGCACCGTCGGAGAAAACAAACAAGGATGACTTATCAGCAAGAGAATTCTTAATTAAAGACTCAACAGTCCTTCTGGTATGTTCAGGACGATTGTAAACAAAGAGAACTATAGGAGCGAGTTTATCCAACGACTATTTAATTCTTATAATAAATGAATTATTAACGGTAAATATAATCTATTTGGAAATAATGACTTGATACCTTGTTGATCTTAAAATAAAAAACCCTGTACTCATAATTTCTGAATACAGGGTTTAATATATTTAATATTAACTCAGCTTATTTTAATAGCAACATTTTTTTTGTAGCTGTATATCCTTCTGAAATTATAGAATAAAAGTAAACACCACTTGGTAATTTTGTCCCGTCAAACTCAACCTGAAAATATCCGGCATCCTTAATCTCATCAATTAATTTCATTACTTCCTGCCCGAGGGAATCATAGACAACCATTAGTATATGACTTTGCTTCGGGATTGAGTATCTGATTTTCGTAGTAGGATTAAATGGATTTGGGTAGTTTTGTTCTAAACTATAATTCGTTGGTAAGTTATTTATAATGATTTCAATTTCCCCAACCTTCTCAGAGGTTCCATCATAATCTATTTGAATTAGTGAATAGAGATATGAACCATTTGAAACGTTCTCGTCTTTAAATGAATACAGTCTGGGTTCTGTGGTAGTACCAGACCCTGCGACAAAACCTATTTCAGTATCATCCTTCAAAATTTTAAAACCCATATTATTCGTTTCGGTTGCTGTGGCCCAACTAAGAACCACATCATTGTTTTCAAGGATATAATTGAATGATTTTAATTCAACTGGAATTATTGCACAAGAAGTTGTTTGGGCTGTATTCGGGAATATAGTTGTAATAGTAGTATTAGCTTCAGAAATATAACTCAATGTGCCCATATTCATATTAATTGCCTGTAAATTTGAAATGGTAAATACATTTGGATTATATATTCCGAAAGCACAATTTGAATAACCATTCTCATCTGTTTTAATCATATAAACATCATCCCCACCAATTGTATTTGACGATCTCCTGCCGGTTAATGCAAATCCGAAATCGTGTGCTAAAATTACATCATAAATGTAATCGCTGGTATAACCACCATAAGTATGAAACCATTCGAGCGAACCATTTGTATCGACCTTCATTAAAAATCCATCATAGCCTCCAAAACCAAAACTATTCGTATATCCTGCGACCACATATTTTCCATCATTACTTAATACTACTCCATAACCAACATCACTGCTGATTCCACCATAAGACTTTGCCCATTCGACATTTCCGCTTGAATCAGTTTTTATAAGGTAGATATCCTGAGATCCGCCCAAACCATATGATCTTGTATCTCCTGTAATTAAAAATCCACCATCGGAAGTTTCTATTAGATCACGGGACCAATCTTCAATGTATCCTGCATAGTAATTTGCCCAGATGATATTACCTAGTGTATCTAGTTTAATCAAGGTAGGGCGAATACCGTAGCTACCTGTTATATCAACAGCACCAGACAAAACATAGTTACCATCGGAGGCAATAATGCAAGATGAATTAAAATCCTCATACAATGTTCCATAGGTGTTAGCCCATTCAATATTCCCATTACTAGTTAGTTTGATTGCTTGCGCATCTTTTGCACCAACCCCAAAGGAAGCATTAGAACCTGCAACAATTAAACCACCGCCAGCAGTAATACTTAATTTACGAAACTCATCAGCCTCAATTCCACCAAAGTTCTTTGCCCACTGAACATTTCCGATCATATCAGTCTTCATAATAAACTGGTCAAGAAATCCAAATCCTCCTTCAATAAAACCAGCGATATAATAACCACCATCAGAGGTTTGCTTTACACCAGTAAATTTACCATATCCATAAGCATCATACACTTTGCTCCATTGAATAGATCCTGTAGAATCTAATTTGATTACATACATTAATTCACCAATCGTAAAACTTTCTGTGGAACCTACTATCATATAACCCCCATCGGAAGTTATCTCAATCTGGATACCTCTTTCCGGGTTTATTCCACCAAAAGTTTTTTCAAATATGTTCGTAGTTACCGTAACATAAGGAACAAGGTGTGCATTCCCTGCCAGATCCAGGTGATTGTGCAAAACTGATAAATCTCTGACATCATCAGGACCATCGTTGTTAATTCCCAAATCTTCCAATACATCAAATCGCCAGTATCCGACAAGTCCACTATCGATAGAAACAAAATAAGTGCTATCCAACGGCGCTTCCCTGAGCAAATTAATCTGTTCACTGTTTTTCTGATAATTCCAGACTCTTAGTTCATCCAGTTGTCCATCAAAAAAATCGGTTACCACATATTGTCCGTTATGCAGCATATAACCATGTGCACCAACATAAAAATTATAGTCGTTGTTTAGAGCAGAATAATTGAAGTTATTCTGACTATTTTGTAATACACCGTTTATATACATTTTCATCCCACTTGCACCCCAGGTGAACGCATAGTGAAACCACTGCTCCAAGTTTTGCAAAAAATTGCTGTTACTAGATACATCAACTTCTATAGATGGAGGTTTTTGAATCCTTGATTTTAATTTTCCACTATAGTATTCAAAGAAAGCATAGAAATCCCCGTTATTCCATTGTTCTTCGTTCTTTGCAACAAACGCCTCCCCTTGATTTCCTCCCGGTAGGGATATGCTTCTTACTTTAACCCAAGCTTCGATTGTTCCATTTATTGTAGGAAAATAAGGATTGTTAAATGTATTTGCATAATCACCGTTGCCATCAAAATCTACAGAGTTATTAAATGATGTTTGAGGTGAGATTTCCGAGTAAGAAATTAGTGAGCAAAAACAAATTAAGATTTTAAATGTTTTCATTCCGAACCCCTTTGCGTTAGTTAAAAAATAATTCTAACTAAAAATCTTAAAGAAAGATATTTTAATTAACTTCTAAAAGCAAGCAAATTGGATAAAATTCAATAATTGAGAATAAAATCCTGATTTTTATACTTTACTGAAGTCTATTATCAAAGAGGTATAATGTGGATTTCCATCAGAGTTTCTGCGATCATTTATAAATGATCGCTTTACAAAACCATTTTCATCATTAGTATAACCTTGGTTAAAGTTCCCTTCTTCATCCCAAAATTCGACAAGCTTTGCTTTAAAATTTTGTTTCTCAAATAATCCTGCCAAAGACTTATAGTTAAACAAATGCTTATGATCTTCAGCGCCCTCGCCTGTGCCACCGGGCTTAACTCTGTCAATATATTCTTTGTCTTTATGAAAACCATCCGGGACGGCAATCCGGATATTAATGTCTTTCGATGAATACTTATGAAAATTATTGATCATTAATTCCAATTCAGTTTTTGTCAGGTGCTCCAACACATGCTCAGCTAAAACTTTGTGAATTCTTTTTTTCTTAAAATATTTTTTGAAATGTATTTCGTTTGTTACATCAAGAGTTACTATATCTGTCGAGAACCAACCTTTATATTTAGTCGGACCGGCACCAACAACAATTTTTATTTCGCTATGTGTAGAAAGATAGATGTGCCAGCTAAGTTTTTTCCAAATTTGAATGAAAGGGATTAATTTTTTATAGACAAACTGTTTGAACTTTTTGTACATTGTTTTAAATATTTAAACAGTTTTTATCTTTATAAAAAATTGAGTGTACACTTTCTAAAGAAAATTCCAGGTGCTATACCTGAAAAATTAATCTGCCTGAATCCATTTTTCAGCAAAAAAGTAATCCCCTCTACATAATCATCTCGTTCAGAATCGTCAAGAATTATCACTCCAGTCTCAGTTAAATGTTTTATTGATTCCACCAAACACTCGTTTCTATAAATTCCATCAACAATAATTATGTCGTAATTCTGGTTACTCATTTGCAGCGTATTGATATATTCATCTGAGTTTTTAGAACTAGTAAGAATAATGCTTGAATTCGTTGAAACTTTTTTCGAAATTTTATCAAACCAATCACTATTATGTTCTACTGCTGTAACTTGACGAACTCTTTCAGAAAAGAATAAAGTCGAATTTCCGCTGCCAAATTCAAATACAAACAGATTTTTATTTAATCGTTCCGAAATAAATTCTATAGAAGGATAAGTAAACCAGGGAATGGGATTATTATCTTTGTCAAGTGACATCCCCTGTTTGAAAGCATTAAACCACCCTATTTCCAGAAGGTAACCGAATGAGCGAAAAGAAACCAAGGAAAAAAACACTTTTGGTTCACTAACTAGTTTTAAGATAGTATTAATTTTTTCTTTTATTGTCAAGGACATCACTCAAATATTGAAAAAGTGTAATCAAAAATAATGATTTCATTATCATCTTAAATTGAAGTGCAAATTGGTTATGAAATGCAAGGGTTAATATAATCAGAGAATAAGATATTAGAGTTGCAACCGCTGAACCAATAATTCCATATAAAGGGATAAGTATTAAATTTAGAACAACATTCAGGATCATTCCGATTAGTGTTCTCATAAAAGAAAGCTTTGTTAAGTTTTCATTTATTAAATACTGGCTGCTCGCAACACCTAAAAAAACCGCAACACCAGCCCAGATATAAATTGTTAATACAGGTGCAGCAGATGAAAATTCGCTTCCAAACAGTAGCTGAATAATTTGAGTAGAAAATATTGTTACTGGGATAGCTATACCTATTGCAAGCCATGTAAGCAGGTCGTATAGCTTCTGCATCCGGTTGTTGTAAAATTCTTCACTTACATTTTTTGCATTTACAATCGCTGGAAAAATAGAATTACATAAAGTAACAGGAATAAAATACCATGCTTCACACAGTCTGACTGCTGCTGCATAATAACCCACAGCTTCCTCATTAATCATATTCTTGATCATAATTTGATCAATTCTCATATAGACCATAACCACAAGTCCGGAGAGAATCAGCGGCCAGGAATCTTTAAGAATTGAGGAGGCAACTATTTTTGAGTATTTCCAACTAAAGATTGAGAGTTTATTTAATTGATAAACAAGTACAAGTCCAATTGCAAGCGCAGCATATTCGAATACTACTGCAATTACAAAATATATAAGAGGAGCTTTGACAAGAATAAAAATTATTTTCAAAGCTGATGAAAGAATAACTGAGGCAGATAATGCATAAGCGTTATACTTTGCTTTTACAATTCCCCTGAAATAATATTCGATCGCAGAGAATGACTGAAATAAAAATGATCCTGATAGAATAAGTATTAGTAATGCTGTGTAAGTTTCTTCCCCGGTAAAAAACAATGTGGCAGCAATTAAAACGATAGCCGCTAAACTACCTGCTAATCTCAAATAAAATACTGTGCCGTTTATTTCATCTTTCTTATCAGGCTGCTTAACTATTTCCCTGGTTGAAATTGCTTCGAGCCCCAGGGTACTTAACGATGCGAATAACCAGAAGAAACTTAGTACATAACTATAAAGCCCAAAATCTTTGGGTCCGAGATATCTAACAACAAAAATTGTGACAACAAAGGAAAGAAGTATTCGAAGTATTTTTTCTAGAAAGAGCCAGGAAGTATTAGCTAAATATTTTTTGAATGAACTTGAAGAGAAATCAATCTTTGTTTTTATGTTTTCCTGAGATTCACTCAACTTTTGATTTTCCTGAGTATTTCTTTTTAATATTAAAGGTAATACCAACAATTAATCCGAGCATTATAATTGAGCTGAAAGCAAGTGAGAGATATTTAGAAATAACAAAAGAATCTGGCAAGTAGGTGAACTCTACTTTATGTTTTCCCTTTGGAACAACAATACCTCTAAAGCCATGATTTGCACGGTAAATTTTTGTTTCTGCTCCATCTATAAAAGCTTTCCAACCTGTGTGAACTTTGATTAATTTATAGTCAGTCTCTCCTGTCATATAAGTATCACCTAAAAATAGGAAGTTGCTTCCGCTTGCGTTTACATTAAGTTCAACGTACTCATCGCCAAACTTCTCAATTTTTACAAATGCAGTACTATCAGGTGATTCAATGCCCGCGATTTCTTCTTCTGTAAAAGCAATGTATGCAGGATCAAATTGTGTATTCTTCACCAGATTTAGGACTTCAATCGCTGGTTTTTTTATAGCCTGATTTACAAAGTAAGCACGTGGCAGGAAATTTTTATAAAAGTACACAAAAGATTTATTCCCGGAATAAATCAATTGAAGATCGGGTGAGTTAACTTCCTTATCAAAGATTATGTATTTAACATTCAACATTCTCCAGAATGTTGGATTAGCCGGTGAGCCGAGTACATCATAATAATCCTGGATTGCTCGCGGTTTAATTCCGGAGTATCCGTAAATGTCGTACATTAAAAAGTAAGCGAGATAATTAGAATTTTGATTTAATGAACCAATCGAACCATCCTGTTTCAAATTCAAAACTCTGTATACTGATCTGTCACCGGTATTCTCAATAGCTTGAATGTAATCAGGTTTGATAAACATTTGCTCGATATCGGAATTTTCAGTAAATGTTTCTCCTCGATAATTAATTCTAAAGAGATCGATCACAACTAAGACAATTATCGCAATAACCATCAGGTCAGCACTCAATTTTCTCTTTGCAAAAGCAAAAGCAAGTCCGAATGTTGAAGCGGTGAAGAAGAAAGCGAGACGAATATCTGCAAGAAACATATCACCCATATAGTCGTGAATTGCCTGAAGCCTTGCACCTTTTTGAGCATCAGCAGCAACTCTTTCAATAAACCATTCTTTAATTGGTGAACCCAAGAAGCAAAGTAAGAACAAAAATGCCGATCAGAAGACATAAAATGTATTGCGGATTATTTTTGCAATTTTCTCATTCGGATTTTCTTTCAAAGAGATAATTTTTACTAATCCTAATCCCGCAAGAATCGGAAAACTAAGTTGAACAAGCACAAGTATCATCGAAGGAACTCTGAACTTATCGAAGAACGGGAAGTAATTAAACATCAAATCGTAAACAGAGTGGAAAAGTTCTGCCAAAAGAAATTAGTCAAAGCAATAAAAGATAGAATTGTAAAAAATCTTACTAAGAGGATTTTTCCAGTTTACCATCATCGAAAAAACAGCAAGGAAAAAAATAATTACACCCATATACATTGCAACATCAACAAAAGGCATCTGGCCGAAATACGTATTTACTTCAACAGGTTGGTTTTGTGAAAGCGGGCCCTGGTAAGTTGATTTACCAAATCCATAGTACGAAGGGATAATAAATGTTAAAACTTCTCCAGGAGAAAAAGACCAATTAGTTGCATACTGATAAAAATCTGATTCAGATTGTTTTGTTGGTCCCGTTTCTTTCTCAAGAATACTCTCTGTTCCTCTCGTTGAAAAGGATGTGTATTCATATACTTGAGTCAGATTATCTGATTGTATAAGCAGTCCAACAACAACTGCTAAAGTAAAAATGCCAAGTGATTTTAAAAGTTGATTTTTAAGAAGCTTATCCTTCATTCTTACTGATCTTAAGAAGAAATAGATAAAATAAATAAGCACTGAAAAGAAAATGTAAAAAATTATCTGAACGTGCCAGCCGAGAAACATAACATCCATAAAAAAGATGAGAAGAAAAACTTCCAGCCATTTAATACGTTTTTGAAAATTGAAAAGCAGCAAAAACAGAACCGGGAAAACCCATAATGCAGTAAGCTTGGTCACATGACCAATAAATAAAAAGACAATCATACCCGTGCTGAATGAAACTGCAAGACCAACTAATAAGCTTACCAGTTTATTTTTAGTCTGCAAATAGAAAAATGTGAACATCGTATAAGCAAGTGCAAGCAAATAAAAAGTCCATTTAGCATAATCAACTACAAAAGGACTACTGAAAATACTGACCTAACTGTATTAACTGTTACCCAAATTAAATTGAACCATTTGTATCCAACTGCAATTGCATATGCAGGCATACCTCCAAATACATATGGATTCCAGAAGTGTATAACCACCAGTATGATTTTCAAGATAAGTTTTGGCACTTTGGCTGGTAATTATATCACCTGATTGAAAAGTCTTACCTCCGAAATAAAGCGGTGAAAAGAAAAATAGAAAGAGAGCCAGAATTACAATCACAAATACGGAATATGAAATTTCTCCGGGATGTATTTACTTAAGCTGAAAGTTGAAATAAAAGTTGCTTTTTCTTCTTTGGATGTTTTAATTGTTTTGATAGTTTTTTTTGCGGGCATATTATTCCAAAATTTTTTATTCTTTTTTTGCGATGAAATTTATTCCGGAACCTGTTTTACTTTCAGTTGTAAAATCCAGGTTCATCATTATTAAAGTAAATGGAAATGTCAACAGATAATATAAAGGTAAAATTAAAAGAAATGCCTTAGAAATGTTAAGCAGAATCATTGGATATTTTATTCCAAGCCGCCAGGCTTTATCTCCCCAGAATCCGTAAGTGTATCTGCTTTTGAAAGTTGAAAAGCCTAATGGATGAAGTTTTGATTCAAGGTCTTCTCTGGAATAACCGTCTCTTGCATGTTCCCCGATAAAGCTTTCTTCCTCATCCTGATGAACATCGCTACCGCCATAAATTGAAGGAGAATTGATTAGAAGATATCCACCTTTCTTTAAAGAGCTATAAAAATTTCGGAAGACAGTTACATCATCGTGAATATGTTCCATAACATCAACACAAACAATCAAATCAAATTTATTTTGATGAGTGATGGAAGTTAAGTCTTCAACTGCGAAAGAAACATTTTTAATTTCCTTTTGTATGTAAAAATTTCTGCAGTCATTAATCCAATCTTCTTTAACATCAACAGAAAAAATATTACAGGGATTTAACTTCTTAGCCATAAAATATGTGTACTGCCCAAAACCAGAACCAGCATCATAAATACTAATATTTAGTTCACCAAATTGTTCCCTGATATTTTTTAATTCTCTTCTGACATACCAGGAACGCAAAAACATTAAGTCAAGAGTTTTATAGAAAAAAATTCTAAGGGATGGAAACTTTCGGATGGTATTAGCAAAAACATTCTTTATTGGATCGTAGTACATCTGGCAGTTAATCTGAAAGGAAAAATTTAACTTTTATCTTTAATCACATATTCACGATCATCCATTGCATTATGCACAATAACCTCCCCTAGCAGTCCTACAGCAAATAATTGGACACCAACGATAATCAACAGCATACCCAAAAACAGCATTGGTCTGTTGCTTAATGGAATACCCTGGATCCAGAGAATTGTTAAATAACCGAGGACAACAAAACCAATCAAAAATGATAAAGCCCCCAAAAATCCAAAGAAGTGCATTGGCCGTTTTAATATAGCGTGTTACAAAAGTAACAGTAACCAAATCAATAAAACCTTTAAAGAAACGTGTAATTCCAAACTTAGTTTTACCATATCTACGTGGGTGGTGCATTACAGGGACTTCAGTAACGGTATATCCTTGCCACTTTGCCAGCACCGGGATATAACGATGTAATTCACCATAAACTTTAACATTTTCAACTACTTCTTTTTTATATGCTTTCAGACCGCAATTGAAATCATGAATTTTTATTCCGCTGATCACACGAGTAACAAAGTTGAAAAATTTTGAAGAGATTTTTTTGATGAATGGATCTTGTCTCTTCTTCTTCCAGCCAGAACATAAATCAAAACCTGCTTCAAGTTTTTTAAGTAGATTTTGTATTTCTTGCGGGTCATCCTGTAAATCAGCATCCATAGTTACCACCGCATCTCCGGTAGCAGCTCTAAATCCAACTTGAAGTGCTGCAGATTTTCCATAATTTTTTCTGAAGCTAAAATATTTAAATCGATTATCCGTCTTTGTAATCTCTTTTAATTTTTGAAGTGACGAATCCGTACTACCATCGTCAACAAGAATTACTTCATAATTAGTGTTTAGCCTGCTTAAAGCTTTTCTTAGTTCATGACTGAGAGGAATGATTGATTCTTCTTCATTGAAAAGAGGAATTACGATGGAAATCTTTTTAAATGAAGATTTTGAGCGTTCAGATTGAGAGGATTGATTTGGTCTGTGATGATAGCGTTTCCTTCGGCTGTTATAACGCTTATATCCGATATTTTGTTGCTTTTGAGGTTCCTGTCGGGCTTCTTTTTCTTCCACTAATTAAATCTTTATAAAATTATTTTAATTGTTCCAAATCGTTAAATATTCAAGATTTAACTTTATTTCAAAGTTAACCCAATCCTTAGTGAAATACAATTTTGAAGTAGATTTACTATCCCATCACAACATTCAGTCACAACCTGATAACTGTTTCATCAATCTTGACTTTTTTGTATAGATAATGTAAGTTTGAACTAGAGAACAAAAATGATTGTTAAAATGTTAAAACATAATATCAGAGAAATTAAATGAGCTCAACAGAAGTTTCAAAAATAGAAGAACTTGCAAATAAAGAATATAAGTACGGTTTCGTCTCCGAAATTGAAGCTGATACTCTTCCAAAGGGATTAAATGAAGATATAATCAGGCAGCTTTCTGCAAAAAAGAATGAACCGGAATTTATGCTCGAATGGAGATTGAAAGCTTACAGACATTGGTTAACAATGAAAGAACCTCACTGGCCAAATGTTACTTATGCCCCAGTTGATTACCAAAATTTATCATACTATTCAGCACCTAAAAAGAAACCGGCTTTGAAGAGTCTGGATGAAGTTGATCCGGAATTACTTGATGTTTATAAGAAACTTGGTATCTCTCTCGACGAACAGAAAAGATTAACGGGTGTTGCAGTTGATGCAGTATTTGATAGTGTTTCTGTTGCAACAACTTTTAAAGATAAACTGAATGAACTTGGAATTATTTTCTGTTCATTTTCAGATGCAGTTCAGAATCATCCCGAACTTGTAAAAAAATATCTCGGAAGTGTTGTCCCTTCTACCGACAATTTTTTTGCTGCATTAAACGCGGCTGTGTTTAGTGATGGTTCTTTTGCGTACATACCAAAAGGTGTCCGCTGTCCGATGGAACTCTCGACTTATTTTAGAATAAACGCTGCTAATACCGGACAGTTTGAGAGAACATTAATCATCGCTGATGAAGGTTCATACGTTAGTTATCTTGAGGGTTGCACAGCACCAATCAGAGATGAAAATCAGTTGCATGCTGCTGTGGTTGAATTGATTGCACTCGATAATGCACAAATAAAATATTCAACTGTTCAGAATTGGTACCCCGGTGATAAAGATGGTAAGGGGGGCATTTATAACTTCGTAACTAAACGCGGAATCTGTAAGGGAGTAAATTCAAAAATATCCTGGACTCAAGTTGAAACCGGTTCTGCAATTACGTGGAAATATCCAAGCTGCATTTTGCAAGGAGATAATTCTATTGGTGAGTTTTATTCTGTTGCTCTAACAAACAATATGCAGCAGGCAGACACTGGTACCAAGATGATTCATTTAGGAAAGAACACAAAAAGCACAATAATTTCGAAAGGAATTTCTGCAGGTAAAAGTCAGAACAGTTACCGTGGACTTGTTAGGATTGCAAAGAAAGCTGAAAACGCACGTAACTTTTCACAGTGCGATTCTCTTTTGCTTGGTGATAAATGTGGTGCACATACTTTCCCATATCTGGAAATAAATAATTCTTCTGCAAAGATGGAACATGAAGCAACCACTTCAAAAATTGGTGAAGATCAAATCTTCTACTTAAATCAAAGAGGAATTGCAACTGAAGATGCAATTGGTTTAATTGTAAACGGTTACTGCAAAGAAGTTTTTGCGGAACTGCCAATGGAGTTTGCAGTGGAAGCTCAAAAATTATTAAGTGTTAGTCTTGAAGGAAGTGTTGGTTAAAATTCAAATGTCATCCTGAGCTTGTCGAAGGATGACCGTCACACTGCGTTTAACTCAGTGTGACAGATAATTAAATTTTGAAATTAAAAGGAAAAATAAAAATGTTAGAGATTAAAAATTTACACGCTGGTATTGAAGGAAATGAAATACTCAAAGGAATTAATCTAAAAGTAAATGCGGGTGAAGTGCATGCGATTATGGGTCCTAACGGCTCAGGTAAAAGTACACTTGCACAAGTTCTTGCCGGAAGAGAAGAATATGAAGTTATTTCTGGTGAGGTTATTTACAATCGAAAAAATCTTCTTGAATTAAACACGGAAGATCGGGCAAGAGAAGGTATTTTCCTTGCATTCCAATATCCGGTTGAAATACCAGGTGTATCTAACACTAATCTTTTAAAAACAGCTTTAAATGAAATACGAAAATACCGTGGTGAAGAAGAGTTGGACACAATAGAATTTCTTTCTTTGATTAAAGAAAAAATGAAATTGGTGGAACTTGATCAGAAATTTATGAGCAGAGCTGTTAATGAGGGTTTTTCCGGTGGTGAGAAAAAGAGAAATGAAATTTTTCAGATGGCCGTTTTGCAGCCAAAGCTTGCAATACTTGATGAGACAGATTCAGGACTTGACATTGATGCATTGAAAATTGTTGCAAACGGAGTAAACAAACTTCGCTCAAAAGATAATGCAACCATCGTTGTAACTCACTACCAGCGTCTTCTCAATTACATTGTCCCGGATTTTGTTCACGTTCTTTATAAAGGAAAAATTGTAAAATCGGGTGGGAAAGAATTGGCTTTTAAGCTTGAGGAGTTGGGTTACGATTGGGTAAAAAGTGATGTGGCTGAAACAGTTGCTGGTTAATTATTTAAGGCAAAAGAAAATACAATGGATAAAACAATAGAAATAAAAGATTGGTATATCTCAAACTTCGGCGAGTTTGAAAAGAGATTAAATGGCGGAAGCGAAAGCTCCATTCACAAAAAAAGAAAAGAAGCTTTATCAAATTTCAGCAGACTTGATTTTCCTACTATCAAAGATGAAGAATGGAAATACACAAGTATTGCTCCTTTGCTAAAGCACAATTTTATTCCATCTTATGAAAAGAAAAATATTTCAAAAGAGTTCATCAAATCTTTATTGTTTGATGAGATGGAACACAGCCTTATTGTTTTTATTAATGGAAGATACTCTGCAGAAAACAGCGTTCTTCTAAATCTACCTGAAGGAGTAATTGTCGGCAGTATCGCAGACGAAATAAAAAAGAACAAATGAGGTTCTGCTAAAACATTTTGGTAAATATGCTGATTATCAGAATCATATTTTCACTGCGCTAAGTACAGCTTATACTGAAGATGGTGCTTTCATTTATGTTCCTGCAGGAAAAATTGTGGAAGAACCGATTCACATTATTTTCATTACTACCTCTGATGATAAAAAAATATTAACTCAACCAAGAAATCTTTTTGTTGCAGAAAAGAGTTCGCAGGTAACAATAATTGAACATTACGCTTGTGATGAAGAGAGCACTTACTTCACAAACGCAGTTACAGAGATTGTTACTGAAGAAAATGCTGTTGTAGATCATATAAAACTTCAGGAAGAAAGTAAGAAAGGCTTTCCACATTGCAAGGATGGAAGTGGATCAGGAAAAGAACAGTAACTTCAGCTCGCACCTAATTTCTACCGGTGCTGATCTGACAAGAAATGAATTCAATGCAAGATTTAATGATGAAGGCGGCGAGTGCACTCTGAATGGTTTGTATATGATCGATGGCACACAGCTTTTTGATGCACACACTTTGATGGATCACGCAAAACCACATTGTAATAGTCACGAGCATTATAAAGGTATCCTTGATGATAAATCACGCGGAGTATTTAACGGAAAAGTAATTGTTAGACAGGATGCACAGAAAACAAATGCTTTCCAGGAGAATAACAATATCCTGCTTTCAGATGAGTCTTTGGTAAATACAAAACCTCAACTTGAAATTTTTGCTGATGATGTTAAATGTTCTCACGGTGCAACAATTGGACAAATGGATGATGAGGCAAAATTTTATCTAAAATCCAGAGGTATTGGTGAAGAAGCAAGCAAAGGAATATTGCTGCATGCTTTTGCGAGTGATGTAGTTACATCCATCAAAATAGAATCTGTAAGAAATTACATAGAAGAAATTATTACAAAGAAATTTAATTAATAGAGAACTTAATGAGTACCGAAACTGAGATAGCCGTTGCTGTTTCTAAAAAATATTATGATGTAAACAGAAT
>CAVOUA010000009.1:0-5757 GCA_963699475.1 uncultured Ignavibacteriaceae bacterium | reverse complement strand
TGAAATAACCGCTACCCAGCGATATACTCGCCCTCCTTCAAGATATACTGAAGCAAGTTTAGTTAAAAAATTAGAAGAGCTTGGTATTGGAAGACCCTCAACGTACGCTCCGACAATCAGCACAATTCAGAAACGTGGCTATGTTCATAAAGAAGAGCGTGAAGGTACAGAACGTGGTTATGTTGTTTTGACTTTAGATAGTTCAAAAAAAATAAAGAGTGAACAACGAACTGAAATAACTGGTGCAGATAAAGGCAAGTTATTTCCAAATGATGTGGCTATGATTGTAAACGATTTTCTGCTTGCTCACTTTCCGCAGATTATGGATTTTAAATTTACTGCTCATGTTGAAGAAGAGCTTGATGAAATTGCAAACGGAGAAATGGATTACCATGAAATGCTTAAAGAGTTTTACCCTCCCTTCAAAGAAAAGGTTCTGCACACAATTGAAACTTCGGAAAGAGCATCTGGAGAAAGAATATTAGGAAAAGATCCTTCCACAGGCAAACGCGTTTCAGTACGCATGGCTCGGTTTGGTCCTGTAGCAGCATTAAGTAATCCAGATGATGAAAATGATAAACCTGTTTACGCAGGATTGAGAAAAACACAAAAATTAGAGAATATCACACTCGAGGATGCTCTGCATTTATTTAAGCTCCCGAGAGTAGTTGGTATGTATAATGATCTTGAGGTTGTTGCAGCAATCGGAAGGTTTGGACCTTATGTAAGATACGATGGGAAATTTTATTCGATTAAGGGACAATACGATCCACACGATATCGAAATTGATGAAGCAATTGTTGTTATCGAAGCTAAAAAGAAATCTGACGCAGAAAAATTAATTAAATCTTTTGAGGAAAATCCGGAATTCCAGATTCTCAACGGAAGATGGGGACCGTATCTTAAAGCTGGTAAAGATAATGTGAAGATACCTAAAGATAAGGATCCTGCTTCATTAACATACGAAGAATGTATTACGCTGGCAGAGGAAGCAAAAACAAAACCGAAGAGAAGAGGAAGATTTAATCGAAGCAAAACTTGATCGATTATTATTCTGTGACTTGTGAGAATTTATTATTTTAAATATTAAAATTTCAAATCAATTAATAAGATTATGCTATTAGCTTTTATTGAGTGGAGTGTTAGTCCCGAAATTTTTCATTTAGGTCCGGTCTCGGTCAGATGGTATGGTTTTTTATTTGCAATGGCTTTTGTTGCCGGATATTTTATAATGACCTGGGTCTTTAAAAAGAAAACAGGCCGCAGCCCGAACTCGAACAGCTTTCAGTTTATATGATCTTCGGAACTGTAATCGGCGCTAGATTGGGTCATTGTTTATTTTATAATCCAACCTATTATTTATCTAATCCTATAGAAATTATAAAAGTCTGGGAAGGAGGATTAGCAAGTCATGGTGCTGCAATTGGAATAATTATCGCTATTTATCTTTTTTCAAACAAGAAAAAAAATTACTCAATGCTTTGGATACTTGACAGGATAGTCATTGTCGTTGCACTTGCCGGAACATTTATTAGGCTGGGCAATTTGTTTAACTCTGAAATTATCGGAATACCAACCGATGTGAGCTGGGCATTTATTTTCACTGCGGTGGATAATGTTCCAAGACACCCGGCTCAGCTTTATGAATCAATAGCTTACTTAATAATTTTTGTTATCCTGTTTTTTGTATACTACAAGGGAATTGAGAAGAATAGGACTGGATTACTGTTTGGATTATTTCTTGTACTGGTTTTTAGCTTCAGATTCTTTATTGAGTTCGTGAAAGAGAATCAATCAGGATTTGAGGCTGGAATGGCATTGAATATGGGTCAGCTTCTAAGCATTCCTTTTATCATCGCAGGAATTGTTTTCATATCAAAGTCATTTAAACCTAAAGCAAAAAAAAAGTGATCTAATTGATCACTTTTTTTATCGCCTCTTCAAATTCTCTCGTAGCTGTGCTTCCCAATCAGCATCTTTTTTTGTGTACCGTTATTATCATATATAAAAGTTGCAGGGATAGCACCGCTCCAATCTTTATTCAAAAGATTAATAAAATCTTCCGGATCAACAACTTTAATAAGATAATTTTCAAACTCAGCATTCATGTTTTTTAAGAAAACGACTTACTTTTGAATCCAGATCATCGACTTCATCAGCACTAATACCAATGAATCGAATATTTTTATTGTATTTTTTAGATAAATCAACCAGATCTGGAAATTCCTCACGGCAAGGTTCGCACCAGGTTGCCCAAATGTTAATTAATACTGGTTTGCCTATACTTTGTTTTACTATCTGACTCAATTCTGAAACGTTAATTATTTTTACATCTGATTCATTTTGTGTCTGAGAAAATAAAGTTGAATTAATACTGACTAAAAGTATCAAAAAAACGAAAGCACAGAATTTTGAATTAACCATCACGTTTATATTCTCTTTATACTGCATCCGAAAGCTTTAGTTTCTTTTTTAGATACTTCTTTACCAGCAAGGATTTCATTGAGAGCATTTTCTAAATCCTTTGAGTCAACTTCAGATTCTTTTCTTGAATTATCAATTCTTCCGTGATACAGAATATTAAAATCCGTGTTCAGTACAAAAATTTCAGGTGTAAATGAGGCTTCAAATTTATCTGCTATAATATTTTTCTCATCTTTCAATATTGTAAAAGTTAAACCCTTCTCTTTGGCATGCTCTTTAATTCTTTCGACTGACTCCGCCTTATTAGAATTAATTCCAATAAATGCAATACCTTTCTGATTATAATCATTATATAATTTTTCCATTCTGGAATTGTAATCATTGGAAACCGGACATTCTGTTGCGATAAACATTATCAGAATTGCTTTAGATTCTTTGTAATCGGATAATGAATGCTCCTTACCGTGATAATCCTGAAGAGTGAAGTTTTCAAATTTATCTGGTGATGGATTATTTGCACACGCAGCTACAGATATAAAAAAGATTGCAAAAATGACAAATAATGAAATGACTTTAAGTAAACTCATTTGTTCTCCATATTTTATTTTTAGTAATATTTGGTATAATAATGGCAATAATTCGATAATATATCAAGTTATTATTTGAGAGTAACTAAGGTGTTTTTATTAGTCAAAACTAAACAAACTTTAAATGTACTGCATTGTTAAATACAGTTAAATTGACCTATTTTTATAATGTTTGAATAAAAGTTTTCTTGACCAGATTAATTGACAATCAAAATGAAACTTCTTGAAAAAATAGAAAGAAAATCAGCTGTTGTCGGAATCATCGGTATGGGTTATGTAGGATTGCCGTTGGGACTGGCATTCGCCAGAAAACAGTTTAATGTACTCGGCTTTGACCTAGACGAAAAGAAAGTTTCTCTATTAAATCAAGGGAAAGGTTACTTAAAACACATAAGTAACGAAAGAATAAAAGATGCAGTTAATTCCGGGTTCCTTAAAGCCACATCTGACTTTTCGAAATTAAAGGGGGTCGATACAATTATTATATGTGTGCCTACTCCACTTACTGAGCACAGAGAACCGGACATGTCTTTTGTGGAAAACACATCAAAGACTATAGCTAAATATTTACGAAAAGGACAATTGGTAGTTCTTGAGTCAACTACATATCCTGGAACAACCGAAGAACTTTTACTTCCGTTGTTTGAAAATGCAAATGGCAAAAATAAGTTTAAAGTCGGAAGAGATTTCTACTTAGCATTTAGTCCAGAAAGAGAAGATCCAAACAATCCTGATTTTACAACTGCAGAAATTCCAAAAGTAATTGGTGGTGTTACACCAGAATGTTACAAAGATCGTAAAAGCACTGTATGATCAAGTAATTATTAAAACTGTTCCTGTCTCTTCCCCAAGGGCTGCGGAGGCTACCAAGTTACTTGAAAATATATATCGCTCCGTAAACATAGCACTAGTGAATGAACTTAAAATGGTGTTCGATAAGATGAACATCGATATATGGGAAGTAATAGAAGCAGCTTCTACAAAACCATTTGGATTTAAAGCTTTCTACCCGGGTCCGGGACTTGGAGGCCATTGTATTCCCATTGATCCATTTTATTTGACCTGGAAGGCTCGTGAGTACGAGCTTAACACAAAATTTATTGAGCTTGCAGGTGAGGTGAATACATATCAACCTTATTATGTTGTTGAGAAATCAGCTGAAGCATTAAACAAATTTAAAAAAGCACTTAACGGTTCAAAAGTTTTAATCCTCGGAGCTGCCTATAAGAAGGATATTGATGATATGAGGGAATCCCCTACTCTTAAGCTTATTGAGATATTCAGAGAAAAAGGTGCAACAGTTGATTATCATGATCCATTAGTTCCAACGCTACCTAAAACCAGAAAGTATAAATACGATTTGAAATCTGTTAAGCTCACCAAAGAAAAGCTTTGCGGCTATGATCTTTTAGTCTTAAGCACCGATCATTCAATATTCGATTATAAATTTATTGCAGCAAATGCTAAATTAATAATTGATGCACGCAATGCTTTTGAGACAAGAGGAATTATTTCTAAGAAAGTGTTTAAAGCATAATCAGAATAAAAATAAATGAAGAATTTTGCAATTACCGGAGTAGCTGGATATATAGCTCCACGACATTTACAGGCAATCAAAGAGACTGGAAATCAAATTGTTGCAGCTGCTGACCCTCACGATTCAGTTGGTATCCTTGATAAGTATTTTCCGGACGTTAGTTTTTTTACAGAGTTTGAAAGATTTGACAGACATCTGGAAAAATTACGTAGAGATCGAAGCTTACGTAAGATCGACTATCTTACCATTTGCTCACCTAATAACCTACACGACGCACATATAAGATTGGCATTACGTGTAGGTGCTAATGCGATCTGTGAAAAACCTCTTGTTCTTAATCCCTGGAACCTGGATGTTTTGCAAGAATTAGAGAGTGAATCATCTGCACGTGTTTTTACCATATTACAATTAAGAGTACATCCAGCACTTATAGAGCTTAAAGAAAAGCTGTCTAAAGAACAATCAATACGAAAACATGAAGTTGTTTTATCTTACATAACCGCACGGGGATTATGGTACTATTATTCATGGAAAGGAATTTTGGAAAAATCAGGAGGAATAGCTACCAACATTGGTATTCACTTCTTTGATCTATTGATGTGGTTATTTGGCGATGTTCAATCACATATCATACATTTGAAAGAAGATAAAAAAATGTCTGGATTTTTAGAACTTAAGAATGCTAATGTAAAATGGTTTCTCTCTACAGACAAAAATGACCTGCCGGAAGAGATCCTGAAAAATGGCACTTCAACATTCAGATCAATAAATGTGGATGGTAAAGAAATACAATTCTCCCAGGGATTCACTGACTTGCACACTCGGGTATACGAAGAAACTCTTATTGGTAATGGTTTTGGTATTGAAGATGCCAGACCTTCAATTACACTTGTTCATAAGCTAAGGTCAACGACCGCTAGTAGAAAGTATTAGAAAACATTCATCCCTTTGCATTAAAATATAAATAACCAAAGAATTAGATTTGAATTACTTTAAACACGAATCCGCATATGTTGATGAAAATTGTGTAATTGGTGAAGGAACTAAAATCTGGCACTTTTGCCATGTCCAAAGTGGAACAATAATCGGAAAGAAATGTGTATTTGGTCAGAATGTGAATGTGGGTAATAACGTTAAAATAGGAGACTTCTGTAAAATTCAGAATAACGTTTCGATATACGAAGGAGTCACTCTGGAAGATTACGTTTT
>CAVOUA010000008.1:0-45475 GCA_963699475.1 uncultured Ignavibacteriaceae bacterium | reverse complement strand
AATTGGTGTATGTATAAACCATCAGAGACTTCAATTGCAATTTTTGCAAGATACTCATGTGAACGATGCATAGGATTACGAAGCTGGAGTGCTGCAATTGTCCGCCATCCTTTTTCCTCAAATATTTTTCTGCTTTCAGCTGGTCTTTGGTAAATCCCCTTGAACTCTGTTGGGAAGTAACTTTCTGAAAGAACTTTTACCGGACCTGCAATATTCCAGTCCTTCTGTTCCATAACCATTTTAACACCAGGATGTTCAGGATCAGTCGTAGTAAATACATGCTTGCATTCAAATTCCTTATCGATCTGATAAGATTCAGTAACCTTCATCGTTCCCATTATTTCATTGGTTTCACCAGAGATCAGACACAACTCTGTGCCCTTCTCAATTTTTTTATCATGAGATAATGTGATCGGTATAGGCCAGAAAAGACCATTTGTCATTTTCATATCAGCGCAAACACCTTTCCAATCATCTTTACCCATGAACCCTTCTAGAGGTGTAAAACCTCCGATACCAAGCATAATCAGGTCTCCGGTTTCGCGTGAAGACATAACCAGCTTAGGAAGTTTTTCAGCTTTCTTAAATTCTTCTTCTTTTTCTTTTCCACTAAGAAGTAGAATTTTTAACTCATCACTTCCGTGTGGTCTAATTAATTTTGATTTTGCCATATAAACTCCTTAATTAATAATTTTAAATTTATTTCTTGAATCGATAACACAAATTTGGGATAATTTCAAAGGGGTGGTTACCTGAATAAAATCGGACAAAAATTTTGGTTTGATCAATCAAGATGGGTAGATTGTCAGACGAATATGTTGATCTATTTATGACCACATCTGTCCTTAATTTTAAACGATTTTGTGGAATAATTCCGCTAATTCACTATTGAAAAATAGCTCTAAATAGTTCTAAAATTCAACGAAAATGCGGATTCTGTACTCGTTCTGTTGCTATAAAAAATTATTTATTGTCTCACGCAATGTACCGAGTCAATCTTTCTATGAAAATAACAATTGCTTGAGATACAATAATTACATTCCTTTATAAGGATTAAGCCCAATCTCATTAATTTCTTCAACAAAATTGTTAAAGATCCCTGGTAGTTTTTTATACTCGTCAATCGAAAGTTCGAGAATTTTTACTCTCTCAGGTTCAAGAACAAGCTGCTTCAATTTCTCCTGAACGTTTTCCATCCTCTTGTTTGCCAACTCACTGCCTTTTATATAATGGCATTGATAATCATCACCATGCTTGCATCCTATCATTATAATTCCGTCAAATCCCCGAGAGAGTGCATCGGCAATCCACACAACATTTACTGAACCAAGGCATCTTACTGGTATTACTCTTACATTGGGATCATATTGCAACCTGTATTTGCCAACAATATCCAAAGAAGGATAAGCATCGTTTTCACAAAGGAAAGCTAGTATCCTTGGTTTTTCTTCAAACTCATCTGGAATTTCAACAACTTTGATCATTGAAGCGATCATATGAACTGAATAATCTTTGAAGGAAATAATTCTTTCAGGGCATGAACCAAGACAAATACCACATCTTCTGCATCTGTAAAGATTAGGAAGCGGAGTTACCTTTTTCATCTTCATCTAAAGTTCCAAACGGACATTCCTCAGTACATCGTTTACATTGTGTACAGCGCTGCAAGAAGAAATCAGGAAATGATTCATCACCGGCCCTTGGATGAACAGCTTTACCGTTTTTAGCTAAGTGCAACATTTGTATAGCTTTCAATGAAGCACCATAAGCATCATTCTTGCTAGATGAAATATCCATTGGAGATCTCACAGTACCTGCCGCATAAATACCAGTCCTTCTCGTTTCGTACGGAAAACATATATAATGTGATTCCGGAAATCCATATTTCAATGTAGGAAGATCTGTACCCTGCCTGTAGGAGAGATTTAAAATCTTAGCACCAACCTCGGCTGATTCGGCAGCTTTCTTTCCATCAAGTCCTTTTCCATCAACGCTTGCTTCTCCATTACCAGATTCAATTTCACCAACCAACGTGGAAGGAACCATTCCTGTAGCAAGCACAACTACTTCTGATTTAATTTGAATCTTTTCACCCAAAAGAGAATTATCCACATCAATCAGAATTGTCCCATCATCTGCTTTGCTCAAATCACCGACATCACCTTTTGTGAGGAAAATATTATCTTCGTTCTGAACATGCTTATAAAAAAGTTCGTTCTGTGCGATTGTACGCATGTCGCGATAGATAATATAAATCAAAGCATCCGGATATTTTTCTCTGACGTAAAGTGCCTGCTTTAACGACACAGAACAGCAGACGGAAGAACAATAAGGTAAATGTTTTTCATCGCGAGAACCGGCACACTGAATAAAAGTAATACTCTTGATCGGTTTTCCGTTAAACGCTGAATTGCTCTTACCATTTTTGAATGATTCTTCCAGCTGGATATTTGTTATAACATTATCAAATTTTCCGTATCCTAACTCTCCAAGCTTTTCAGGATTATATTGCTTCCACCCCGTTGCTTGAACAATTGCACCTACTTTAACCGATTCGGTTTGAGGATTATTTTCTATAATGAATTTTACATCAAAGTTGCCGGGCTGCCCTGAAATTTTATCAATTGTACAAGACTTGATTACTTTTATCTTGTCATTCGATTCCACTTCAGAAATTAGTTCTTCTATTTTAGAAGGTTCGAGTGTTGTATAAGGATCATTAGTTGGAGCAATTTTATAAATTTTATTCAGCCATCCTCCAAGTTGATTTTCTTTTTCAGTTAAGATAACCGAATAGCCTGCCTTGGCGGCAGCTAACGCTGAAGTCATTCCCGAAACACCACCACCAACTACAAGAATAGTTTCATTAATTTCATTCTGCATTGCTTCTGGCGGTTCACTATTTTGAACTTTTGCAATACCCATACGAAGATAATCTGATGCTAACATCTGCGTATCTTCGTCATTGGGTTTATGCGTCCATACAACGTTCTCTCTAAGATTTACTCTGTCAACTAAAACTTTTGAATCAAACTTAAAAACGTCTGAAAGGAACCTTTGCGAGCAGGCACCAATAACAACCCGATTTAATTTTTCATTTTCAATATCTTTTTTAATTGTCTCAACACTTTCTTCGCTACACAACCAGGGATTGGTTTTACAAACAGGAATTTTGCTTTCGTCAGTGGCAACTTTTGCAAGTTCTTCCATATTCAGACAATCGCCAATTTCACAACCGGAGCAAAGATAAACTCCAACTTTAGTTTCTATTGCCATGATATTAATTCCCTTTAATTTTTTGAATAGCTTTTAACACTGAACCGGTTGCTTCCTGAACAACAGCAGCAACATCCTTTGGTTTAGAGTTTACACCGCAGCTTATCATTCCATTACCATTTGGTTTAAAAAATCCGTTAGCGTCCATCAATGCTTTATCAATTGGTAAGTTTTTAACAGTCGGTTCCATTCCGGTAGCTAACACAACAAGCTCAACAGCATTTTGCATCAGGTTACCCGTTAAAGTATTTTCAGCTTCGACAATTAATTTATCTGATGATGTGTCCGCAAAAACTTTAGCTACTTTTCCCCTATGAAAATGTAACTTTCTCATCCTTCTGTACTTTGTTATAGAAGTCTTCGAATAATCCGTATGATCGCAAATCAATGTAGTGTAAATGAATCTCTGCATCGGGATGCTGTTCCCTTATATATTGTGACTGTTTAAGTGAAGCCATACAGCAGATTGATGAACAGTATTCCAGATGATCATTATCTCTTGATCCTGCACATTGTACGAAAGCTACACTTTTTACTTCCTGTTTTGTTGATGGTCTGAATATTTGACCTTGAGTCGGTCCATCAGTTGCAGCCAATCTTTCCATCATTACATTTGTAATTACATCCGGATACTTTCCAAATCCTAATATGTCCAATTTATTAGCGTCGTAGGGTTCCCAGCCGGTAGCCCAGATAACTGATTTGGCTTCGACTACAATTTCCCTTTCCTTTTCATTTAAATCGATTGCTTTATACTTGCAAACCTCAACACATTTGTTGCAGCTTGTTCCTTTGCAAGTATTCATATCAATAACATATTTCTGAGGATATGCATTTTCATAAGGAATATATATTGATGTAGTTTCATCCATTAAATAATTGAATTCATTTTCCCTTTTTTCCGGGCAGACTTTTACACAATCACCGCAAACAGTACACTGATTATTTACATATCTTGGTTTTAGTTTAAGTGTCGCTTTATAACTTCCTGACTGTTCAGATACACTTTTAACTTCAGCCAAAGTAAATAATTTTACTAGAGGATTAGTTCGCAAGCGTCGAATGTTTATTTCCAACCCGCAACTTGGCGGACACAGTTTTGGAAAGTACTGATTGAACTGTGCAACTTTTCCACCAATGTATGGATTCTTTTCTATCAGAACTACATTTAAACCTGTTTCCGCAGCTTCTATTGCCGCAGTAATTCCGGCTATTCCTCCACCTACTACCAAAAGATCTGATGATATTGAATTTTCTGTCATAATAATTTTCCGTTTTATTTATTCTATTAAACCAAATTCTATATTTTTTAAATTGCTACAAATACAGTTCTTAATTCTAAATTATTTTTCCTGAAGTTCATTGTTTAAAAGCACTGTTTGAGTTATTGTTGATTTCATCCTGTGTAGTAGTGAACGGGAGAATTTATCTAATAAGAGTAATTCTTCTTCGGAAACTTGCAGTTTAGTTTCATCCAATAATTGCAATCGAATCGATTCAACTTTTTCTGCAAATACTCCCATATAATCATCATTCTGAGCTTCATTCCAAACTTCAAAGATGTTTACCTCGTCAGAAATAATTTTCTGCGCAAGAGGGATATCATTTTCTATTTCAGACTTCTGCACTTCCAAATATTTTTTTAATCCTTCTAAATCTATTATTTCAATTTCTTTATTAATTCCATCAGTATTAATGTCACGAGGAACAGCCATATCAACTATTACAGATGGATTACGTGATTTGCTGTATGAATGATTTAAAATGTCTGAATTAATTATATAATCGGCTGAACCTGTGCAGGTAAAAATGCATTTTGATATTATTAATGGTTCGTGCAAATTGTCTAAATCAAAAGCAAGACCATTATATTTTTCAGCTAATTCTTCTGCTTTGTAAAGAGTTCTGTTTACAAAGATGAGGTGCGTGAACCCATGATTGTGTAGCATCTCAGCTATAATTTTCGTATTCTGATTTATACCAATTACAGTAATTACATCTTCTTTTTTTAATTTATCATTTATTATTTGAAAAGCCACGCCGCTTAAAGATTGTTTACCGGAACCTATCTTTGTTTTTGAACGGACATTTTTTCCAACCCTGAATGCGGCGTGAAATAATTTGTGCAAAATTTTATCGGCTGATTTTTGAGAGCAGGCTAAACTGTATGCTTCTTTTATTTGCCCCTGAACCTGATATTCCCCAAGCAACATCGAGTCTAAACCGGTAATTACTTTGAACAAATGCGAAGCGACTTCAGTACCAGAATAAATGTAAAATAAATTTTGTTTTTGGTTGGCGGATATTTTTTTCTTTTCAGAAAAGAAGTCATTAATGATATCAAAAGGCTGAGTATTCTTTTTAAGTACTAAAAAAAACTCTAACCTATTGCAGGTTGAGATTATTACAACTCCTTCAACTTCTTTCCTGGAATTAAAATAATTCAGTGAGCGGGATATTTCTTTTCTATTAATTTGAAATACTTCCCTTTCAGAAACGCTTGAAGTCTTATAATTTATTCCTACGACAAATAATTGAAGAGTTTCATTTTCCATATTTATCTAATCAGATTGTTGTATTTCATAACTTTATCAAATCATTACTATAAAAACTTTTAAGTAACCAATTCTCTCCTCAATGAAAGAGTAATTTTATAAAACACTGTTATTATAAAGAATCCTATTGCCCATATAGCTAAGGAGATCAGTAATTCAGGAGCCGTTGGTGAATAGTCGACCACTTTTCCTAATGGTGTAGGAATAAAACCTGTTACTACCATCCCAAGTCCTTTGTCAATCCAGATAGAAATAAAAATTGCAGCACAAACCCAAACCAATATTTTTTCATTCTCACGGTATTTGGGAATAAGTAAAAAAACCAATGAGACTATCGCTAAAATTGCAGAAGACCACATCCATGGAACTAAAGTATTATGTCCATCAAGACCGAAGTAAAGATATTGGAAGTGATGAATATGTTCAGGTATAGAGCTGTAAAATGCAGTGAAAAATTCCATCAGGATGAAAAAAACATTCGCACACATTGCATAGGTAATAATGAGTCCTAACTTGCGAACAGGTTCATGACCCGGATCGAACTTTGTAATTTTTTTTATGATGAATACCATTATTAATAATAGAGCCGGTCCAGATGAAAATGCAGAAGCAAGGAATCTTGGTGCAAGAACTGCAGTCATCCAGAATGGTCTGGCAGCAAGGCCGGAATATAAAAATGCTGTAACAGTATGAATGCTTATTGCCCAGGGAATTGATAGAATAATAATAGGTTTAATCCATTTGGGTGGTGCAACGGATTTACGTTCTGCTTCCAAAACTGTGTGACTGATAATAACGTTAAGAAGCAGGTAACCACTTAATACAACTGTATCCCAGAATAAAATTGAATTTGGAGAAGGATAAAGGATTAAATTAATCATTCTTAAAGGTTGACCAACATCAACGGCAACGAACAAGATACACATAACGATAGCAGCTATTGCTAAAAACTCTCCGAGTATAGTAAGCTTACCAAATGCTTTGTAATCATGTAAGTAATATGGCAAAACAACCATAACTCCTGAAGCCGCAACACCAACTAAAAAAGTAAGTTGCGCAATATAGAAACCCCAGGTAACATCCCGGCTTAAGCCGGTAATTCCTAAACCATATCCAAATTGTCGTGAATAAAAATAAACACCGACTAAAATTATCGCGGAAAGAAAAAATATCCATCCCCAATATTTTTTAGTTCCCTTTAAAGCTAGTTCTAACATATTTAAACCTTATACGAGATAAAAGACTTCGGGATTTGTTCCAAGTCCCGGTTTTCTTCTGATTGAATAATTTTCTTTTAATAATTCTCTAACATTTGATTTCGGATCGTTTAAATTTCCGAAGACTAATGCTTTTGCAGTACAAGCTTCAACGCAAGCTGGCTCAAGTCCTTCTGCTAATCGTTCATCACAGAAAGTACATTTTTCAACTACACCTTTAGTTCTTGTTGGAAAGTCTGGCGTAATTTCTTTAATAAAAGGTCTTGGGTCTCTATAGTTAAAAGACCTTGAACCGTAAGGACAAGCGGCAACACAATATCTGCATCCGATACATCTATGCCAGTCCATCATAACAATACCGTCTTCACGCTTCCATGTTGCTTGTGTCGGACAAACTCTTACACAAGGCGGATTATCACAATGATTACAAAAGATTGGTACATTTTTGTCCTCAAGTGATTCTTTCATGTAATAATTTTCCTGATCGATAAAAGCATTTTCATACGACTCTTTCCAAATCCATTTAATTTCATCTTTAGTATTACCTATATCCGGAACATTATGTGTTTTATGGCAGGCGTTTATACATTTGGTACAACCTTCATCTACCAGACATTTATTCACATCAACGACCATAGCCCATCTGTTTTTTGGATTAACTTTAACTGTAGGTAATTCAGTATTTGATAATGAATCAGCAAGTGGAATTTTATGTGCAGTATCTTTTGCAATTATATCGATATACTTTCCAGCAGAAACACCGAGAGCAGCAAGTCCGGCTAATTTCAAAAATTTTCTTCTATTTTTGTCCATTATTTAATCTCCAACTTTTGGGGGTCAATATGGCACTCCCAGCAATAAGGATTTACCGCTAAATAATTATGGCACTGATCGCAAAACTCAGCTTTGTTTGAGTGACAGCCAATACAAGTTTTTGTCAGACTCATTTCAAATTTTTTCCCGGAAGCATTTGTAAAAATTCTGTTACCTTTTCTCACAACATCATCTCTCCAAACATTTAAAAGTACCATATGATTGTGACGCATATATTCAGTGGACATAACACATTCTTTTTGATCTTCTCCTGTTGGTAAAACCAATTTAGGTTTAAAAGTAGGATTGCCAAATGCCAGATCGTACCAGATCGGCGATGTAACTAATATTATGAAAATAATTATTCCAATTAATATTTTTCCTGAATCGTGCATAATTAATTCCTTAATTCATCAGAGTAGAATATTGATATCTTGTACAGACTATCATTTCTTTACACTTTCGTTTGCTAATAAAGCATCTCCGCGTAAATCTTTTGTTCTTTCCTTCTCACCTTTCATAATTAATGCATTACCAACTAACTCATGAACTCCACCAACTTCCACACCTCCAACCCAGTAATCCATAAGAGGTGGTAATGTTGCTTTATCAATAGCACAAATACATCCAAGGAAATTCACTCCATACTTTTCTTTTACAAATTTTACTGCGTTCGCTCTTGGAAACCCGCCTCTCAAACGCATCTCAAGATTTTCATCAGTTCCTAAGCCGGCACCGCTTCCACAACAAAATGTTTGTTCTTTAATAGTGTTCTCCGGCATTTCAAAAAAGTTATTGCAAACATTATTTATCACATAACGTGGTTCCTCAATTAATCCCATAGCGCGGGCTGGATTACAGGAATCGTGAAAGGTTACTTTGCGATGATCATTACGGCTTTTGTCTAACTTAATTTTATTATTCTTTATTAAATCAGCTGTGAACTCACAAATATGAACCATCTTTGTAGAATTTGCATTTTCAAACTTTGTCCCTGTAATCGGTGAAACAGGTTTTTCAAGAAAATCAGCAGGACCGTTCATTGTATCCATATACTGATGTAGAACTCTCCACATATGTCCACACTCACCACCGATGATCCATTTTACACCAAGCCGCTTTGCTTCAGCATAAATTTTAGTGTTAAGTGATTTCATCAAATCGTGAGAAACGAAGGAACCAAAATTTCCTCCCTCAGAAGCAAATGTAGTCCAGGTGTAATCCAAACCGATTTCATGGAAGAGTGCCATATATCCGAGTAGTGTGAAGTAATGAGGTTCACCGAAGTAATCTGCAGATGGGACAACAAATAGAATTTCTGCACCTTTTTTATTAATCGGTGCTTCAACCTTAATACCGGTAATAGATTCTAAATCTTCAACCGCAAAATCTAAACTATCTTTAAATCCATGAGGTTGAATTCCAAGATGATTACCAGTTCTAAAACTGTTTGCGACAGGAGTTATAACCCAATCGATATTAATTCCAATAAGATTAAGCAGCTCACGAACTAAAATTGTAACTTCGGCGGTATCAATGCCGTAGGGACAGAAGACTGAACATCGCCTGCATTGTGTGCATTGATAGAAATAATAAAACCATTCTTTTATTACATCAATAGTTAATTCACGAGCACCTGCAAATTTTCCAAAAACCTTTCCTGCCGCAGTAAAATCATTTCGATAAATTGATCTAAGAAGTTCAGCTCGAAGCACAGGCATATTTTTAGGGTCCCCTGATCCGATGAAGAAGTGGCATTTATCCGAACAAGCACCGCATCGGACACATATATCCATAAATATTTTTAAAGAACGGAATTTATCTAACCTCTCCTTTAAGCCATTTAATATTATTTCTTTCCAGTTCTCAGGTAATTGCCAGTCAGGATCTTCTGGTTGCCATTTACGCGGATTAGGTAACTGCAGGTACTCAACATTTTTTGGAATCCCGCTGTAATTATAAACACCTCGTTTAAATTCAACTGATGGATCTAACCATCCTTTTTTAGGTGGTTCATAATCAATTTTTTTAGCTAATTCTTCAGGTTTAAATTTAAATTCAGACATCTTTATTCTTTCTCCACTGGAATTCCGGCAGCCTTCATTTTATCTCTAAATTCATCTTCATATTCTTCATAAGTATGAATTCTAACAGGTTTATTCCATGGGTTGTTGTGTCTTTTCATACGACTATTGTTTGCTAAATTTCTTGTGGGTGATAGAAAAACTCCAGGCATATGAAGCAGTTTACTAAATGGGAAATACGCCAGTAAAATGCTCACAAGAAATAGATGGATGTAAAACATAATTCCTATTCCTTGCGGAATTATAGGATTAAAACTGAATAACCCAATTGCCAATTCCTTTACACTCACTACATCAACCTTCGTAAAGTATCTCATTAAAATTCCGGTAACTGCTATACTTATAATTAAGAAAAGTGGGAAGTAATCAGAGGACAAAGAGATATATTTTAGTTTCGGATCAGTCACCCGCCTTAGAAACAGAAATGTTAATGCCGCCAAAATCAGTACATTTGTTATGAATAAGACGGGTAATCCAATTTGGAATAGTCCATCGTAATTTTGCAGAAAGATTACAAACGATGGAATGGGTTCAGCAAAATATCTGAAGTGCCGTAAAACAATTATTAAGAACGACCAGTGAAAAACAAGAGCGCCTAGCCATAAATATTTGCTGCTCCCATACACCAGTGCAGGTCCGTCTTTTAATTGTGTTTTTGTATTTCTAAAAAGTGAACGGAAGAGAAGAACTTCGAGAGCCATTCTTCCTATAACACCAAGAGTAGAATGAGGGCTGTCTAATTTGTTACTTTTAATCCAGCTTAAAGATTTTTCCTGTCCGGTAACTGTTGGAATTCTAAAGGGAACTGGAGACTTTGCCCATTTTAAAATCCGGTAAACAATTCCTAAAATGAAAGTAGCAATTGCAGCATATGGAATGATAACTCCAAATAAATATTCTAATTGAGTTGTCTCTACTCCAATAATAACGGCAAGGATAATTATTAGAACAGCAAAAAATGAAAACAGTATGTTCATCAAAATTTCCTCTTATTGAATAATACTCTTAATACAACAAAAGAGAGTGTGTTAAGAGAAGAAATCTTATACTATGTATTACCTAAATCAAAAAGAACAAACACTACTAATCTTCAGCGTTTTCAACTGCTTTAAACGATCTGGACTTTATTTCATTAACCCGGATCTTGAAAACTTTTTCTCTTGACTTCATGTAAATATCAAAGGCCCGAAGAATGGTTTGATCAATTAATAGTTCAACATTTATTAATTCGTCAGCAATCTTTTTCTCCATTAGCTCCACTTTAAGTTCATCTCTAATTACTTTTTTCAGATCGAAAAGAAATTTGACTGCCTGTGAAGGAGAAAAACTTTGTACGGCGCTTATTCTCATAATATCATCTAACAAGAATTCAATAGTTTCAATATTCCGATTGTTGATCAGCTCGTCATATATTTTTTCGGCGTTGGTGGTAATTGTATGACCAATAGGATTACTAAACTGATTTTTTTTTAATTTCAAAAAATTACCGGCCTCTTCAGGAAATGAATTGAAAATTGAATCAATCCACTTGCTTACAATCGCGACCTTTTTACTATTTAATATCTCTGTGATCATTCACATCATATGCCAATGCTGAAAAGAATATTTTTATCCTGAATTAATGTTCACCGTGTTCTTCAAACTTATTTTTAAAGAACACAGGTGATGAAAAAAGAAACGGTTATTTATCCGAATCTAAAATATTAAACGCAGCCGGTTGGCTTAGTTAATCCGGCAACTTTACAAGCACCTTTAGCTGGTCCGGACGGATACAGTTCATAAATTTCCTTGAGTGTAAACCCTGTTTCTTTGCAAAGCTTCCTGATCATTGGAGCGATACCAAACTGTTTGTAATAATCGCGCAGATAGTATACTAGTTTCCAATGCTTGTCTGTCATTTCCGCAACGTCTTCAGTCGTAGCTAACGCCTTTGCTACTTCTTCATTCCAAGATTCTGGCTCCTGAATGAAACCGTCTTCATCAACTTCAATTTTGACATCTCCATGTTCAAAAACTGGCATTGTATTTTTCCTTTATTTGTTATTGAATAATTTTTAATTATTTAATAAAGTATTATCTCATTTCTATGTAACCGCAGGGACATTGCTCTGCGCATTTTTTGCAACCATTACAAAATTCTAATTTGAATTTATAAGGCTCATATTTTCTAACAGGTTTAATTATTGCCTGATCCTGGCAATAGCTCCAGCAAGTTCCACAATCGAAACAAGAACCGCAGCTCATACACCGCATTGCTTCAGCAATTACCTGCTCTTCAGTTAAAGTAGAACTTATTTCGAGACCTAATTCTTTTAATCGTTCAGCAGGCGGCATAACAAATGGTTCGTTCCTTAGTTTACTTTCATAATAATCTAAAATTATTTTATCGTGCGGAATTAAAGGCAGCTTTTCTTCAGGTTTTGGTTCAATGCCACGGAATTTATTGTGAATTGTCTCTGCCGCTAATCTTCCCTGGGAAATTGCAATAGTTGCCAAGCCAAGTTCAATTGCATCGCCGCCGGCATAAGTTTTGGGAATTTCAGTTGAACCATCTTCTCTTGTTTTGATCCAGTCGTTTCCTTCGTGAAGATTTTCCATTCCTTCAAATTCAGGCTCCTGACTAATTGCTGCTATTACCGTTGAAGCGTCAATAAAAAAGAAATCATCGGCAATTGGAACAGGCCTTCTTCTGCCCGAAGAATCTGGTTCTCCTAATTCCATTTTCTGGCATTTCATTTTGGTAATTAAATCACCATTCTTTTCGAACTCAACAGGAGCAGCAAGGAACTCAAGCTTAACTCCCTCTTCTTCAGCACCAACAATTTCTTCTTCAATTGCAGGCATTTCAGTTCTGGTTCTTCTGTAGACAACTGTGACATCAGCACCAAGTCTTCTTGAAATACGTGCTGCATCAATTGCAGTATCTCCACCACCTACGACTAGTACTTTATCTCCAACTTCTACTTTCTCGCCAGAATTAATTTTGTTCAGAAATTCAGTTCCGGTAAAAACATTTGTTGCGTCTTCATTTGGAATGCCCAACAATTTTCCTTTATGTGCACCAATGCCAACAAATATTGCATCAAAATCTTCTTGTATTTTACTGTAAGGAATATCTTTTCCGATAATCTGGTTACATTTAATCTCAACACCAAAATCTTCAATTCTTTTTATTTCTTTATCGAGAATTTCAGTTGGAAGACGATAGTCAGGAATACCATATCTTAACATTCCACCAGGTTTGCTAAACGCTTCAAATACTGTCACCGAATATCCTCTTCGTGCTAATTGATATGCACATGATAATCCGGCTGGACCAGCACCAATAACAGCAACTTTTTCAGGATGTTTGTCATCTGTTAATTTTTGGAATTTGAAATCGTGCTCTAAAGCATAATCTCCAATAAATCTTTCGATGCTGTTTATTCCAACGGAACCATCTTTATTATCTCTGTTGCAATCATCTTCGCACGGATGCGGGCAAACGCGTCCACACACTGAAGGAAAAGGACTTGTTTCCGAAAGTAAATTCCATGCTTTTTCATACGATTCATGATAAGATCTTTCAGCACCTTCGGTCTGACTTATTGTTGTAATGATTTCTCTTATTTTATTGCCGCTGGGACAATTATTTTGGCACGGCGGTAATTTGGGTACATAAATCGGACGAAGTGGTGAGGATTCTACAGATGATCCTCCGACTGATGATCCTCTTAATCCGCCTAAAGGTTTTTTTGCTTTTTTTACAATCTTTGCCATTTCAATTTCTCCATTCAAATTCTATTGAGCTAATATTAACTTTACACCAAAGCAAAGAATTAAGCATAAGGATATATCCCAGCTTTAACATCTTCCATCTGCTGAAGAATTTCGTTATGCTTTAGTTCATCGGTCATCAAATATCCTAGCAAATATCTAATCACAAAATTTTTGCTGTTCTTCCTGGATTCTTCAGCCAATCTGACAGTCTCTTTTTCAAGTTCGATGTGCTGCTCAACCATTTCCCAAACATCGCCCAATTCTTCCGGAGTCAAAGTTATAGCTTGTTTTTCAAAACTATCAATGATTAGCTGCTGAATTCTTCTATGCATTGCAGAATCCTGATGAATAATTTCCATGATATGTTTTACAATTGGATTTTTTGTTTTCGCCATAATATCTTTAGTTGATTTAACAGCTTTATCTTCAATCACCTGCCATTTTTTGAGAGTCTTAACTAACTGCTCATTCATTTCTTTTTGTTTTGCCATGACATTTACCTTTCAATTAATATTTTTGTTTTTTTTTGTTCATGATAATTACACGCACATCTAATCATCCCTTTAACCCATTCAGGTGTAGCTAAAGCATGCACGTGTAAATAACTTGCGAATAAATTTTTATAAGTCAATCCGTCTCTATTATTAAAGCATCCTGAACCCCGCAACACGGATAAAGAACTTTTAAGTTCCGGATTAAATTCAATTATTTTGGAGTAATGGAATTCGTGCCCCTTAATGTGAACACCCGAATCAAAAAATGGATTTTCCCCGTCCACAATTACTTCGCTATATCCATGTCCCTGCGGTTTATCAAACATTTTAATTTTAATAGGCAGTATTCCGGAAATAGAATATGTATTACCCTTCCACTGAATTTCTTCAGCCAGATACATCAACCCACCACATTCAGCATACACCGGTAATCCATCTTCAACTAATTTTTTTAGAGCAGAAAACATTGAATTATTTGCAGCAAGTGATTTCAAATTTGTCTCTGGAAAACCACCACCGATGTACAATGCATCCAAATCTTCAAGTTCATTTTGTGAAGCTGGAGAAATTGGGATTAGTTCAGCTCCATTTTCTTCAAGTAATTCCAAATTTTCTGGATAATAAAATGAAAACGACTGATCTTTGAAGTAACCTATTTTTACTTTTGTCTGCGAAGTTGAATAATCTGATTTGGTTCTCACTTCACGATCATAATCAAGTAAAGCTACATTCTGTGATAATTCTACAATTTTTGAAACATCAACATTATCCTCAATAATATTTCTTAAATCATTAATTATTTCAGATTTTTCTTTAAACTCTTCAGGGGTGATTAAACCAAGGTGACGTGATGGTAGAATAAATTTAACTGGTAATTTTGGTATTATACCAACAACAGGAATTCCTGTTACATCTTCAATAGCATCTTTTGCAACTTTACCATGTCTTTCACCCGCAACCTGATTTAGAATTACACCAGCAATGTTCAAATCAGGATCGAGCTTCATACAACCTAAAATATTTGCAGCAGCTGTTCTTGTAACTTTTGTAATGTTTTGAACAATGATTACAGGCGCATTTAGTACTTTTGCAAGTGTGGCAGTGCTGTGTGTCCCTGAAGCATCAACCCCATCAAACAATCCCCTGTTGCCTTCAATAACATTTATTCCAGAATGGACAGCATTTTTAATAAATGAATTTTTAACGACAGGAAAACCCATTAAATAACTATCCAAATTCCTGGCTGGTTTGGCTGAGACAAAACTCAGCCAGGCAGAATCTATGTAATCAGGCCCTTTTTTGAAGGCGGTAACTTGTAGTCCTCTATTGATGAAAGAGGCAAGCAAACCACAGGAAACAACTGTCTTGCCTGAATCACCCGACAAGCCGCTGATTACAATTCTTGAATAATTAGCTGTCCGCATATTTTCGACCATTATATAACCAAAACGATAAACTAATTTTCTGCACCTTCCTTGTGAGGTATTTCAATAAAACTTCCGCCAAAGTAAGTGTATACGCACCTTCCAGATTCAATAAGTTCCCTGATTGCAAGTTTAGCAAGTGATTTATCACATCTGTCACCAAAGAGTTCATGAACAGCTTTGGTCAAATCAGTTGCTTTCCATTTCTTCTGACCCATACTGTCCTTTACCATCTTATACATTGCATTGGCAACTTCTTCAGCTTTTAATTCGTCTGCCATATTAATCTCCTTTCTAATACGTTAAATGAGTCGAACGTTTAAATGTTAGACCTGCATGTTTGAAATCATCAATATGCTCTTTCCTGAATTCGATTCCAGTCATTTCGAAAAATCGCGGCCATCCAATACGATTTATCCACTCACCCATTCTTTCATATTTGTGAGCATTCTTTGCCCAAATTTCGACCAGGTTTTTTACAGCATCAACAACTTCAGGCCATCTTGGTGGATTGTTTGGAATAAATGGAATGGCAAGTTTTGAAAACATTGGTTCACTTCGTGCATTGGATACTTTACCTCCTACCCAAATAGATACACCATCATTCAATGGATCATTCAGGGGCATTGCAGGACATACAGTATAACAGTTTGCACAGAACATACATTTCTCTTCAATAACCTCAACCGATGGATTCCCTTCATATGTAGCAGGTTTAATTGCTGCAGTTGGACAAGAGGCAACAACTGATGGAATTTCACACATTGCTTTTAATCTGCTTTTGTCAACTTTTGGAGGTCGTCTGTGGATTCCCAGTATTGCTATATCCGAACAATGAACGGCACCGCACATATTCAAACAGCAAGCTAAAGCTATTCGAATTTTTGACGGCAGTTTCATTTCGTTAAAGTACTCTATCAATTCATCCATTACAGATTTAACTATACCGGAAGCATCTGTTGCTGCTGAATGACAATGCACCCATCCCTGTGTGTGGACAATATTTGAAATTGAATTTCCCATGCCGCCAACTGGATGCCCTAATGCTTTAAGATCAGTAATTAACGGATCAATTTTAGATTTATCTGTTAATAAGAATTCTACATTATTACGACTTGTAAATCTTAAAAAGCCATCGCAGTATTTATCAGCTAAATCAGCATAGTCACGGATTTTATTAATACTCAATAGTCGTGGTGATGCAGCACGAACTGTAAACAAATTTGCACCCGTTTCTGAAACATGAACCATAACTCCAGGTTTTACGATTTCATGATATTTCCACTTGCCGTAATTATCTTTAATTACTGGAGGTAAGAATTTTTCGTAATGAGGTGGACCTATATCTGTTACTCTTTTTGGTTTCACTTCAGCCATTTTAATATTCCTTTTGAAATTTTATAATTATTTTTTTATATACTTTCTTAAAAATTATTTTTGCTCTTCTTCTTCAGATTCTTCTTCAAAATATTCTTCATAAAATACGTACGGATTTTCCCGGGGATGAGCAACCATTTGAGGGATTGGTTCAACCTCTATTGCTTCCAAAAAGTTACCTAATCCAACTCTTTGAATAAATTCACCAACACGCTCACGATTCTTTCCGTTTTCAGCCCATACCTCATGAATTCTATCTACCAGGTCAATTAGTTCTTTATATGGAGGTTCGAGTTTTATGAATGGAACCAAGACGGAAGAAAGCAACGCTCCTTCAACGATTGGTGCTTTAGCTCCTATTAAAATACAAGCACCCTGATCTAGACCAGGTCTAAGTGCTTTAGGCATGGCGTTTATGCAGTGCATGCATTTGACACACGCTTTGTTATCAATTTTTAATTCTTTGCCATCCCAGTCCATGCACTTAGAAGGGCAATTTCCTACTACATCTTTTTGAATATCCATACCTGATTTTGCATACTCGGTAACAGCAGCTTTATCCATACGGATATCATCGCGCCATGTTCCAATAATAGACATATCAGAGCGCGCAATAGAAGCAACACAATCATTAGGGCAGCCTGCCATTTTGAATTTCCATTTGTAAGGGAAAGCAGGTCTGTGTAGTTCATCCTGATAGTGCATAGTTAAAAAGTAAGTCAATCCCATTGTATCGTAGCAAGCCCATTCGCAACGAGCTTTTCCACAACAGCAGCTCGGAGTTCTAACATCTGATCCCGAACCACCAAGGTCAAATCCTATATCAGTGAGTTCTTTGAATACCGGTTCCAGTTCTTCTGTCCTTGTTCCAAGAAAAATTATATCTCCGGTAGAACCATGCATATTTGTTAATCCAGATCCATGTTTGTCCCAGATATCGCACAGTTTTCTTAAGGCATCTGAAGTATAAAACCATCCGGCTGGTTGATTTATACGCAGAGTGTGAAAGTGGGAAACATTTGGAAATTCTTCGGATAAATCAGAATATCTTCCAATGACACCTCCGCCATATCCAAGCACACCAACAATTCCACCGTGTTTCCAGTGTCCGATTCTCTCTTCGTAAGATCGTTCAAGCTGACCCAGCAGATCGTTAGCCATAGGACTTTTTTCGGCTGCCGTTTTAATTTCTTTTACGAAACTTGGCCAGGCACCTGATTCAAGCTCGTCTAACTTAGGGGTTTTTCTTTTTGTCTCGGCCATTTTTTCTCCTTTAATTTTAAGATTTAGAAAATTCAATAAATTTTTAATTCATCGTTAATGCTGAACAGGAAAAAAGGTATAACTAATCCATATAAATATTGCCAGGAGTGTAACTCCTAATCCAATGCTCCAGGATAATAGTTTTTTCTCAATGGGAAGTAATGGTTCATACTCCATCTTATTTAATTCATCTGAAAATTTCTTTTCTTGTTCCATTTTATTTCTGTCTAATAATACCTTTATTCTTATACCACAGGCGGTGTAATACCATTAAAAAATATCCAGGAAATAAGTAACCCTATCCAAAGGATAAATCCGAAAAGGCACAAAAGATAAACTACTGCCAATTTTCCAATGCCTTCCTCTTTGAGTTTTTTAAAATTCGAAACAACACCTATAGTGAAAAAAGTGAATACAAAAAACATTTGTCGAAAACCGTTTGCCTCGTTTGCAGCAGATTTTGCATTTTCAATTAATGAGGGAAATGATAAACAAATAGAAAGGAAGACTAAAAATGTTAATGCATACCCTAAAACAAATTTTGGAAACCTTTCCCAGATCTCTTTTGCTTTAACTTTTTCGCCCGATTTACTCTTATCTATTTTTGAGCACCAGATTATTGCTAAAATGAAAGCCCACACACCTATAAACACGTCAATAAAAACTTTCACGGTTGTGGTGGTCATTACTATCCAACCTTCTTTATAATGTATTCCAGTTTCCGCCAGAACTTTTGCGCGGATAAGAGCTTCAGTAATTACACCACTTGCAACAGCTGCGCCGTCTGTTTTAACTGCAAGCCCCATCCAGGCACCAGCAACCATTGGCTCTTGCCACAGAAAAATTTTAGCCACAAACGGGAGTAAAACCAATTCGACAACAGAAAAAATCACTACGAGCGAAGAAACCATAATTGGGATTATAGGCCTTGCTCTGATAGCTCCACCAGTTGCTATAGCTGCAGAAACTCCACAGATAGAAATTCCGGAAGCTAGTGGAGCTGCCCATTCCTTACTGAACTTAAAATATTTTCGTGCAACAAAGTAAACCATAGCCCAGTAAATAAGATATGCTTCAATAATTGCACACAAACCTCTGAACATAACCGATGAAGCTAATCCTAAAGACTCTGCTGCTTTTACTCCAAGCCCTGCCCCCATAATAACAATGGCAGTTTTAATAAATAGTTCTGGTTTTGTGGCAGGTTTTAATTTTCTTACTAAACCGGGGAAGAAATTCCCTATCACTAATCCCCCCATTAAAGCAATAATATAACCTGCTTCACCTGTTAAGTTTAGAGACCAGGAAATATTTAATTGATTTAGTTTGTCTGATGTTGCAGCTATATATGCATAGTGACCTAACAGCCAGCATATGTAACTGATTATAAAAATAATTGTGAACGGAATAATAAATTCCTTAAACTTCTCACCAATCGCCTGTAGCCCGATGCCAACAATAATCAACATAAAGATATAAGTTAAGAGAAGTGATAATACACCCGGCATTCCTGAATAATTACTTGAAACACTGGTGATAGATTTGGAAATATTAGTCCAAACATTTGTTTTAACTCCCCAACCTAATACATCAATGCCAAAAAATAATCCACAGGAGAGAATAAATACAAGAAGACCAATCCAAAGTGAGAGCCAATCCTCACTTATAAATGATCTCTTTTCTAACATTATCGTTTGTCTCCTTAAAGAAAACTATGCAACTATTTCGATGAAAACTTAAATACGTAGTGATGCAAAAACAATAAAAATTTAGGTTTTGTATTCTATTTGTTGTATCAGGAAAGGTAGGTAGAACGAAGAAATATTTTAATTACAAAGATTTGAAACTCATTTAATTGGAATGTGCAGAGATCTAACTGCAAGTTCTACAATAAAAGTTCTCATTTGTTTACTGTCAAGCGAAAGATTTAATGGTTCAGGTAATGTGCCACAATTAAAGTTAGTAAAGTGCGTTACATGTGGCTGCTGAAGATACAATGAAAGCCTGCTGAAACCAATTGGAAGTTGAGCTAGCATCCACCATGCAATCCATCCATTGATTATTGGATATGGATTATAGTGTATCATATGAAATTTTTCAAATCTTTTATGAAATGCTGCGAGTAATCCTTCAAAACGGGTTTTATTTTTCATTCGCATTCTATCTTTTAAACGATTTACAACAGCTTCCTGCGACGACATAACCAAATTTTTCATTCTTTTATCTTTGAAAATCACTAAGTAATTATCTAAGTGAAACTTGCGATTAGATTCATAAGCATTTACAGCCTCTAAAATTAATTTCCTGTTATCTATAGAATGATATAATCTATTTTTCAAATCCTTATCATAAAAAGTTCTTGTGAAATTGTGATAAGTTGATGCATAAGGAAAAACGACTTTAAGTGCATCTTCAATAACTTTAGAGCCATATGACATAAATGTAGGACACAAAATTCCCCGGCAATTCATTCGATCTAATAAATTAACCCAAACATCATGCGAATCCTTTTTACCTATTTCAAAGCCGAGTACTACAGTCGAAAGTGCATCAATTGCAAGCGCCAGAAACATACAATTTTCATCACTATCCGATGAGGAACAATTAAATTTCGTTCCAACTAAATGAATTAATCTTGATTCATGTTTTGGTGAGGAAGCATCCAGATATTCTTCCCAATGTGCGCAGCCTATAAGGTATTTTCTAACTTTTTGATTAATTCGAGTTGGAGAGTTAGGATAAATTGATCGTAAATCGCGGTAGGAGTAACCGCTCAAATATGCTTCTGTAAGAGCCCCAAAATCGGGAACTGCTTTGTTTAATTTACTTTCGACCCATGTTTTATGACAATAACGACATCTGAATCTGCGATTATTGGTAGAAGTCCGTCCATGTTTAATGACTCGCAGACTATTACAATAAGGACACTTTATTTCGTGATCAACCTGACCAATGTCTTCAAAATCTTTTTTATTCATTATTTAAAATTACACAAAAAAACTTGTAATTGAGAATAATTTACTACAAAATAGAACTTCTAATACTACTACTAAAATTTTCTGTCAAAAAAATTATTGCAACAAATCCTTATTAAATTATTTAAAGATGGAAATCAATAGTAATGAATAGTAATTTTATTGATGCACAATATTTTTGGCTTATTCAAAAAAAAATAAACGAGGGAAACATTTTCACCAGAGTAGATATTCTTTCTGTCACAGTAACTCATAAAAATTAGTTGCCGATTGTTAATTTTGTTCGCTGTCTTAATTGAACACCATCAAGCACTACCAACACGTAGAATACAAAATTTACTTTTGCTTTGGTTTAATAGTTTTGCCGAGTTAACTTTTTACAAAGGTATAGTTTTAAGTTTTACAGATGAAATGTAAAATCATTGTACCATTGGAATTTATAAATTTTATAAAGAACGAACATGCCGCAGATCAATATAAATAATGCAATTCTTAAAGTAGATAAAGGCGATTTAACAGCGCTTGATATAGAAGCAATTGTCTTTTATGCTCAGCCGGATCTTAAACTTGGAGCTGGTTTTGGTAATGCAATATCTGTACGTGGAGGACCTTCAATTCAAGAAGAATTGAAAGCACTTGGTTCGATTTCTGTTGGCGAAGCAGTAATTACCGGTGCTGGTGAATTAAAATCAGAATTTATAATTCATGCTGCAGGTCCGCGTTTTCAGGAACCAGATACTGAAGAAAAATTATATAAAACCGTACAAAGCGTTCTGAATCTTGCTGAAGAAAAAAGAATTAAAAGAATTGCATTTCCTCCAATGGGCACAGGATTTTATGGAATTCCTTTGGATGTGTCGGCAAATGTAATGTTAAGCGCAATAAGAAATCATTTATCTGGAAACAGTAATATAAGCGAAGTATTAATTTGCGTGATGGACAACAGAGAATACACCGCATTTGAAAAAAACTGGGAAGAAAAAGTATAAAGGATAAATTATGAGCGATCTACTTCATTTTTCAGAACACACTCTTCAAGAGTTTGCGCTGGTATTTATGGCAATCGTTTATACTCTGCGTATCAGGTGGCTCTTCAAATTTAAAGGTGGACGCGAAAGACAAGCACCTACAGGTTTGCCTGATACGACCAAACGAAAGGGCATAATTTATTCATGGGCCGCCATTGCAATGCCTTGGACAATGGAAAGTACGCGTAAGAAAGCTTTCTTTTATGTCCAATTTATTGTATTCCACCTCGGTGTAGTAGCTGCTATTTTACTTTCGTTTTTAATTCCTTATGCACCGTTAGTTTTAAAATCGTCGGCTGTTGTTTTAATATTTCAAATTTCGATTGGAGCTGCTTTTATTGTCGGATGTGGAAGAATTATCCGCCGAATCACCAGCAAGTATGTTCGGGCAATCAGTTCCCCAGATGATTACTTTTCATTAATTTTACTAACTGTTTGGTTTGGTTTTGCGTTCTTTGCAGTTCCTAATAATTTTCAGCAAGGGGAAAGCATACTACTTACTTATTTTATATTAACGGCCTTTTTCCTAATATATGTTCCATTCAGTAAAATCTCACATTACCTTTACTATCCTTTTTCTAGGTACTGGTTTGGAAAAAGTATGGGCTACCGAGGAGTTTATCCATTACATCGTAGCCCCAAACAAAGAGGAGTAGAATATGGGAACTAATATGAGATCTCATAAAGCAGAAAAGGTTATTGAACGGATGGGTGAAAAACTCAACCGGCAAATGGTTACATCTTTAGCTGGTTGTGTTCATTGCGGAATGTGCATTGAAACTTGTCATTATGTGCTCGCCAATCCGGGTGATCCAACATATGCTCCAGTTTACAAAGCAGATCAAATAAGAAAGATATTTAAAAGACATTACGACTGGACAGGAAGTGTATTTCCCTGGTGGGTAAAATCAAAAAGTATTCATACTGATGAAGAGCTTGAAGAGCTTAAAGACACAATTTTTGGTAAATGTACAAATTGCCGCCGCTGCTCAATCAATTGCCCAATGGGTGTGGATTATGCAACTTTTAATAGAATGGCACGAGGGCTGCTTGTCTCAGTCGGCGTTATGCCTGAAGGGGTTGCTGTAGTAAGCAAAGACCAATGGGAAATTGGTAACCAGATGGGCGTACTTAAAGAAGAGTATTTGGATACATTAGATTGGATGCAGGAAGAACTTCAAAGTGAATTTGAAGATCCGAATATTAAAATTCCTGTTGATAAACAAAATTGCGATGTAGTTTATTCAATTAATCCCCGTGAAGTAAAATATGATCCGCGAACAATAGCTGATGCTGCAAAAATATTTCACTTTGCGGGTGAAAATTGGACAATGCCAAGTGAAGGTTGGGATATGACAAACTTTGGTTTGTTTTCCGGCGATGATGAACTCGGTGGAGCTGTTGCACGACGTCTTTATGAAAAAACCGAAGAACTTGGCGGGAAAAAATTAGTAATATCAGAATGCGGTCATGGTTACCGTTCAACCAGGTGCGAAGGACCAAACTGGGGCGCTTATGATGTTCCCTTTGAAATGGAAAGTTCCGTTATTACTATGCTTCGATATATTAAAGAAGGCAGGATTAAAGTTGATAAAAGCAAAAACACTACTCCGGTAACATTCCACGATTCCTGTAATAACGCACGAAGCTGCGGATTGTTTGAAGAACCGCGTGAATTACTGGAACTTGTTTGTACCGATTTTAGGGAGATGTACCCGAACAGAGCTGAGAATTATTGTTGTACCGGAGGTGGTGGTGCAATGTCAATGTCTGAGTACACCAATCGCAGGTTAAAATCCGCAAAAGTAAAAGCTGATCAGTTAAAAGAAACCGGTGCGTCAATTGTCGTTACATCTTGCCATAACTGTGTAGATGGTCTAACTGATGTAATCAGGCATTATAAACTTGGTATGCAGGTAACACAGCTTGTTAATCTTGTTTCTAATGCTCTGGTTGTTGAAGAGAAAGTCTTAGTACCTGTTGAAGAGATTCCGGAAGTTGCTGAACTCGAATTTACCGGTCGTAAAATTCTTGTTGCTGATGATGAACCTGACTTTGTCACATATATATCAGCTATACTTGAAGACAATGGTGCCGAGGTAATAAAAGCCTATGATGGCAAACAAGCATTAGAACTTGCAAGACTAGAAAAACCAGACTTGATTACGCTTGATATTTCAATGCCTGGTAAATCCGGTGTAGAAGTGTTTGATGATATTAAAAAAGATAAAGAGTTAAGATCAATCCCGATTTGTATAATTACTGGAAAACCGGAACTTAGAAAACTTATCTATGAACATCCTGATTCTCATCCTGAAGGATACATAGATAAACCAATTACTGAAGAAGGACTTATCTTGAACTTACGGAAGATTTTTGAAGTTGGTCATCACGACAAAGTAAAAGTAAATTAATAATTAAAGTGATTTCAACAATGGATGAGATATATAAAAAATATTTCGATTCCGTTCCCAGCTATCTTACCATACAAGATAAAGATTTTCATCTTTTAGACGCGAATAAAAAGTTTAAAAAGATTTCGGTGATATCGATGGTCAGATACTGCTATCAGATTTACAAAAACCGCTCAGAAAAGTGTGAAGTCTGCCCAGTCGAACGTACATTCCATGATGGACAATCACATCAAAGTGAAGAAAAAGTAAAAACCCTTGATGGTAAAGAAGTAAACGTTATCGTTAATACTGCTCCCATCCACGATGAAAAAGGCAAAATAATTTCCGTTATGGAAATGTCGACCGATATTACAGAGAATAAAAAACTTCAGAATCAATTCAAAGAGAGCCAAAGAAAATTTCAACTACTATTTGAGGAAGTACCTTGCTTCATTTCTATTCAGGATAAAAACCTTAGAATAGTCGAAGCTAACCGATTGCACCGTGAGACTTTTGGAACAGCTTATGGTAGCATGTGCTACGAAATTTATAAACATCGGACAAGCAAATGTGAACCATGTATAATTGAAAAAACCTTTAAAGATGGAGAAATTCATTCTCATGAAGAAGTAGTAACTTCTAAGAATAAAAAGACATTAAATGTAATGGTTTTTACTGCGCCAATTAAAGATGCTAATGGTAATATTGAAAAAGTGATTGAAATGAGCGCTGACATTACACCAATTCGTGAACTTCAAGATAAACTTACTTCAGTTGGTTTATTGATAGGTTCAATTTCACATGGGATTAAAGGACTCCTTAATGGGCTAGATGGAGGAATTTATTTAGTTAACACGGGTCTCAAAAAAAATGACACTCAAAGAATTGATCAGGGATGGGAAATAGTATCACGTAATATAAGACGAATTAGAAGCATGGTGATGGATATTCTGTATTACGCAAAAGACCGTGAACCAGATTGGGAGAATATTTCTGTAAAAGAATTGATGGAAGAAGTTTGCGAAAATTTTAGTGACCGTGCAAAACGAAATAACATTGATTATTTATGCGAAATCGATCCTGATGCAGAACAATTGGAAGCAGACAGAAATGCTGTCAGATCTCTATTAATCAACTTGCTGGATAATTCGCTTGATGCCTGCCGAATTGATACTAAAAAGAAATCGCACACTGTTACGCTAAAAGTAGAGCATCGTCCAAATCAAATTATTTTTAATATCTTAGACGATGGAATTGGAATGGACAGGGAATCACGTGAAAAGGCATTTAGTTTATTTTTCTCATCGAAAGGAGCCGGAGGTACAGGTCTGGGTTTATTTATTGCTAATAAAATTGCTGAAGCACACGGAGGTTCAATCAGCATTGAATCTGAAGAAGGAAAAGGAAGCAGCTTTACTGTTTTATTGTCGAGTAAACGTCCAGACTAAAATTCCCTTCCCCGCTACGTTAACTATTTTTCTTTTGTTAATAAGAATGAGTTCCTAAAACCACTTCCATACCAAACTTTTTCTCTAAGGTAATTTGAAGGTCGTCAAATTCAATAGGACACTGTGCGGTTTCCATAGCTAACTTCACACAAGTCCCGAGATGAAGTGCTTCAATGGGACGATCAAGGTTTCGTGTTATTTCGTTTAATAACTTAACCCTGGGAACTACAAGACCCGGACAATCACCACAATCAGTCATAGCAACTAATTCTACTTCATCATACTTAGCAAACTCTCCATTCTTCTCTGCCATTCCTTTGTGGCACTTTGCACATGCAATGCAAGAGTGATCTTGAATTCGTTTACAGTATAATATTGCAATCCTTGACATCACAACCTCAAATTTTTGTTGCCAGAATAATAATTTTTTAAAACCTACCTTTTAATTTCAACAAGTTTTATTAATGATTCAAATTTATATTAGAATTTATTTCTTTTTACTAAGTATTTCTTTAAGTTTTTTTAAAGTATCATTATCTGCACTATCAATTATGTCCTTCAAATCATTTTGCAGATTTACAATTTCAGCAGATTGTTTTTCTTCTTCTGTTACATCCATTTTTAATATGCTCTTTATTGCTGCAATATAATTATTTGGCTTAACAGGTTTTTCAAGATAAACACCTGGTCCCGACATTGTTAATTCTTTTAAATCCGCTTTGCCAAGATCATCACGCGCGTGCCCTGTTACAATAATTATTGGAATCTTTGACCATTCTTTTTTCTTTGTTAATTCATGATAAAACTTTGCACCAGATTTTTTAGGCATTACCAGATCGAGTGAAATCAGATCAGGGATCTGCTTTTTAACTTCTTCAAGAGCTAAAAAACCATCCTCCGCAGTAATAACTTCAAAACCAGATTCAATAAGTGCAGCTTTTAGGAAGTTACGAACATCTGCTTCATCATCAACAACAAGAATCCTTTTTTTAGTGTTATCATTCATACTAAACTCCAAAAATTAAAATAGTTTTTATTCTTTCGTTTCTTTATACAAAGACATTAATCTCTTCCGTGGAAAAATAATTTTGAATTTTGAGCCTTTTCCTTTTTGAGAATCAACAATAATTTTCCCTCCGTGTTCCTGAACAATTTTTCTTGTAGTTAATAATCCTAAACCAGTTCCTCCCCCGCCCTTTGTTGTAAAAAATGTTGTGAATATTTTTTTCTTAATTTCGTTGTCAAGACCACTGCCGTTATCGTTAACTTCAAAGCACAATTGACCACGTTCTTCGAACACTTTTATTAAAACTTCATTACCTTTATGTGCCCCCATAAGACAAGCGTCAATTGCATTTGATACAAGATTTGTAAGACAGGTATGAATGCCAGCAGAATCTAACGGTGCTGATTTAATTTTGTCATCTATTTCTGTTTTAAGATTTATTCCTGATTGTGCAGCAATATCTTTATACAAATCTATAATTTCATTAACAAGATCAGCAGGTTTAACCATTTTTAATTCAGGCAACCTGCCTTTAGAAAAGCTCAGAAAATCTTTAACGAGAGAAGTTGTCTTTTCAAAATTTCTTTCAAGCATTTCCCATCCCTGGTTAATCATAGCTTTATCGTCTTTTGCCAGACCTAAACTCACAATATACTTGCCTCCTTCTAATCCCATCAAAATATTTTTAATACTATGTGCAAGACCGGCTACTGTTTGGCCAACAGCACCAAGGCGTTCAGCTTCAATAACTTTGTGCTCTAATTGTTTTAATGCAGTAATATCATTTGAAATTTCGATTACGTGTGCAACACTATCGTTGCCCCTTATGAGTGCCGATGTAGAAACGGCATAGTGAATATTCTGTCCCTGTTTATCAATTCCAGTTTTTGTAGAATGATGTACTTTACCGTCTTTAAAAGTTTTTTCCGCGGGGCAATTTCGACATTTCTTTTTCCTCCGTTTGTAAACCTCATAACAATGCTGACCAACTACATCTCCAAAATTATCACGAAAAGCTTCATTTGCTCTAACTATTCTAAAATCTTCTCCGATTACTGTAATAAAACAGGGAACTCTATCAAAAAGGATATGATATTCCTGCTGCCATCTGTCAGTTTCAGTTACAGTGTGAGTCATTTCCATTGCGTATTCTATATTTCCCATTTTTGATTTGATGGGAAAAGAGTGAGCAATGTAGTGAGTCTTTCTACCATTTTTATCAATACCAATTGCATCGCAAACAACCGGTTTTCCTTTGCTGAATACCTCCATTGTAGGACATTTATCGCAAGGTGCATCTAACTTTTTATAAACAGCGTAACATTTCTTGTTTTGCCAATCACCGAAATGTTCAGCAAAATTATTATTGGCTTCAACAATATTAAAATCAGGATCAATCACGCAAACGTTATCGGGTATCTGCTGATACAATTCCTGCAAAATAAGATTGTGAATTTTTTCGGATCTCTTGGGTTTTTTATTTACAACTACATTTTTCAATTTCTAATTGGTCAATTGTTTTACTTTTTTAATAAATTTTTCAACGTTAATAGGTTTTTCCATATAGCATTCCGGTGCCGGAATTGATTTATCAGAAACGAATGAATGAATGTTAAATTTTTCTGATTCAACAACACCGCTTATAATTATAACCGGAGTCTTGGAGAACTTTTTATCCTTTTTTAAGTTTGGAATAAAAAGAAATTCCTGTTTCCTTTGGCATCATAATATCAAGGCAAATTAATTTTGGATGAATCTCCCTAACTTTATCCATTGCGTTTTCAACATCACTGATTGAATAAGTTTCATAACCGCTGGACTTTAGCACTGCTTCAAGGTAGGTATTCACATCAGGTTCATCATCAATTATTAAAATCTTCTTTGATGACATTTAACTATTCCCCTTTTACATTTGTTGATTTGACATCAGGTAATATTACCTGGTTAAAATGCGGGGAAGAAATTTCCCACTTTATGCTCGCTTCTAATTTCTTTGTAAACCCGGTTTTGTGACAGGTTGAACATTGTGCAAGATTTTGTTTATCCTTTAATTCTTTGGCTTGGATCATATGACAGGATACACACAGTTTGTGCATTGCATCCGTATAAGATAACGCATCATATTTTTTATCAATTACATTCTGAAATTTCGAAAAATCATACTGGGGATGGCAGTCGACACAATTTTTAGCTGTCTCTGCAGTTCTGTTCATTCCGGGAGTATGGCAATCATCACATTTAATATGTGCATTGGAATTTAAAGTGTGTTCATCATGTCTGAAAAAAGCAGTTGGCTTTGTACATACTCGTATGGCACTCCCAGCAACTATTCTCCTGATATCCCGGAAGAGTAAGATGATGACATTTATTACAATTATTTTCACCAATTCTTTTGATGTGATCTTTATGAGGAAATGCCACAAAGTAATTATCTCTGTTACCGTTTATGATGAGTGTATCTTTACCGCTTGCACGGTATACTTTTACATCATCAATTCCCTTTCCAAGAATCTTTTGCTCAGGCATTAAAGCCATCCCAATTGCAAAGCTAATTACAAATGCAAGAGAAAATTTTGTTAAAGATGCAACATCAGGGGTACCAAGCCATACTCTTGATGAGTAATCAAAAGATGGAGGAGTCTCTGGTAACGATTGCGGATCTTTTGGTTGAACCTCCCATATATGAAAATGCTCTATTACAAATAAAAATACCAGTGCAGCTACTGAGATAACTCCAAGTGTAATTGAAATTTCCATCCACGATGGGAAATAAGAATCACCAGTAGCACTTAACATTGTTATACCACCGACATTGACGCGATTAAAAACCATTCCCAACACAACCATAGTGGAACCAATCCATTGATATCTGTTCTTTTCCCGCAACCGGGGAATAGCAAATATCATCATTGGAATGAGTGTTGAAATTAATATTTCAATAATAAAAAGATTACTTTCCCAGGTACCGGAGAAAATCAATCCAAGTTTTCCGGTAACTGCAAGATCAGTTATTTTAACGATAAAATAAATTCCTAATACCCAGACGACAGCTTTCGCAAGTTTTGCAACAAGATTGGTTTCGGGAGCGCGACGATAGAGCCAATGAGAAATCAGACTTTCAAAAGCCACCATCATCAATCCAAGTGCAACAGCAGAAATAAAAAATTGTATCGGGCAAAATGTTGGAATACCAAAGCGGATAAATTTTGAATGGCATTATCAGGAACAAAGAACCGAGAGATGACTGATGGAAAGTTGAAAGCATTATTCCAAGAAGAACAAATACAAAACGAAATTTCATCAGAAAGTTTCTGATCTTTGCATACCTGCTGAACTTTTCCAAAGGAACCGGACTGAATTCTAGAAGAAGAACTGTAGTGTAAAGTATTACACACCAGCCAACTTCAAAAAGAGGGGAATGAATATTCCAATGAACAAACATATTCCACAGATTCCACGGTAATCCTAAATCGAATGTTAAACCTAAGATTACTGCGAGGTAACCGAGAAATGCTGTAAGTACTGCAGGCTTAACCAGAGGATGAAACTCTTCTCTTCTCATAATATAGAAAATGGCAGTCATAACAAACCCACCTGCTGCCAGAGCAACACCACCCATTACATCAACACCAATCCACAATCCCCAGGGAGTTGAATCATTTAGGTTTGTTGTAGCACCTAATCCAAAAATAAAACGATTCAAACCAACAGCTGCTGCTAATCCAGTTATTAACCATAAAACAAGTTTTGTATTCTGTACTCTATTCATTCTTTGATTTACCTTTTTTTCCATTTTCTTTTTGCAATTCCATTCGCCTACGGATTATCCAGTTCAATCCCAGCATAGCTCCACCCATTCCAACAAATGCAAACGGAACAGATTCCATTGCAGGAGCAGTAGTTTCAGGAAGTGGTTTTGTTCCTAGATTAGTATTATATGATAGAAACCCTAAATCGATATCTGAAAGGTACAATACAGATGTTCCTCCTACTTCATGCTCACCCCAGACTTTGTTTATATACTTACCGGGATTGTCTTTTATTCTCTGATGTGCAATTTTTAAAAGTTCTTTCCGTTCTCCGAAGATCGTAGCATTCACAGGACATATCTCTGTACATGCAGGTTGCTCTCCTTCTTTAAGTCTGGTATTATAACAAAGAATACATTTTCGAACATATGGAACCGTACTATCCCAATCGTAACGTGGAATACCATAAGGACAAGCCATCATACAATAGCGGCACCCAAGACATTTATCACTGTCATATATTACAGCTCCCGAATCAGTTTTATGAAGAGCACCAACCGGGCAAACTGATGCGCAAGCTGGTTCAAGACAATGACGACACTGTTTTCTAACGTAGTGATCATCTGGCTTCTGAATTATTGAAGTCCAGTTTTCTGCAGAGAGACCATCATTTTTCTGCCAGACTCTTGGAACATCCATTTCAAGATTGTTTATTTCTTTACAGGCAGAAACACACTTTAAACAGCCAATACATTTTGTTATATCTGTTAAAATTGCTTTACTCAAACCGGTGCTCCTTTTTTATTTAATGTTGAGCATACTGCTTCATCTGTTTCGGGAGGGAATTTCCACGCAATTGTGCAGACGACCTGTGATAACGGCATCAGTACACAATGAGCTATTTTTGTAAATGGAATAAGAATGAATATCAGATCCCCGGACAGAACATGTATTAGCATAAACGTTTGATAAATTTGTGGATTGACGCTCAAGTGAGCACAAACAAAGCCCGTGATAAAAGGGATGAGCAATATCAAAGGCCAGAGGTAATCTTGTTTACGACTAATAAAACTTGATGATTTATTTAGCAATCGTCCGATAAATAAAGCCACTGCAAAAAATATTGTGCTCAAGTGTAAGCCAAAAAGCCCACTGATAAGGAAGAGTAATCCAGCCAAAACCTAAAGATTCTTTCCAGAGCTGAACGTGTGCAAATAAAAAAAGTGGAACTAATAACAAGCCCTACATGAAAAAGTATTGAAATCACTGAATAAAACGGACGGTTATGAGCAACACGTTTAACCGGAAAAATCCATTCCATTCCACGGCTAATGATTAATTTCCACGGCATAGTTTTATCACCTGCTTTTCGATAAGCTTTGTAAGCTCCCCAGATATCCAGCAGAAAAATTCTAATTAAACCTAAAATCATAATTGCAAAACAAAGACGAAACAAAGGACCTTTTGCAGCATCGAGCCATGATTCCATAATTAATTTTCCTCCGGTAAAGATTCAGATTTAGCTTCTTCTTTTTCTATGAGTGAATCATCAAATATGATTGCTTTGTAAATCAAATCATGCAATCCTACCACCTGGCAATCAATTCCCTGGTCTTCAACTAGTTCTCTTAATTGCTTTTTACAATTTGCACACGGTGCAACTAAAATTTCGCACCCCGATTTTCTTATTTGATCTGCTTTTAATTTACCACCCACCGTTGTTCTGTAAGGTCTTATTTCATCAATTGATACTGTTCCTCCTCCACCACCGCAACAAATATTTTCATCTCCGTTTGGAGTCATCTCAACATAGTTTTTGCAAAATGCTTTTAAAAGATCGCGCGGTTTTTCAATTATCCATCGTTGGCGTGCAATGTTGCAGGGATCGTGGTAAGCTACTTTTTCAGTCACAACATTCGGATCAAGTTTTAGTCTTCCTTCTTCCCAGACTTTATGAGTGTATTCCATGATGTTTAATACAGGTAATGCATCTTTCCCACCACAGTAAGTCGGTATAAAATATTTTGCTGAACGGGATGCATGACCGCACTCACCTATAAGAATATTTTTTCCTTTTAACCTTTTTGTTTCAGCATCAATCTTTCTTAACAACCCGTTCCAGCATTCTGTCACTATAAAAGAGTCCATAGTTGATACCATCAAAATAACCGGTACCGGTTGTCCACGAGTCTCCAGTCGCAGTAAAGACAGCCGCAATACCCATCAAAGATTCTGCTTCCATTAAAAAATCACTTACTGCAGGAAAAAATACGTAGTCCGTGTTTTCAACATCGATAGGAAATTTTATATGAACCGATTTTTCTTCAAACATATCATCTTCTAAAAATTCTAACGTATCTTTTAATGCAGGAACCGGAATTGCGGATGTATTTTTTGTAACACCTTCAAGCTGTTCACGAGTGCTTACTACCAAAGCTCTTGGTGCAATTCCTATTTCACTCAAAATATATCTTCCAAGATGTGTGATTAATCCATGATCAATTCCGGAAGGACACTCGAGAGAGCATCTTCTGCATGCGGTGCAGTTCCAAAAACTATCTGCCATTTCCTGCAACTTTTCATCCGTGAGGTATCCACTTCCTAATAAACGTCCTTTTAACAATCCTCCTACAGTAAAGTGACGACGATAAACACTTAATAGTAATTCAGAACGATAACAAGGAATATCTTTAAGATCGCCGGTTGCCTGGTAAACCTGGCAGGTTGTAGCACACCGTGAACACTTTGCACTCATTCTGATAAAATGATCCAGCGCCATTTTATAGTTGGAGTGTTTTAAGATTGCCGCAAAAGCTTCAAGAAAACGGCGTGGACGATCATTTACATCAAAATCCTCTATATGATAGCGCACGTTTAGTTTCTGCCTATCTATTGCCTCTGGTTTTCTTAAAGATTTAAAGGCTTTTTCTTTTTCTTCTTCGGTTATTACAGATGTTTTCATTTGTTTTCTGTTTGTTCAAAAGAGTATTTGTTCATGCTATTTTTGTTAAAATAATTTATAAACTGAGATTATATGCTTTTTCATGTCCTGCAATCGGTCTTTTAAGAATCGGAATTAATGAGCCGCCTTTTTGATTTAGTAACTTGTCTGAACTTTCTGGACTTAAAAATTCAATCCCATAATCACTACAACTTTTTTCCAGTTGCTGATTCATCAGATAAACATAAACGCGGGCATCGTATTGTGTTTTTGTATTATGATGAAATTCTTTTATTTCCTGTTCGGCACTATAAATTTGTGCACCACAGCATATAGCAACTAAAATTTGTTTACCACAAACAGGGCAATTCATTTTTGCAATAAGATCGATTAAAAAGGAATCTTCATCAGGACAGGTAAAAACCGAATAACCTTTGCTTCTAAAAATTTCTTCCGCCCAGGTTACTAAATCATCGTGAGATACAATTGAATTTTCGTCTGTGGTACATTGTATACTATCGTAAGCTTTTAATTCACCGTGCAGGAAAAGATCAAGTGCTAATTCAACTGTTTGATTTATGTTTGGAATAACTGAAATTCCCATTGCAACAAGTTGATCTCTGTAAAAATTTTTAATCCCATTACAAATAAGTGTTTGGATTTCATACAACCTGAACAATCTGATTCTCATAAATCCTTCACTCGAAAAACAATTAATAGTTTTTGATGAAACTATTTTTTTGTTCTTAACGGTAAGAATTTCAAATTGTTTTGCAGCTTCAAAACATGGAGCAATTTGATTTTTTAGTACAGGTATTGCAACGTTCATAGTTAAATATGATTGCAACACAAATGCCTAAACTTGAAATTTACTTATCTGCTAAAAAAACAAAGAAATGCCTGATATGTTTGTACATTATGTTGCACAAAACGCAACAAGATGTTGCATTGCAACTAGATAGGTTGCAAATTAAGCGATGGTTTAACTTTATTTAACAGGAGAGTTAAAGTCCGTGGATATCTATATGATATCTTTTAATTTTTCGCCACAGTGTACTGCGATGAATGCCAAGTTCTTCCGCAGCTTTTGAGATTACTCCTCCACAATTTCTTAAAGTTGTAATAATTCTTGCTTGTTCATCAATAGACTCTGTTACAGGTGTTGACTCGGACTTTTTAGTAGTTTCGAAATCCAAATCAGCCTGAATAAATTCTGGAGGCATGTGTTCTCTCTTAATAATACTTCCACGGCAGAGAACGAATCCATGTTCGATTATATTTTCTAATTCTCTGATGTTTCCAGGAAAATCGTAACGCATAAGAATGTTCATAACATTCGGACTGACGCTAATAATTTTCTTTCCCGTTTTTGCATTAAATTTCCTGATAAAATGATCAACTAAGAAAGGTATGTCTTCCCGTTTTTCTTTGAGGGTTGGCAAATCAAATTTTACAACAGCAAGCCGGAAATACAAATCGTCACGAAATTTTGCCTGCGCAACAAGCTTTTTCAAATCTTTATTTGTAGCTGCTATGACCCTAATGTTTGCTTTTATTATTGATGTACTGCCTAGCGGTTCGTATTCTCTTTCCTGTAAAAGCCGTAAAAGTTTTACTTGTGTAGAAAGTGGAAGTTCCCCTATCTCATCAAAAAAAACGGTACCTCCATTTACCATTGCGAGCTTTCCCTTTTTATCTGTCTTTGCATCCGTGAAAGCGCCTTTAACGTATCCAAACAATTCTGATTCGAACAATTGAATTGGCAGTGTTCCACAGTTGATGACCACATAATTATTATTTTTTCTTGGACTAAGATTATGAATTGCTCTTGCAAAAAGTTCTTTACCGGAACCGGATGGTCCCTGAATAAGTACGGTACTTTCACTCTCAGCTATGTCTGGAAGAATAGCAAACAACTTGTGCATTCTTGGACTTTTGGAAATGATATCTTCCAGCGAATAACTTTGTCTTAATTCTTTCCTTAGATGTTCAATAGTGGAAAGATCCCTGAATGTTTCAACTGCACCCAATACTTCCCCTGTCTCACTCTTTAATAAAGCAGTTGAAATACTGATTGGAATTTTTTCCCCCTGGCTATTAATGATATTTACCGGTCTGTCTATTGCTTCGATTCCGGTTTCAAGAGTATCCTGAAGAAGACAATTCTCGCAGATATCGGAATGAAAAACATCCTGGCAATGTTTTCCAACAGCTTGTGAAGCATGGAACACCGGTTATTTTTTCCGCAGCTCTATTAAAAGTTGTAATAACTCTGTTGCTGTCAACAGTAAATACACCATCTGCTATCGAGCTCAGAATAACCTTAAAAAGATCTGTATCGTCATTCGTTTCATTCATCTCAAATCAATATTAAACTTAATCTCTATCCGTAAATCATATTGTATATTAAAACTGTTTACAGTTTAGTTTTTAAAAGTTCTTTTACTTTGTCCAATAGCTTGTCCCTGTCGATTGGTTTTTCAAAGTAGCCTTCTGGTGCATGAACTTGCTTCCTTGTTTCAATAAATTTTTTAAAATCTGAAGAAACCCCCGTTACTATAATGACAGGAATATTTTTTGTTACTTCATTAGTTTGCAAATCCCGCAAAGCTCTAACACCTGATTCTTCAGGCATAGAAACATCTAATGTAATTATATCTGGCTTTTCGGATATTGCTTTTTGTACTCCGGCTTTACCATCATTTGCAAAAATTGCAGTAAACCCATTATCTGCAAAGAATGTTGTTAGATATGTAACTACATCTTCTTCATCATCAATGATTAAAATTTTTTTTGATTCCGTCATCACTAGTCCTATAACTTAAATTTTTATATATGAAAATTTCTTAAAGAAAAAGTTATTGAATTTATTTTAACTCCCATTCAATAAACGGTTTTTCTAAATCGACCATAGCATTAACTATAAGTTCAACTAGTCCACCATAAATAATACCAGCTTTCTCGAATGCATTAAAATAGGTTAGCCCATCACGAAATGTTCCTTTACAATTGGAACAAGGTGAGCAAACATACTTATAAATTGAAGGATCAATTTTATCCTGGAATGCATCAAGTATCTGTTTAAACTTCATTCTGAATGAAAGCCCGTTTCTCCAATCCGGAAAATTTTTACCCTGCATAATTGCAAATCCGCTACCTCCACCACAGCAATAATTATGAACTCCATGTGGTTCCATTTCTACAAATTGAGGACATAGTTCACGAAGTATATGCCGTTGCGGTTCAACAATTCCCATTGCTCTTACTGCGTTACACGGATCATGCAGTGTAACAGGAAAATCGTTTTTCTTCGGATCGAATTTAATTTTTCCACTGAAAACTATTTCTTCAAGAATTGGATATGCACTTTCTCTCGGGATTATATTATCATCAACTAAAATTCTATCGGCAACAGGCATTAAAGCTTTGTGTGCATGTCCACATTCACCCATAACAATCCTGTTTACTCCAAGTTTCTTTGCTATCCTAATATGCTCAAGAGCAACTCGTGCAAGCTGAGCATCATCATACCACAAACCATAGTTTACAGAATCATAACCGCCCATTTCTGAAGACATAGTCCAGTTAATCCCGGCTTTTTCAAATATTATTGCAAAAGCCATGATGTTTTCAGGCCACGAAAGAAATTCACCGAAGTTATGAATAAGAAGAATATCGGCACCTTCTTTATCCAATGGCATTTTTATATCTATACCGGTTAAATCTTTTAAATCTTCTTCGATGAACTCAACAATATCTAACATTGCAGTAGGGTTTGTTCCTGTTGAGGAGCCAGTTTGCAATTGTTTCATTGAACCAGATTTGTGAAGTTCTTCCGCTGCTAAACCTAATTCCTGACTCATTAATTTTCTAATTTCACGAGATATAAGTCCGTTATCAACTCCAATCGGGCAAGCTTGTGCGCATCTTCTGCAAAGAGTACAACGGTACGATAACTCAGCAAGTCTTGCAATTGTTTCCCAATTCAAATCAATATCAGATCCGGTTATTTTATTATAAAATTTCCCTCCCGGTTTCATATATTTATTAATAATTCGTCTTAAAATTTCACCGCGAAAAATTGGTCTGTAAATTTCTTCCCTTCCACTCGAAATGTAAACCGGGCATTCATCAGAACAAGATTGGCATTTTACACAGTTTTCCATTGAAAGAAGAAGTGGCTGTAACAAAATCCAGTTATCTTCTTTACTTAACAATTTTTTTAATCCTGACAAAAACTTTGCAACAAGTTCTTGCTTCTCTTCTTCGGTTTGTGGTTTTGGAATTGCAATTCCGGAAAAACCATCAAGCGAATGTTCAAGCCGATTTTTTTGATCATCCGTTAATTCTTTCATTGGGGGATCCACCCAGTCTTCGTACGGATAAGGAAGCTTTATAAATTCAGCAGGATTAAGCTCGGTTATTTGTGTATTTAATTCTGTAAAATCTTTAATTGAATGTATTTTATCGTCTTTCATTTTTTCTCCTCCTGAGGAAATGTAGTTGCAATTTCTGCCCAGGTTTTACCTGTTTTCATATGAGGGGCAGACCAGCTTACACCAAAATTCAACGCCTCTTTTACTTTTTTCTCAAGTTTGCTGCCTTTTACGTTTTGTTCATCCTCCCAACGAACATCATGATATGTAAAATATTTTGCAAATAAGTGCATCATTCTTGTAATCGGAAAATATAATAGGAACAGTGAAATTAGAATTACATTTAAAATAAATAAAACGTTATTTATTTCAACCCAATTAAATGTGATAAGATTCTTGACAAATTCCTTGCTTAAAATAAAGGAGGAGCTTGAAAAGATAAGTGTGATTGAGATGCTAATAACCAAAATTAAAATGAAAAACAGGTTAATAAAATCCATTGGTGTATTATAGAATTTAAATTTATTATCTGTTGCTCTTTGGATTATTAAACCAATGCTTCCAATAAATGTTAAGATTAGACCGGCATATCCAGATAGAATAGTAAGATAGTGAAAGAAATAATCAGCTGTATTATTAAGATTACTTAAATTAATTACCGAAAATAAATTTAAGATAACAGATAGTATTATAAGAATGAATGTTCCTGTAATTAAATACAATCCAAGATGAAACGGAAAAGAGAAATACCACAATTTTTTATTATGCAAAAATACACCTTTGAGAAAAACTATTTCTTCAAACATAGCCCAGGATTCAGCGAGATGATCTTTTTTTGATTTATGTTTCCAAAAACCTGCTTCTTCATAATGCGAACCGCCATATTTATTTCGATCCGGTTCATGCGCCACAGGGTATAATTCCCATCTCACGTGTACCGGTGCACTTGAATATTTAATTATTTTGGATACAACAAGAATAATAAATATAATTAATGAAAAATAAGTGAACAGATACAGGAAAATCATGTCTCTTACCCCTAAATATTTTTTAAGTTATTAAGATAGATACGTGTTCATAAAAAAATAATAGTATTCTTTATTAATTAATAATGATTCTAGATATCAATTTTCTAAGGCTTTATTTAAAATCTCACGTTGTTTATTTGCATTACTATTGTGGACCAATTCTTTAATTCTTTCAATGTACAAAGTTCCAAAACGATATACATTACATTTCCGGCATTCATTCCCTCGCAAAGTGCAATGAGCATCCTTAATCATCCAGCATGGTTTTGTGCTACCTTTAAATGCTAAACAAGCATTCCTTTCTTTTTTTCCGCAAGGTAATAGATCCCAGCAAGGTAGAATTGCCTGCATTCTTCGAATACCTTCAATATTAAATCCTAAATCTTTTATTAAGTGTTGAATGGTAATGAGCCGTTGAACATCTTCGTATGAAAATAAGCGATGGCCTGATTCAATTCTTTGAGAAATAATCAAACCTTCTTCCTCATATTTCCGTATAGCAGAAACTGAAAGTCCCACCTTTTTAGCAAGAGTGCCAATAGAAATAACCGGATCAAAAAAATTATTATCCATTAAAATCGTTTAATTTTTCAACTTAAATCTCTATGATTAAAATAAAGAATATCTATAATTAATAGTGTAGGTTCAGGTACTGAAATTATTTTTGTATTCAAATTGTTGTTACGAATCAACGATAATTTCTCAAAAATTCTACTCTTACTATTCAATTCTTTCTAGTTTTAAACTGGAAAGAACTACAAAATTAACCCCTATTTCATAATGCAGTTTAAAATAGGTTAATGGATCGGTATCCTAATTATATGATTTATTGAATTTTCCTTGTAATTAAAAATTATACTGAGCGAAAAGTTTATAATTGCTGATTTTAAGTTTCAATTAGATTAGATTTACATAAGCATTAATTTACTTTCCTAAATACAGGATTTACAATGGACGGAATAATTTACCTTGATAATGCAGCAACCACCTACCCAAAACCTCCGGAAGTTTATCAATTTATGTTCGACTTTTATAAAAAGCATGGAGTTAATCCAGGTCGATCCGGATATGATATGTCTTTGGAGACAGAAGAAATTGTGCACACAACCAGAAAAATGCTTACTGATTTTTTTAATGGATCTGATCCTGATCATTTAACTTTTAGTTACAACGCAAGCGATTCGCTTAATATGATTATCGGGGGAATGCTCGAGAAAGGTGATCATGTCATTACCAGTAACGTTGAGCACAACTCTGTTCTGCGTCCTCTTTACCATAAAAAACATGCCGGTGAAATAGATGTAACATACATTCCTTTCGATAGTAAGGGATATGTTAATCCCGATGATGTGAAAAAAGCGTTTAGAAAAAACACAAAAATGGTAATCCTTAATCATGGTTCGAATGTTATTGGAACCATTCAACCTGTTAAAGAAGTTGGTAAGTATTGCAGAGAAGCTGGAATTTATTTTGCGATTGATGCAAGTCAGACTGCCGGCGCGGTAAAGATTGATATTGAAGATATGAATATTGATATAGTGGCTTTTACAGGTCACAAATGCCTGATGGGTCCAACTGGGATTGGTGGATCTTACATTCGCGAAGATGTACCTATTAAAGGAACACGATATGGCGGAACGGGGGTAAGATCTGCTTATCCATTTCATCTTGAAGAATTTCCTTACAGAATGGAGTGTGGTACTCTTAATATCCTGGGAATTGCAGGTCTATTGGCTGGACAGAAGTGGATTCATAAGGAAGGATTGGAAAATTTGCATCAAAAAGAAATGAAGCTATGGAGTAAATTAAAAAACGGTTTAGAAGACATAGATGGCGTAACAATGTATTGTGCAGATAGCGAAGAAAACCATAATGCTGTTCTTAGTTTCAATGTTAAAGATTGGGAAGCAGGAAATATAGGGACCATGCTTGATGTGGATTACAATATTGCCTGTCGAACTGGTTTACAATGTGCTCCTCTGGTGCATGAACAAATTGGAACAGACAAAATTCACGGGACAGTTAGATTAAGTATCGGACCTTTTAATACTGAAGAACACATTGATGTTGCCATTGATGCGGTAAAAAATATTTCATCATTAAAAGGAGAAATCAATAAAGAAAAATATTTATCAGCATCTAGATAATAATATATAATATTGACTATTTGTTAGAAGACGATAGAACAAATTGCTAATTAAATTGGCTTTATCGGAACTTTGCATCTCTCTTTTGAAAATTGTGGAAAAATAAAACTTACAACTTTAAAGAAGTATCAACAGCTTTTAGTGCTTTAAAAAGTTTACCAGTTACTTCTTCAATCGATCCTGAAGCTACTACCTCTATAACTTTACCTTGTTTATCGTAATGATTGAGAACAGGTTTAGTTTCATTCCTGAATACTTCAAGACGTTTACGAATGACTTCTTCTTTGTCGTCATCACGCAAATAGAAACTATCATCCGCACCGCATTTAGGACATTTTTTCAGATCTTTTATTTCACTATAAATAAAAAGACTATCGCAAGCTTTGCAGGCTCGGCGGTTTGTAAGTCTCTGGACGATTTCATTTTCATCAGCAGAAAGATAAACGAGATAAATATCTTTTATAGCAAGCTGTTGTAAAAGATTATCGAATGCCTTTGCCTGCGCAATTGTCCTGGGAAAACCGTCGAGCAAAAAACCGTTTTTGCAATAATCTTTTTGCAATGTATCCTTTATGATACCTATCATAATTTCGTCAGGGACCAGTTCCCCGCGGTTCATTATTTCCCGCGCTTCTAATCCCAAAGGAGTTTTATCCTTAACAGCCTGCCTTAAAATATCACCTGTTGAAATATGAGGTATATTTATTTTTGACGTTAAAATTTTTGCTTGTGTACCTTTACCAACGCCCGGTGAGCCAAAAAATATTAGTCGCATATTCTTCCTTAAATTTTTTACACAAAATATTATTTATAATGTTTGTTTACAAAAATAATGATTTAGATGTAATCTTAATGTTGTCCAGATTTTTTTGCGGGTCTATTTACAAAAATTCATCCACTATTACTTATAAAATTAATTATTATATTTTTTATAAGGTACAAGGTTAGATATATTAATAATATAAAGTCTTTTATTGAAAATATTATGATTTAATTTGTGATATTAAAAAATGATCTTGTTTAAATAATATTTCTTCGGTAGTTTTCGCAATAGAAAAAGAGGTGAATACTTCTATTTTTTAGCCGTATTGCTAGAATTACATAATAAATAGTACTCAAATATAAACCCTGCTATCAGCAATTGATTTCGTTTCCATAAGAGCCCTAATTTATAAAAGGAAATAAACCAATATTAAATTATAAAAAAATATTCGGCATTTTAATTACAAGCTCCCTTTTAGGAATTTTTGTAAATTACTTCAACCCAGACGGTATCACACTAATTAGAGAAAAGCTGGAATTAAACTGGGCTTCCGATTCTTTATTTCAAGAAATTAATCAGGACTCAGTCTCAACAATTTTAGATACAACTAATTTAATTATAGAAGAACCTACAGCTAATAGTAATAAAAATCCGAGTACTAACAAAGAGACAATGAAAAAACCTGATGAACAAATTGTTCAGCAAAAAGACTCGGTCAGAGCCAATAAATTTAATGAAACCGAAGTTATTAGTTTCGCAGAACCAAAAGCCATTACTCTGGAACAGGCATACAAACTTTTTAAGAACGGTGTAAAATTTGTCGATGCGAGAGATGAAGCAGATTATCTGGCGGGTCATATCTCCAAATCCTTGAATATTCCTTTTGATGATTTTGATAATCATAAACAAAAACTGGAACAGCTATCAAAAGAAAAACCTATGGTAATCTATTGTGCAGGTACAGATTGTGATTTAAGCATTCTTTTAGGAAACCTGCTGTTCGAACAGGGCTATAAAGAAGTTTACGTTTTCTTTGGTGGTTGGCTCGAATGGTTGAATTCTAGTTATCCTACTGAAAATCTAAATAAATAGTAATGCTGAACAAATTACTAAATAATAAAATTTTATTGCTGACGATCAGAATGTTTTTAGGATTCATTTTCATCTTTGCAGCAATAACAAAAATTACAGATCCGGAAAGTTTTTCACAGGCAATATATAACTATAAGCTGCTCCCGGATTTTCTCATTAACATTCTGGCTATTGCATTACCCTGGATAGAACTAGTTGCAGGAATACTTTTATTCTTTGGGATATTAGTAAAGGAAAACTCTGCAATTTTCAGTGGGTTGCTCGTAGTTTTTATTATCGCAATTGGTATTAGTTTGGCGAGAGGATTAAATATTGATTGTGGTTGTTTTGGAACTGTTGAGGGATCTAAAGTAGGATTACTGAAAATTTTAGAAAATATTGGACTGCTATTGCTCAGTTTAATCTTAATAAAATTTGATTCAAAGTATCTTTCCGTTTCTAAACCAGATTAAGAAATTTTATTCCCTTTTTTTTATGCTTTCCATCGTATCTCTAAGAACTCCCAGAGACCGTTGACTAAGAATATCAATCTTTATTAATCCCAGGTCTTCAATGGAGTAACATATCAAGTTGAGTAACGATCAGTCCCAATCCCTTATTCTTCGCATATTCAAGAGCAACATAATCAGTAATCTTAGTTGGTGTAATTACAATTCCGCCGGGATGTAATTGATAAGTGTCTTGGAAATCTTGCAATTTGTGAAGCAAGATTTACTATGGTTTTCCATGGTTCCTGTTTGAAATTCAGTCCTTTTGATTCAGGAAAAAGTTCTGAAAGATGCGGAAGATTTGCAGCATCTGTCCAGGGAATTTTCCGGCTGTACTTTGAAATCTCTTCATTAGTAAAACCAAAAGCCTTTGCCACTTCCCTGAATGCAGATCTTGCTCTAAAGGTTACCGTCGTGGAAATCATTGCGACTCTTTCGTATCCATATTTTTCGAAAATATATTTAATAATTTCATCACGTTCCTTCCACGAAAAATCAATATCGAAATCAGGTGGGGAGCTTCTTGCTTTGTTTAAAAATCTTTCAAAGTAAAGGTTGTGTTTTAAAGGATCTATCTGTGTCAACTCAAGACAATAAGCTACCAGACTATTAGCAGCAGAGCCTCTTCCAATCGTCATCATTCCCCTTCTCTTTGCTTCGTTAACAATATCCCAAACAATTAAAAAATAATTTGAGAATCCCATTTCGCTTATTACTGATAGTTCCATCTCCAGTCTTTTTGTTGATTCATCTGTTACATATTTAAATCTTTTCCCCAAACCCCTAAACGATTCATTCCATAATAATGAATCAGCGGAAGTATTTAAAGGAGTTGAATAAACAGGAAATTTGTATTCACTCAATTTCAAATCAACTTTACATTCTTTCGCGATCAATTCAGAATTCTTCAAAGCCAGCGGCAGGTTTCTCCATTCACGTTCAATTGTTGTGAAATTTTTAAAGTAAAATTCCTCGTCTGCTAAATCCTCGGGCTGTAAATTTTCTATGTTGGTCTTTAGCCTGATAGCTGTTAATGTTTTGTGTAGAAGAAAATCATTTTCATCCAGAAAATAAACCGGATTTGTTGCAACAAAATTTAATTTTTTGTTGAGTGCGAATTGATACCTGTTTCTGTTATTTCTTTGCTCTTTCTTTGAAGCTATTAAATCAACAAATAAATTTTCTCTTGGTTGAAGATTTTTAAGTAGTTCAATTGATGGAGTAAGGATAAAAAGATTATCTAATTTTTTCTGGAGAAGATTCTTCAGCGAAAAATCATCATTTAGTTTTCTTGAAGTTATGATTTTACACAATTCAGAATATCCTTTGTTGCTTTTGGCCAGAAGCACAATATATTCGCTGGAATTTTCAGGTGAATCTACCTGGCATCCTATAATCGGTCTGATGTTTTTATCAATTGCAATTTTTGAAAATTGAACTACTCCGTGCATTGAGTTTGTATCAGTCAAAGCCAGTGCTGGAAGATGATATTCCTTGGCTCTATCGAGGAGCTTTTCAGCAGGAATTGTCACCGTTCAGAAAAGTATTATTTGTGTGAACGTGAAGAGGAATCATTTATTTTTAAGATAGAATCATTTTATGATGAAATGTATTGATAATAATTTAGAAGCAAAAGTCGGTGGGAAATTAGAAGCTTACTTGAAGGCCTTATCTGCAATGTCCTTTCTGTAATAAATATTTTCAAATTTTATTTTTTCAAGTGCTTTATATGCCTTATCCTTAGCAAGCATCAAATTAAAGTCTCGTAAAATGGAGGTC
>CAVOUA010000007.1:0-182489 GCA_963699475.1 uncultured Ignavibacteriaceae bacterium | reverse complement strand
AGTATAACTTTTTTCATAACATACCTCATTTTTTATTGTTAAATATATTGTTAATTAAGAAGCTCATTGCCAACCTATAAGATTTGGAGGAATAAGTAATAATAAACCAACTATGAGAAAAATTATTTCAAGCGGGAGAATCCATCTTGCCCATTTCTCCCATGGAATATCTGCTAAAGTCAAAACACCCATAGTAACCGCAGATGTGGGTATAATCATATTAGAAAATCCGTCTCCAAGTTGAAATGCTAAAACAGCAGTTTGCCTTGAAACTCCAACGATATCGGATAGCGGAGCCATAATAGGCATGGTTAAAACAGCCTGTCCGCTACCAGAGGGAACAAAGAAATTTATTAGCGTTTGTACAACAAACATTGCCTGCGAAGATATAATTGGATGAAGTGAAGAAATCGGATCCGACAATGCATGAAGCATGGTGTCAATTATTTTCCCATCGTGCGATAATATTAGTATCCCTCTAGCTAAGGCAATAATTAAAGCAGTACCAACCAAATCTTTAGCTCCGGAAATAAAAGAATCTGTAATTTTTTTAACTGATAATCTTCCGACTACACCAACAAGAATTCCCATTGTAAGAAAAATTGCCGAAATTTCTTCAATATACCAGTTAAAATTTAATACACCATAAATCAGAACTAAGAAACCGAGAAGGAATGTAATTAACACAAATTTATGATTTAGCGAAATACCTTTATGATTATCAACGTCATCGTGATTAATATTTTTTCTTTTCTCCTGGTCCGATAAATATGTAATACTTAATGCAGGATTCTTTTTTACCTTATTCGCATATCGAATAACAAAGAACATTGCTGTAGTTGTTATTATGACCCAACAAATAATCCTATATTCTAATCCAGTGAATAATGGCAACTGGGCTACGTTTTGTGCTATCCCAACTGTAAATGGATTAAGGAAGGCTCCGGCAAATCCAGCTCCTGCAGCAACGAAAGGAATCGCAACGCCGGTAACAGTATCATAGCCGAGCATTAATGCCATAGGAACAAATACCAAAATAAATGGGATGACTTCTTCACTCATGCCGAAAATTCCTCCGGCAAGAGAAAATAAAATCATAAATAAAGGAATTAATAGAACCCTTACTGCTTTTGAATTTTTATGAGCTTTTGCTACAGCCATTATTGCAGAATCTATTGCCTCTGTTCTTTTAAAAACTCCAAATGCCCCACCTACAAGAAGAACAAATCCAATTATTAATGCTGCATCAACAAAGCCTTTCATCGGAGAGATGAGTACATCGGCAATACCCTGGGGATTTCTGTCCACATATCTGAAAGAATTTGCATCGACAACTTCCTTCCCATCAACGGTCACGCGTGAATATTCGCCGCCAGGAATTATCCAGGTAAGAATAGCAACTATGAATAGTATACTAAAGATTATAAAAAAAGTATTTGGGGTTTTTATCTTTGATAGTTTCATTTAATAATCGAACGTGTTTTCAAATCATATTTATCTCCGGAAAGGAGAATATCTACTTTTAGATTTTCGACACCCAAATTTCCATGAACATCTTCTTTAATATTCAAAGCATTTGAAGGATTAAATATCATCACCTGATTATCTCCCAATACACTAAAAGTATCATCAGGATTAACTATGATTGATGTTTCTTCATCGATACCAATACCGATAAGATCCGGGTATTCTAACACCATTGAAATCAGTCGATTAAGTCTTTTACGCTTTATAAAATGCTGATCTATAATAGCAGAATTAATAAAACCGAATCCTTCAATATTCTCAACATTTCCTTTTTCAATTGTAATGAAGACATATGATGAGTCTTTATTCTTAAGCTCGTTTCCTGTAATCATAACCTCACTCATGACAGCAGCACCGGCACTCGTACCACTTATAACACCACCATTTTCATAGATATTTTTTATTTCATCAAGAAGTTTAGTCCCTAATAAATCCCGAGTTAGAAATGCCTGATCCCCTCCACCAAAGAATATTCCCGTTGCACCAGATAATTTATCAACAAGTGAATCTTTGTCAGCATCCTCTCTATTAAACATTATGTACTCCACATTACTACAACCGAGAGTTTTAAATTCCTCCACATTATATAATGCCGATTCTAACGGCACAGAACTGGCATTTGGGATTACTATTATCTTTGAATTATTTCCACCAGCAAGATCAACTATTTTCTGCATTATATAAGTTGGTTTATCCCCACCTCCAATTATTACAAGATGACCTTTATTCTGCGGGTTGATTGATAAACTGAAAATGAGTGTTATAATAAATGATGACAGTAAATATTTTTTCATAGGCTTTAATTTTCCTTTACTAGTTCAAGTGCAATTTCAACATTTTTAACTAAATCTTCTATATAGACAAATTCATCATTTGAATGTGGATTTTGTGCACCGATTCCTAAATTTACCGAAACTATCCCGTTTTCATTAAGCGAATTCGCATCACTTCCTCCCAGAGAAATTCGTGGAGCGGGTTTAAGTCCAACCTTTTCAAGTGCTGATTTTATTTCTTTAAATACGTATGAATCTTCAGAGACTGAATAAGGTTTAAAATCCCAGACAGAATCAAATTCTATTTTTCCACCTAATCCTTCTGCTTCCCGTTTAAAAGTATCGAGACAAATTTTGAAATAAGATTCAACTTTATCAACATCGAATGATCTGATTTCACCCTCTAATTCTGTAATTTCAGGAATTACATTAACTGCTGTTCCACCTTTCAATATTCCTATATTTATCGTGGTCTCATCATCAATTCTACCCAACGGTAAATTACTGATAGCTTTTGCTGCAATCTGAAGCGAGTTGATTCCTTTTTCGGGAGCTATTCCGGAATGTGAGGCTTTACCTATAACTTTAATTTTAAACCCAAGCGAACCACAGGATGAATAAACAAAATTACCTGGTCTATAGCCAGAGTCAAAAACAAATCCATATTTTATATTTCCATTTAATCCAAGATGTTTCGAACCGAACAAAGTGGTTTCTTCACAAGTTGTAAAGGCAACAGTAAAATTCTTGACTGGAATTTTTTCAGAGGCAATTTTTTGAAGTAAGAATAAAAGCGTTGTTACACCAACCCTGTTATCAACTCCAAGAACAGTATCACCTGAAGAAACAATTTTATCTTCAAATATTAGTGGTTTCAGATTATGAGTGGGTCGTGCAGTATCCATGTGAGCCGTTAAAACAAATTCACCACCATCTCCAATTCTACAAATTAGGTTACCTGTGTTACTTTCGGTAACTAGATAAGCATTATCTTCCTGGATACTATAGTTATATCTTCTTAAAAATGTTTTTATAAAATCAGCAAGTGGTTTTTCATTACCCGAAAGGGCATTAATTTTTGCTGTTTCTGTGAAAAGTTCTAGAAGATTATTAGTACTCATTTGAAAATTAAATTACATCTATTACTAATAATGAAATATTTATTACATAAATAAATAAAAAAATATTCAGAATCAAGCACCATAAAAAAAAAGCCCCTTCAAATTTTGAAGGGGCCGTTTCTTAACTAACAACATCATCTATTTTATTCGTTTAAATTCGATCCTTCTGTTCATTCTTCTATTATCAGGTGTATCATTTGGCACTCTCGGGTATTCTTCTCCATAGCCTATAGCTATTATTCTATCCGGCTCAATTCCATTTCTTATCAACCAGAACCTGACTGAATCAGCTCTCTTCTGAGAAAGTACCTGGTTTGAAGACGCACTTCCAACATCATCAGTATAGCCAGCTATTTCAACAATTATATCTGCATATGTCTGCATCGTTTTTAGTGCTCCCTGTAATACTACTGCGGATTCCGGAGTAATATCAGATTTACCTGTCTCAAAAGTTATTCCTTCTAGAACAATTGGTGCGTCTATCTTGATAACATCATCATCAGGATTAAGTGGATTGGTTCCTCTATTAACTTCAATAAGGTCGCTAACACTACCACCATCAGTATCGGCATTAAGCGGATCAGTTCTATACATATTTATTTCTTCACCGTCATTTAGACCCTCACCATCTGAATCAGAATTCAAAGGATCTGTTTTATATAGATTGAATTCATCACCATCGGTTAATTTATCAGCATCTGTATCTTCATTTAATGGATCTGTAAGAACCTGAAGTACTTCTACTCCATCAGTAAGCTTATCCTGATCAGTATCTCTATTTAAAGGATCTGTATTGTATGTAGAAATTTCGTCTCCATCTGTAAGCTCATCGCCATCAGTATCGGCTTTAACAGGATCAGTTTTATAGGATCGAACTTCTTCGCCATCTTTCAGTCCGTCTCCATCGGTGTCCGGATTGAGAGGAGCTGTAAAATATGTTTTAAATTCTTCACCATCAGTAAGCCCATCGCCATCTGTATCAGGATTATTAGGATCAGTTCCAATTTCTTTTTCTGTAGACTTTGTAAGACCATCACCGTCTTTATCACTCGCCCCACTGCCATTTACAAAAATTAAACCTATACCAATCATATAGTATCCATCGTAGCTCTGTTCGGTAGTTGGATCATTCAGATTATTGTACCTATTTAAATCATCAGATAGTGTAAAAGTATATCCACCATTAAAATCAAGTAGAAGGGCATCAGATAAAGCAACTTCAAATCCTGCACCTACAGGAAAAATAGTTGTCCAGCCTTCATCTTTACCATTGTCGAATGATTCGCTTGGAGGATCATCATTGTTAAAGTACATCGCACCAACTCCACCAAAGAAATATGGATTCCACACATCCATTGTGAAGGGGCTTAATATCACCCGTGCATCTAAAGGAATTATATAAGTCCACCAATTATTATAAGCTGTATCTATACCAGCAAGTCTACCAAATCCACCACCAGCTTCCATTTCAACTACTTCTGTAAAAAATTCAAAACGTATAAAGAGTCGACCTAAGCCGGAGAACTTGTATTGAGGACTTGAAGGCTGATTTTCTTTATCAAATTCTGTATCAGTAAGTATTCCATTTGCCTGAATACCGAGTTTTAATGTGTAATCATTAAATTGTGCAAAAGATTTTGACTGAACGAGAAAACAAAGCAAAACAATCACAAAGAAAAATTTTGCTGTTAATGTAGAGTTCATTTAGACCACCATATGTTATGAAAAGATTTTAAAAAAGTAATAATGTTTACCACAGCGCAAAAACAATTAAAGTGCCAGCAAAAATGAAGGTTTTTAGTGAGTTTTGATTCAATTTGAGAAAAAAATTACCATAAGAATAGTAGATTGTAGTAGTCCTTTGCATGGGATGTAATAAAAATCCCCAAAGATTCTAACATCATTGGGGCTTTTTTAAGAGCTGGTGAACGGATTCGAACCGCCGACCGGCTGATTACAAATCAGCTGCTCTACCAACTGAGCTACACCAGCTTAAATTTTTGTGTGCCAAAATTAGCACTTTCCAACAACCTAAACAAGAAAAAATTTTTAATCTGCCTAAGCTTATTTGTCAAATACTTCTAAATCTTCAACCCAGAATAATTCACAACTTCCGCCTGCCGTATCATCTCTTTTAAGCGAACTCCTCCAACGCCAGCCATCAGCAGTCGTCACCTCAACAAGGTAACCTTTCATTTCAATCAGACTTCCTTTGTAAACTTCGTCAAACTTTTCTTCAATTATTTCGTCTTTAGGAATAATATGAACGTTTGCGCTGTTCAAACTTATCTCCCTAGACGAAATAGGAAGAACATCGGCTTTCCAGCGATACCATCTGTTACTTTGCGAGATATCGATTTTATCAATAATACTTTGATCAGACATTGGACCCCATCCAAGTGCCAGATCTAATGGTGATATTTCACTTTCCTTTCCTACTGAAAAGTTATTTCGACTTAAGACTCTTGCTTTTATTTGATACTCAGCTAATGCTTTAAATCTAAATTCATCCAGATTCCATTCTCTTAACTTCACTAATATTTGTTTGCTTCGGCTGATCAGGTGCTGTAACTACCAGCAGGATAAGTAACTACTGTTTCAGGATAAAAGAAATAAATAAGAATAATAATAAATAAAGCCAAAGCAATTAATCCTTTTTTCATTTCAACAACTTAATTTAAATTTTAATATCATTTTGTTTTTCTTTGAACGAACCATCATCTGAATAAATTTTAAATTGAACCATCTTCTGTCTGATTTTCTTGATCAGTTCAAATTTTACTCCTTCAAAGACTATGGTTTCATTCAGACTTAATATTTTGCCCGATCGTTCGGCAATAAATCCTGCAATAGTATTATATTCATCGGATTCAGGTAGACTCAAGTTAAAAACTTCATTAAAATCTGTTATCTGCATCGAGCCCAAAACAAAATATTTATTATCAGGAAATTTATAATATTCTTTTTGCTCACTTATTGAATCGCTTTTTATTTCACCAACAATTTCTTCAAGAATATCTTCAATAGTAATAACACCTTCAGTACCACCATATTCATCGGATACAATTGCAAGTCTTTCCCCCCGTTGCTGCATTTCAGATAAAATTTCGGAAATTAATTTAGTCTCAGGTATGAAGAAAGCAGGTCTTATCAAAGTTTTGACAGAAGAGATTGAACCTGATTCAAAAAGTAAGCGAATAACATCTTTGCTGTGAAGCAGACCAACTATGTTATCTATCGAATCTTCAAAAACCGGAATAAGTGTATGACCCTTAATAATAATATTCCGAAGCAAATTTTCATCGGCCTCATTGATATTAATTGAAATCATTTCCGTGCGAGGAACCATTACTTCCCCTGCTTTCAAGTCGTTAAACTCGATAATATTTTTTATGATCTTTTCTTCTTTCTCATCTATTGCACCGGATTTGACGCCATCAGAAATAATATCGAGAATTTCATCCTCGGAAGGTTTTGCTTGTGCGAAGTTGGTTTTTTCCTTAAATGGAAGAAGTAGAAAATTACTAATTGTATTCAAAATTCTGGCCGGTATTATGAAAAGAGTTGAAAGAGGTATTAACAGCCTGATAAATAATCTTCCTAATATATCAGCATATTTGAAACCAAGCGCCCTCGGTATGAGATAACTGAAAATTGTAAGAGTACAAGCAATAAAAATTATCGTTAATGCAAACGAAATAATTAATCTTAAAAGATCATCATAAATACCTACACCGGGTTCTGCAATTTCGGGATTAATAAACTTTGCACTGAGAAGAAAACCAAATACAATCGAGGAGATCAAAAAAGTTAGTGATAGTAAATGTATGGTGCCATAAAATGGTTCGGGATTTTTGTGAACGATATCAAACTTTTGCCAGATATTATCACCTTTCTCTTTCAGCTCTTCAATCTTGTTTTCGCCAAAAGAAGACAATGCAATTTCGGCAGCAGTAATTAACCCAGTAAACAATACAGCAACCATGAACATTAATATTTCAACACTAAATACGCCCATTTATTACATCCTTGTCAGAGTATTATACATTATTATTTTTTATAAATATATTATTCAATTTTGATGATTAAAGATAGCAAACACTCTATTAATATTTTACTGTTAATTGAATAGTAAAGTCTAATTAGTTAAAATTGATCATTAAAAAATGTTCATTTTGGAGAAAGAGTGATACCAAAGACAATAAAATTAAAGGATAAATCATCTCTCGAGATAATTTGGGAAGATGAAACAGTCAGCACAATTGTTTTGAAATATTTGCGGGATGAATGTCCGTGTGCTACCTGCAAAGGTGAGACTGTGCTTCTTAAAACTTATCGGCCACCTGCTAAAAAAATGATTACACCTGAAATGTTTTTGGTAAAAAATATTGAGACTGTAGGAGAATACGCGATTCAGATTACTTGGAAAGATGGACACAACACAGGTATCTATACTTATGAGTATTTGCAGGAGCTTGACAGAGACCAGTCATCTGAAAAGAAACAGGATTACAACACATTGTTATGATCTCCAAAAAAGAACTTCAATACTATTCCTCCCTACTGAATAAGAAACATCGCAGAACAGAAAATAAATTTATTGTTGAGGGGAAAAAATCGGTACTTGAAGGAATACGTAGTAATTGTGAATGTGAACTGATTTTAGTGACCAACAATTTCAGTGAGGAAAATAAAGAGACAATGGCTGAAATTGCAAAGATGAAAAAGAAGACTGAAGCGCTGAAGCAAAAGGATTTCCAGAAGATTACAGATACCAATACACCTCAGGGAATAGCAGCAGTATTCATTAAACCAAAGTTATTTTTCTCTCAAGATTCATTTGTTGATAATAAAATTATTGTAATGCTCGATAATATTTCTGATCCCGGAAACTTAGGAACAATAATCAGGAACTGTGATTGGTTTGGCATAAAAAATATTTTGTTGAGTGAAAACATTGTTGATTACACAAATCCAAAGGTTATTCGTTCATCAATGGGATCAATTTTTCATATAAATGTTTTTGAAGAAGTAAAAACAGAATCATTATTAAAAGTTGAAAGAAAAAGGATTTGAAATTCTCTGTGCAGACACGGAAGGAGAAAATGTTTTTACTTACAAAAGTGAGAAGAAAAAAATTTTAATTCTTTCCAGTGAGTCTCACGGACCTTCAAAAGAAATTGAAATGTTAAGTGATAAAAAAGTCCGCATCCCAAGAATTGGCAATGCAGAATCTTTAAATGTAGCTTCAGCTTCAGCAGTGCTGCTTGCCATTTTAACCAAATAAAAAAGGCGATCATTTGATCACCTTTTCCTGGTACGCCTCCTTAGTATTCAGAATTACTTTAGCAATATCATCTTCTTAACCTGGACAAAGTTGCTGCTCTCCAATCGGTAAATGTAAGTTCCGCTAGGTAGATTGCTTGCATTAAAAGTTACCTTATGATATCCTGATTCATACATTCCTTCTGCAATTGTTGCAACCTGCTCACCTAACATATTATATATATTTATCTTTAACTGTGTCTGTTTTGGTAAAGAGAACCTTATTGTTGTACTCGGATTAAATGGATTTGGATAGTTCTGTGATAGCTCATATTGATCCGGAACGACTTCAACTTCTACTACATCCGAATACTCAAAGCTGCCATCTGTATCAACCTGTTTTAGTCTGTACTGGAACTTACTTCCTCCTGCAAATAAATCGTTGTCATGTGTAGCTGTATTCTTTTGGTGAGTTTGAATTTCCGTGTCCTTCCACAAAACCAATGTTGCTCCATTCACCTTCGTTTATTCTTTTCTCAATATTAAATCCGTAGTTATCAACTTCCGTTTCAGTTTTCCAGAATAAATTGATCCCATTCTTGACCAATGTTGCAGTGAATAAAGTTAGCTCAACAGGTAATGGTCCATTGCACAAAGTACCGATTCCTGTGTATGTTCCCTGAATCGTTACATTGTCAGCACAAATGTCTGCGCCTGTAGTAACTTCGATGGTTGTTCCGGCTTCATAAACCATTGAACTTTGTGCAAGTGTTATATTTGCTATAACTAAAAAAAGTAGTAAAAAATTTAATCTGATTCATATTGCCCTCCTTTAATTTCCAGCAGAGCTAAATTTTATATTTTCATCTTCATCTTGTGTTTTCGACTATCTTTATCTGCTCAACTAATTCCGCTCTTAAATTTTGAATTTCTGCAAGCTGTTCTTTCTTTAGATATTGCTATTTTTAATTTTAAGCTGATCATTTTCCTCTTTCAATTCCTGAATAGCTTTTACTATTACAGGCAACAGATTTCCGTAAGTGGCTTCCCACTTATCAGGATTATCTTTTAATACAAGGTTCAGCCATTCAGCGTGCTCTGAATTCTGAACTTCATCAAATTCCTGTGCAATAAATCCGGCTGTTGGTGTTTCCTGCATTTTGCTTCCGTCTGAAACTCCTCCTTCATACCAATCCCTTTTATCCCAGTTGAACTGGCGAGGTTTTAATTTTGTTATGAAGTCAAGTCCAAGACTCAAATCTTTTATGTTCTTCTTATCACGTTTATCAGAGAGACTTGTTATTGTCTGCACGTTGCATCGTAATGAACTTACCCAAATATTACCAAGAGTTACCTGGTCAATTGCGGTAGGTGAAGAAGGAATTGCACCTATCCCTAATAAAGTTAAATTGTAACCTGTTGTTACAGTTGAACCTGCGCCGTAACCTAAAGCTGTGTTATAGTTGCCAATGTTATTGTGTAGTGCTGAATCTCCAACCGCGGTATTCTGCCAACCGGTGCTATTAGAGTAAAGTGATTTGTATCCCAATGCTGTATTTTCAAAACCGGTTGTATTAGAATGCAAAGAAAATGAACCATAAGCTGAATTAGGATAACCCAATGTGTTGTAGTAGAGCGATGCGTAACCAAATGCAGAATTATTATGTCCGGTTTGATTAGATACCAATGAAAGTGAGCCAAACGCTGAATTATTTGTACCTGATGAATTATCAGAAAGTGAAGAATGTCCGAATGCAGAGTTATAAGAACCAGTGGTATTTTGATACATTGATAAAACACCAAAAGCCGAATTATAGCTTCCAAGAGTATTGGAGAAAATTGAATAAGTTCCAAAGGCAGAGTTATGGAACCCATACGTATTAAGTAGAAGCGAATGAGAGCCAAAAGCGGAATTGAAGTTGCCCGTTATAAGTGAAGACAGTGAAGAATGTCCAACGGCCGTATTATAGCTAGCTGAATTATCCGTTCCACTCATTGTAAAGTTTCCTGAGTTCACACCAACGAATGTGTTGACACCGGTAGCACCTGGTGGTGAATAGTTGTGTAAAAATCTATTAGCTCCCTTAAATAATACTCCCGTGGTCGAGTTTGTTGTATTTTCAAGTCGGAGTGAACCAAGTATATTCACCTGCCTTGTTGCCTGGCTAAGTGTCAGAAAAGTTGTTGAGCCATCTTTAATACTAAACAACCCACTAGCACCAAGTAGTGTTGGTTATATTTTGAGAATAAATATTTGTTACGCCAAAGAGCAAAAACGATATTAAAGTTATTTTTTTCATTTTAGATTATCCTTTCAAGAAATAGAATAACTACTATAAGAATTATTAAATAAATAAGTTGTGAAAAATGTTTTTGTATAATTTTCATAAGGAGCTCACTATACTTAGCACTATCATCATTACAGCAACAATTATGACGAAGAATATTACATTCATTACCGAAGTAAAGAACTTTTCTTTCTTTTGTATTTGTTCAAAAGTTTTTTCCAAATCTGGTTTCCCCTTCTTTTTATTTAACAAGAATCATCTTCCTTGTTTCTATAAAGTTTCCGGCAGATATTTTATAAAAGTAAACACCGCTCGGTAGTTCTCTCGCGTCGAATGAAACAGAATAATTTCCTGCAGGTTTAGTTTCGTTTATTAATTCCGCTACTTCTTCTCCCAATGAGTTGAAAACTTTTAGCGTAACGAATTCTTCATTGGGAATTGAAAAAGTAATTGTTGTTGAAGGATTAAATGGGTTGGGATAGTTTTGATACAATACAAAATATTCGGGAGTGAGTTCGGATTCTTCAAAAGATGATATACCATTTACAGCTAATAAATATCCTTCATCCTGGTTTGTTGCACCATTGGTTCCTTGACCAACAATAAATTGACCATCAGGGGAAACACCAATTGCTGTAAATAAATCTGAACCCAGTGTAAGCAGATTCGAATAAATCTGGTTAAGTTGCTCTAAACCACCCGCAGTTGAAAAACGAAAAGCACCGCCACCATTATCTCCGACGATAAAATTTCCATCACCAGAGACTGCATTTCCTTCACTGAAGTTCCCGGCAATATTGAATTGAAAACCACCGCTTTGTGTCCACTTAAATGCAAGATAGATTCCGGCACTACCAGTTTCGAAACCTGTTATTGTATTACCATCCCCAGATATTCCTCTAGCAAAACTGTAAAAAGTTCCAATGTTAACCATCCCGGAATCCGGATCCCAGCGAAATGCATAAGGATCATTGGTACTATTCCTGGAAAATCCTGTAATCACTGAACCATCATAAGAAATATCACTTGCATCGGTCCAGTTTCCACCAAGATTGCCAAGATCTTGTAGTCCACCTGATTGCGTCCACCTATATGCTGTTTGATTAACATTTACAGTGATAACTAATCCATCCGCAGAAATACTGCTAGCCATACTAAAATCACCGGTACCTAAATCCTGCATACCTGTTGCAGCGGTCCATTTAAAAGCTTTGGTAACACCAATATTATCATATGCCCAGCCGACAATAACTGAACCATCAGCTGAAACATCAGTTGCTTCACTCCGCTCTCCGCCAAGTGTTCCGAGATCTTGTATTCCTGTTGCTAATGTCCATCTGAATGCCCGTGGTTGGCCATTTGAATCCTCAGCAGCACCTACCACAACAGATCCATCCGAGGAAACTGCACGTGCATCACTTCTAATACCACCAAAAGTACCAAACCATATTAGCTCTGGTTGCTGAGCATATGTGTTAAAGAATGATAAGGCTACTAAAATCAAGCTCAAAAAAAATTTTAAGTTTAGTTTTTTGTTTTTGTAACTGTCTCGTTCATTTTTATCTCCTCCTGAAAAATTTTCAAATATTGCTGCTAACTAACTGGTCTACTTAATTAACATCATCTTTTTTGTTTCAACGAAGTTTCCAGCAGATATTTTATAAAAGTAAACTCCGCTTGTTAGAGTCGTTGCGTTGAATGAAACCGAATAGTTTCCTGCTGGTTTTGTTTCATTTAGCAATTCTGCTACTTCTTCTCCTAAAGAGTTGAATACTTTTAGTGAAACCAACTCTTCATTTGGAATTGAAAAATTAATTGTTGTTGAAGGATTAAATGGATTGGGATAGTTTTGGGTTAATGAGTATTCATCTGGAATTTCATCATTCTCATTTTCAACATCAGTTATTAATTCTAAAAATCCAAAACCAGATGTATTTCCAACGCTGGTTGTTGCCGTTAAAGAAACTGCTTCCACCGTTGGATCGGTTATTACGTAAGAAAAAACTCCGTTCCCGCCGACTGTTGTTGAGCCCAACCACTGATACGCTGAAGCCTGAAATTCGTTTATATTAGCTTTATAAATATCTATTAGAGATCCCGGTATATCATGAATTCCTGCAATAGTGTTATTGCTAAAAGAAAGACCATATGGAGGAGTTATACCATTATTGCATGGTGTGGCGATGGAAAGATTTGCAACATTATTCTGATAAATCAGATTTTTTCGGGCGGTAATTTTAGATGGGGAATAACCAAATTGACTTGAGACCCAAATTCCTGAGCCTTGATTGCCGATAATAATGTTTGGTAAATGGTTGCCCGCAACGTTTGCACCTATTACGACCTCTTCTACATTGCCCCATATACTAACTCCATTTTGACCATTCGGAATATTTATTCCAGCAGTATTTACTCCGATTCTATTCTCTGCAATGGTATGCCCGTAAGTCTTTGTTTCGTCATCATAACCAAATATATAAATACCACTTAGGGAATTTCCAGCAATTATATTTTTTCCAAAAAATTCAATGTGCGCACCATTGGTGACAACGATTCCATTTCCGTTGGGAATGGCATATGATTGAGAAGGATCCAGTCCTACAATATTATTCCAAAAACGATTATCCACCGAATAATTATCCGGTGGTGCTCCGCCGACAATAACTCCAGCAGTTGTATTTCCAGAAATTACATTTCCATTATATGCAAATTCTCCACCAATTAAATTTAATCCCGATCCTTGAATCTGAATCCCGGACAGATTACCAAGTCCCGTATCTCCGGCAGCTGTGGTGCCGATAAAATTAGAAACCAATGTGTTATTTTCTCCCTCAAATATCGATATACCATTAACATTGCCACAGACAGTATTTTGGGAAACATATGTGTGATTACCTATAATGTTGATTCCATCCAAATTTGGCATAAGAGCATTGTTTCTATCTAACCCAACCCGGTTCTCTACTACGGAATTAGAGTCACCTTCAATAATTAAAGCAGACCAACTGTTTATAAATGAATTATAGAGGCCGATTATATTATGGCTTCCTTCAACGGTAACGCCATTGTAAAGGTTGTTGAACTGAATCCCGCCAATTGTACAATTGTCACCAATTGTAAAAGCCAGCTCGCCCTTCAATTCAATATTCCCACTACCCTGAATTACAGAACCGTCCTCAGGAAATAAGTTATCAATCAGGTCAATGGTCCCGTTAACATTAAAAGTTAAATGTAGCGGAACTGACATATTATTTGATTCATCAATAGCAGCTCTAATGGTGCATCTTCCTAATTCATCTTTGCATATTCCATCCTTTGATTCATCCTCCGGTGTTGCAGGATCATCCCAGGCATATGCAAATTCATCATCGGCTAAAGAGTTTACGACCATTGACACTTGGGCAAACAGGAATGTTGAGCTGGATAGAAATATTAATGCTAATATTGATATTAAGTAAGATTTTTTTGATTTCATTTTGGTAGTCCTCATAAAATAATTATTTAAATAATCTCTATCTGCTAAGAATTTAGCGCAGGAGGATCATCTTTTTTGTTTCTATAAAGTTTCCTGCAGATATTATATAAAAGTAAACGCCGCTTGGTAGCTCACTCGCGTTGAATGAAACAGAATAATTTCCTGCAGGTTTGATTTCATTCAGCAACTCAGCAACTTCTTCTCCTAAAGAATTGAATACTTTTAGTGATACGAACTCTTCGTTTGGAATTGAAAATTTAATTGTTGTAGAAGGGTTGAATGGATTCGGGTAGTTCTGAGATAAATTGAAATTCTTCCGGAATACCAGATTCTGTTTCAACAGCAGATGGAGTTCCGGCTATAATAAATTCAACATTATCTACTGCATTTTCAGATGAATTTAGTCCACCAATAACGTAAAATTTATCTCTGTAATAAACATCCGCCATTAAATATCTATTAGCGCTAAGAAAAATATTTGCATCACTCCATTGATTTGTGGCGATATCGTAGACCAGTGTGTTATTAAATGCACCACTACCTCCACCTGAAGATCCACCAACACAATAAATTTTATCATCAACACATTTTATTGCTCCTCCGCTAACATGGTAAGGCAGGTCTGCAAGTTGTGTCCATTGATCACTTGCAGGATTATATTTATAGAACTCGCCATTAGTCCAACCTACCGGATAAATTTCATCCTGATACACGATAGAGTGCAGCCACGACACCCCCAACCTGGTTTGTTGTGCCTTGTGACCAGCTGTTAGTGCTTATGTCATATTTATAAACATATCCATTATAGAATAAATAAATAAATCCATTAACGTACTCAATTGTATGACCGGATGTACCAATGTAAACATTAGTAGGACTGCTTTCAGCATATTGCCAGGTGTTGTCAACGAAATTATAAATTCTCAGTTTATTATTACCGAATGCATAACCGGCATAAACAAATGCGCTATCCCCTTTTACTGTAGTGCTAATTCCCCATACATCATTATCGGGCATTGAAGCATAATTCTGCCAGCTTGTACCATCGTATTTGTAAATGGTAGCATAGCGTGTACTGCCTCCCCAATTTGTTCCACCCCCGAAGTGATAAATTGAATCTCCCCATACTTCCGCACTTCCCACACCGATAGGTATAGGCAAATTAGGAATGGTTTGCGGCATCACTGCTATACTTAATAAAGCCACTATCCCGATGAGTAATAGATTTTTCATTGCTTTGTTCCTTTCATTTTGATTATTGATTATCTTGATTTCTGAAGGACAAAGTTAATTTTTATGGAGGGTGATCGCTGTCGAACGTGTGTCAACATTTAGCGGAATTGTTGCAAAATTTGCTAAATGTGAAGAGAAGTTAATTAAGAATTATTTTTCTCTATGAACTCTGTTGGGAGGCAATTAAACTGTTGGCGAAATGCTTTTGTAAAATGTGAAGGACTGCTGAATCCAACTTCGAACGCAATTTGGGTTATGCTTAATCTTTTTTCCAGAATAAGTGTGGCTGCTCGTTTTAAACGAAAAGTTCTTAAAAATTCCCCCGGTGCCTGGCTGGTAATTGCCAACAATTTTCGATGTAGCTGACTTCGACTAACGAACATTTCCTTTGCAAATGCTTCTGAATTGAATTCAGTATTTGATAGATTTTTTTCTGCGACATCAAATGCTTTTTGAAGGAATTCATTATCTAAAGATGTAACAGCAATTGAAGATGGTTCAATTTTAATTTCTTTACTGAACCTCTCACGTAATTTTTTTCTTTGCTCAAGAAGGTTTTTGATTCTGACAGATAACTCGCCAGAGCTGAACGGTTTGGTTAAATAATCATCTGCACCGGTTTCCAATCCTTCAATCTTACTTTCCGGTGATGCTTTTGCGGTGAGTAGAATTACAGGTATATGACTCGTCAACCAATCAGTTTTAACTTTCTTGCAGAATTCCATTCCATCCATTGAAGGCATCATAACATCGCTTATAATTAAATCGGGAATTAACTCTGATGTTTTCTTTATTCCGTCTTCACCGTTTACAGCCTCAGAAATTTTGTATTCGTTTTTTAAAAGACTTTTTAAATAACTTCTAACATCTTCTGAATCCTCAACAACCAAAATCGACGGTTTGTCATCTAATATTTTTTTCTTTTCAATAATCTCCTGTTCAATTTCTTTTTCAAAGAAATCAGATCCTTCATTTGACAATTCAACCTGTTTAAATGTGTCATCATTTACTTTATCAGTAACCAGTTCGCTAACTTTTTCATTTTCGTTCAGGTATGAATCCCGCAGAGGTATCTTCAAAACAAATTCTGTTCCTTTTCCCAATTCACTATCAACACTAATTTCCCATTTATGAAGATCAACCAGTTCTTTTACCAGTGCTAAACCTATTCCAGATCCGCCATAATTTTTACGGGAAGAATCGTCGACCTGGTAAAAGCGATCAAATATTCTTTCCAGTTTCTCTTCAGGTATTCCAATGCCGGTATCGGATAGTTTGACTTCCGCGAACTCTTCACCATTATTATTCTTATGTTTTATATTAAAAGTTATCACACCATTCGATGGAGTAAATTTAAATGCATTTGAGAGAAGGTTGTTAATAATTTTTTCAAGCTTATCCTTATCAATCCAGCATATCAATTTTTCATTCTGGCTATTGAATGAAAGCGTAATATTTTTTTGTTTCGCTAAAGATTCAAATGAATAGAATAGTCCACGAAGCAGGTTTACAAGATTTTCCTGTTTTGCTTTTAAAGGGATTGAAGCATTTTCAAGTTGAGTTAACTCAAGAAGCTGATCGATTAATTCCTTCAGCTTTTCACTATTACGCTTAATCAGTTGGAAATATTCTTCCTGGTTATCTCCGGCTTTTTTATCAATTAATTCTTCAATTGGTCCTCGAATAAGTGTAAGCGGAGTTCTGAATTCGTGCGAAAGATTTGCAAAGAACCGAGCTTTCATATTGTCAAGCTCATGCTGCTTCTTTGCTTCAAACTCCCGCATCTTTAATTCGTTTCTAAGACTAGAACGGTTTTTTTCAATCTTCCGTGCAGTAAAAATCCCGGCAACAATTAAAAGAATATATATTGCATAAGCCCAGCCGGATCTCCACCACGGTTGATCAATTGTAACCATAATCGATTTTATATTTTCATTCCAGACACCATCACTATTGGTTGATTTTACTTTGAAGGAATAAATACCCGGATCAAGGTTAGTATAAGTGATAAACCTTCTATGCTCAGGGTATATCCAATCTTTATCAAAGCCTTCCATCATATATGCGTATTGTATAGATTCAGGTGAGTTATAATCCAGCGCCGAAAACTGGAATGAAAATACATTCTGTGAATAAGTTAATTCAATCTCTTTAGTATCAAGTATGCTTCGTTTCAATACCGAGTTGATTCCAATACTGACAGGTTGGTTAAAAATCTGAAAATCAGTAATGACTATTGGAGGCGAATAATCGGATTGCTTAATTTGATTTGGATCGAAAAAATTTAAACCGACATCGCTGCCGAAATACATGAAGCTTTCATCAGAAAATAATGCGGAACCCGAATTAAAATCATTTCCGATCACACCATCAAAGTTCGAATAATTAATAAAGGTGCTAGATTCAACATTAAAAAACGAAATGCCTGAATTTGTTCCTATCCATAGATTACCATTTTCATCTTCTACAATACTTTTTACTGAATTGTCTGCAAGCCCATTTCGAGTTGAGAAGTATTTTATTTCAACATCCAGCGTTTTGAGATCAAAAAGATTGGAAGAATTCTTAATCATAACCTTATTCAGTCCATTGCTTGTACCTACCCATAAAATTGTTTGATCAGTACTGCCGGAATGCTTTCCCTTTCTGCCTTCGTAGATTGAATAAATACTATTACTGCTCAACTGTTCAGATTTATCCTTAATCCCCGTCCAGCGATAGAATTTTCCTTCACCAGAATAATCAAAAAGATTTAATCCGCCGCCATTAGTCCCGACCCAGATTCTGCCTTTGCCATCCTGGTGAATAGTCCAAACATCGTTATGGCTAATACTATTAAGATTTCCTGATTCAGTTATCCAGATTTTATATTTACCGGTTGCAGGATTTAAGTGTGCTAATCCTCCTCCCCAAAAACCAATCCAGAGTTCATCACTTTGATCAAAGTAAAGTGACTTTAAATAATCGAAAGCAGATGTTTTAAAAGTTGGACTTTCAATTACGAACTCGGTTACTGTTCCGTTTTTTAAGTTCAGTTTTTTTAAACCTTGCCCATATGTACCAATCCATAAATAATTTGATGCTTCAACAGCTAAGGACCAAACGTTTAATCCATTAGTGCTTTTAATCTTATTTAAACCGGCTTTTTTATCGTGTAAATTATAAGTGAAAATTCCATCTTCAGTGCCAAAGAAAATTGAATTGTTATGATCTTGAGCAATTGATTTTACATTAGCTTTAAGAAAATTAGTTAATGTTTCAGAACTACTCTTCAAATCTGAGGAATTGTTAAATTTAAAACCCTTAGCCGAGACATAGCTGATCCCGTTTTCGGTTGCTATCCAGATAACGCCTGAACGATCCTTTATAACTCTATTAATTTCATTGCTAACAATTGAGGAGGGATCATTTTCATTTTTTATAAACCTTTGTGACTCACCATTTTCCAAATCAAGCTTTACGAGCCCACCGTATGTACCAATCCATAATTGAATTTCATTATTAATTTTTTCATCTACTACAGAAGCAACGCTATTTCCAAACTGGAGAGTTGGTTCTTTTGGAATTGAAATCCTTGTAAAAGTATTCTCTTTTATATCAATCGAAACCAATCCATCCGCAGTTCCAACCCACATCAAATAAGGATTTGACACGGATTTGTTGATTAACCAGATAAGATTATTACTGAGACTGTTTTCTTTTCCTGGCTCCGAATAAAATTGTTGAAATGAATCATCATCAGATTTCGGATTAAATTTATTTAATCCATTGTAAGTGCTAATCCACAAATAACCAATTGGGGTCTTCAGTTATAAATGTTACAAAATTGTTGCTAAGGCTGTGTGGATCGCCAGGTTTATAATTCCAATTTTTAAGTTCATTTGTTTTAATATTAAATCTGTAAAGACCGGATTGATAAGTGCCAATCCAGATTATACCATCTTTATCTCTATAAATTTCATTGATGCTATTCTCTTTATAATTTTTTGATTCAATCTTCCAGTGTTCAAAAAGATTTCTCTCAGTATCATAACGATTCAACTCTCCGCTTTTAGTTCCAATCCAGATATTGCCATCGTCATCTTCGAACAATGACCAGATGTTATTACTTGAAATTGAATTTGAGTCTGCCGGATCATTCCTGAATACTTTAAATTCATATCCATCAAAACGATTTAAACCATCTTCAGTGCCAAACCAGAGGAACCCCGTTTTATCCTGGATAACAGAAATAACTTTATTGTTTGATAAACCATCTTTTGTTGAAAGATTATTGAAATGTATCGTCTGTAAAAAAACATCCGATGGTTGAATCGCTACTAAAAAGAAAATAGTTAAAACTGACTTAATAATTTTAAGTGGTGGAATCATATAGTGAATTTAGTTACGAAGTGTATCATCAACAAATGGAAGAAAACAATAAAAAAGGCGATCTCGTGATCGCCTCTCTCTTAACAAAATAATGTTGGTTATTTAATCAAAATCATTTTTTTAGTTTGAACAAAGCTACCGCTCTCTATTCGGTATAAATAAATACCACTTGCTAAACCAGAAGCATCAAACTGAATTTCATAAGTTCCGGTTTGCTTAAATTCATTAACGAGTGTCTTTACTTCTCTGCCTAATATATCATATAATTTAATTCGCACTAAATCGGGATTGATAATACTGTAGCGAATTGTAGTTGATGGATTGAATGGGTTCGGGTAATTCTGAAATAGATTATAATCTTCTGGATGTGCAGAAAGCTTATCATCAACAGAAACAATTGGTGGAATTGGCGGAAGAACAACTGCTTCTTCAACTGTTGAAATTGTAAAAACCGCAGAACCGTAAGCTGGTAAAGACACACTGAAATTTGCTAAAGCACTTCCGATCATCTGGAAACTGGTATCAGAATATAAATTGTTAATCCAGTAAGTCGCTCCCTGGTTGAAGCCTCCTGTAAATTTTAAATTTGCTGTTGTCAAATCCATTGTAATGCTTTTTGATGTACTGCTAAAATTTACAACAGTTAGTCCGTTAGAATCATTCCAAGGTCTCAAAAAAGCGTAGACAATGTCATCAGTTGTTGTAATTCTGTCAAAGTCGGATTCATCTGAACTGTTCACCTGACCATCTCCGTTTGTATCCAGTTTATGCTGTGAGAATGCGGGAAATTGCGAACGGATTTGTGCAATTCTTTGATAATGTGGTGTAAGTAAATCTCTTCCGGCAAAATTCCAATCAATAATACCCCTTCTTCTTACATTTAAATCAGGTTCACCTGGTTGACCCAGTCCTTTCCCCCAACCAACCTCCTGCCCATTCATCATCATCGGCATTCCCGGTGCAGTGAAAATAACTGTAGCCATCGGCATCGTCTTTTCAAAGGAATTGTAAATGTAACTAATACGATCTTCATCCTGTGATTCCATAAATCTCATAAAGTATGAATTTTCTCCGGGATAGTAACCGCTGTTGTTCAATCTTGAATGAAGAGTATTTACTCCCGTAGAATTAAAAGTAAAATCACGAACCGCATTAAAGTACATAGCAAAATCATAACTTGCATCCAATCCACCATTCTGATCAGCGTAAAGCACTTCTGTTCCTACACCGGTTCCATCATCTTCCCCTAGCAATAATATATCAGGTTTAATATGTTTCAGTGAAGTTCTTACAGGTATACCCATATTACTTTCACCATATTTTCTGTGAGGACCCCAATAAACATCGAACCTGTAACCATCTATACCAAACTCTCGTACCCAATAATCATATACTCCTGTCATGTATTTTCGTGCGTCCAGATCTCTCCAATCGTAGTTTAATAATGCATCACTAAAACCACAGTAATAATATATTCCCTGAGGAGTTACGCATTGCCCTAATCCATTATCATTATGTGGAATGAATTGTGTTTGATAATAATTCCAGTATTGCGAATAGTCACCATACAATAATGCTTCCTGTGCAAAAGGATGAAGCCGACCTGTGTGGTTAGGAGTTATGTCCTGAATGACTTTCAAACCTAGTTGATGTGCAGCCTCAACAAAATCTTTGTAATCCTGATCAATGCCGTACGACGTTTCTACTTTCATAAAATCAATTATGTTGTAGCCGATATTAATTTGATTATCCATGTTCCCCGGAACTTCAGTCACAGGCAATACCCATATTGTGTTGAAACCCATAGCTTTAATGTACGGAAGATTTGCAATCGCGGCTTGAATTTTACCTGCCGGAGTAAAAGCTTTAAAGAAGAGCAAATAAATCCTTGCTTCTTTCAACCATTGAGGATTATCTGCGTATCCTGCAACGTGTACATTTTCACTATCTTCTATGACTACAAAAAAAGTTTCTGTCGAATCCGGATTCATATCGGGATCTTCAACTATTAAAGATAAATAATATTCACCTGGTAAAGTTGGTTTTGTAATTATAATTTCTTCACTGATCTGACCGGTAATTCCGAGCGTTTGCGGATTGTTCAAATCTTCTTTCCAAAAATATGTTAGCATTTGTGCATCCGGATCAGTACTATTAGCACCGCTTAAAGTTATTGAATTTCCATTTTGTGTAATTTCAATTTGCGCATTTGGAATATGATTAATATCATAAATAATTTTCAGCGTATCTGAAGATTCGGTTTGACTGCCAACAACAGCTTTCATAACAAAATTATTTTCGCCTTCCTGAAGAAAGAGTGTAGTGTCCAACATTCCCCCATTGACTGAAACATTCCAGATAGAATCAAATCTGACAATTTGTGCGGAAGTTATTGTAGTATCAAAACCACCGTTCTCATTAAATATCGCCCCCTGAATTCTCCAACCATTTTTCCACGTTTCAGCGGGCCGTGTTAAAAATTGAACAACGTCAGCCTGAACTGTAAACATTGTTGTATCAGCATTTGAAGTTCCAAGACTACTTTCTGCATAAAGTATTAGCTGATGTTGACCATCTCCCAGTGGATCTGGTAGAGCGAAAGAGAGTTCCTTCGAAGCTGGATCATAGTAAGTGCCGATGTTTTCATAATCAGTTCCATCAACTGTAATCTTTATTGATCCAGTATCAACGCTCGATGAAATGGAGGAAAAAAGAAATGCAGTAATTTGAGGAAATCTTGTTCTTACTACTCCATATGCCACTGTAGAATTTGGCAGCAGATAATGGATGGTCGGATTCCTGATGAACAAGTAAGAATTATTATTATCGTTTGGATTTTGTCTCGGGTTAAGTGGATCAGAAAACCAGGCCCCATCATTAAATTTATACTGGTAAGCCCCGGGAACACTTACAGGTGCCGGTAGTGGATTCGGCCCGCCTACTCTAAGCTTAACCGTTTTGTAATAGGTATTAGTATTTGCATCATAATTCATCAGCGAATTAGAATTTAATACCCATCCGTTAAATTCACCGGGGAGATATACGTTTGTTGGAGTATTTTCAGGATGATAATAAAATGTCACAAAGACACTGTCATCCTGCTGGCTGAAGTTAAATTGTGAAATTAAGAGTAAAAAAAATAAGGTTGTCAGGTGTTTCATTGTAATTCCTTTTTCAAAAAACAGAATCTATTTTTTAATTCCAAAGAGTTGCACTATAATCTCTCTTTTTCTAGATCGATTATCAAAATCTATAAAAACTATTTGCTGCCAGGTTCCGAGCAATAACCTTCCATTGGAAAAAGGAACAGTTAATGATGCACCCTGAATAGCAGCTCTCACATGTGAATGCCCGTTTCCATCGTGCCAGGTATTATCGTGTTCATAATTAACATCTGAAGGGATAATCTTTTCAAAAAATTTTGGATAGTCTTTTAACAACCCGGGTTCATATTCAATTGTTGTTATTCCAGCAGTTGAGCCGCCTGCAAATATTAATACATTTCCTTCGTTAAAATCGTTACTATTAATTATGGAATTTACATTATCAGTAATATCAATTATATCACAATTTCCTTTAGTTGAAACACTTATTGATAATGTTGCTATTTCCATAATTTTTATTGAAAATTTATTAAAATATAAACAGTTTAAAGTTACAAAAAATACTCCCATATATGCTGATTATTTTAATTTACATTGGAACTCTAGAATAAGGATTTTAACTTTGCAGAGTAATTTTTCTACCATAAAATAGGGACACGAAATGACTTCACAGGATTTTATAAAGCTTGAAGATAAGTACGGAGCTCATAACTATCACCCCCTCGAAGTTGTTATAGACAGAGGTAAAGGAGTTTGGGTTTGGGATGTTGAAGGGAAAAAATATCTCGATTTTCTTTCAGCTTATTCAGCTGTAAACCAGGGACATTGTCATCCAAAAATAATTAATGCATTAACCGAGCAAGCACAAAAACTTACATTAACTTCGCGTGCATTTTATAACAGTGTTCTGGGTGAATATGAAAAATATGTAACTGAATATTTTGGTTACGATAAAGTACTTCCTATGAACACAGGTGTCGAAGGAGATGAAACTGCATTTAAGTTAGCACGTAAATGGGCTTATGCTGTAAAAGGAATTCCGGAAAACAAAGCAAAAATAATTTTCTGTGAAGGTAATTTTCACGGCAGAACAATGATGGCTGTTTCAGCATCAAATGATCCTGACTGTAAAGATGGATATGGACCTTATTTACCCGGCATTGAATTGATTCCATTCAATAATATTCCTGCTCTGGAAAAAGCTTTGGAAGACCCAAATGTTGCAGCATTTTTAGTTGAACCGATCCAAGGAGAAGCTGGTGTAATGGTTCCGGAAGAAGGTTATTTGAAGAAAGCTTACGAACTTTGTAAATCTAAAAATGTTTTATTCATCGCTGATGAAGTTCAAACCGGTTTGTGCAGAACAGGAAAACTTCTTGCCTGTGATCACGAAAATGTACGACCGGATGTTCTGATTCTTGGTAAAGCTTTGTCAGGTGGAGTTATGCCGATTTCAGCCGTGCTTGCAGATGATGAAATAATGTTGACCATTAAACCCGGACAGCATGGTTCAACTTTCGGTGGAAATCCGTTGGCTGGAAAAGTTGCCATTGCAGCACTGCAGGTTCTAAAGGATGAAAAGCTGGCAGAGCATGCAGACAAAATGGGAAAATATTTTAGGCAGGAAATTCAAAAGCTTGTTGATGATCTTGAGATTATTAAGCTTGTTAGAGGGAAAGGCTTGCTAAATGCTATAGTAATCAATCCTACTAAATCGGGAAAAACTGCATGGGATGTTTGTGTTGAATTTAAAGAGAACGGATTATTAGCAAAACCAACTCACGGAGATATTATCCGTTTTGCTCCACCTCTTGTAATCAAAAAAGAAGAAATTGATTTTGCTATTGATACGATTAGAAATGTTCTTATGAAATTTGATAGGGAAAAACTTGCTGTTGAAGCATAAACTTTAAGCCCTCCCCCAGAGGGCTTTTATTTTTTTTCAACATATAGTTTTAGTTCATTTTTTGTTTCGTCCATCACTACGTTTAACTTTTCAAGCCTATTTTGAACATTCAGCCAATCATTATTCTTACCCGAGATTTCTACTGCCAGAGCCTCATCGCCAACTTTCATAGCGCCAATAGAATAACTTGCCCCTTTAATGGTGTGAGCAAGTTCAATTATTCTTCCCAGCTCTTTTTTTGTAAGCATATCATTTAAGATTTTTAATTTATTATCTACATCAAATATGTATGACTCAAGAAGGTCCTTTTCAAATTCGAAATCGTCAAGACTAACTTTCTTCAATCTCTTCAGGTCAATTAAAGAATTATTTTCCTTTTCAGAAACAGAAATTGAAGCTGCTCCGTTGCCATTAATTTTAAAGAGTGAATCAATTTTCTTTATAAGCTCCTGACCCAGCACTGGTTTGGAAAGGTAGTCAGTCATTCCCGCATTAAGACATTTCTCCTTGTCTCCAATTAAAGCATGAGCAGTAAGTGCAATGATCGGAATATTTTTTCTAGAATCTTTCAAAGAGCGAATTTGTTCTGTTGCCCTGAAGCCATCAATTTCAGGCATTTGAATATCCATTAAAACCAGGTCGAAATCACCATGAACTACCGCTTCAACTGCTTCTTTTCCATTTGAAACTGCTGAAGAATTATAACCTGCAGCGCTCAGCATTTTAAGAGAGACTTTTTGATTTATTAAATTATCTTCAGCCAACAAAACTTTATATTTAGAACGCTTTTCTTTAAAGCCGTTAATATTAAATTCAACTTTGTGGGTCAGGACATAATTATCATCGTCGCTATTTTTAGTTAAAGTAGCAGTATCAGGGTAGGTTGATTTTGGCTGGACTCCGCATTTTATTTTGAAGTTAAATGTGCTGCCTTTTCCTGTCTTACTCTCAACATTTATTTGACCACCCATCAATTCAACATATTCTTTACAAATTACAAGTCCGAGTCCGGTACCGCCAAATTGCTTTGATTCGGAACCATCTATTTGAGAGAAAGGTTTGAAGAGATCGCTTAATTTATCTGCCGGAATTCCGATGCCTGAATCTACAACCGACATGTTAAGTTCAATTTCATTTTCGGCAACAGATGACGTGCTGACTATTAACCTGATTTCACCTTCTTTAGTAAATTTTACCGCATTACTTAATAGATTGATTATTATCTGCCTTAACTTTGTTGTATCGCCAATCAGTCTATATTCAGTTGATTGTTGAATTTCTTTAATTATTTTAATTCTTTTTTCAGAAGCCTTTGCCGAAACAATGGATATTGATTGGTCTATAACGCTAAAAAGATTGAAATGAACAAATTCGATTTCGGCTTTACCAGCTTCGATTTTTGAAAGATCAAGAATCGAATTAATTATTTCAAGCAGTGATTCAGCAGACTGCCGTGCGTTAGTCGAAAACTGTTTCAACTCCGCACTATTTTCGTACGCACCTGCCTCTATTAGAGTAAGAAATCCTAAAATTCCATTCATCGGTGTTCTGATCTCATGGCTCATATTGGCTAAAAATTTACTCTTGGTTCCACTTGTTCTAATTGCCTCTGCAGCTAATTTTTCGGTTTTCTCTTTTTCCTGTTTTAACATATTTTCTGCATAAAGCCGCTCCTCTTCTGCCTTTACCTGATCAGTAATATCTGAAATGTTTCCTTCAAGATATCTTTCACCTGTGTCGTCAATTACGATTCTGTCATTAAGACTTACAACTGCTGGCGAACCATCTTTTCTTTTTAATTTTATTCTATAATTCTCGATTTGCTCATTAGCCTCAAGTTCTTCAATTAATTTTTTTCTGTCACTTTCATTAAAATAAATTTCGTTAACATCAATTTGCATTAATTCCTGTTCGTTTTTATATCCTAATATTTTAGAAAATGCTTTATTAATAGTGAGCCATTTTCCGTCCATTGTAGTTTGAAATATTCCTTCTGCAGAGTTATCTATTATCGATCTATACTTATGTTCCGAACGTTCAATTGCAAGATTTCTTTCCACAATCAACAGTCGTGCTCGAAAATTTACTGCGCACGCTACTATCGAGGCAAAACTCAGGAACAAAACAAATATTACTGACTCAAACATATTTGGAAGGAAGTATATCGCACGGTCACTCAATAAAATTGCAGCCGCGAAAACTATATTGAAATAAATTGCAACTATTATCTGGTTTCTGATTTCCCAGCTTAAGAATAAAGCTGAAGTAAAAATTATTAACCCGCTGATGCTCGCATTAACAAATAATGATTTCGGAAGAATATAAATCATCAAGCCTGCAGTGACAATGATAGTAATCAGAAGTAAATGGACAAGTGCTCTTGATCGTTTTACAGAAATTCTGGTGGTCAACATAGCAAGAATAATAAACGCTATGATAGTTGAGGTTAATCTGATAAAGTATATCTCAACACTATGAAGAGGAAAATATTTTATTTCGAACATCATAGCAAATAATCCAAACACGGCAGCTAGTATAGCCATAATTCGCAAAGGAACAATTAAGAGCAAATCCAACTTCTCTTTTACATCTTCATACGTTTTGGTCGAAAGTGGAAATCTACCTGTAAGAATAAAATCAAGAACAGATAAACTCAAACCCGAAGAAGAGCCATTTCTATTATTATTGTTATCTGAATTCAAAAGTACCTTTAAGAATTTAATATAATTGCCTTTTTTTTAGTAGTTTTGTATCAAAATAATACTTCACATATAATGCCATTATGGAGTTCTTGTATTCAATAGATTTAGCGGTCTTTTACTTCTTTAATCATACAATTTCTACCGGATTTCTGGATAGGTTTTTTTCCATTATTACAGATGTAAACAAGTGGTATATAGCCTATATCATCCTGGTTGGGATTGCTTTTTTCAAAGGGGGACGTCGAGGAAAAATTGCTGTGATCGGATTGATCCTTTTGATAATAGTGACAGATCAGACCGGTTATAGATTTCTAAAAGAACTTTTTGAAAGAATAAGACCTTGTAACGCTTTGGCTGATGCAATCACTCCTATCGGGTGCGCAGGTGGATTTTCTTTCCCATCAAATCACGCATTAAATAATTTTGCTGCTGCAATTTTTCTGCTAAGATTGTTTCCAGCGTACAAATGGATTTTTTTAGTCGTTGCAATTTTGATTTCAATTTCAAGAATTTATTTGGGGGTCCACTATCCGTCTGATGTAATTGGTGGTGCATTGATTGGAATTGCATTTGGGTATTTATTTTCTGCTGCAGCTTTAAAATTTGATGATCACTTCCACAAAAAAAGTAATGAACAAACCTCTAAAAAATAATCATTTTATTACCCTTCTCTGTTTGGCGATGCTTTTCTTCAGTATAGATTTACTGTTTTCTCAGGATTACGGAGACACTCAGTTACATGGGTAAACTAATAGTTGTTATTACCGGATTTGACAATGAAGAAGGTAACTGCAGATTTGCACTTGATAATTCAAAATCAGTATACGAGGGAGAAGATTCTGTATGGATCGGGCAAGTTCTTCCAATAATCAATAAAAAAGTGGTTGTTGAAATTGATACACTGAAGTTTGGTGAATACGCAGTAAGAATTTTCCATGATGAAAATGAAAATGAGAAACTAGATACAAACTTCCTTGGCATTCCCACCGAAGCTTATGGTTATTCAAATGATGCCTCTGACTGGTTTGGCCCACCTTCATGGGAGAAAGCAAAGTTTCTTTTTAATCAACCTGAAATGACGATCGAAATTGAGGTAAGCTCTTTTCTGTGACGCGATATTTTATGAAACTTTTTTCAAAGTTGAAAATTAAGTCATTTTATTAATACCCAACATATGAACAGTTTTGCAATAAAAGTAAATCAATATTAGATAGGATAGAAATAAGGATGGATTCTACAAATAACTTCAGCCATGTAATGTCGTTACTTAATCAACTAAAGCCGGAACAAAAACCTCTCTGGGGAAAGATGACTCCCCAGCATATGGTGGAGCATTTATATAAAACTTTCCTGGCAAGTATAAATGAGATTAATTTGAATGTATACACAGAAGAAAGAAAGATCCCTGTTTTGAAGAGACTTTTTCTTGGCGAAAGACCATTACCAAAAGAATATATGAATCCTGCTATCGGACCCGACCTATTAGAACTAGAGTTTAAAGATTTGAAGAGTGCAATTAAGGAATTAGAAAATGTTTTGAAAAGATACAATAAATTTTTTAAGAACAATACTTCAGTAAAAACCGTTCATCCTGTTTTTGGAAATTTAACTAAAACAGAATGGGATAATTTTCATCAGAAACATTTTAAACATCACCTGTCACAATTTGGTATAGCCGATTAAACTTTACTTCTTCCCTTCCTCATCAATCCCGGCGCTTTATTCAGTAATACTTTAATCCAATTATTATTTATTTTATTATTGTGAAGAAAATATTTTGATTTGCAACAAACCAAAAGAATATTAAATGGGTGAACCGGGAATTTCGAAGACTATCCGCAGTGACTTCCGTCAGACAAAAATAAAAGCAGAGTTCCAATCAGAGTATAAAGACCTAAAGCAATATTTCCTGAACGAGGAGCGAAAAGAGAAACTCGCAGGGATGAATCCTCTTAAAAAGATTTTTATACTTCCATGGTGGCTTCTTAAAGCTTTATATTTTCGTTTAACCGCATTTCGAAGGTTGCTGCTTTTTATTGGCCTGATTTTTTTAGTTCTCTCTGGAAACATCGAATCAAGCAATGATAATGATAGACTTACTATAAACATCTCAGCGATACTAAGCGGAATTATTTTTATTTTTATTCTCGCACTCGAGTTAAAGGATAAGCTACTTGCAAAAACTGAACTTGAGGAAGGAAGAGCAATTCAACTTGCACTTATGCCCGAGCAATCTCCAAAAGTTAGTGGTTGGGATATTTGGCTTTTTACCGATCTGCAAATGATGTTGGTGGGGATTTGTTAGATTTTATTCAGATAGAAGAAAACAGGTTCGGAATCGCAGTCGGTGATGTTGCGGGTAAAGGATTAAGTGCCGCATTATTGATGGCAAAATTGCAATCTACAATTCGGGCACTTGTTTATGATGCTGCTTCGCTTTCATTTTTAGGTGAAAAGTTAAATAAGATTTTTCATAGAGATAGTCCATCTAAAATATTTGCTTCACTGGTTTTTGCAGAGATTAGAAGTAACTTAAATGATATGAAATTTATTAATGCTGGTCATTATCCTCCAGTCATTGTAAGAAATAATCAAATAGAGCAGTTACAGAAAAATGCACCGGCACTTGGATTAGTTAAAGAGGCTGCTTTCAGAGAACAAAATATTGTATTAAATCAAAACGATTTTGTAATAATTTATTCTGATGGGTTGACTGAGGCACAGAATGAATCCGGAGAATTTTTTAGTGAATTCACGATTAATTGAACTTCTGAAAAACAGGCAATCATTCACATCTCAACAACTTGGTGAAATGATAATAGCAAACGTAGATTTCTTTGTAAACAAATTTCCTGCTCACGATGATTTGACACTCGCTATTTTGAAAAAGACATAGTGACTTTACATAAAAAAATTAAAAATTGAGCAGACCGATAACTTTTGCTGAACCATTCTAATCTTTATAAAACCTGCTGGTCTATTTAACTACCATCATCTTCCGTGTCAACTCAATATCACCGGAAATAATCCGATAGAGATATAATCCGCTGCTTAGATTATCAGCATTAAATATAACTTCGTGAACTCCTGCAGGATATTTTCCTTCTGCTATTGTTTCAACTTCAGTTCCAATAGCATCATATACTTTCAAACTGATAAATGATTCATCAGGTAATTGAAAACTTATTGTAGTAGATGGATTGAATGGATTCGGGTAATTCTGACTTAGTGTAAAACTTTTCACGCTAAATAGGTTAACTTCAACTTCATTTGAGAAAGTAAATGATCCATCAAAATCAACTTGTCTCAAACGGTAATGATATGTGCCATCATAAAAAGGAACATCTTCGAATGAATAAAAATTTCTTTCGGTAGTAGTTCCTTTACCTTGCTCAAAACCGATTTCAGTCCAATCAATTTCATTTTCATCTGCAAAGTCTCTTCGCTCAATATAAAATCCGTTATTATTTATTTCAGATGAAGTTTCCCAAGACAAATAAACTTTGCCATCATCTGCAATCGCAGTAAAATTATTTAGCTCAACAGGTATAGTTGTTGAGTCTTCAATAATTACTGTCCAGACGCTTAAGCTTCCCTGCAGTCTCATCCAGATTGGATAAATTTTTCCTTCCCAGGCAGCGATGTTTGTGTAATCACCAAAGAATACTCCTGATGTTGGAGTAAAAGAAGATTCACTTATTTTGAAGTTCTCAAAAGTAGTTCCGCCGTCAGTTGACTTTGCAACAAACACATCAGTTGCTGCACCGGTTGTGTTCCTTCTGTCGTAAAACACAAACCATAAATGCCCGGTTGAATAATCAATAGTTGACCAAACAAAAAACTGATGTCTTGTTGTGTTGTCATCATTCACTTTTATAGGAGCTGTCCAGCTTGTTCCACCATCAGTAGATTTTGCCATAAAAATATCTGTATCTGTCGCACCATTTCTCTGATCTGACCAGACAACATAAATGTGTCCGTTGTATGGAGAGTTACCTATGTCACACATTGTAATAGGAAGACCATTGCATCGGTTGATTCCTGAAACATCAAAATCCCATCCTCCGGGTATGCTGGAAACAAAAACATCAGTTCCCCAGGTTTGACCACCGTCAGTTGATTTATCAAAAACTAATCCCACCGGTCCAGCCCAGGAAACATAAATTTCTCCGTTTGGTCCAACACAAGGGACTGCACCTTCAGTTGTGTTATCGCTGTCGATACAGTTTCCGCTAACATCACTAATTGTTATTGCAGAACTCCATGTTTCACCTTCGTCAGTTGATTTTGAAAACCTGATTCTGGAACTATCATTCGGATTTGAGCTACCGTAATCATCAAACTCTGTCCATGTCATATAAATATTTCCCCGATAAGGAGATTGAGTATGATCAACAGCCAGCCATTCTTTATCCTGTGCCTGAGGTTGCATACCTTGACCAATTCCTACTCCATCATTCCAGGTAAGTCCGTTATCAGTCGATTTTTGAACCACAATCCTGTCGATCCACCAACCGGAAATTGGATTTGAAAGATGAGCATAATAAAGGTTACCAAGGCTGTCAAATAAAACCACAGGATCACCCCAGACACCCAGAGTATTTGAAACCAGTTCAGATTCTGTCCAGGTTAATCCGCCATTAGTCGATCTATAAAAATTATCGATGTTTGCTCCCGCTGCCAGTATTTCCGGGTTTAGAGGATTGATAGCAATTGTTACTTCTTCCGGGCTACCTGTACCATCAACCAAAATATTTGGATATTGTGCAAACATATTTATGGAAAGGATAACTGAAATTGTAAATATCAGGTTAATTGTTTTTTTCATACTGTTTCCTGTTGAAATTCATTTTAAATTTAATTGCATTAATTTTTTGAAGGGATCTTATTCTGATTACGGCTTAACCAATTTATTTTTAACACGGCCACCTTTTTTGATCGGGTCATCAGGATAGCCAAGTTCTTTCCAATTCAATAAACCTTCGCCACCTTTACCATGACAGGAGGTGCATTTAAGAGCATTATCAGCATTCATTACAAAATGATTTATTGACCAGTACATTTTAGTTTCAATGAAATCAATTTTGCCAGAGAATTCAATATTGACTAGATTCATTCCTTCAGAAGAGGCACTCACCCAATTAAAAGTGCTTGTATATCCCTGCTGACCAGAGATTTTTGGTATAATCAGATATTTATTTTCCGGATCAAATGGCTGTTTGACTTTCAAAACTTTGAATGGCGAAATTTTTGAATTCGGATCTGAAATTTTTCCATCCGGTTTATTCAAATCCAGAAGTTTAATTTTATCAATTTTTTCTCCAAGCTTGTAGTACTCTGCTGTTCCGTTATTCCAATAATACTCCGGTTTGATATTTTTTGCCCAAACCAATTCTCCAACAGTTTTTAAGTATGTCTCCTCGCCAAATTCATTTTTAACTGATTGTCTATCCTCCCCAGCTTTTGACCAATCCCATTGAACAATTGAAGGTTCAGTTCTGGAATAAGTTGGAATGTGGCATGTTTGACAAGCCACTGAAGCATAATGCGTGTTTAGTAATTCTTTTTCGTGAGGAGCAGAATCATGACAATTTTCGCAAGCTACAGGACTTTCGCCGGATTCATTTTTTGGAGAGATATTATGTTTATTAGTTTCATGACAATCGGCGCAACCAAATCCTAATCCACCTAGATGAATATCATTTTCTTCTGTTGGTTCAAAAAGACTATTATCCATTGCTCCACTTTGCATCATAACTCCGCCAATTCCTCTGAAATGACACGAGCCGCAATTAGTATCAGTTGGCTTTGCAACGCTTTGTGCAATTGCAAGCAAGTCAATAGTCGAATCGCTGCTGATTGATTCGAATTTTAATTTAGCATAAGTTCCTGTTTGCTCATGACAAACAAGACAATCAATATTCTCTGCAGAATTAAAATCGAAAGATTCATCTTTTCCGCTGAATTGTAAATGACAGGTAGTGCACGGAGCAGAATTTCCCGGCACAGCAATACAAAAGTTGTTAACTGTAATATGCTTTTCGTCATTAATAAAAACTTGATTTGAATCTGCAACATTACCCGAAAGTAAATTCCAATGATTTGATTGAAGCACTTCGTCAGCAGCATCTTCGTGACACATCAGACACTCTTCAATAATTTGTTGGACGTTATCGTAAGGTCCGGATAAGTTTTCTTTATGATCCTGAGCAAAAACGGGATATAAAAAGGTTAGAATTAAAAGGGGAATCGCTACTTTGATAATCATTATCGCTGAGTTTTCTAGTTATGAAATTTTTATATGATAAATTTACCAACTTTTTCGGTTAAAATTATCCTCAATCTAATATCCTGATGATTAAAAGAGAGTTATTGCATTCATTTCAGTGGAATAAATATTGCATTTCTGAACTAATTGAAATAAGTTTTAAGAAATAAAAAATCATCATTGTGCAATTCATAAAAAAAATATTACTGGTTTATTTATTAATAATATGTTCTATTGTCTTTGCACAAGATTCTACCAATTCAAATAATTATTTACAAAATTATTCAACTGCTTCCAACGTAACTGTCCCGGACTATGTTCCCCTTTCCTTACAAGTACTAAATTTTTCCGGGGAAACTAAACGTGAATTTGCAAGTCGATCGATTTTTATAAATAGTGAAAGACCTTTAATTGACGGAACAAGCTGGAAGACCAATTCAGATATCGATTACCTTCGTCTTAGTTCAATGGTTGGTTTAATGGTTACTATGAATACTGTTGCTTATATGTATCAACGAAATGTATGGTATACTGAGGAAACAACAGTCTTCCATTCATTAGAATTTATGAATGACTGGAATAAATACCAGCAGATGGACAAATTCGGTCATTTTTCAGATGCATATTTTACAGGTGATCTTGCTGGTAAAATATATAGATGGTCAGGATTTTCGGGTAATACTTCTGTCTGGCTTGGAGCGTTATCAGGATGGTTATGGATGCTTGAAATAGAAGTGTCTGACGCATTTATGTCTGAGTGGGGTTTTAGCTGGGGAGATATGCTTGCAAATACTGCCGGTTCTGCTTTCTATATTTTGCAGCAATTCAACTACGATGCTTTAGGTGGAATTCATCCAAAGGTTAGCTGGCATAAATCAGAAGCATGGAAAGAGATGCGATATCACAAAGATCCAAAAGCATTTTTCGAAGACTATGAAGGAATGACTTTTTGGTTGGCTGTAAATCCACATCATTACTTTCCCAATAGTTGGAAGAAAAGTTACCCTGAATGGCTTGCTCCTCTTGGTCTGGCAGTTGGTGTAAGTGCAAAAAATATCGGGATTTACCCTTGGGGCGGATACAAGGAATATTTCGTAGGACTTGATGTTGACCTGAGAAAACTTCCCATCTGGGGAAATTCAAACATTATGAAATTTATTGCAAGCGAAGTAAACTTCCTTCGTTTGCCAATGCCTACAATCCGTTTTTCATCTCAGGGAACCTGGTTCGGATTTTATTTTTAACTTATTCAACAAACTGCAACTTTCAAATTTCACTAATCTACTAACGATTTTATTTCGTTATTTCCCTATCTTCTGATCTGACAGGACAAAGTTCAGTATTAATTCTCTGAATTATTGATGATATTTACTTAGGTAATTAAAAAATTATTCGGAGAAAAATTAAATGTCTGCATTAAAGCTGAATCAAATTAAGTTTAACAAGAAAACTGTCCGCGATTACATATTTATTATGATCGGTGCTGCAATAATGGCAATCGGCATCGGAGTTTTTCTTGTTGACGCGAGAGTAGTCCCAGGAGGAGTAAGTGGCCTTTCAATGGCAATTTATTATTTAACAGGTGGTGCTTTCCCGATTGGTGTTACAATCTGGCTTTTAAATATTCCATTGTTCATCTGGGGAGTCAAGGAACTTGGCACTCAGTTCGGTGCAAGAACATTTTTTGGATTTACTCTTAATTCATTTTTCATTGATTTTTTCAGAGGCGAGCTTCCGGGATTTCACTTCCTTCAACTGCAAAATACAGAGACCATTTTAGAACTTCGGCAGGATGATTTTTTGTTTTTAATTTTACTTGGTGCGGCTTTGCTGGGGATTGGCCTGGGCATCGTATTTAAATTCAGAGGTTCAACTGCGGGAAGTGATATTGTGGCTGCAATAATGCAAAAACGATTTGGCATCAAGCCGGGTATGGCAATAATGATAATTGATTTTTTTGTAATCTGTCTTGCCGGTCTGATAATTGAACTTAAGGACCTTGGCGGTGAAAGAAGCGCAATGACGCTGACACTTTATGCTTTGTTCCTTCTTTTTGTTTCCGGAAGACTTGTTGATGCTATTATCGATGGATTCGATTACGCCCGTGCCGCTTACATCATCTCGGATAAAAATGATGAAATTGCAAAAGTAATTATGAATGATTTTAGCCGGGGAGCTACGGCAATAAAAGCCAGAGGTTTGTACAGAAATATAGATAGAGAAATTATTGTTACTGTTGTTGCTCTAAGAGAATTAGGAAAGCTTACCAATATCATCAAGCAGATCGATCCCAATGCATTTGTTACAGTCAACAATGTCCACGAAGTTTTGGGGGAAGGGTTTAGAAAAAGGATATAATTGTTTTTATCCCTTCATATATCATTGTGAATACTTTAGATTATCTGATTGATATTACTGCACCATCGAAATCATAAGTGAAAGTTCTTTTACTAATTGATCCTCCGACCCTGAGTATCCGACACTCATAAATCTTATGTTACTTTCTTTATCAATAATAAACTTTGTCGGTATTCCGCTCACTTTATACTTTTCAATTACTTCACTCTTTTCATCAAGCAGAATACGAAAAGGATAATTATTTTTTTTGATAAAATTAGCGGCATTCTCTTTTATATTTTCCACTCTTTCCCATGTATTTACAAAAAGAAATTGAACATTCGGATCATCCTGGAATTTTTCAACAGCTTTTTTCATTCCGGGGAAACTTGCAAGACAAGGTCCACACCATGTAGCCCAGAAATCCAGCACAACAACTTTACCTTTTAATTTAGCAAGTGTAACTTTCTTGCCATCCAAATCAAGCAAAGTAAAATCGGGAGCTGGATTGGAAATCATTTCTCTTTTAATCTTATCTGCAAGTTTCTTATCGGCAGCGTTAGTGAATTCAGCAACAAATACTTCAAATCCGTCGGCGCTTCCTTTTTCATTTATGTAAGCTTCACGCAGCAAATCATTCATATTTGAAGTTGCAAAACCCAACTTAATGAAATCAGTAATTTTTTCTATCGCTTTTTGATTTCCTCCTTTTCCAACTAATACTTTACAATAAAGCTCATTGATATCCGCTTCTTTATTCTTAGTGAGAGTCACTGCCTCCTCAACAATTGGAAAGCTTTCATCCAATCTTTTTAATTTATAAAGCGCATCAGCTTCTACAAAGAGAGTAAGTCCGAGCATATTTTCTCTATCCTCAAGCCATTCACTTGCAGAATAATATTCTGGCAGCTTGCCGCTGGGCGATTTAACTTCCTGTCTGTTTCTGGTTTCACCAAGTTTTGCTATCTGCAATGCTATTTCCGCATCGGCATTTTCAGTAAGCATTCTATCAGCAATAGCATAAAATCTAAAAGCACTGACCTGGTTTTGATGTTCAGTTAAAAATTCCACAGCCTTCTTATAATCTTTCTGATCCCTGTATGCATTTGCAATAAGATCGTACATTGATGTAGTATAATCACTGTTTGGAAAATCTTTCTCGTATTCATTTAAAAAAATTATCTTTTCATTGACATCATTGATCTCTCTGAACTCACTATACTTTTGTCGTTGAACGTATTCACTCTTAGGATAATTTTCTTTAATAAACTTATCATACACTTCTGCTTTATCAGTAATTCCAATGTGCGAATACCAATTTGCCAGCACAGAATAATCATCCTCCGTTTTATCATCCCTGTTTTCAAGGATTACTAATTCTTCTTTGATTATTTTATCACCGTCCTCAGTATTTACAGCATAAATGACTTCAAAATATTGTTGATAAAAATTCTTTTTCTGATCAGGATTTTCTCTGAACTCCGCTTCAAAAAGTATAAGAGCTTTCTCTTTATCTCTCTCCATGTCAAGATAATAAGCTCCCCATCTGTTTATCGCTACAGCAACACCTGCCATACTTCCAGGTATTTTATTACCATTTTCGTCAGAGAAAAAAATCATATAACCAGTTTTTTCGTTATTATCTATTAAGTCATCGGATTTAAATTTTAATAACAAACCTAATGTGCTATCATTTGTTTGTAATTTACCCGTAAAATAATTTTTAGAGTTTTTAAGTTTGACATCAACCGTATTGATAAGGTTTTTGTTAAAAAGATAGGCAATACATTGAATGTTTTTACTCCCGGCAAGAAGCGTACTGTCCGGGTTATAAAAAATTGTTACTTCATCACCGGGTGAAACGAAATCTGGTGACCATCCGAATTTTCCTGAACGATCAGGTGCATCCGAACAGCTAATAAAAATTATTGAAAGGATGAAAAAGAGTGAAAATATTCTAAACATTATTTCTCCATTAGTAAAAATTCTAAATTAAAAAATAAATAAAGCAATCCTCAGTTGCACCATACAACGGTGGGATAGTATTATTTTAGAAGCCAAAAATGCTCATTGTCGGAAAATGTATATTTGAACAGAACTGAATGTAATCTACATCCACTTCAAGGGAACCTATTAGATGTAAAGACGTCTTTATTTAATAGATTCCAATATTTTTTTACTAAAAACCAGGAGGAATAAAATGGATATAAAATTTACTTTTTTTATCCTATCTCTTTTTTACCTGTTCACAATTGGGCGTGCATCACTAGCACAAAACGATCTTGAAGATGAAATAAATAAAATTAATGGCAGCGTTGATAAAATAATCATCACTTCAGATGGAAAAGAATATATATTTGAAGGGAATGATGCTGAGAAGTTATTTAAGAAAATGAAGAGCAATAAAAGTCACAGCTTCGTCTGGAATACTTCCGATGATGATGCAGCGAAGAAGAAGGTAATTATCCTTGATGCTGATGATGAAGATGCAATGATTGAGATAGAAAGTGAAGATGATAATGTCTTCATCATAAAAACAGACAGAGATTTTGATAGTCTATCAAACGGTATCACAAAAAAGGTGAAAGTTGAGATGGAAAATGGCGATAAAAAGGTAACGGTTACCACAAAAGAAAACGGTGAAGAAAAAACTGAAGTTTATGAAGGAAAAGAGGCTGATGAGTATTTAGAGAAAATGAAATCAGAAAATGATGATCTGAATATTATGATAGAAAAAGATGACGGCAAAAAAGTAAAAAAGATAATTATCGAAACAGAAAAAGAAGAAAAAAATAAGTAGTTTTTAGGTTGGGGCTATGACATAATTGTCAGACGCCCCAATTGTAATATTGAATAGGCATATCTATTCAACACTTGCTGCCAGCTATATCCTTTCTCCAACATTTATAAATCAGTTTTTTAAGATTATTATTATCAAATGTTTATCTTTGAATTAAAACATATTAAGGTTTAATTAAATGGGTATAACAACACAAGACCAATACCACGATATTCATGATTACGGAGCTGATAGACAGAGCAAGTACAGAGCTTTAATAATCCTAGTATCTAGTATATTAGTTTTTTTATCAGCCAGCTTAGGATTGTTCAACTGGTTGTCTGATTTAGTATCTTTTGTCTTGTTAGATAATTTGGGATATACAAATAAATGGAGTAAATCTTTCGGACCAGAGTGGTTCATTGGAATTAACAAAGATATTTCAGCACTCGGAGGATTTCCTGTACTTTTTATTTTTCTGATAATAATTATTATTTATTACAATTTACGAAATTGGTCAAGAAGGTTGTGGAGATTGTTATTTATTATGGTGGGTGCAGGAATACTGATGCTGATCGCTAAGTCTGCTTTCGCACAAGAGATTCCAGATGACCCAATAGAGATTGTTACAAATTCAATCTCAGCATTTCCAAGCGGACATGCTATGATGGGAACTATTTTTTATACTACTCTTGCTGTTACAATTTCGCGCAGACAGCACTCGCATAAAACAAAAAGACTGACATTATTTTCAGCTACTGGAATTATTCTTTTAATAGGAATAAGTAGAATACTTCCGGGAAATCATTCGGTGGCAGATGTAATAGCAGGTTGGTCACTTGGAATGATTTGGCTTTGCTTATGCTGGATTTTAGAAAGACGACTTAAAAAACATCTGAAAGAAAAAGTAAATTCACTAAGTTTGTAATTTAATAAGTAAAATGTTTAATAGGTTCCCCCTTATCACCTATTTCAGTCATCGCTTCAATACCAAGTTCAAGGTGAATGTCTGAAAATTCCTTTGTTACTTTTTTATCGGATTCCTCTGTCTTTATTCCTTCAGGCAGCATTGGAACATCAGATACCAACAACAATGCACCACGTGGAATTTCATTCACCAATCCAACAATAAATAGAGTTGCAGTTTCCATATCTATTGCAATTGTTGAAAGCTTATGCAGGTAATTCTTGAACTCATCATCCCACTCCCACAATCTTCGGTTGGTTGTGTATACAACTCCGGTTCTGTACTCAAATCCTCTCTGGACAATTTTATCAGAAACAAATTTGTGTAATTTGAATGATGGCAATGCAGGAACTTCGGGGGGTTTGTAATCGTTGCTTGTTCCCTCACCTCTTATTGCAGCAGTAGGAAGAATGAAATGACCAATCTCGGTGGATTTTTTTAAGCCACCACATTTACCTAAAAACAAGACTCCTTTTGGTGATCGTGCAGCAAGTAAATCCATTATCGTTGCAGCATTGGCTGAGCCTATTCCAAAATTTATTATTGACAAACCATCTGAGTTTGTGGCTGTCTGCATTGGTTTGCCAATACCTTTTACATCAGTTTTAAATTTATCTGCAAACTTCTCCACATAATCATTAAAGTTTGTAAGAAGCATATAATCACCGAACTCATCTATCTTAGTTCCGGTGTAACGAGGCAGCCAGTTTTTTGCTATATCAAGTTTTGTTTTCATGTTGGACGAAAAATAAAGAAAAATGAATTAATACTTAATGATCAACAGTATTTAAGGCAGCACAATTACTATTAAAGATTTTTTAACAAGTTTATATTTTTAATCTCACCAGCGATGATTATAGTCTGATCTTCCTTAAAAACATGATTCGGGTTCGGTATTGCTTTTACTTTTGCATCACTGTGCTTACCAATTTTAATTGAAAGAACATCTACCCCGTAATTTTTTCTTATATCCAGTTCACGTATCGATTTGCCGATAAAAGATTTTGGAGGCGAAATTTCAACAATAGTGTAACCTTCCATAAAGTGAAACTCTTTCTCATCCTCTTTCATAACAATACTGCTTGCAATGTTTGATGCAATATCCATCCGTTCAATTTCTTTCTGATAAGCATCCTGTATATCCTTACGCCAGATGTATCCAATCAGCTTGTTACCATCTTCAGAATTAACAACCGGTAGTCCTTCCAAATCATAACGGCTCATTTTATCTAGAGCGACATGGCAGTTTGATTCGGGGATCAGTACTTCAAAGTTTGTGTTGACAATATCCGCAGCAATAAGGAGGTACTTTAATTCTTCTTTTTCAAAAAAATGATCCTTAACATCATAAATTGAAACTATCCCCATCACTTTATCTTCTCTATCAATAACCGGGTATTCAGTTGATTTCCCTTTTAATATTTTATTTACAACCAGGTTGAAATTATCAGATTCCTGAATTGGTTCAACCTCTTTATTGTAGACATCTTTCACATAAAGGGATTCCATAATGTTGACTTCCATTCCTTCCCTTATACCAATGTTGCGCATTAACAGCTTAAGCGTGTAAATCGATTCCCTTGATAATTTTGCTGATAAAATAACACTTATAATACAGGTTATCATTAATGGAAGGATGATGTTATAATCATTCGTAAGTTCGAAGACAATGATGATTGCGGTAATAGGTGCACGCGTGGTTCCTGCAACCAATCCGCCCATAGCAACCAGGGCATAAGCACCGGGAGTAGCTGTAATTTCAGGAAATAGGGCATGAACTCCGTATCCAAAAAAGAAACCCAGCATTGCACCCATAAAAAGAGAAGGAGCGAAAATGCCACCTGACCCGCCCGAACCCAACGTTACTGATGTAGCAATGATTTTAACAAAGATGAGCGCAAGAGCTACGTACCAAATCATATTGCCGTAAAGAGCGTTGTTAATAGTATCATAACCTACACCCATTATTTGCGGAAAAAGTAAAGCAACTGCTCCAATAAGTAAACCACCAATTGCAGGATTTATGTAGTCCGGCAATTTCATTTTATTATCGAAAAGATCTTCACACCAATAAAGCAATTTGATAAAGAGAAAAGATACAACACCCGCCAGGGCACCGAGGACAAAGTAAAATCCAATTTCCTGTGGGGAAACAAGCTGATATTTTGGAACCATAAAGGCTGCGAACTTTCCTTCAAAAGTATGGGACACAACTGTGGCAATTACAGATGAGATTACGATAGGGGAAAATTGTGCGATGGCAAAATCCATAAGGATAATTTCAACTGCGAAGAGTGCGCCTGCAATTGGAGCATTAAAAGCTGCTGCTATTCCAGCTGCAGCACCGCATCCAACCAGAGTCTTTAATCTTTTACTGGGAACGCGTAGAAACTGCCCGACCATAGAACCAAGACTTGAACCAATTTGAATTATCGGTCCTTCTCGACCGACCGAGCCACCTGTTCCAATTGTAATTGAGGAAGCAATTGCTTTGATGAATGCAACACGAGGTCTTATGTTTCCTCCTTTTAGAAGAATTGCCTGCATAACTTCGGGAACACCGTGCCCCTTTGCTTCCGGTGCAAGGAAATAAATAATTGGTCCTACAAGCAAACCACCAATAGCTGGTATTATTAGTATCCAGTACCAGGAAGTATTGAGGATGTTTTCGAGTAAATTCCCAGCACCTTGAAAAGAAAAGAAAGATATTTCTTTAATAAGAAATCTTATCCCAATTGCTGCAAAACCGGCAAGCAAGCCGATGATAATTGCAACAATAATCATAAAGGTATGCTCGGTCAGCTTCAGCCGCTCGAAGTAAGCGACTGTTCGGAGGGAAACTTTTGTTAAAAGATTTGTAGTAAAATTTTTATCCACTCTCCAAAAGTTATTCAATCCTTAAGATATATAAAACTTAGTTCTCTAGATTATTTCATTTAATTTATTCAGTGTATTGTTCTATTACCTTTAAAATGTGTGCTTTGCAAACATCACAGAAAGGTTTGTTTCCCTTAGAGAACATAATACAATCGAGCATTGGTCTGTACATTCCGGTTGCAACATAGCCAGCTCCTTCATAGGCACCGACTTTTCCATATGATTTGTTTTTACCAAGATAGGAATCAACGAGCAAAGAGTGGTCACGATCTTTTCTTGCATATTCAATTTCGGCATCTTCAATCTTATTAATATTTGCTTTATTTCGTTTGAGCTCAGCTATTTTGTTGTTCATAGCTCTTCTTTCAGATTGCCACTTATAATCCATTGAGTCATACGACGCTTTGTTCCAGGGTGTTGGAATTTTAATTCCGGTAGAAACAAACTCTTTCCATTTAACATTAGCTGTATCAGGTAGTGAAGTTATATTCGGTTCAAGCGGTTCTAAACCTAGCGGGTAGAAATCATTATATTGAACATCGGATGTATAGTACTCATCGGCAAGCCCTGAAAATGAATGACCAAATTCATGCAGGAATAGATAATCTTTGAACTGGTTATTAGAAGTAAAAGTACACATAAAATTATAGATGCCCCCACCACCATAACGCGAATGGTTCACCATAATATAAATTGCATCATAAGGAACGTGAGCGGCAAGATCTCTTACTGCTTTGTTGTCTTCCGTTAAAATATATCTTTCGGAACCCATCGAATTAAATGTGCAGTTGAGTTTGGTATTTTTGAATATGTTTGCTGTTGGTTCATCTATTCCGCTTTCTTCTGACGCTCTGAAGATTCCGTACATATTAAATTTATCTGCATTGGATTTGTAAGGTTCCTGGCTGAAGAACACGTCCGTAAAATATTTTACATCTTTCTCAAACTTGGTTTTATCATTGATTGAATATCCTTCACTCAGAATTGCCACATCGACTCTGCTGTGAGGATCACCATTTAATTCAGAATTATAAATTTTCAACTGCCAGTCTTTTACGACATCTCTTATAATCATAATATCTTCAGGATCGATTTCTCTTCTGAAAAATTCAAACAACATTTGCTTTTCATCTCTTCTCTCTATGGCAAAGATGATTTTATTTATTGGGTAAGGAATGAATAGCCGATTCGTGAAAAGTTTTTTTAATTCCTTCAAGACCTTCTTTGCTGGTTTTGTATTCACCAAAATAACTGTCGAATCCTTTTGAATAGATTAGCTGGTCAGTTGCTGCATCATAAATTTTTACGCAATACCTTCCAAGATTCATATCATCAATAAGATGTGTTCTGCTCCCTGCCCAAATACCATATTTATAAATCTGATCCATTGTAATGAACTCTTCTTCAGCATTACCGATATGGAAATAATCAATTCGCATCGTTTCATCGATGAAATACTTATCAAAATTTTTGAATTCCTGGGCAGATGCTGATAAGCAAAGTAGAATAATAAAAAGCGAAGTAGATAATATCTTAAACATGCTTGAACTCCTGTTTACCTGTTGAGTGAATTTCAGATACAAAAATATTGAATTTTGTACTGATATGAATAACAACTTGATTAAACCGCTAAATTTTAACTTTTAAAAGTCAGAATCAGTAAATTCAAAAGGGGCATTTCTCGCCCAAAAACCTTAAATTTAGTAATGATTTTATAGAATTTAATCCATCCAAAAACCAAAGGAGATTTTCTCATGGCTCGCAAGAATGTTCTGATTATGGGTGCGGCTGGTCGCGACTTTCATAATTTTAATGTGTTCTTCAGAAACAACAGATCATACAATGTAGTTGCTTTTACCGCAACACAAATTCCTAATATTGACGGTAGAACTTATCCAAAACAACTATCAGGAAAGTTGTATCCAAAAGGAATAAAAATCTATGAAGAAAAAGAACTTGAAAAATTAATCAAGCAGTTAAAAGTTGATGAAGTTGTTTTTTCATATTCAGATGTACCATTTGATTATGTCATGGCAAAAGCATCGGTTGTTAATGCTGCTGGTATTTCCTTCCGACTTCTAGGTGCAGCGGAAACACAGGTAAAAAGTAAAAAACCTGTTGTTGCAGTTTTAGCAGTTAGAACCGGTGCTGGTAAATCTCAGACCTCCAGAAAAATTGTAAAAGTATTGACTGAAGCTGGAAAAAAAGTCGTAGCAATCCGTCATCCAATGCCGTACGGTGATCTGGTAAAGCAAAAAGTGCAAAGATTTGCTACTTATGCTGATCTGAAAAAACATAATTGCACAATCGAAGAAATTGAAGAGTACGAACCACACGTAGCACGTGGTGGAGTTATTTACGCAGGCGTTGACTATGAAGCAATTTTGAGAGAAGCAGAAAAAGAAGCTGACGTTATTTTGTGGGATGGAGGAAATAATGATTTCTCTTTCTACAAAGCTGATGTCACTTTCACTGTTGTTGATCCGCACAGACCGGGACACGAGCTTTATTATTATCCCGGCAACACTTCACTAAGAATGGCTGATGCTGCTGTGATTAATAAAATTGATTCTGCAGATAATGATGATATCCTTGAAGTAATTGCAAATACTAAAATGCTTAATCCAAATGCTACTATCATTGAGGCAGCTTCACCAATTACAGTAGATAAACCTGAGGTAATTAGAGGAAAGAGAGTTCTTGTTGTTGAAGATGGTCCAACGCTAACTCATGGTGAAATGCAGTATGGAGCAGGAACAATTGCAGCACAAAAACTTGGTGCAAAAGAAATTGTTGATCCGAGACCTTACACAGTTAAAACAATTTCAGATACATTTAAAAAATATCCTAACATAGGCATTCTACTTCCAGCAATGGGTTACGGTAAAGCACAAATGAAAGACCTTGAAAATACAATTAACAAAACTGATTGTGATTCAGTTGTTATTGGAACACCGATAGACTTAAGCAGATATATTAAGATAAATAAACCGTACACACGTGTTAAATATGATCTTCAGGAAATTGGTCAAAATACGATTGAAACTGTTTTGAGAGAAAAGAAAATTATTAAGTAACCTCTATTTATTTCTCTTGTCATTCCGGACGAATCCAATGTTAAATTGGATTCGATCCGGAATCTGATTATCCAAAGTAATTCTCAGTCTATTTTCTTCTTATTAAAGGAGATTTTAAGCTTAAATACTCATATTATTATTTTTAATTTAAAATCTTTAAAAGTTTAAAAATCAGAATTATTCATGCAAGATATCAACTGGAATCAAAAACAAGCAAGCTCCTCTTTAGCAAGACTTCTTCCTTTATTAACAGAAAGATATTCAAAAAAAGTTGAGGAAGGTGAATGGCAAGGATACGTTGAGAGACTTTCCCGACATTTTCCCAGATTGTTTGGATTACTTCATCAACTCTACGGAAAAGAGTATGATTTCTTTTACCATCTTGCTGATATCCTTGATACAGCAACTAAAGCCTGGATTGAAAGACCAGCAGAATTAAAAGCACTTGATGCAATTCGTGAAAATGATCCAAAGTGGTATCAATCAAACCGGATGCTTGGTGCAGTTTGCTACGTAGATCTCTTTGCGGATAATCTTGAAGGGATGAGAGAAAAAATTCCCTATTTAAAAGAACTTGGTGTAACCTATCTTCACCTGATGCCAATATTCAAATCTCCTGAAGGTGATAACGATGGCGGCTACGCAGTTAGCAGTTACCGTGAAGTTGATCCTGAACTTGGATCAATGGATGATCTTAAAAAACTTGCTGAAGAAATGCGCAATCATGGAATAAGCCTGGTTCTGGATTTTGTTTTCAACCATACATCTGATGAACACGAATGGGCAAAGCGAGCAAATGCAGGCGATGAGGAGTTTCAGAATTACTACAGGATGTTTCCTGATAGAAAAATTCCCGATCAATTTGAAAAAACAATCCGACCTGTTTTCCAGGATGATCATCCCGGTTGTTTTACTTACAGAAGCAGAATTAAGAAATGGGTTTGGACTACATTCCACAATTATCAATGGGATTTGAATTACGAAAATCCAGTGGTCTTTAATAAAATGGCTGCCGAAATGTTGTTCCTCGCAAACCAGGGTGTTGAAATATTAAGACTTGACGCTGTTGCTTTTATATGGAAAAAATTAGGTACCAGCTGTGAAAACCTTCCCGAAGCACATCTAATAACTCAGGCATTCAATGCAGTAATGAAAATTGCCGCACCTTCTTTCTTATTTAAATCGGAAGCTATAGTTCATCCGGATGAAGTGAATAAATACATAAGCGAAAATGAATGTCAGCTTTCGTACAATCCACAAATGATGGCACTTCTGTGGGAATCTCTTGCAACAAAAAAAATTAATCTTCTTCAAACTGCGCTTGATAAAAGATTTACTATTCCTGCTAATTGTATGTGGGTAAACTATATCCGCAGTCATGATGATATCGGCTGGACATTTTCGAATGATGACGCTGAAGCACTGGGAATTGATCCAAGAGCACACAGGATTTTTCTTTCAGAATTTTACACTGGAAGATATCCCGGAAGTTTTGCAAAAGGATTACCATTCCAGGAAGATCCGAACACAAAAGAAGGTAGAGTTTCCGGAACTACAGCCTCACTGGCAGGATTAGAGCAAGCTCTGGAAGAAAAAGATGAGAAGAAAATTGAATTGGCAATCAGGAGAATTCACTTATTACATGGGATTATTTTAACCATAGGCGGAATTCCGCTAATCTATATTGGTGATGGAATCGGAATATTGAATGATTACAATTATGAAAATTCTCCTGAAAAAATTGGTGATACAAGATGGATACACCGTACTAAATTTGATTGGAATAAAAGCAAGGAAAGATCTAACACGGATTCACCTGAAGGCACGTTGTTTAGTGGTTTATTAAAACTCGTTCAATTAAGAGAAAGAACTCAGGCACTATCTGGTTCGGATACTGAGTTTGCAGATACAGGAAACGATCATATTCTAGCTTACTTCAGGCATTACCAGGAGAATAGTGTTTTTATACTTGCAAACTTTAGCGATGAAGAACAAAACATTGCAGGTAATCGACTGCGGCAATTGGGCTTAAGCAAAACAGTAACGGATGTTGTTGGAGGAAAAACTATAACCGCTGCGCAAAATCTTATTCTAGAACCTTACCAGTTTATGATGTTGATTGGGGTTAGGTAATCTAGCCTTAAATTGAGTTTTCTGAGCCTTTATAATCCAAACAACCGTGATAAAACTGAATAATAACCTGTCAATACTTAGTATATCTGTCTAACCACTCATCCAAAATCTTTGGAATTAACTCCGACTATCCCTTAATTTTAGAGAAGTTTTCAATAATAATTTCTCATACAATCATACATTCATACAACCATACCGCTCGTCTCGGCAAACCAATTTATCGGCCGGATCATTCATTTATAAAAATAATTTAGAGTAAAGCTATGAAAAAGTTATTAAGCACCATTATCGCTTTTTTTCTTCTTACAATTTCTTTTACATTCTCATTCGGACAGAAATGATTCTAAACCAGATTCACTAAAAAACATTTCTTTAGCAGGTCTTTCTTTTAGAAGCATCGGACCTGCTGTAACCGGTGGAAGAGTAGTTGATATCGCTGTAAATCCATTCAACTATAGTGAATATTATGTTGCATCAGGTCACGGTTCATTGTGGAAGACAACCAACAGCGGAGTAACCTTCTCCCCTGTTTTTGATGGAAATAAATCTTATGCAATTGGATGTGTAGCAATTGATCCCACAAATACGAATGTAGTTTGGGTTGGAACTGGTGAAAACAATAATCAGAACAATGTAATTTATGGCGATGGTGTTTATAAGAGCGAAGATGGTGGTAAAAGCTGGAAAAATATGGGACTTGATAGCTCAGACCAAATTGGAGGAATCGCAATCGATCCAAATAATTCAGATATAGTCTATGTTGCTGCTTATGGTTCTTCACGAAATGCAGGCGGTCATCGTGGTATTTATAAAACAGTAGACGGTGGTAAAACCTGGACGAACGTTTTAAAAATTAGTCAATACACAGGATGCTACCAGGTTCATATGGATCCAAGATTTTCAAATATATTTTATGCAGTTGCTCATCAAAGAATGAGAAATTTATATACAGGTATTTACGGTGGACCGGAAAGTGGAATCTACCGAAGTCTTGATTACGGAATGACCTGGGAAAAATTGAAAGGCGGATTACCATCTGAAGATGTTGGAAGAATTGGAATGGCAATATCACCGGTTAATCCTGATTATCTTTATGCAGTAATTGAAGCTACCGAAAAAAATAAAGGCACTTACAAAAGTACTGACCGAGGTGCAAGTTGGACGAAACTAAACAGTTACAATGCATCAGCTCCATTTTATTATCATGAACTTTACTTGTGATCCGGTTGATATAGAAAGAGTTTACAGTGATGACACATTTCTACAGGTTTCAGTTGATGGTGGAAAGACATGGAAAAATTTAGGTGATAATTTAAAGCACGTCGATAATCATGCACTTTGGATTAATCCAAACGACAACAAACATATTCGCGCAGGATGTGATGGGGGTGTTTATGAAACCTTCGACCAGGCTAAGAACTGGGATTTTAAATCAAATATTCCAATCACAGAAATTTATAAAGTAACAACAGATAATGCAGAACCGTTTTATAATGTTTACATCGGGACGCAGGATAACAATAGTTTAGGTGGTCCATCACGTACAATAAGTTCTGCAGGAATACTTAATCAGGACTGGCTCTTTACTAACTCAGGTGATGGGTTTAAAACTCAGGTTGACTGGAAAGATCCGAACATTATTTATTCTCAATCGCAGTTCGGCGGGCTTGTTCGCTTCGATAAAAAAAGTGGAGAAAATCTCTACATTCAGCCCCAGGATTTTGCAGACACAGCTTATCGCTTTGACTGGGATGCGGCATTACTTATTTCAAAGTTTGATAATAAGAGATTATATCATGGTGGCAACAAGCTTATGCGAAGTGATGACCAGGGAAGTACATGGAGAGAAATTAGTCCCGATCTTACTAGAGGTGTTCCAAAAGAAATGCAAAAACTAATGGGACAAAGCTGGAGCATTGATCAGCTTGCAAGAAAAGGTTCGATGGCGCAAATTGTAACAATTGCAGAATCACCAATGGATGAAAATATATTATTTGTTGGTTCAGGTGATGGATTAATCCATTTTACAACTAATGGAGGAACTAACTGGACAAAATCTTCCATACCAGGGCTTCCAGAGTATACAAGAATTTCACAAATAATAGCATCAAATTTTGATACTAAAGTAGCTTACGCCGCGTGCAATAATTATTTCGGAGGCGATTATAGACCTTATTTATATAAAACCACAGATGGCGGAAACAATTGGTTTTCCCTCAACGGTAATTTACCTGAACTTGGCAGCACATATAGCATAGCGGAAGATCATGTTGATAAAAATTTATTATTCGTCGGAACTTTTTGGGGTGTTTCTTTTTCGAACAATGGTGGAAGCGAATGGATAAAATTAAGTAATGGAATACCACCAGCTATGGTTATGGATTTACAGATTCAAAAAAGAGAAAATGATCTTGTAGTTTCTACATTTGGAAGAGGCAGTTTATATACTTGATGATTATTCGCCGCTTCGATATCTATCGAGAGAAACACTAAAAAAAGAAGCAGAAATATTTCCCAATCAAAGATGCATTGATGTTCATAGAATCAAATCCATTTGGATTCAGGGGAACAGCATTTCAGGGTGCAAGCTTTTACTCCGCTCCCAATCCTGAAGTAGGTGCTGTGTTTACTTACTACCTGAAAGATGAATTCAAAACTCTTAAAGAAAAAAGAAGAGATGAAGAAAAAGAAAAACAGAAAAAAGGTGAAGACATTAAATATCCTTCTTACCAGACTTTAAAGGGTGAGCAGGAAGAACCTGATGCTTATTTACTTTTTACAATTACTGATGAATCAGGAAACGTTGTTCGAAAAATAAAAACCGAGGCAAAGAAAGGTGTAAATAGAATAGTGTGGAATTTTCGTTACACACCCGTTACTCCGGTTTCATTAGAGCCGTTTGATGACTCTATCCCATGGATTGAGCCAGACAAGGGTTATATGGTAGTCCCCGGAAAATATCTTGTATCACTTTCAAAATTCCAGGATGGAAATTTCACTGAACTTGTTTCTCCAAAAGAATTCATTTGTAAACCGTTAAATAATACTACTCTACCTTCTGAGGACAAGTTAGCGCTTGATACATTCAATAAAAAAGTCGCGGAACTTACACGTGCGATTTCGGGTGCAGATGCCTTTAGAAAAGATCTTGTTGATAAAATTTCCTATTTGAAAAAAGCTGCAATTGATGTTGCTAATGTACCTGAAGAAACTTATCAAAAAATCATAAACATTGAACTGGATCTTAAGGAATTTAACCGTGAACTAAATGGTGATCCGTTAAGAGCAAGATACGAAGGTGCGTCACCAACTTCGGTTAAAGGAAGAGTTGACTTAATAACCGGTGCTCTGTGGAGTACCACTGCAGCCCCAACAAATACTTTCATTAAATCTTATGATGCAGCAGCAAGTAAATTTGAGGCTATTCTACTTTCGCTAAAATCGATTGATGAAAATATAAAACAGGTTGAAGATAGTCTGGAAAATTATGGGGCACCTTATACTCCCGGCAGATTTCCAGAGTGGAGAAAATAATGAGTAAACGATTTTTAATTTATTCTAATCCCGAATTTCATAATAAAATTTCTTTTTGCACTCAAATACTTACGGGTAAACTGATAATATTATCGCAGATAATTTATAATTGCTAATTGCTAACAGTTGATTGAAGATTCATTAAAAATCATTTATGTTAGAATATTCATCAGCAGATAAATAAGTATAAAATCCGATATCACGGTCATATTAAAGTCATTCAATTCCTCAATTATTATAAATTAAAAATAAATAAGGAGGCAGAAATGAAATTCATTATCTTTTTAATGGTACTTTCTCTGGCAACGATCAGTTGTGATTTCAAAAAATCTTTTAATAAAGATTTAGTAACCGGTTTAACCACATCGGGGGATGGTCTTGATTGTGAAGATGTTTACATCTCAGTTGATGAAGAAAAAATAAATCGGGACTCATTTATCTATGGAGAGGATGTTTATTTGAATTTTAAGGGCGTTGAAGGATTCACTAAAGAAGGTGAAAATGTTTTCCCTGGTATGGAGTTGTATGTTACAAACAAAGCAGGTGAAAAAATATTATTCGAGAAAGATCTATATGCTGATTATCCAAATGGAATTAATTTTTCTCCGCTGCAATTAAATGCGAATTTAACAGTTGCCAAACCAATTCACTCAAACAACGAATATACTTTGTTTCTAAAAATCTGGGACAAAAAGGGCGATGGAACTTTCACAGCAGAAATGGATTTTTCAGTTAAACCAAATGACAAATTGGAGATTACTACAAACAAGGTAACATTCAATGAAATATATCTCTTCTCAAAAAACAGGATAAAAGTAATTACTAACCAAAAGATTAGTTTTGGTGAAAATGTTTATATAATTTTTGAAGGGCTTTCGGGTTTAAATCAAGTGGGGGAAATGTTTTCCCCGGGTTGAGTTTAAGAGTAACTGATAATACCAATGAAATCCTTTTAGATTACAGCGACCTGTTTGACGAATATACTGAAAATGGTTTAGCAGTTTCAGATTTTAATAATGAAGTATCTGCAAATTTCTGGTTCACCGGCTCTAAAGTAAATAATCCATTGCAATGCGAAATAACAATCTGGGATAAAAAAGGTGATGCAAACCTTAAGGCTGAGACTGAACTAATTTTAGACTAAAACTAAGTATCTCTTAGAATTTATTAAAACAGAATTTGAACATCAGCTACTATTTATGATAGAATTGCTTTTCAACGAAAGTAATCTTAAGCAAAAAATATTTTTATTAATTCTAATTTATTATAAATCAGATTAAATGAGGACAAAATGGGAAAAATATTATTCACTTTTATTTTTTCGTTCGTATTTATCACTTCGTCTTTAGCACAGACAGTTGATGAAATATTAGCAGAGTACTTTGCGGTGCAAGGACAAGAGAAGCTTCTTGCAACAAATACTTTTACAACAAAAGGTAAAATCATCCAGGGGCAGTTCGAGATACCTTTCACTTCCTTTCAGAAAAGACCAATGAAGTTCAGGTCGGAAGCTGAGTTCCAGGGGATGAAAATAGTATCTGCCTTTGATGGTGAGACCGGATGGGCAATTAATCCAATGATGGGATCAACTGATCCGCAACCAATGACAGCAGAACAGCTTGACCGAATGAAAATTCAGGCAGACTACGACGGTATGTTTTATAACTATAAAGACAAAGGATACACCGTGGAATTTATGGGGAAAGAACCCGTTGATGATATTGAAACTTACGTACTTAAACTCACCAGACCCAACGGAGATATAATAACCTCATACATTGATGCTGAAAATTATGTGATTCTCAAAACAGATTCCAAAATGAAGTTACAGGGTGTGGATACGGAGGCCGAAACACTTTTTAGCAACTACAAGTATGTGGACGATATTTTAGTTCCGTTTGCACTTGAAACAAAGATGAACGGAGAAACAGTAATGCAGATGGTCTTTGACGAATTCACTTATAATCCCGAACTGGATGATTCAATATTTGAAATGCCTGTAGTTTCTGCTCCCATAGATTCAACAGATTCAAAATAAAATTAGAGAGAGACAAGATGAAAAAAATATCTTTGTTGGCGTGCTTCGTATTATTCATCTTTTATATTCAATTTGCTGAAGCACAAAATATTAAACTAACCTCAAGCTTCTTCGGCTCGATGGAAGCAAGGGCTATTGGTCCAGCTGTTATGAGCGGAAGGATATCTGCACTTGATGCATTCAATGACGATGCGAGACTAGTTTACGTAGGTGCCGCAAGTGGTGGATTATGGAAAAGTACAAATGGAGGGACAACTTTTGAAGAAGTATTTAAAAAAGAAGTCCAAACCATTGGCGCAGTTGCAATCGACCAAAAACATAAAGACACAGTGTGGGTGGGAACAGGAGAATCCTGGACAAGAAACAGCATCAGTATTGGCAACGGTGTATATAAAACTACAAACGGTGGCGATGACTGGCAACACCTAGGATTGGAACAGACAGATCACATTTCAAAAATAGTAATCAACCCTGAAAACAGTGATGAAGTTTATGTTGCTGCTCTTGGTTGCGTTTGGTGCTCAAATGAAGAACGGGGAGTTTTTAAGACCAATGATGGTGGAAAAACCTGGGAGAAAATTCTTTATGTAGATGAAGGTACAGGTTGCGCTGATCTTGCCATGCATCCGACAGACCCTAAAATACTCTATGCTGCTATGTGGGATTTTCAGAGAAAACCTTATACATTCAGATCTGGTGGACCGGGCAGCGGCTTATACAGAACAACTAACGGTGGAAAAGATTGGGAGAAAGTTGACATTGCTTCAGATAAAGGTGAACTTGGCAGAATTGCAGTTGCATTCTCCAATGTCAATCCGAAAATAATTTATGCACTGGTTGAATCAGAAAAGACCGGACTTTATCGTTCACTGGATAGCGGTAAGAACTGGGAACTAAGAACAACTTCACAGGTTATTGCTGATCGCCCTTTTTATTTTTCTTACATTGTTCCTGATCCTGTTGATACGAATAGAGTTTACAAACCGCATTTCTATTTATCAGTTAGTGATGATGGAGGATATTCTTTTTCTGTTCCTTATGTTGAAGGAGGAAATGTTCATTCAGATTTACATGCTCTCTGGATCAATCCGAAAAATAATTCTCATATGTATCTTGGGACTGATGGCGGACTATATATCAGCTACGATAAAGCTAGCACCTGGGTTCACGCACAAAATCTGCCCATCTCTCAATTTTATCATGTTTCTGTCGATAAGGAAAATCCTTACAATGTTTACGGAGGATTGCAGGATAATGGTTCGTGGGTTGGCCCTTCAGAAAGTCCCGGGGGAATTACGAACTGGGATTGGGAGAGTGTAGGTTATGGAGACGGCTTTAATGTAATTCCCGATCCAACTGATAAGAATATTCTATATTGGCAGTATCAGGGTGGAAATTTGATGCGATTTTATAAAAGCACCCGCGAAATAAAAGAAATAAAACCATTCACCGATAATCCTGATGAGAAACTAAGATTTAACTGGGATACTCCAATTGTTTTCTCACCAACAAATGATGGTGTGATGTATGTTGGGGCACAATATCTATATCGAACAGCAGATCGGGGAGATTCCTGGCAAAAAATTTCTCCTGACTTAACAACAAACGATCCTGAAAAACAAAAGCAGGAAGAATCAGGTGGATTAACAATTGATAATTCAACCGCCGAAAACCACTGTACTATTTACACCATCAGTGAGTCACCAAAAGATAGCAAAATAATCTGGGCTGGAACTGATGACGGAAATCTTCAGGTAACAGATGATGATGGAAATAATTGGACTGATGTAACTTCAAATATTCCCAGTCTTCCAGAAAGTACATGGTGTGCTAAAGTACAGGCAAGCAATCACGATGCACGAACTGCTTATGTTGTTTTTGATGGTCATAGAAATGGAGATAAAAAAGTTTACGTTTTTAAAACAACTGACCTTGGAAAAACCTGGACTTCTCTTGCAACTGAAGATATTGAAACATTTGCACGAACGATAACTGAAGATCTTGTTAACCCTAATTTATTATTCCTCGGAACTGAATACGGTTTATACATTTCAGTAAACGGAGGAAAAGATTGGGTAAGATTTGAAGGAAATATTCCGAAAGTTCCTATTTATGAAATGGTTATTCATCCAACTGAAAATGATCTGGTAATTGCAACTCACGGAAGAGGAATTATGATAATTGATAATATCACACCTCTTCGGCTTTTATCAGATAAAGTACTTTCATCGGAAGTAACAATATTCCCATCAGAACCTTATACTATTTCAAATCCCAGGTTTGCTATGGGTCCATCGGGAGATCAGGGATTCAGTGGAAGCAATCCGAGTTCTTCAGCAATTATTTCTTATTACATGCAGAAAAGGCATGTTTTCGGTGATATGTCTGTTGAAATATATAATGCTGATGGTAAGCTGATAAAAACACTTCCAGCAGGAAAAAATAAAGGAATCAATTATGTTGAATGGGCAGTAAGAAAAAAACCACCGAGAGTTAAAGCAGCAAATCCTACACTGGCTTTCAGGACAGCTTTTGGACCAACATTTCCTCCCGGTGAATATACCGTGAAGATTAAAAAAAGTGAAAACGTCTACGAGGGAAAAATTACTTTGCAAACAGATACTTCAACAGGTTATTCAGCGGCCGATATGGAATTGCAATATGAAACGCTGAATAAGGCTTACAATTTGATTGAAGACATCACTTTCACAGACAAACAGGCAACTGACTTGATGGAAAAATTGAATTCAGTGAAAAGTAAAATCAGTGATGAGATTCTAAAAAATCAAATGACTGATTTATATAACAAACTGGAATCGATGCATAAAGAACTTGTAGCGACAAATCCTAGCCGCATTTCTGGTGAAATAAGACTTGCTGAAAAAGTGGCTGATATTTACTCAGGTATTATAAGTTATTCAGGTAAGCCGACAGATTCACAGATATCAGGGTTGAATTTGTATACGAATGTTTTCGATGAGTACAGAAAAAAGATGGATACATTATTAAGTGAAGATTTGGTAATTATAAACTCACAGCTCAAATCTTCCGGGCTGGAAGAAATTAAAGTAATTACTAAGAGAGGAGTACGATAAGAGTTAAATTAAAAGAAATATTTACTCAAATAACCTCATAACAATTCAAAAAAAGGGTTACTGCTCCAGGCGGTAACTCTTTTTCATTTTTGCTAACCGTCAACTATCAATAGTCACTAATTGAAACTTCCAAAAAAATAAATTAAGTTATCTATGTAATTAGATCAAATCAGTTAAAGCTGCTGTTTCTGTTCTTAGCTGGTAAGTTTTATTTAAAATTTTTGGAGGCTCAAAATGTTAAATAAAAATCTTTCCGCGTTTAAATCTTTTTTATTAATCTTTACTCTTCTATTCATTCAAAACCAGTTCGCTCAGGCACCAGATACGATTTGGACAAATATTTTTGGAGGTACTGATGATGAATTTGGTTATTTCGCCGAGCAAACCAATGATGGCGGTTACATTTTAACCGGTTGGACTAAATCTTTTGGTGCCGGATTAAACGATATCTGGCTCATAAAAACTAATTCAAATGGTGATACATTATGGACTAAAACCTTTGGTGGAACTCAAGATGATAACAGCAGCTGCGTACATCAAACAAGCGATGGAGGATATATAATATTCGGAGAAACAGTTTCTTTCGGACCAACTTATTGGAAAGCCTGGCTTATTAAGACAGATCAGTTTGGTGATACCAGTTGGACAAGCCTTATTGGTGAAAACAGACACTATTTTATTCAATCAGGAATGGAATTACCCGGTGGAGATTTTATTTTTGTCGGATATACAAAAGCTTCAGGTGCCGGGCAGGAAGACATCTGGCTCGTAAAAACTGATGCTACCGGAGATACAATCTGGACAGAAACATTTGAAGGTACAGGAAACGATATTTCAAGTACTATCCAACAAACCAATGACGGTGGATTTATAATAGCTGCGACTACAAATTCATTTGGAGCAGGTAATTATGATGCCTTGTTGATCAGAACTGATGCGGATGGTGACACTATTTGGACTAGAACTTACGGTGGAACAGATACGGATCATGCCAGCGATGTAAAACAAACTGATGATAATGGTTTTATTATTGCAGGATCAACAAGATCATTTGGTCATGTTAATAATTACAATGATGCCTGGCTTATTAAAACAAATTCTAACGGTGATACACTCTGGACAAAAACATTTGGCGGTGATTTACATGATGGGGCACTTTCTGTACAACAAACATCTGAAGGAGGTTTCATATTAGTTGGTTACTGGGTATTACTTCCTTAAATCAAGATGTTTGGTTAATCAAAACCAATTCATCCGGAGATTCTCTGTGGACGAAAACTTTTGGTGGTGCTAATTGGGATATTGGAAGATCAACAGAACCGACTAGTGATGGTGGATATATTATTTGCGGAGATTTCTATCAATCCGGCACAAGTAATTACGATATTTGGCTTTTAAAGACTGATCCTGTTCCGAATGATGTTGAACCACTTGAACAAGGAAATATACCTGATAATTATACCTTAAAACAGAATTACCCTAACCCGTTTAATCCTGTTACAACTATAGAATTTGGAATACCAGAAAGTGAGTTTGTTACATTAGCAGTATATAATCTTCTTGGTGAACAAGTAGCTAAACTTGTAAATGAAAATCTGCCCGCTGGAAACTATAAAGTTGAATGGGATGCAAAAGAACAACAAAGCGGAGTATACTTCTATCAGATTCAGGCTGGAGAATTTATTTGGACAAATAAAATGATTTTAATGAAATAAAAATTCGTGCATTCGTGGCAGAAAAAGTTAGCCACGAATTTACTAATTAAGACTTATGGCAGAAATTATTTACAAAGAAGAATCATTTAAGATTATCGGACTTTGTATGGAAGTGCACAATAATCTCGGAAAAGGATTTCTGGAGATTGTGTACAAAGATGCACTTGAATACGAATTCAGAAAAAATAATATTCCATTTGACCGTGAGAAAGAATACGAAGTAAATTATAAAGACACTATTCTTCCTCATAAATTTTATGCAGACTTCGTCGTGTTCGATAAAATAATTTTAGAAGTGAAAGGAATGGCTGGAATTGTTGACGAGCACATTGCACAAACATTGAATTACTTGAAAGTGTCAGGATTGAAGTTAGGATTGGTAGTAAACTTTGGTGAATTATCGTTACAGTATAAACGGATTGTGCTCTAATTCGTGAATTAGTGGCAAACAAAGATAAGCCACGAATGCACGAATAATCAGACAGCCTTAAGATTAAATCTCTTTCTCTCAGTAGGATCTAAATAAACCTTCCTCATTCGGATTGATTTAGGAGTGACTTCAACAAGTTCATCATCTTTGATGTACTCAAGCGATTCTTCTAATGTAAATTTAATTGCAGGAGCAATCTTTGCTGCTTTATCAGAACCGGAAGCCCGCATATTCGTAAGCTTTTTCCCTCTCTGAACGTGGACTTCGATATCATTTTCTTTATTGTATTCACCAACAATCTGTCCACGGTAAACAACATTTCCAGGTTCAATAAAAAACTCACCGCGATCCTGCAATGAATCAATTGCATAAGCAGTTGATTGTCCTTCGTGCATTGAAATTAAAACACCATTTGATCTTTGCACAATTGAACCTTTAAAGAATTCATACTGGTAAAAACGATGATGCATTATTCCTTCACCGGAAGTAACGGTAAGAATTCTGTTTCTCAATCCCATCAAACCTCTGGAAGGAATATGAAACTCAAGTGTGGTCAGACTTCCCTTCTGTTCCATTTTTACCATCACTCCTCTTCTCTGCCCGACTAGCTCAATCACTTTTCCGGTTAAAGCATTCGGTACATCAACTACAAGTATTTCAATCGGTTCAGCTTTTTTACCGTCGATTTCTTTGTAAATAACTTTCGGCGGACCGACTGCAAACTCGTAACCTTCACGTCGCATATTTTCGATTAAGATTGAGAGATGAAGCAATCCTCTTCCAGAAACTTTGTAAGTATCAGGAGAACCGGTTTCCTCCAGACGCATCGCAACATTTTTCTCAAGTTCTTTATAGAGCCTTTCACGCAGATGTCGCGATGTAACAAACTTCCCTTCCTTCCCGTAAAAGGGAGAAGTATTCACAGTGAAGTTCATACTTATTGTCGGTTCATCAATATCAATAAGAGTAAGGGGTTCGGGATTTTCTGCATCCGCAATTGTATCGCCAATATCGATATCTTCAACACCAACCAAAGCACAAATATCTCCTGCAACAACTTCATCGACCTCATCGCGTTCAATTCCTTCAAAAACAAAAAGCTGATTTATATCGATTAAATGAACATCCCCATTTCTTTTGATGATGCAGAGCGAATCATTTTTTTTCAATGTTCCGCGGAAAACTCTTCCGATACCGATTCGTCCAACATAATCGTTATAATCAAGAGAAGTGATCTGCATCTGCAAAGAACCTTTCTCAACTTTTGGCTGAGGAATTTTATTAACAATCTTCTCAAGCAGCGGCACTAAATCTTTTCTTTCATCTTTAAGATTTTTTACAGCCCAGCCGTTTCTTCCGCTTGCATAAATTACAGGAAACTCAAGCTGTGCGTCGTCTGCACCAAGATCGATGAACAGATCATAAATTTCATCAAGAACTTCTGCGGGACGGTTATCCGGTCTGTCGATTTTGTTTATCACAACAATCGGTTTTAAATGAAGATGAAGCGCTTTCTCAAGAACGAATCTAGTCTGCGGCATCGGTCCTTCGAAAGAATCGACTAAAAGCAGAACTCCGTCTGCCATTTTAAGAACACGTTCAACTTCACCGCCGAAGTCTGCGTGTCCCGGTGTGTCAATCAGGTTTATTTTTACATCGTTGTATGGAATGCTGATATTCTTGGCAAGTATAGTAATTCCTCTTTCACGTTCGAGGTCGTTTGAATCGAGAAAGCAATCCTGCACAACCTGGTTTTTTCTGAAAACGTTACTTTGCTTAAGAAGCTGGTCAACTAAAGTTGTTTTGCCGTGGTCAACGTGAGCTATTATGGCTATGTTTCTTATCTTTTTCAATTGTTCTCTTAATAATCCTTAAAAAATGAGGCACAAATATTGTATTATTTGATGAGAATACAATGTAATTTAGAATGCTGGTTTAAGTTTTACGGTTTTTATTTTAAGTTTCATTTGTTAAATAAAATGTTGTGTGAATACAATTCCTCAAATGAGGATTTAATAGCGATAGACTCTATCTTTCTAAATAATAGTTCGGTTTGACAAGTTATTAAATAATATTTTCTTAATGAAATGATTCAAAATCTAAGATTTGTATTTTCACATCAAGATATTTTAATCTTCACTGGAATTTTCTTTATAATTCTTTTTTTAATATTTCCAATCAAGAAGTATAATTTTGTAATAGCAAATAGAATAATTGCATCCTGCTGTTTGTGGTGGATATTGTTAGTTTTTATTTACCCGCCAAAAGGTTACAACTATGAAATTTATACTTATAATGCATCTTTGACATTAAATGGACAAAAGGCATTTGGTAGGGAGATTAATCAAACAAATAGTGAATCAGAAATATCATTTAACCATCCAAAATATTTAGACTATACTGGTACGCAACATCTTTTATATGTTTTGCTAGAATCGCTAAATTTATCCCAAATAAATCCGAAATTATCTGGTCTAGGTTTTCAATTATGGACAATTATTAATATTGCAATTATTTTTTTATTAATATTCTACTTAAACAAATCATTCGAAGATGAAATTGAAGCGAACAAAATTTGGCCAATTATTACTATAGCATTTTGTCCAATAATACCTTTTTATATTATTATTTCGTCTTGGGAAGATAAGCTTATTTTTTTGCTTCTACCCTTATTATTACTTTTTTTAATTCAAACTAAAAGATACAAGTCATCTTCAATATTGTTAGGGTTTATCATAGCATTTAATGGTATACTGGTATTTTTCTTACCAATTTATTTAATTTTTATATTTAGAGAAAATAAGCAGAATTTACTATTAAATCTTGGATTAATATTTACAAGTATTATTATTACAATGATTCCATTTTTTCCTGAAAGTTTGGTTGGATGGCTAAATCGTTTCAGTAGAGTAGACACTAACATACCGTTTTGGTATTCTTTTTATTCTTTTTTGCCAGAAGGAATTTATTCCTCCCTATTAAATAATTTATTGATAGTTGTTATATGCTCTACAACCATTCTATTATATACATTTAATAAAATTATTTTGGTTGATTCTTTAATTATATCAGTAGCTATTGTAGTAATTTTCAGCCCATTTAATGTTATTCCCAGAATTATACCTTTGATTATGCTTTTTGCAATATTATCTCCAAATATGAATCGGTATAACTGGCTTTCATTATCAATATTTTTACATGTTTTTCTATTATTTGATAGTGGTTATATAACCCCAGTTGTAAATCCTGTAAATACAATTTTATTCTATATACCACTTTTATTTTCTATATCAATTTATATATATAAACGTGCTAACTCTAGTCATAATATTATTCTCAAATAATAATTTTAATAATATTTTCAAAATTTAAATCTTAACAAACTCCTCAATCAGATCCTTGATTTTTAAATGTAAAAACATATAAGTAGAAAGCAACTAAAGAAATATTCCTTTACTCACTTCACCAAATACAACGGTCCATCTAGTACTAAAGGTAAATCGAACTCTTCCCATACCCTTCTCTTAGTAAGAGAAGGGATTATTAGCGTCAATCACTGAAAATAAATATTCTGACAGAGATTGTATTCAAAGATTTATTGTCAACAAGTCCCTCTCTTTTTAAGAGAGGGATTAGGGTGAGTTCAAATAATTTTGAAAATTGCGAACGGACTAAGTGCTCCACTTATTTTGGCAAATACAACGGTCCATCCGGTCCTAAAGGCAAACCGAGAAGCATCCAGACAACCAGAATAATTATCCAGAAAAATGTGAAGACTACTGTATAAGGAATCATTGTAGAAATGATTGTGCCTATGCCGTACTTTTCATCGTACTTCTGTGCAAATGCAACTATAAGTGCAAAGTAGCTCATCATCGGTGTAATAAGATTTGTAACCGAATCCCCTATCCTGAAAGCTGCCTGCGTTAAAGCAGGATGATAATCGAGAAGCATAAACATCGGCACAAAAACCGGAGCCATAATTGCCCACTTTGCAGAAGCACTTCCCATAAACATATTTATAAACGCAGAAAGAATTACAAATGCAACAATCAGAGTAATTCCGGTAAAGCCAATGCTCTTTAAAAACTCGGCACCGTCAATTGCAAGAATTAAACCAAGGTTGCTGTATCGAAAGAAGTAAACAAACTGTGCCGCAAAAAATACAAGCACAATGTAAGTTGCCATCGTTCCCATTGATTTGATGATATGCTTCATCATATCAGTATCGTTCCTGATGCTTTTGGTAACGATTCCATAAGCTAAACCCGGCACAAAGAAGAAAACTAAAATGCCCGTAATTATTCCATCAAAAAATGGTGAGTGAAGAATAGTTCCGGTTTCAGGATTTCTGAACAATCCATTTTCAGGAATAATAGTAAACGCAAGAGCAACCGCAAAAATAAATAGCCAGATACCTGCCCATTTAAGTCCCTTCTTTTCTATATCAGTAATATCGTGGACAGGAAGTTTTTCTGCATCGCCTTCGTATTTTTTTAACCGCGGTTCAACGATCTTTTCAGTTACCAGCGTTCCAACAATCACGATCATAAATGCAGACACAAACATAAAATAAAAATTAACTGCAGCATTTATTTTCATAGTAGGATCAATTATATGAGCAGCCGTTTCAGAAAGACCTGCAAGTATCGGATCAACAGAACCAATCAGAAAGTTAGCACCAAATCCACCACTAACTCCGCAGAATGCCGCAGCAAGTCCTGCCATCGGGTGTCTTCCAATCGCATAAAATATCATTGCTCCGAGTGGAATAAGTATTACGTAACCGGCTTCGGAAGCTAAATGTGAAAGCACGCCAGCCAAAACCACTGAACCTGTAATTAATTTGGTTGGTGCTTTTAAAACGAGTGCTCTTATTACTGTATTGAATAGTCCTGATCCTTCAGCAACACCAATTCCAATCATTACTGCAAGCACATATCCAAGCGGAGGAAAGAGTACGAAGTTGTGGACAACGTTTTCATAAATCCATCTTAAGCCATCGCCATTCAGCAAATTTTTCACGTGAATAGTAGAGCCGTTTGCCGGATGAATTGCAGTCATACCAACCATGTCACCAATTAAAGAAACAACTGCAACAATTACAGCAAGCAGTCCAAACAAAGTTGCAGGATGAGGCAGCTTGTTGCCAACAATTTCAATGTAATCTAATGATTTGTTGAATATACGGGATGCAAGAGATTTCAATTTTCCTCCGATTTCCTGAAAAAATATTGACAAAGATAGGGCTATCTGAATGGAAATAAAAAAAATGGCGGATTAATTATTCCAGGTAAATCCTGGGAACACGTGTGTTGATGTTTGTAAGGATCTCATAAGGAATTGTACCTGCCCAATCTGCAAGTTCCTCACAGGTAATATTATTTTTACCATCACTTCCAAGTAAAATAACTTCATCACCGTTATATGCCGAATCATTTTCTATGTTAACAACAATCTGATCCATTGAAACTGTTCCTATTACAGGATATTTTTTATTATTAATCAAAACCATTGCTTTGTTGCTTAGACTCCTGAAATAACCATCGCCATAACCCACAGGGATTGTAACTGCTCTAATATTGTGATCTGGTTTGTAAGTTAAACCGTAACCGACAGCATTTCCGGCTTTTATCACTTTGAAATAGACAACTAAAGATTTCCAGCTGAGTGCAGGTTTAACCAGAATTGTTTTCTTTACTTTTCGAGAAGGATAAACTCCAAACAACATTATTCCCGGTCGCACCATATCAAAATTTGCTTCTGGAAGTTGCAAAATTCCTCCAGAGTTTGATATATGTCTTATAGGTGGATTGATAGAATGTCTATCAAAGAAAGATATTACCTCATTGAAGCGACTTAGCTGAAGATGGGTATGAGTGAGATCGGAAGATTCTGAATTAGCAAAGTGAGAATAAATTCCTTCAACCAAAATATTTTTACAGTTATAAGCTGCTTCTAAAAACTTTTCTGCATTGTAATAATGTACACCGATCCTTTCCATACCTGTATCTACTTTCAAATGAACTACTGCCTTAATTTTCATCTGCTTTGCAGTTTCATCAATCTGGTTCAGCTTATCTATTGATGAAGCGGTTATTGAAAGATTATGCTTTAAGAAAAGCGGAATCTGATTTCCCCAAACGCCACCTAAAACCAGTATTGGCATTTTTATTCCCATCTCACGGAGAAGAATTCCCTCTTCAACCACAGCAACTCCGAGATAATCAGCCTTAAGTTTTTCGTAAAGCTGCGCAACACGAACTAAACCATGTCCATAAGCATTTGCTTTAAGAATAGGCATGATTTTGGAATCTTTAATGTGTGCTTTCACAGCTTTGAAATTTTCAGCAAGAATTTTTAAATCTACTTCAACTCTTGTAGGTCGAACAATTTCATCAATGCTGATTACAGGATGGTTACTATGCTTTTTCACTAAGTATTAAAAGAATAATTATTTAATGCTGATACAAAGATAAAATAATTAAAAGAAATAAAATTTTAATGTTATTCTTTTTTGTAGAAGTGGAATTATTTGCTTACGTTATAACCAGTTAAAAGAACAACTCAAGCCTTCCCAAAAGAAAAATTGAAATTTTAATAATCAGATAAATCCGGAGATAAATATGGAATATAAGTTATGGAATTTAATTGAAGGGGATTCTCCTTTGATTGCAACAGCAATCCACGACGGAAACAAAGTTAGAGATGAACTAAAAAGTATAATGATTTTAAAAGATGAAGATCAATTGAGGGAAGAAGATCCGTTTACGGGCGAATTAACAGAAGTTGCACAGACAAGATTAATTGGTCTCAGATCCCGTTTCGAAGTAGATTTAAATCGCCCCAGAGAAAAGGCCGTTTATGTTAAACCCGAAGATGCCTGGGGTTTAAATATTTATAAAACAGAACCATCACAAGAAATGGTTGAACATTCTCTGAAAGACTACGATCTGTTTTATAGTGAGCTTCATCGCTTGCTCTCTGATTTTGAAAAGCGATTTGGGCGTTTTGTAGTTTATGATATTCATTCGTATTGTCACAGGCGAAATGGCCCGGAAGGAGAAGAAGCTGATCCCGATTTAAATCCGGAAGTAAATATTGGAACCGGCACTTTGAACCGCGAGTATTGGGCTCCAATTATTGACAGATTTATTTCTGATATGCGGTCATTCAATAATTCAGGCTCGAAGCTTGACGTGAGAGAAAATATAAAGTTTAAAGGAGGATATTTCCCAAAATATATTCATGAAAATTTTCCAGAATCAGCTTGCGTACTCTCAATAGAATTCAAGAAAATTTTTATGGATGAATGGACTGGAAAATTATTCAGAGATAAATTCAAAGTACTAAAAGATGCTCTTCAATCTACCGTACCAGGTGTTCTGCAGGAATTAGAAAAACTTAATAAATAGCTGAAGAAGTAAGCTTTATCCGAAAATTACTTCAACTTGCTAAACCAGATTAAATCATTTATATTGTTCAACACACATCAAAAATGGACTCTAAATCAACATATTCAATCCCTGAATCTTTAATTAATGAAATTGAGGACCGTCTTTCCAAAGGCAAACAAGTTCGTCGTATCTTGCCTTTGGATGGACGACTTCATATTGACAGAACCCTTCCATTTCTTGTTGTTTACCGACAACCACATAATTATTCTGATAAAGGTACTGCTCGATTAGTTAAAGGTGAAGCATCTTACCTGATCATTTCTGATGATCCTAGAATAAAATCAAGTTTAACAAAACTACTGCGTACAATTGTTAAAACACTTTCCAAAGAATGTAAAGCATTTCTGATTATTGAAGTCTCTCCCCTGCTTGATAATAATCATAATGATATAAACCTGAAAATAAAAATGTAAAACCGGCATTCAACATCTTTACTTCTCAAACACAACCACCGACCAGAACTGTTGAAACTTTAGAGAGATCATTAAGGAGAATAAAAATTCTTAAACATTCAGCTAAGGTTGAAGTTATATACAATGGTAAACGTTCAACAGCTGGACTTCCGCCACTTCTTTCTGATCATGAAGCACGAGGCTTGAATTGTTTTATAATTGATCTAGAAATAAAACCTGTTTATCAAAATGCTTCAACGGGAGATATATATCCTTTGGTACTTCGTGCACTTCATCAGGGTTTAGCTATAGCGATAAAGCAGGCTGTTTTTGAATTCTCCCGAACTCAAACATCACTCCGACCTCCAAATTACCAGGCACTTGGACGAAGAGCTGTTGTAAAAGCTGTATGGGAAATTGATAATCAACTATCTGAAATAAGCAACTCATTTGATTTTTTGCTAAATGTTACCCCCGTAAATACAGAATCTGCCTTGAATAAATTTAAGCAATCACATTTTGAAAAGATTCCTGTACTTTATTATCGACCATTACCAATATCTCCCCCTATCGTAAAAAGAAAATTACTTGATATTCGTATAGAAAGAGTTGAAGATCCAACCTTATCTTTTATTTTCCGGGAAAAACAGATAGAACTTGAACGGCAACTAACTATGCTCTGGGATCGAGGTAAGCCTGAATTTCTTTATGGCAGTTTGCAACTTTACGGTAAAGTAACTGATGATTTAGTTGAACTCGCGAAAAATATTTTAGCGAAAATTCCACCTCGTACGCGTGAACGCGGTACCGGTCATTCCATAAATGCAATTGAGTTCGCAGAATATGCAAAAGCAGAATTAGAATATTACAAAAAATCTTACCCGCTTTTTACAAGTAAAGTGCAAGTACGTGATGATTCAGTTGGACTGATGGTATCACGAGGCAATTTGCTTATAGGCAGCGAAATAAAAATTCATCCCTCGCGTGTTAATGCTTTGTTACAACATGAAGTTGGAACGCATATAGTTACATACTTTAATGGAAAAGCTCAGCCGTTCCAACAGCTTTATTCAGGTCTGGCAGGTTATGAAGAGTTGCAAGAAGGATTGGCAGTTCTTGCCGAATTCCTTGTTGGTGGACTTAGCCGTCCTCGTATGCGTTTATTAGCAGGTCGGGTGATTGCTGCAAACTATTTGATATCCGGTGCTACATTTTTAGATACATTTAGAGAGTTAAATAACGGATTTGGTTTCGATCAAAGGACTGCCTTTATAATTACAATCCGTATTTATCGTGGTGGTGGATTGGTAAAAGATGCAATTTATTTGCGTGGTCTTGCCGAACTCTTAAAATATTTAAAAGCAGGTGGGGAACTTGAACCTCTATTCGTTGGAAAGATCGCCACCGACCATGTGTCAGTTATCCAGGAACTACAATACCGGCATGTTTTAAAACCGGCACCACTGCGTCCACGTTATTTAGATGATCCCGGAACAGCAGAAATACTATTGAAATTAAAAAAAGGCTTAGAACCATTAGAATTAATAGAAAGGAAAGTAATATGAGACTTGGATTGATGGTAAATGATATAAACACCGAACAAACCGGTTATACAACAACCCGCCTTGCAATGGCAGCCATTAACAGAGGGCACGAGGTTTGGGTAATTGGCTCCGGTGATTTTGCTTACGATGTTGATGAAAAAATTCACGCAAGAGCACGATCTGTTACAAAAAAGAAATATATGTCATCAGAAGTTTACCTGGCAGAGTTACAAGGTAAAAAAGCCAAACAAGAACGCATCACAGTTGATGACCTTGATATTCTGATGCTGCGGAATGATCCTTCAACCGACACAGGGTTTCGGGCGTGGGCACAGACTTCAGGTATTATTTTTGGGCGGGCAGCTATGCGTCATGGTGTAATTGTATTAAACGATCCGAACGGACTTGCCAAAGCCATGAATAAAATGTACTTCCAACTTTTCCCCGAAGAAGTAAGACCCAGAACATTAATTACCCGTGACCGTGATGAGATCAAAAAATTTGCAAATGATGAAGGTGGAAATATTGTTCTGAAGCCCCTGCAGGGTTCCGGGGGAACTGGAGTATTTTTAGTTAAGAAAGATGATATGGCAAATTTAAATCAAATGATTGAAGCGGTTAGCAGGGATGGATACATAATTGCCCAGGAGTATTTAACGGCAGCCGCAGAAGGAGATACCCGGTTGTTTCTTATGAACGGACAACCACTTAAATTTAAGGGTAAGTATGCTGCTTTCCGCCGTGTCCGAACTGGAGATGATATGCGAAGCAACATACATGCTGGCGGGAAACTTAGGCAAGCAGAAATAACAGATGCTCATCTCAGGCTTGCAGAAATTGTTAGACCAAAAATTGTCCAGGACGGAATGTTCTTGGTTGGATTAGATATAGTTGGAGATAAACTTATGGAAATAAATGTGTTCAGCCCGGGTGGACTTGGCAGCGCTCAAAAATTTGAAAAGGTTAACTTCAGTCATGCAGTAATTGAAGCATTGGAAAGAAAGGTTGAATACATGACTTACTACAGAAGAAGATTCGATAATATAGAGATGGCTATTCTTTGATTTATCTGTAGTAATATAAATCGATGTTATAATTTCACAATAACAGGATGAGTTGGTAAAGCATAGTATTATCAAACGGAATAATTGAATAAATGCCCACTAATCTTCCACCGGAATATTTCAGAGCTGAACAAGCTTTCAGAGAAGCTGAATCTCCTTCTGCAAAAATTTCTGCACTCGAAGAAATGATGAGCACTATTCCCAAGCACAAAGGAACCGATAAGTTAAGAGCTGAATTAAGAAGAAAATTATCTAAGCTCCGGGAAGATCAGCAGAAGAAAAAAGGTGCAGGAAAACACGAATCAGAATTTCATATTGAAAAAGAAGGGGCAGGACAGAGTAATAATAATTGGAGCGGCAAACGTCGGTAAATCATCTCTTCTTGCTGCATTTACAAATGCTCTTCCGACAATTTCTGAAGCTCCGTTTTCAACATGGACACCGCTGCCAGGGATGATGTTAATTGACGATATTCAGATTCAACTAATTGATACTCCTCCATTATCAAAAGATATTGCACAACCCGAGCTTTTCGATCTGATTCGAAGTGCTGATTTAATTTTGATAGTTGTGGATTTACAGGCTACTCCCTTTCAGCAATTAGAAGATTCATTAAAACTTTTAAATGAACACAAAATTATCCCGAAGCAAAGACAATCTAAAACTACAGATGAAAGACGAATCCAGTTTATTCCAGTACTTGTTGTTGTAAACAAAGATGATGACGATCAGTGCGATGAAGACTTTCAGGTTTTTAAGGAACTTCTGGAAATTGAGTTGCCATTAGTTCCGATCTCTGTGAACAGTCAACGTAACTTTGAAAATCTTAAAAAGAAAATTTTTGAAAGTTTGGAGATAATTAGAATTTATTCAAAACCACCCGGCAAAGATGCTGATATGACAAAACCATTCGTAATTAAAAAAGGCAGCACATTAGAGGAGTTTTCTGGCAAAGTCCATCACGATTTTCAGCAGAAACTAAAAACCGCCCGTGTTTGGGGAAGTAATGTTTACGATGGACAGTTGGTTGGAAAGGATCACATACTGCACGATAAAGATATTGTTGAGTTACATTTATAAAAGTAAAAATTAAAATTTTTATTAATTGCATATTGATGTTGAAGGAATTTTTATTTACGTTGTAACTGAAATTATGGAGGACAAATACAATGGGGATTCTAAAAAAGTTTGTCGGTCCCGTATCGAAGTACGACGATACAATTCCTTATACCTACATTGCGAAAGTCAAAATCCTCGACAGAGATGATGATCTTGTTAATCACTACTTTGCAGATACTATTTGTGGAGTAATTGAATATCTGGCTGCAAATAATATTCTTCCTGAAGATGCAGAATTGTTTGCTTGCTACAAGAAAAAAGAAATCCCGATCGACAAGAAATACTGTCTTTCTGAAGAAGGAAAATGGCTTGAGAGACCGGAAATTTGTCGTTCCCTCGAAGAGCACTACAAAGAAACGATGGAAGAGCAGTACAAAGGTCATATTGAACTTGGTGAATGCTCCTTCGATGACCGTGACCGTGAAGGAAGTGGACCTTATTAAGATAATATTATAGAAAGCATATTTTGGAAACAATAACCTCAATACTTTTAGGAATCGGACTTAGTGCTGCAACAGGATTCAGGATTTTTGTTCCATTTCTTGTTGCAAGCATTGCAGCCATAACTGGTTATCTTCCCCTCTCCCCGTCGTTCGAATGGATTGGGACTTATCCAGCTTTAATTTTGTTTGGAGCCGCAACTGTTTTTGAGATAGCTGCATACTACATTCCCTGGCTTGATAACGTACTTGATTCTATTGCAACTCCAGCCGCATTTATTGCAGGTGCCATTCTAATGGTTGCAGTCGTAAGTGGATTGCCTCCATTAGCAAAATGGGCATTAGCTATAATTGCAGGAAGTGGTGCAGCAGGAATTGTTCAAACAGGAACAACAGTTAACAAGAGCAGCATCGACAACAACTACTGGTGGAATTGCAAATCCTGTTGTGTCAACCCTTGAGGCGGGATCTTCTTTCGGATTATCAATTCTCTCAATATTATTCCCCATGCTTGCGGGTGCGATTTCTATTGTTCTCTTGATTTGGTTAAGCAGTAAACTCTTTAAAAAATATAAGCAGATGAAAAGCTGATTATTTTCATACAAAAGAAATATTCAACTAAATTCTGTTTAATTTGTTCATAAGTACGTAAATACTTAGATTTCTAATAATTCCTCACTTAATAGTTTAAATAACCATTCCGAGGGCTAATACATCCATTCATCAACACATTTGGAGGCATATTTATGCTTAAACTAAAAACCTTTCTCCTGTTAATAGCAGGATTATTAATTTTTTCTACATTTACTTTTGCACAAGAGGAACCAAAAGATCAGCTTTACTGGGTTCGTGAAGAAGTTGCTAAAGTGGATATGTGGGATAAATATGAATCAACTTCTAAAGAATGGGTTAAATTAATGACTGACGCAGGTCTTGATTTCCCATATATGTGGGCATCACAAAGAGATGATGCACACTATTATTTCCTTTTTCCATTAGACAATTATGCAGCTATAGATAAAATGCCAGAAATATTTGGAGCAGCGATTGAAAAAATTGGAAAAGACAAGTGGTCAAAATTTATGGTCGAGAATGAAAGCAGTATAGAAACCCATAAAGATTTTATTGTAACCCGATCAGCAAAATATTCTTATTGGCCTAAAGAACCCAGATTAAAACCTGAAGAAGCAAAATTTATCCACTGGATGTTTTTTCATTACAAATTAGAAAACCGAAAAGAAGTAATGGATGTTATGACAGAATGGAAAAATCTTTATGAAGAAAAAAATATTAAAAATGGATACACTATCTGGCTCATGGAGTTGGGTCGAGATAACAATATGGTAGTCCTTACAGAAAATTATAAGGATGGTGCTGATTATTACACTTCAATGGAGGCAGATAACGCATTAATGGAAGCTGAAGCAAGTGCACTATGGGCAAAAATGTCTCCGTATATAAGTAATATTGAAAACAAATATGGTAATCAAAGACCAGATCTTGGATTTGTTAAAAAGTAGAAATTTTCTTGATTATTTTAAAAAGCCCTCTTGAATGAGGGCTTTTTAATTGCAGGTCAATTTTAATTAGGGTGCATAGATTTTTCTCTTTTAACTTCAAATGGTTCAGTTATTTTAATCATTACGAAATCGGATTATTCTCAAAAGTATTAAAAATAATTACCGGGAGATAATTCTAATGAAAACTTCATCATTTCTCACCTTATTCATTCTCTTGATCTTCTTTTCAGAAACAAACTTTGCCCAGGGAGAAGCGGCTGTTCCATTTTTGTTGCTAAATCCTTCACCTTCTCTTAGTGCTATGGGCGCGACAGGTACTGCACTACCAACTGAAGATCCATTTGGATTTTTATGGAATCCTGCACAGCTGGGTTATACAAGCCAGTCAAATAATCTTTCATACATTTTCTATCCGGCAAAATTAGAATGGCTTCCAGCCTTCAATTTGGATTTGGAGTTAAAAGCAATAGCGTTTAATGCAGGATATAATTTTAAAGACTTAATTGGCTTTCCCTTAAGTTTTGGGTTTGGTTATTCAAATACAGAAATCAATTTCGGAGAATTTATTAGAACCGGTGAAGGAGGTCCTGAGCCAATTGGAACATTTGAGGCTAAAGATTATTATAACGCTTATTCTTTCGGCTTAGGTATTGATTACTTTGTTCAGTTAAGTGTTGGATATACGATTAAGGATGTAACTTCAATTCTCTCCGATCAACCAACCGGTGAGGATCAAGGAATGGGGAAAGCAGAAACGACTGTGAATGATTTAGGAATACTTCTAAATGTTCCAATCATTAAGTTGATTAACGAAGAACTGATATTGCCTATAGATGGAAGTTTAAATGGCAAACCAACTTTTAATTTTTCTCTTGGCTATTCAAAATCAAATATTGGTGATGAAATTTCTTACATCGATCCTGCACAAGCTGATCCGCTTCCAAGAATGGACAGATTAGGTTATGGAATAAATACCGGCTTTGATTTAATCTCAGATAATTTCAGAATAAATGCGTTTAATCTATCTTTTACAGTGGAAGCAGATGATATCCTGATTAAGCGAGATTCTATTGATTGGAGCTATCAATCAACATTAAGTGATTTGAAGTTCTGGAAAAATATTGTTCAGATAGAAGGAGATGAAAAGATTGTATCACACGCAGGCACAAAGCTTGATTTTGTTGAAACTGTTTCTTTATACTTTGGTCACTTTTCAGGACGTGGATTTTTTGATCAGAGAAAAACTAATGGATTTGAATTAAGGACTAATGGGTTGTTAAAACTAATTGCATTATGGGCAAAAACCCCAACCACAGATTTTCTCAGAGATCATTTTGATATAAGATACTATAATACCAACTACTACGATCTATCAGAATTTGAAACAAAAATGACAGGGCTGGCATTTTATATTCACAATTTGAATGAGTTGTTTGAAACAATAAAATCATACAGCTTAATTCAAATGAGAGTAAGCATTTAACTGTTAATCATTTTCCTAAAGCTTAATCTCGTCAAACTTATTCATTTCCTGTTCAAGTTCCCGAAATCTACTTTTCAAAATTATTACTCTCCTGATTACGAGGATAAATCATTTGAAAATGTTCATATGGATATATGTATCCCAAATACAAAATATGAATACAATACTGGTCTCGACAGTAACACAGTTTCTGAAATGATAAACTTTAATGATTCATTCATAAAATATTTTCCCGAAGGGATAAAGATGTTCTCATCCATTACTGAAGTTGGATGGATTATCTATGATTACGATTTTGATAATACAATTATTGAGTATAGTGCGAGAACTAAAGATGGAAGAGACTATTTTGTGACACTCAGTGATTCTCTCTCATATTTTCAAAAAAAAAGTGATTCAGATTTTCTATTTGTAATTCATAATATTACAACTGTTGGAAATGCACTAAAAGAAACCGGTAGAAATTCAAATAGCATAAAAGATTATGAATCCATTATCAGTGGTCAGTATTCAATTTGGAATACAAAAAATTCAGACCTGGTTGTGCAAGATATTGTTACAACAAAAATGAAGTTTAAAAAACTTGCTGGTAAATGGCCTTACCGCGGTGTAGTGTTAAAATTGGCCTACGAAATTTTTGATAAGCTACCTATGTTCGCAAAATAAAATTCTACTGTGGCGCATCTGCGGTGTATTTTTGCTTTACTTTCTCTTCGGTCTCTATATCTATTACTCCTGAAATTCTCTGAGCAAGTGATTTTCCATCAAGCTTATGAAATTCAAGAACTTCTAATGGAGTTCCGCATTCGGGATAATCTTTCAATCCAAGATTAGTAAATTCTTTATTAGCAATCTCCCCAATTTCAGTTAACGCATTTAACAATCTGTCTCCTAATCCACCTATTGCAGAATGATCTTCAAGCACAAATATTTTCTTCTGATCAGATACAACTTTCTTCAACCATTCTTTGTCAATCTTATTCAACCAGGGCATATTAATAACCTTCAAACCAAAACCGATCTTCTTCAGATAATCTGCAGCAACTAATGCTTCGTGAAGCATCACCGGTCCGTAGCCAAATAGAATTGCATCATTACCTTGAGTTAATTCTGCACCAACTCCTACTTTAAATTTATAATCTTTGGGTAATTCAATTCTTTCAGGTGAAGGTCCAATTACCAATCTCAACATACAATTTTCTTCAGCTTTGTTTATGCAGTAATCTGTTGCCCACTTTGTCTCTTCTGCATTGCACGGTTGAATAATTGTAACATTCGGTAAAGCACCAAACAAAGAAATATCACGAACACTTTGATGAGATTTTCCTGGTCCGGCTGGAATCATTCCCGAGAAATGACAGGTGTAAATTATTTTAGTTTTCTCACCAGCATTATTGTAAATCTGTTCATTTGCTCTTGCAGCAAGAAAGCTTGCAAAAGTATTAACGATTGGAATCAATCCCATTCTTGCTAATCCTCCGGCCATTGAAACCATATCCTGTTCGGCTATTCCATTTTCAATAAATCTATCAGGATAAGTTTTTTCAAAGTTACGCAGCTTGCAATCTGCGGAAAGATCACCATCCAGCAAAACAAATTTTTTATTTGTTTTTGCAAGTTCAACTAATGCTTCGCCGTATGCTTCTGTAACAAATTCTTTATCGAGCTTTGTAATTGGTTTACCTTCAGATTTGTTTTCTGGAATCTGAATTTTTCCGACACCAAGTTTTTGAGAAAGTTTATTTATTGCTTCAGTCAATTCAGCTAAACCCTTTTCATAACTTTCATCATCCGGTGCACCGGAATGCCATTTGTAAAGTGTTTTTCCCTGGAAAGTTTCTGTCAGAGGTTTTTCCATAAAAGAAACTCCCCTTCCCTTTATTGTATCTGCAATAATCATTTTTGGTTTATCAGTTAACTTTCTTCATGGCATCAAAAGTATGCTTGAGCATATTATAATCGTGACCATTTATTCTGACAACATACCAGCCGAATGCTTTAACTTTTTCAACAACATCTTCAATATTATTTACATCTGCAACAAGCATATCTGTCTGATATTTATTGTGATCCATTATTGCTAGTAACATTATTCACTTTTTGGTGAGCCGTTGCCTGGAGAGATTCGTAAATCTGTCCTTCCTGGAATTCTCCATCACCTGTTAAAACATAAACGTGTCCTTTATTCTTATTATAATTTTTTGCCCATGCCATTCCTTTTGCTTTAGAAATTCCCATTCCGAGTGAACCGGTGCTTGCTTCAATTCCTGGTTGACGAACTTCAGGATGACCATCGAGTCCGTGCAATCTTCTTAACATTAATAATTTTTCTTCAGGAATAATTCCAAGCGCATAAAACAAAGAATACAAACCGGGAACGTCGTGACCCTTTGATGAAAAGTAAATGTCTCTATCAGGTGAATCGAGTCCAACTTCCAAAACATTCATTTCATTCAAATAAAGATATGTTGTGATATCCATTGCACTGAGTGATGAACCAAGATGTCCTGAACCGGCTTTCTTTACAGCAACCAGAGTATTGTATCTGCACATATCTGCAAATAACTCCATCTTAGTTGCCCAATCGCCATTGTAGTTTTTTACTTTATCGAACTCTGATTTTTTAATAAGATTAAAAATCATTTTAACTCCGGTGTGAAAAATCAATTTTTAGGTTAAATAACTACGAAAAATCATCCTAAAAATACCACTTATGACGGTGAAAATGTAATGTTTGACGTGTGGACAGGATACTGTTTTGCTATAAATCATACATTCAATAATAAACTTGCTGGTACCTTAATTGTTTGCAATTAAGCAAGAAATCAAATTATACGCAGGTTAATAATGAACTTAAGATCTCTAAAAATAATAGCATTACTTTCTCTTCTCGCAATGTATTTTGCAACCGCTCAAACAACATACTATGTCTCAGAATCCGGGAACAACAGTAACAATGGACTTACACCTCAGACTGCTTTTGAAACACTTCAGTATGCGGCTGATATGGTTTCTGCAGGAGATTCCGTATTAGTTCTTGAAGGTAATTATGTTGGTTTTGATATCCGCACGAATGGAACACAGAGTCTGCCAATTGTTTTTAAAGCGATTGAGAACAATGTTGTTATTGATGAAAGAAACTCAGTCACACCCGATGGGATTAATATTGAAAATGCTTCCTGGATTGTTATTGATGGATTTGAAATTTTTAATCAGCCTCGCGCAGGAATACGTGCAGCTGTTTCGGATTTTATTACGATAAAAAACAACTACTGTCACAACAATTACCGTTGGGGAATTTTCACAGGATTTACAGATGATCTCATATTAGAAAATAATACTTGTTCATTTAGCGAAGATGAACATGGAATTTACGTCTCTAACAGCAGTGACAGACCAATCATAAGAAACAATCATTCATTTAATAATAACGGCTGCGGCATTCATATGAATGGTGATATTTCTATGGGAGGAGATGGAATAATAAGCAACGCTGTTGTTGAAGGAAATATTTTACACGATAATGGTTACGGCGGAGGCTCAGCAATAAATATGGATGGAGTTCAGGAATCTGAAATATTTAACAACCTGATTTACAATAATCACGCAACCGGAATTGCGATGTATCAGATTGATGGCGGTGATGCATCAAAGAATAATAAAGTTTATAACAACACAATCATTCAACCTGCAGATGGAAGATGGTGTATAATTTCTGTTGACGGTTCAACCGGAAATACTACTTTACAATAATATTTTAATTAATCATCACAGCTTCAGAGGAAGCATTGCAATTGATGCAGCTTCAGCATTAGGATTTGTTAGTGATTACAATATTCTGGTTAATCGATTAAGTGATGATGATGGAAATTCGAATATGACATTAAGTCAATGGCAGTCACTCGGATATGATTTGCATTCAATGATTGCTGATCCTGAAGATCAAATATTTGTTGATTATATAAACGAAAATTTCCATCTCCTTCAAAATGCACAAGCTGTAGATGCAGGAACAAATTTGGTACTTCCAACAGTTTTTGAAGACCTTGAAAATATTCCACGCCCGCAAGGTGCTGGTTTTGACATAGGTGCTTATGAGTATAATACTTTGACATCGGTTGGAGAAGAAATATCACCATCAGGTTTTATTCTATATCAGAATTACCCTAATCCGTTTAATCCAACAACAACAATCCGTTTCACGTTTCCGTCTGTCATTGCGAGCGGAGCGAAGCAATCTGCACTTGTAACATTAAAAGTTTATGATGTTATAGGAAATGAAGTTGCAACACTTGTTGAAGAAGAAAAACCTGCAGGCAGTTATGAAGTCACCTTTGATAGTCATTCCGGCAAAGTCCGGAATCTGCCAAGCGGAGTCTATTTCTATCAATTAAAGGTTGGCTCATTTACTCAAACAAAATCTATGGTTTTAATTAAGTAAGGAAGAATAAAATGAAAAAGATTTTTTATCCGTTACTTTTTGGAATTTTATTAATTATTAATTTCGAAACCGTAAAAGCGAATGAAATAATCGTATCCAATTTAACAGAATTGCAAAACGCTATAAACAATGTTCAGGGTGGAGATACAATCAGTCTGCTTAGTGGAAATTATGGTGACTTTACAATCTCCGGAAAAAATAACAGTTCCTTCGTTACCATTCGAGCGTACACAGGAGCGACACCTGTCTTTACCAGCATAGATATTCATAACAGCAGTTATTGGAAATTGTCTGGAATTGATATTAAACCAAGATACTCAAGCGGTGCAGATGGAACTGAAGCAGTAAATCTGGATGGCGACTTTCTAACAATTGAAAACTGCATCATTAATTATGCTGATGACATTTCCGGCTGGACTGATTCCGATTGGGTAGAACGAACCGGTAATGGAATTAATTATGGATGGATCAAATATTAATGTACTTAATAATACAATTACAGTCGATTGATCACGGAATTGCCTGCAGCGCAAATAATTCATTAGTATCGCATAATCTGATTGCTAATTTTCGAGGTGATGGAATTCGCGGGTTAGGTGATGATATGGTATATGAATATAACACGATAAAGAATTCTTATCGATGTTGATGATAATCATGATGATGGATTTCAATCCTGGTCATACGGCAGCGGCGGTGTTGGAACAGGAACAGTATACAATGTAACTCTTCGCGGCAACACAATAATTAATTTTGAAGATCCCAATCAACCGCATAAAGGTGAATTGCAGGGAGTTGGATTATTCGATGGAATGTATGAAAACTGGCTTGTCGAAAATAACTTAATAATCACAAATCACTGGCACGGAATATCATTCTACGGTGCAATTAATTGTAAAATAATTAATAACACGGTTGTTGATAATGACAATACACCTGAACCGGATCCATGGATAATGGTTAACGATCATAAAAATGGTACACCATCATCAGGAGTAATTGTTCGGAATAATATTGCCACTGATTACTCGCTCACCGGCGGATTTACAGAAGACCATAACATTGAAATTACTATGAACAATGCATCAACATATTTTATTAATCCATCCGGAGGTATTGGTGATTATCATCTAATTGCTACAAGTCCGGCAATTGATGCAGGCAGCGGAGATGGTGCTCCAAGTATTGATAAGGATGGTGTTTCGCGTCCGCAAGGAAATGGTTTTGATATTGGCTGCTATGAATTCACTAATGCATCGGAAGTTAATGAAGAGAATATTCCTCAATCATTTCAACTATTTCAGAATTATCCTAATCCGTTTAATCCAACTACCACAATTAGTTTGCAATCGCCAGTAAGCAGTTGGCAAATTCTGAAAGTATTTGATGTCCTTGGTAATGAGATTGCCAACATTGGTTAACGAAGAAAAGTCCGCAGGAAGTTATGAAGTTGATTTCGACGCAAGAAACCTCCCAAGTGGAATTTACATTTTGTATCAGTTAAAAACTGAGAGTTTTGTACAGACAAGAAATGATATTATGATGATAAGATTAAAAGCCCTCTCCTTAGAAAAGGTTGTCAGACTTAATAGAGGCTTGCGGGCTCTATCGAGTTCAGACTTCAACCTGTTGAGGAATATAGACCTGTGGGAAGTACTGAAATTACATTCGATGCTCAGACTACCAAGCGGAGTTTACATTTATCAACTAATTGCTAGAAAATTACATTTCAACAAGAAAAATGGTACTTCTGAAAAGTAAAAATCTTCTAATAATTAACCATTAATACATGTTATCTTTTCGGCACATTTAATGATTTTACACTTTATGGTGGATTTGAAGCTGTTAATATAACTGATTTTACTTACTCCACTGCGAATTGTTTTTATAAATCAATAAAAACGGAGTAATGAAATGAAAAAAATTTTAATACTTCTGTTTACTTATTTATTCTGTTAACCATGCACAATGGTTCTGGCAAAATCCCTTACCACAAGGGAATCCTTTAGGATCAATCTATTTTGTTGATTCAAATACAGGTTGGACAGTTGGATCCTGGGGGAACAATTTTAAAAACAACAAATGGTGGTAGTAGCTGGGAAACCCAAAATAGTGGAACTGAAGAATTTCTTATTTCTTCCTTTTTTATTAATTCAAATACTGGTTGGGTTGTCGGTTCTAATGGTTCAATTCTAAAAACTACAAATGGTGGAGTAAACTGGTTAAGTCAAACAAGTGGAACCAGTGAAGCATTGGTTGAAGTCTTTATTTCATTGATTCAAATAATGGCTAACGAGAATAAGATTTTCAATTCCGATTGTCATTGCGAGTGGAGCGAAGCAATCTCAAATGATTACTTTGAAAGTTTATGACATACTTGGAAATGAAATTGCAACATTTGGTTAATGAAGAAAAACCTGCAGGAGAATTATGAAGTTACATGGTATGCAGAGAACTTACCAAGCGGAATATATTTCTACAGACTTCAAACAGGAATCTTTGTAGAAACTAAAAAGATGATTCTGGTAAAGTAAGATTAGAATAAAATTTATCGATTCGGTACCAGTCATAATTGATTCGCAGCTTTTAAATATTCCAGCAAAACCTTATCTCTGTCATAAACATCGCCTCTGAAATTTATTACACCATTTTCATCCACCCAGGCTGTATAGTAATCAATATATAATTGTACCTTCTGGGGAAGGATTATATCAGTAGTTTTACCCAAACTGGCATATTTTCTAAGTGACTCCCTTTTTTCAGCATACTCTTTCACTGCTTCTTGATTCTCAACTTTCAATCCAATTTCAATTTTAAGAAAATCAATATTCCATTTGGGATGATCTCGTAAAAGAAATTCTGCAAGTGGCATTGGATTTTCAACACGTACGCAGCCATGACTGACTGCCCTATTGTCATATTTAAATGGAGGTCGGTTTGGTGTATCATGTAAATAAATTCCATGAGGATTATTAAAAATGAATTTGATTTTACCCAATGCGTTACCAGCTCCGGGATCCTGGATGATTTTGTATGGAATTTTTTCAACTGATAAATCACTTATTTTTATACTGTCAGGGTTTAATTCAAGTGTATCCAGATAAACTTTAAAATTATGACTGCTTAAGTAGCTTGAATCTTTTTTCATCTTATAAACAATTTCTTCCCTCATAATGCTCTGCGGAACGTTCCAGGTTGGATTGAGCACCATATATGAGATCTTACCATAAAGGTTCGGTGTTTCCCAATCATCAGGTTTGTCTCTCCAGCGTTTTGATTTCTTATAAACCTCCATTTGACGTTCATAGTATTTTGGACGTTTACTGCCTGTACAAACCTTAGATTTAAATACCTCTACCCCATTATCATAAATGTAAAGCATAAAATCTGGAATGTTTACAAGAATATACCTTGCGGAATCTGTGTAATTATTCCATCGGAACCGCTCAAGATTAATTTTTATTTTTTCAACGTATTGCTGCGGAGTGGTATTTAGTCTTTCAATGGTATTCTTTCCTATGACGCCATCATCGTTCAAACCGTTATCGCGTTGAAATGATTTAATAGCCCCTGCAATCAATGAATCATAAAGTATTGGATCTTTAATTTTATATTTGGATGTATCGAGGTATTCAAGTACCAATAATTTTTCCACGATCAAAGGTACCAAAGCATCTCTTGAACCAACTTCAATTTTATTGGCTTGAAGAGTGATTGACGGCCAATCGAGTTCCTCAAAACGACTATAATACTTTAGCGCTTCTTGAAGATCCCGATACCTTTTACTTTTAGGTTGAATGTCATTAAAATATTGAACGAGATTTTCCTGTCTTAGTGGTTCCAGTAAGTTGCCTTTTGATGAATCATCAATCGGCAAAAAGTACGTATCAGGAAATAAAGCTTTCGGGTTAACAATTCCGTAACGCAGATGGTAGCTGTATTTTAATATAGCATCGCTCATCAGCAGTTCTGTCATTGCTAAAAGGTAATATCTCGAAAGGTTAGGAACTGTATCAGTCGCTCCAGCAAAGTAATTAATGATATCACTGAAGTGATATTGTTCCGGATTTAAGCCGTGTTCTCCGGTTCTTTCGAGAATCGAAATAAGAGAGAATACTTTGTCATTATCTTCAAAACTTTTAATGAATAGAGGTTGATAATCCCTCAATGAATAAAAGTACATCAATGTATCATAATAGGTGATTAAAGAATCACTTTGAATGATGTATCCATCTTTTGATACAAATTGATTTTTAAAAATCTTAGAATATTCAGAAAAATTGAAGTTTAACTTTTCATTTAAACTTTTTTCCGGTTCTACTGGCTTTTTTGTGCAGGCAGAAAAAAATAGAAGCACTAATAGTGCAAAGAGTGTAATGAATTTAGTTATTAAACGGATAACAATGCCCTAATATATTCAGGAAAAAATATGATGCCCTCAGTTGAACAGTTTTGTCGAGGATGAAATATTTAGCAAAGAATTTGTTAAATACTTTTTATTTCCTCATAGTTAAAATTATAAAAATATAATGATAATTGGCAGACTCAAAATATCTCAGATTTATTCATTAACTATTAAAACTCAAATCGAATATACTTAATACTTCGTCCCTCTTTAATGTAATGTTTTTCGAAATTTGTGATAATGCTGCTCTTTAAATTCGCTTCCATCATCATATAAATTTTTACTTGAATAGAGAATCTTGCATCCAAATTCTGAAATAACTTTTAAGGCATAATCATATAAATTTTGATTATCGGTTTTGAAATGAATCAAACCGGAATCGATTAATAATTCCTTGTAAATCTTAAGAAAGAATGGAGAGATCAGCCGCCTGTTCTGGTTTGATCTTCTAACGTGAGGATCGGGGAAAGGAATATAAATTTCCTCTACTGAATTCAGCATTAAAAATTTCCTGTAGTTTCTCAACTTTGGCTATAAAAAAATGCAACATTTTTTAATTTAAGGTCCAATTGCCTTTATTGCACCGTTAAATATCCTTGCACCTTTTACGTCTATTCCAATAAAATTTCTTTCTAGGATATTTTTGGGCTAATTCAATTGTATAATCTCCATGTCCACAGCCGATTTCAATCGTAAAAATATTTTTGAATCTAAAGTAATTCTTAAGTGAATCTGTCACATCCGGATTTTGCAGGCTGAATACATTTGGTAATTCTTTTACTTTCGCGAGTCTTTTAAACTTTGTTCTTGCCATCTTTATCGATATTAAAATTTTTTTTAGTGATTGTTAGTTTTGATTTTTTATTAATTTGTATTGAAAAACCAAATATAAATACTTAGTTTACTTCTGAAACATCCTTAGAATATTCGAATTAAAAAAAAGGACTCATCAAAATATTTATTCTATTAAAATAGTGGGAGGATAAATGTCATTTAAAATAAGAAAAGTAGAGTATTTCTACTGCTCAGTAGTTGACCAGCCCGGTGAAGCATATAAGCTGCTTGCACAATTAGAACAAAGCGGCATCAATCTTCTAGCATTTACTGCTATTCCTGTTGGACCGAACAGGACGCAACTAACTCTCTTCCCTGATACTCCCGATAAGCTTGTTATTGAAGCCAGGAGAACAAACTTTACACTTGACGGCCCACACCCTGCTTTACTTGTGCAGGGAGATGATGAACTTGGTGCGCTGGCTGAAATACATCAAGTACTTTATGAAGCAAATGTAAACGTGTATGCATCCAATGGCGTTACTGACAGTAAGGGATGCTTCGGTTATCTGCTTTATGTTAGGCCTGAAGATTATGAACGCGCTGTGGCTGCACTAAAAGTTTAACAGTATCAATTTACTTTTTTCCTTCACTAGTTTTAGGTTTTGATGAAGAACAGAACTCCGTTCCCCTTTGTATTCTGGATTGCAAATAGTATCGAGATACTGGAGAGATTTGCTTACTACGGTATTTATCTCGGCTTTGGAATTTACATGGAATACCTTGGCTTCTCAAAAGGACAGCTAGGAATTGTTCAGAGTTTGTTCCTTTTGTTTTCATATGCTACTCCAATTTTTTCTGGTACTTTTGCTGATAGGTACGGTTTCAAAAAAGTTCTGATCATTTCATACCTGGCATATCTCCCGACAATACTTTTATTGATTTTAACAAAGTCTTTCACAGGCATTGCACTTACAATGTTAGGAATCGGATTCGCAGCAGGAATCTTTAAACCTTTGATATCCGGAACAGTAAGAGTTACCACAGATTCAACCAACAAAACACTTGGCTTTGGAATTTTTTATGCGATGGTAAACATAGGTGCCTCATTTGGTCCTGTTGTTGCTGGTAAACTGAGGGCAATCTCATGGAACCACGCATTTATTGCTGCTGCTATTGGAATTGGAGTGATGCTTTTAATCACGATCTTTTTTTATAAGGAACCAAAGCGTGAAATTGGAAACGCGACACTAAAGCAAAAATTTCAGGATATGTATGTTGCTTTGTCGGATGTAAAATTTCTAATATTTCTTATTCTCCTTGGATTGACATTCTGGCTTCCGCTATGGGCATTTTTTAATCTCGTAGCTGTTTATGTCGATAAAAATCTGGATACTGTCCGCTTATATTTGGTGATTGACAGCATCTTTCCAACCTGGTTTTCAAACATACTCTCAGCTGAGGATGCTTCCGGTCAAAGAAGACTTTTAGGTGAAACAATCGCCCACACAGGATATATTATTATGATATTCCAGATTTTCATTTCACGAATTTTTGAAAAATTCAAAGCAATTCCCTCTTTCAATTTTGGATTATTTGTGGCAGCACTGGGAATGTTTACAATTGGTTATGCATACCTGTCGTCTTCTGAGTTTATATTCCTGGGTATTTTTTTATTTGCAGTAGGTGAAATGATTTCTTCTCCCAGAATACAGGAATATATAATGTGGCTTGCACCAAAAGAAAAAGCCGGGCTGTATATGGGCACAAACTTTTTAGCCACCGGTTTAGGCGGTGCGCTAAGCGGAGTAACTTATACTTCACTATATGGTTACTTCAGAGATACAGGCAACCCGGAATACATTTGGTTTTGCCTTGCTGGTAATTTTATTTTAGGAATAATTGCAATTTATATTTTTGTTAAAGTCCTGGGAGAGTTTAAAGAATTAGAACACTAATAAATAAATTTAACTTATGCCAACAATAATAAAAAGTCCAACAAAGATTGAAGCTGCAGGTAACAAGCCGAAAATCATTCAGGAATTTATTGGTAGAGTAAATTCTTTAACAAAAACTATTAGCATAGCAAAAATGACAAGTCCTGCAGGCTGGGAAGAGCCCGGACAAACACCTGAATTTGATGAATATACTATTGTTTTAAAAGGAATGCTTCAGTGTTGAAACAAAGGAAAATGCTTTCGAAATAAAATCCGGTGAAGCTATAATCACACTTAAAGGTGAATGGATACGATACAGCACGCCAGAACCGGGTGGTGCAGAATATATTGCAGTTTGCCTTCCGGCTTTTTCAGCAGATACAGTTCATCGAGATGAATAACCATCTCAATCTGGAATTTTCTTCTCTTTCCAGTGTAAACAAAAATCATAATTATTTAATTCCTTTCGTATTAATTCTTTTGCTTTTCATCTCCCATTCAATTTACTTATCAGTTGTTGCCGAAGATGCTTTTATAACCTTTCGATATGCTAAAAATCTAGTTAATGGATTTGGACTTGTTTGGAATATTGGTGATCCACCAGTAGAGGGTTTTACAAATTTTTTATGGGTTATTTTCTGCAGTTTAGGATTGTTGTTGAATTTAGAATTAACAACATTCAGCCAATTACTTGGAATATTAAGCAGTGTTATAACTTTACTTTATGTTTACAAGATTGGTAAGCAAGTTTTAGGTTTTAAAACTAAAATAGCTCTTATCCCCTGTTTAATGCTTGCCATTTCCGGACCATTTGTAACGTGGGCATCAAGCGGAATGGAAACAAACCTTTTCACCTTGTTCATCGTTTGCAGCATATATTATGAGCTTAATTTCTGGTCAAACTACAATAAAAAATCATTAACATTTCTTTTTCTCTTTTCACTATTTGCTGCGCTTACCAGACCTGAAGGATTTGGTTTCTTTTTAATTTTAATTGCAATCCATTTAATTAAATCTAAAGGATATAATAAATTAGCCCAAGTTAGACAATCAATATTATACGCACTTATTTATTTTATAATTCCATTTACAGTTTATTTTCTTTGGAGATACTCGTATTTCGGATACCTTTTACCGAACACTTACTATGCTAAAACCGGTGGTGGCATTTTTCAATGGATACGCGGATTAGCCTATTTACTTTATTTCTGCATACACTTTCTTTTACCAGCGGTACCACTGCTTACAGTACTTATATGGATTTCTGTTGAAAAACTAAATTCAAAAGTAGCGATCAAAGAAATTTTGTTTAACATTAGAAATGATATCCGAGCCTATGCTTTTTTTATTTTTTTATCTTTATGTCTTTTCTATTCTGTTTATATAATTTATATTGGCGGTGATTATATGGCAATGTACAGGTTCTTTGTTCCGATTCTTCCTTTTATTTATTTATTACTGACAAAATGTTACGATGTTATTTCTTCCAGTAAGAATAATATTAATAAACGAAATCTCTCGTTCATTTTTCTAATTTTTTTTATTTTCGGAACAATAGTTCAATCCACACCCCTGGATAAGTTTATATTCGCAAAATCCATCAGACAACATGGACAGTATCAGGGAGTTTTATTTGAAAGGTGGCATTCGAACCGTTTGACGGTGCTTGGAAAATTTTTTAACAGTTATAAAACATCTCCTGATGAGAGTATTGCTACTGATGCTATTGGTGCTATAGCTTATTATTCAGGGCTTAAGGTTTATGATTACCACGGATTAGTTGATCCATACATCGCACATCTGGAAAAAGTAAATCTTGGCAAAGGATTTCCAGGTCATGAAAAAAAAGACTTTGTTTACACGCTATCAAGAAAACCTACTTTTCTAATGTTTGACAGAAAGCTAACAAAAATACGAGCTGAAGTACCGGTTTATCCTGAAGAAATAAAAGAAATAATTAAAACTGAATATGAATTAGTTTCAATTTGGTTAAATGATAATTTAAATAATGAATCAGGATTTTTTAATTTCTTTCAAAGAATAAATAAAAAGTAAACATTAAATTAATTCATGGAGGTTCTAATGAAAACACTAGTTGGTGTTGCAGTTATCTTTTCTTTATTAATCGTATATTCCTGCGCAGAGAAACCGATGGAGAAAGTAGATTTAATTGAAAAAGAAGTTGAATACTCGGCGGATGGGATAACATTAAAGGGATTCCTGGTTTATGATGGAAATGTTGAAGGAAAAAGACCCGGAGTATTAGTTGTGCATGAATGGTGGGGACTTAACGATTATGCAAGAAGTAGAGCAAGAATGCTGGCAGAATTAGGCTATACTGCATTTGCTTTAGATATGTTCGGTGATGGAAAAACCGCAACTCATCCTGAAGATGCCCAAAAATTTTCTATGCAAGTATTCAATAATATTGAATCTGCTCAGGCAAAATTTATGGCTGCTTATAACCTTCTGAAAGAACAGGAAACTACGGATCCAAATAATATTGCTGCTATTGGCTACTGTTTTGGAGGAGGTGTGGTTTTGCAGATGGCGCGAATTGGTACTGATCTTAAAGCTGCTGTAAGTTTCCATGGTAGTTTGCAAGCCATCACTCCGGCTGAACCAAACAAGGTTAAAGCTTTCGTTCTAGTTTGCAATGGTGCAGATGATCCATTCACAACTTCAGAGCAGATTGAAGCATTTAAAAAAGAAATGGATTCGGCAAAGGTTAATTATGAATTTATAAATTATGAAGGTGCTGTTCACAGCTTCACAAGTCCGTATGCTGATAGTCTCGGCAAAAAATTTAACATGCCCCTTGCTTATAACGAGAAAGCTGACAAGGAATCGTGGCAGGAAATGCAGAAAGTGTTCAAAAAAGTGTTCAATAAATAATAATCTGAAAGCATCTAAGATCAGACTGGATTTAGATTGAAATTAATGGGCAGAATTTTAATTGCTATTGATAATTTTTCAAGAAAATAAGAGAGCAAAATAAAATAGTTCACGAAATTCTGCCTTTATTCTTGCTTCCATTTCCCCAATATTTGCGTTAGAAGAATCACAAATTCTCCTCCCAAAATCTGATTACCTCTTGAAAAAGAGTAGCCTCCTAGTAGTCAGATTCGGGCGGTCGGGATACTTTCCTGCAATGTTGTGCCCTCACTTTCATTGTGATAAAATTTCCGGCCGCCCATTTTTATTTTGTGGCATTTCTTTCTTCAAATATCTCATCGGGTAGTCCGACATTAACTCTGTAGTTCGAATAAGTTAAAAAAACTTTGCCTGTTTTCACTTTAGTTGAATCATTTTCTATCTCACCAGACTTTGAATCCTGATCTTCCATAAATCTTCTCGGCAAAATTGACCTATCTATAGTAAATGTGAAAATCATTGAAGATGGAAGCCAAAAATTTCCTTCTGTTTTTGAGTAAGATAAATCAATAACAAAATCTCCCTGCGGTTTCCTTGATGACTCAACTTTCAGAATTAGATTCCTCTTAGTATCAACCCAAAAGGTACTTAATATTACCTCAGCCCTGCCTTCAAGCGGTATAACTTTAATGACGGAAGTTAAAATCCCGTTTATTGTATCCTCTCCCTCATAAAATGATGTGTATTCATAATTCAAAAATTCGAATGGTGAGAAATTCATTCCGGATTTTGGCAGCATTGCAAAGTTTTCTGAATTGATGTGAAACTTGTCCGGTTTCTTATAAAAAATAGTCGCTTCTCTATCAGGCATTTTCAGGAAATCAACATCTACTTTGATCTTCACATCAACCTGGTAGTCTTCTATTTTTTCGAACTCAGTCTTTACTTTTTCCAGGATATCTTCAATCTTTTTTCCTTGAGAAAATACAATGCCGTTGATAAGCAGAATAATTGCAAATATTTTTTTAATCATTTTGATCTTTAATAAGTAATTTTAACTAAGTATATCTTTTTTCTGAAATATTAACGATGTTGCCGTGAAAAATATAATAATGTGTCCGCCCAGTATTCCTACTGCTTTCATTATTTCTGAAAAATCCAAAGGTTCGTTAAAAAATTCCCTCCAGTCGAGCATATAGTTTGTAAAAAGATATGGTCTTATCTCCTTTAGAATTTCCACATTAAAAGCTGAAATTATAATAAATATAATTATTACAGCCATAGTTGAGACTATTGGGCCGATAGCATTCTCAACCAAAGATGAGAATAAAATTGCCAAACTGCAAACAACCATCATGCTTAAAATGGCAAAGCCATAAGCCAAAAGAAATCTCCAAAGAATATCAGTTTTTTCAAATATAATTATTGATTGACTGCCCACTACAATTAATTCACCACTACCAAAAATTATCAGACCAAGCACTAAACTCATAATCGCAAGGAATAAAATCAATGAGCTGGTATAAATCAGACCGGAAAGAAATTTGGAGGTTACGATTTGTATTCTTGAAATAGGTCTTGTTACCAGAATTCTGTAAGTCCCTGCAGTTGCCTCACCAGCAAGAAGGTCACCTGCAACGAGAGCAATTAAGAAAGGTATATGTACTGTTAGGGCATTCAGGATAATGTAGGAAATCCAGTAGCCATTTAAAAGGTTACCAACCAGCACAAATGTATCCCTTAATCCGCGCGTAATAAAATCCAAAGAATTCTGTCCTTCGAGATACATTGCGAGATGAAGCAGAGGAACAAGAATGCCAATAGCAATAAATCCTATGTAAGTTCGCCATTTCCTGAAGATTTTTAGCAGCTCAATTCTGACCAGTGTAAATATCATTTTGCCTCTGCAGTAATACTTAAAAAATAATCCTCAAGAGATCTGACGGGGATAAGTGCATTTACATTCACATCTTTTTCAACAAGATATTTATTGAGAGCCGGAATGTCTTTCTGCTCGAGGTTTACACTGAATTTATTTTCTGTTATTGATTCAATACTCTTGTACCAAATTGTATTTTCTAAAACTTTAACGGCTTGCGCTGGATTATCAACTTCAACTGTAACTTTAAGAGTATTTAGATTTAAAAGCTTGCTAACTTCACCTTCAACGATTTTGCTGCCTTTGTTTATTATGATCATTCGGTTTGCAACAAGTTCAATTTCTGAAAGAATGTGAGAGGAAAGAAATATTGTCTTATTTTCTTCTTTGCTTAGTCGTATGATTAAGTCCCTTATTTCCTTCATTCCGTGCGGGTCAAGTCCGGTTGTAGGTTCATCTAAAACAATGAGCTCAGGATTGTGTAATAATGCTTGTGCAATCCCAAGTCTTTGCTTCATTCCGTGTGAGTAAGTTTTCACTTTGCTTTTAGCTCGGTCTGTTAGACCAACTAATTCTAATAGCTCCATTATTCTTTTCCTGGATACCTCTTTTCCTGAGATTTTAGCTAAAATTTCAAGATTTTTAATCGCGGGAAGGTATTGATAAAAATCAGGTTTTTCTACAATTGCACCAACATTGGCAAGGATTTCCTTTCGGTTTTCCAGGAGAGATTTTCCAAAAATTTTAATGGCTCCGGCAGTTGGCGAGATCAGTGACAGTATCATCCTGATTGTAGTGCTTTTTCCTGCACCATTCGGACCAAGGAATCCAAACACATCGCCTTTACAGACTTTTAGTTCCAATTCATCAACGGCTAAAACATTTTTGAACTGTTTTGTCAGCCTGGATAATTCAATTACATTTTCTTCTGAGGTCAATTAATATCTTCGACAATTAAAATTTATTGTAATAGTAGTTTACAAAAATAATTACCCATAAATGAGGTATTCTTTCGAAAATTTTCTAATCCATAAAAATTTTACATTCAAATCAAAATTTAAAACAAAAATTTGAGAAAATATTTTTTGAAATCATGTGAAATTTAATTTGCAATTTTTAAAAAATATCGCCAAGTTAGTGTTGCCTTGTTGGAGCAAAAAAAATTTGAAAACTTGTTATGCTGATTCTACATTAAAGAAGTTTTTCTTCCATTAGGCTCCAGCTTAAAAACATTTTAATAGTTTTTCTGTTACTTATAAATAATTACTTAAAAAGTGAATTGCCTTCTACTTTTAATAAAATTTTTTTCTTTTTAAAAAACCAATCTAATACCGGGAGAGCTTGATGCAGGTAAAAAGACTGTTTACTACGGCTGGAAAAGACCCTTTATCATTTATAAAATTTGCAAAGCGCCGATCAGAAATTAAAAATCCCGATGGTTCAATTGTGTTCAGGATGGATGATGTGTCCGTTCCCGAAAGCTGGTCGCAGGTAGCAACAGATATTGTAGCTCAAAAATATTTTAGAAAAGCTGGTATCCCTAAGCTGCTGATCAAAAAAAATGAAAAAGGAATTCCTGATTGGTTACAAGCTTCAGTTGCAGATACAGAAAGACTAGAATCACTGCCCGAAAACGATCGCCTAACCTCTGAACATGATGCCAGACAGGTATTTCACAGACTTGCAGGATGCTGGACTTACTGGGGCTGGAAAGGAAATTATTTTGACTCAGAAGAAGACGCCAAGGCATTTTATGATGAACTTATATATATGCTTGCAAACCAGTTTGCAGCTCCGAATAGTCCACAATGGTTCAATACAGGCTTAAATTGGGCTTATGGCATCACAGGACCTTCACAGGGGCATTATTACGTTGATTATCAAACCGGAGAGATGGTTACCTCTACTGATGCTTATACGCATCCTCAGCCCCACGCTTGCTTCATTCAGTCGGTAAGTGATGACCTGGTAAACGAAGGAGGAATAATGGACCTCTGGGTTCGGGAAGCAAGGTTATTCAAATATGGGTCAGGAACAGGCTCCAATTTTTCCAATCTGAGAGGAAACAATGAACCGCTCAGCGGTGGAGGAAAATCTTCAGGTTTAATGTCTTTTCTTAAAATAGGTGATCGTTCTGCTGGTGCTATTAAATCCGGTGGAACTACAAGAAGGGCCGCAAAGATGGTTACACTCGATTTAGATCACCCTGACATAGAAGAATTTATAAACTGGAAGGTTGTTGAAGAGCAGAAAGTAGCCTCACTAGTTGCAGGTTCTCAGCTTGCCAATTTCCATTTAAATAATATAATGACCGCCTGCCATTCGGAACACCCGGAAAATGACAGATTTAATAAGCAAGTAAATAAAAGATTAAAGTCGTCTGTTCTTGAAGCTCGAAAGGCTATGATTCCAAATAATTATATTGAGCGCGTCATCCAGCTTGCAAAACAGGGATTCAAATCAATTGAATTTCCTGAATACAACACTGACTGGAATTCCGATTCTTATTTAACGGTATCCGGACAAAATTCCAACAACTCCATACGAGTTACCAATGAATTTATGAATGCAGTTCTTGATGATAAAGACTGGAACCTTTTCTGGAGAATTGAAAAAAGAAAAGCAAAGGAAGAGAACAGAAATCCAAAATCCTGCAAAACAATAAGGGCTAGAGATCTCTGGAATGATATTGCTTACGCTGCATGGTCTTCTGCAGATCCGGGAATTCAATTCCACAATACTATTAATGAATGGCACACCTGTCCGGAAAGCGGAGCAATAAGAGCATCTAATCCGTGCAGCGAATATATGTTCCTTGATGATACAGCTTGTAATCTCGCATCAATGAACCTCGTTAAATTTTACAATCCAAAAGAAAAGAAATTTAATGTAGATCAATACAGGCACGCTACAAGAATCTGGACTATCGTGCTTGAAATAAGTGTTGCGATGGCTCAATTCCCCAGCAGGAATATTGCCCGATTGAGCTATGAATACAGAACCCTTGGATTAGGTTATGCCAATCTTGGAACGCTGCTTATGCTTCAAGGTATTCCATACGACAGCAATGAAGGATTTGCTATTTGCGGTGCCCTCACTGGTATTATGCATATGTCAGCTTATGCGGCTTCGGCTGAAATGGGAAAAGAACTCGGTCCATTCCCCGGTTATAAACAAAACAAAAAACATATGCTTCGGGTAATTCGTAATCATAAACGTGCAGCTTATAATGTGCCTAATGAGGAATATGAAAACTTAAAAATTTATCCAGTTGGAATAAATCCAAAGCATTGCCCTTCAGATCTTCTAAAAGCAGCAAGAGAAGATGCTGACAGAGCATTAGAACTTGGAGAGCAATTCGGATTCAGAAATGCACAGGTTACAGTAATTGCTCCAACCGGTACAATCGGTTTGGTAATGGACTGCGATACTACAGGAGTTGAACCAGACTTTGCACTCGTTAAATTTAAAAAACTAGCTGGCGGTGGTTACTTTAAAATTATTAACCAATCAATCCCTCCAGCACTCGAAAGATTGGGCTATAACAAAGATCAGATAAGTGAGATTATTAAGTATGCTAATGGTCAGGGGACACTGAACGGTTGTCCTTACATAAATCCTGAATCTTTAAAGGCTAAAGGATTTACCGAAGAAGCTTTATCTAAAATTGAAAAAACACTGCCCACAGTTTTTGAGATGAGCTTTGCATTCAACAAGTTTACTCTGGGTACTGATTTCATTGTAAATAATCTTGAATTAGATGAAGCTAAAATTGACCGATTTGATTTCAACCTTTTAGAAGAAATAGGATTTTCCAAACAAGAAATTGCTGCTGCAAACGACTTTGTTTGCGGAACGATGACAATTGAAGGAGCGCCTTTCCTTAAGCATGAACACTACCCTGTTTTTGACTGCGCGAACAAATGTGGTAAGAAAGGAACAAGATTTATTAGGGCAACGGCTCACATAAAAATGATGGCTGCAGCACAACCGTTTATTTCCGGTGCAATTTCAAAAACGATTAACCTGCCTAACCAGTCAACAATCGAAGACGTTAAAGATGCATTTATGCAGTCCTGGAAACTCGGAGTGAAAGCAAATGCGCTTTATAGAGACGGTTCAAAACTTTCACAGCCATTGAACACTTTAAGTGAAGAAGATGTTGAAGCATTGATTGAAGACAAAGATAAGAATGATATGGTTAAGGTTGCTGAGAGAATAATCCACAGATATATAGCAAAAAGAAGAAGATTACCTGATAGACGTTCTGGCTATACGCAGAAAGCTAAAATTAACGGTCAGTCGGTTTACATAAGAACCGGTGAGTATGATAACGGTCAGATTGGGGAAATATTCATTGATATGCATCGCGAAGGTGCTGCATTCAGAAGCCTGTTAAACTGTTTTGCAATTTCAATATCACTTGGATTGCAGCACGGAGTTCCGCTTGAAGAGTTTGCTGATGCATTTGTATTTACAAGATTTGAACCCAGCGGAATTGTAACCGGCAACGAAAAAATTAAAATGGCTACTTCCGTTATTGATTATATTTTCAGAGAGCTGGCTGTCACCTACTTAAATAGGTTCGATCTTGCACATATTGAGCCGGAAGAAATTAAATCCAAAGCATCTCCCGGTATTGTGAAAAAATTTGCTGAACCTGATTTTGTAAGTGAAGAAATAGTCAGTGAAAGACTTGTTGAACTAGATAAAGACGATGTTGATGAGTTCTCTACTCCAACAAGAACTCCGAACTCACATTTGAAACGTGATACCGTAACTGCCTCAAATAAAAAGGCTGAAATAAACTCCAAGGTTAAAATGGCAATTGAAAGAGGATACACAGGAGATATCTGCACAGAATGCCAGAGTATGACAATGGTAAGAAACGGAACTTGTTTGAAGTGTATGACCTGCGGCTCTACTTCGGGATGCAGTTAATCATATTTATTATTTGAAACCTAAAAGCCGTTCTATTTTGGAACGGCTTTTTTTTGAGTAAATCATCTCGGCACCGTTCACCGGGCCTCGGCGAACGACGTTGATTTCAATTTCCGCACGACCCGCGGCTCCGTGTGCAACGGTTTGTTATGTGCCCTTCAGAACATTGTTTCGCCTATACTCTACCCGTTTTCTTCGCCAGAATGGAAAGAAAATCAGCCCTGTTGTGCTGTCGGATTCCCATCCGTTGTCGGTTTTCGATTGTAAGGTCCAACCGTAGGGAAATTTGCCACGCAATGTGATTTCCAAACGGCATTCGTTAGATAATCCGAACGCGAAACAATTCAGTGCCGCGTCTTTGCTGTCGAAGTGTTCGTGCCAACCATCAAAATGCACGATCCATTCGGATGTGCCTTCGATGAGCGAGACGGAGAACCCATCCGGTGAAGGCGCATCGATTGTGATTGTGCTGCCACTGACGTTGTATTTCAGCTCAGGGTACTTTTTGAGTCGTTCCTTGATCTCTTCGATTGCGGTCACTGGGCACCTAACTATTACTTATAATAAAAATAACTATTGTGTTTTCTCAGTCAACCCGTTAGTCTCAAACCTTCTTGCGCCCATAAAAGTCCTCGAGTAATAATCATAATCGATTGAAGAAATTGTTACTCCCTTTGTTGAGCTTGCATGTGCAAAGAGGTTGTCGCCTATATAAATTCCCACGTGACCGGGTTTTACCCTTTTACGAGTATTAAAAAATACCAGGTCGCCGAACTTTAATTGGTCACCGGATGATACAACACTCCCTTGATTATATTGAAGCCGGGCAGATCTTTCAAGACTAACATTAAAAATATCTTTATAAATTGTTTGAGTAAATGCTGAACAATCTATACCATCTTTTGTATTTCCACCATATTTGTATGGGGTTCCAAGGTACTTGATTACCTCCATCAGCATTTTTTCCCGGATGGTAGTGTAATCAAATCCCGGAACATCAAAAGTATAATTATTCTGATTCGTGGCAAGCAGACCTGAAACATCAACATCAGGTTCATCTGCCGGAAGTTGGTTCGGGTCCTTTAAATCCAGGTTTAAATCCACAATCATTGAATCATCCGCAGAGGTAAACCTGACAGAGGACTTTTTCGATTCTTCATCTTCGGTCTTTTTGCCAAACCTGACTGAATTACTCGATGAACAAGCTGAAATGATTATAAACGTTAGGGTTAATAAGAATAGAAATATTTTTTTCGATGGGCTTCGCAAATTCAGCCAAGATATTTTTTTAATTCTTTGCTTCTGGTTGTATTCCTTAACCTGCGGATCGCCTTTTCTTTTATTTGCCGCACTCTTTCGCGCGTCAGATTGAACCTTTCCCCAATTTCTTCGAGAGTTAATGGTTCATCAGTACCAAACCCGAAATAAAGGCGTATAACTTCTGCTTCACGTGCATCTAGTTTTGATAATGCCCTTTCCACTTCCTCCTTGAGAGATTCCGACATTAACGTTGTGTCGGGAGCGGGTAATTCTTCATTCTCAAGAACATCCAGAAGCCGATTTTCTTCACTCTGTGAAAAAGGCGCATCCATTGAAAGATGCCTGGCAGATAGTGTCATAGCTTCCGAAACATCATCAACATCCATATGTAGTTCATTTGCAAGTTCTTCAGGACTTGGTTCTCTCTCATACTCCTGCTCAAGATTGCTATAGGCTTTGCCTATTCTATTCAATGCACCGACGCGATTAAGAGGCAACCGTACAATACGTGATTGTTCAGCTAATGCCTGCATAATAGATTGGCGAATCCACCAGACTGCGTAAGATATAAATTTAAATCCACGGGTTTCATCAAATCGTCTTGCAGCTTTAATCAGTCCAAGATTTCCTTCGTTAATTAAATCACCGAGAGAAAGTCCCTGATTCTGATATTGCTTTGCCACGCTAACAACAAAACGTAAATTTGCCTTGGTTAACTTTTCTAATGCCTGCGCATCACCTTGTCTAATCTTAATAGCAAGTTCAACTTCCTGAGCAGCAGTAAGCAAAGCAACCTTTCCAATCTCCTGGAAATATTTATCCAGTGCCTGAGAATCTCGGTTTGTAAATTGCTTGGTTATTTTCACGACTTACTCTTAATTAACTTTTCCGAGTTGATAGTGTCAACAATACCCACGATTGATGCATCCACTGGTGCCATATCAACGGGCAGTGGTATTACAGATTCAGAAGCTGTGATATAATAGATTATCTCTCCCGGACCCGAACCAACAGTATCAACAGCTACTATAGGATCACCGGTTTTTTCAAATTCAGAATTTAACGGCTGAACTATCATCAACTTAAAGCTACTTAAAGATGGATGTTTTCTCGTTGCCCAGATATTCCCTATGACTTTTCCCAGAAACAATTTAATCCTACAAATAATTAAATTTTATTTAGAAGATACATCAAGTTTATCAACAATTCCCATAATTACGGCATCAACCGGCTTATCTTTTGTAAAGCTGGTCATTCTTGATGAACTACCTGTGGCGACCAGAACTACCTCGCCTTCACCTGCACCAACGCTATCAACGGCAACCACGAAGCGCTCTTTCTCTTTCATCTTTAAATCAAGCTCCTTTACAATTAAAAATTTTGCGCCAACCAGGTTTTCATCTTTTTTTGTTGACCAGACGGTTCCAATAACTCTTCCAAGAAACATTTATACTCCCATTTCTTGTGGATGAATGATTTTCAATTTTGTATTTTTATAACGCTCTTTCTCGAATGTAACGATCGGTAATTTATTTATTGATGCAACAACCGAAAACAGAGCATCACGAACACTTTCAGTCTTATCAGAAAATTCCGGAATATTCAATGCGTATCTTGAATTCAATCCTAGAACCTTCAAAGAATCTAAAACATTACGAACTGCAGATTGTTCTTCATTATCTTTGCAGGCTGCTAATATTTCCGCAGCATTCAGTACGGTTGTAAAACAGATCCCTTTTTGCATAATATTCAATAGATAGTTATTCGCATCATTGTCAGAAGTCAGATAATCTACTATTATATCCGTATCCAGCAGATACTTAATCACTAAATATCCGTTCTTTAAAGCTGCTATCTTTTAATTTTCCTGCAGCCAGAATCAAATTGATTACTACCCAATCCGGAAGTTCCTGAGCTGCTTTTATTTTACTGAATAATTCAAGATCGATCTCAGATTTTTTCAGCTCTTGTTCGGGTGAAGTTTTTATGTTAACCGTGACCAGTGAATAACCGGAGTTCTTCAATTCTGCAAATGTCTGCGTCAATTGAATTTGACAGAGTTTTGATCATTCAAATCAATATTCAAAGATTTTAACTCAATTAATTCATTCTTATCCATTTAAGAAACTAACTCCGTTAAGTTCATTATCAACATTAAAAAAATCAGCGACCGTTTTTGCAACGTCAGAAAATGTTTTTCTAATACCAAGATTTCTACCCGGAACACCAGCTCTGTAGTAAAGCAGCGGAACAAATTCCCTGCTATGATCTGTGCTTGGAGTAGTCGGATCGTTTCCATGATCAGCTGTAATTATTAGCCCGTCACTTTCATCCAGCTTTTTAAGAAAGTCTGGCAGAAACTGATCAAACTCAACAAGCTTTTGGGCAAAACCTCCAGGATCGTTTCTGTGTCCAAAATACACATCGAAATCTACAAGATTTGTAAAAATAAAGCTACCCTTTGATTCATCGGCAGATATTCAGTAATTGTTCGCAACCTTCTTCATTCGACTTTGTAAGCAGTTGTTTATCAATTCCATGGTAGTTGAATAGATCATTAATCTTTCCAATGCCGATGGTTGTAATATTTTTTTTTGAAAGAATATCAAGGATGGTAGGTTCGGGAGGATCAAGCGAAAAATCTTTTCTGTTTTTAGTTCTGGTGAAATTTCCTGGTTTACCAATAAATGGTCGGGCAATTACTCTACCAACTTGAAGAGGAAGTGTCAGAACTCTTTGGCGTGTTATGGAACAGATTTCATAAAGTTTTTCTAATGGAATAATTTCTTCGTGAGCAGCTATTTGAAAAACAGAATCAGCAGAAGTATAAATTATCGGATAGCCGGTTTCCAAATGTTTTTTACCAAGTTCGTATATTATTTCTGTGCCTGAAGCAGGTTTATTTCCTAATATCCCTTTACAACCGGTTTCCTTTAAAAATCTATCAACAATGTCATTATTAAACCCATCAGGGAAATAGGAAAAATCTGTTTGAACGTGAAGTCCGGCAAGTTCCCAATGACCGGTTGTAGAGTCTTTACCCTCTGACATTTCAGCCATCTTCCCGAAGGATGCCTTAGGATTAGCTACTTTCTTAATTCCCTCTATAGCCTGAATATTTCCCAAACCGAGTAATTCAAGATTTGGTAATTTCAATCCGCCAACAGCTTTGGCAGTATTGCGCAACGTATTGCTCCCCTCATCATTGTACTTTCTTGCATCAGGAAGTTCACCGATACCAACCCCGTCAAGTACAATAACAAAGAAATTTTTCATTTCTATTGTGAGATTTAAATAATTTGTTAATTTACATTGAGGACGGCGTTGCCCCCTTTTTCAAGAGCTTTATTCAAAGCAAGGTTTGCATTATACAATACTTCATCAACATTATCTTTATTTGTTGTAGATGCAATACCAATTGAAACTGTGAAAGTAGTTTGCTTGGAGACTACGGAGACAGGCCTGCGTGCTATTTTAACACGTAACTTTTCAGCCCATACAAAAACATTTTTAGTTGAAGCATTAAAAAAGTAGATGGCAAATATCCGATCCTCAAGCCTTCCGAAAAGATTCAGCGGGGTCATTTCTTCAGAAATAATTTCTGAGACAACGGAAACAACTTTGGGCAATGGATTATCATCAAAAAGCGATTCCTGTTCAATAAAATCATCAATTTTTAGTAATGCTAAAGTTCCGGGAATTTCCAGCTGTTTTGATTTTATAAGGTCAGCGTTAAGTCTTTCCTTAAATGTGGAGGCATTAAGTGCCCTTGTTTCAAAATCAACTGAAGTCAGGTTCTTTAATAATTTTTGAGTTGAATGTGAATAGATGATATAGGCTAAAACATTTAAGGATTTTTTAAGGAACTGAACGTCATTGTTGCTGTAGGCATTTTTCTTTAAGCTTTCAAAACAGAGAACACCATAATTTTGTTTATTGTATATAAGCGGAATGGAAACGAAAGAACCATCAAATGATACATCTTCTGCACGTGAATATCTTTTATAATTACCTGCAGAAGTATCGTCTATTTTGACCGGTATTCCTGTTACAATCGACTTACCGACCAGAGTTCCATTCAGATCAATCTGAAGATCTATCCCAATGTACTTTAGTGCCGTAGTGTTTTCGACCTTTTCAGTTTTAAATATTTTCTCAATCGGGTTAAAATAAATAAACACAAACGCATCCCATTTAATCATGCTCTTCAATGCTTCAGGGAGCGCATTTATCATCTCCTTCTCATCTTCAAATTCATTTTCCGGACCGAGGATTTTTAATAATCCTTCCAATCTCTTTTGTGAGATAGTATCAGAATATTTTTCTTCGAATATTCCAATCAGCATAGTTATCAATCGTATAAAGCGTCCGAGAGAGTAAATAGTCTCAATTCCAAAAGCATCTTCAACCTTTGAATCAATTGCTATGATGGCAACTAATTCGTTATTATAGAACACAGGCACACCGGCAAAGCTTTTAATTCCCTGATTGGCATCGTAATATCTGATTACATCAGCTTCGGCAGTGCGAGAAATATCAGTCAACAATTCAGGTTCACCCGTTTCAACTATTTTACTTAATACATCATCCTCTATATCAAATTTTCTTTTTGTTAGCTGGTTGGAAGTGGAGATGAACTTCTCAACAATTAATTTTTCTTTTTTCTTGTTATGCCAGAAGTAAATTACTGAATGAGCATTATAAAGTTCTGCCATAACAGTAAGCATTCTTTCAATAACAAACCCAAACTGCTCATCGTGTCCGGTACCCGGAGGCAGAGTTTCTTTTACAATTTCATCGAATCGCTCTTTGAGATCGTGAGGTTTAAGTGTTGTTTTTGATACTCCGTATTCCGGTCGGTAGTTCTCATCTGTTATAACATCAACTTTTCGGTTTTTAGACACTATTTTGAAGGATTCTTCCATTTCTGAGTGAGGTGCAGAAACGGTTTCAGTATCAGTGTCTTCTGTATCAGAAATTGAATATCCTCCTGAAAATCTTACTGAATCTCTTAAAAAGATAATGAATGCAACATAAATAACGAGGAGAGCAATTATGATAAGCCTTATCGTGAGGTCGTCACTAAAAAATAAACCAGAGGCAAGTACTGGAATTACCAAAAAAATTAAAACTCTTTTACGTTGTCTTTTATCCAGCATGTGACTATTTAACTATGAAATATTTATTTGTGAAATAAATTTAACAACTAATTATTAAAAAATAACATTCAGTTCAATTTAAAAGAATAGTTCTGAGATTCTTTTCTGTACAGGTTTCTTCCATTTTCCAGTTTCAGTAGAATAAAGGAACAGATTATTATTTACTGTAAGCTCAGGGAAGAAGGATTGTACTGTTCTTATTGCCTTATGATTTTCTGATTGATTCAGTTTATCTGCTTTACTGAGAATTACAGAATATTCTTTGCCCGCAGTCTTTAGCCACTGATTTAGTAAAATATCCAGATCAGTCGGCTTATACCTTGGGTCAATCAGGTGAAAAGCGTGATGAATCGTTGTCGATTCAAGAATATATTTTGATACCAGCTTGCCCCACTTTTCTCTTTCCTTCTGACTTGTTTTCGCATATCCAAATCCAGGCAAATCAACAATAAAAAAAGCATTGTCAACGTTGTAAAAATTTATTGACCGGGTTTTTCCGGGTGTAGAGCTAGTTTTAGCAAGTCCTTTCCTATTAGCTATACTATTTATAAAAGAGGATTTTCCAACGTTTGATCTTCCGCATAAAATTAATTGCGGGAGATCCTGCATTGGCAATTCACCAAGGTCAAATACTGATTTAAAAAATCTAATTTCTTTGAACATTTTAGATAAAAAAAAAGAGTAACCGAAAATATCGATTACTCTTATAATACAAAAAATTTGTTAAACTATATTTTTGGGACTTCAGCTGCCTGCTCTTCAAGCAACTTATCTTCTTTTTCAGCCTTTGCTTTAGCTTCTTTCTCTTTTACTTTAGCATCTCTCTTTTCCTTCTGCTGTTCAGCTCTTGCAGTTACAACTTCGTTGTAGTCAACAAGCTCGAGTATTGCCATTTGTGCTGCGTCACCCATTCTATTTCCTAATTTCACAACTCGAGTATAACCACCGGGTCTGTCACCAATCTTTGGAATTATATCTGAGAATAATTCTTTAACAACTTCTTTATCTTTAATTACATCCATTACCTGTTTCTTTGCGTGTAAGTCACCTTTGCGGGCTTTTGTAACAAGTTTTTCAGCAAAACCTCTTGTTTCCTTGGCTTTGGCAAGAGTTGTTTTAATCCTCTTATGTTTAAGCAGAGAAGTTATCAGTGAATTTAAAGTAGCCTTTCGATGGCTAGCTGTTCTTCCTAATTTTCTTCCCTTAACGTTGTGTCTCATCTGATTATCCTTATCGTTTTATTTAGCTTCTGCTTCAGCTTTAATATATTTGTCCACATCCATACCGAATTCTATCCCAAGATCCTCAACTATTTCCATAAGCTCTGCCAGAGATTTTCTTCCAAAATTTCTGAACTTGAGCATTTCGGCTTCATCTTTTCTAACCAGGTCGCCCAGTATTTTAATATTGGCTGCTTTGAGGCAGTTATGTGATCTGACACTCAATTCGAGATCATCAACCGGAGTCTGAAGTATCTTTTTAAGCCGGTCAAATTCAGTATCTTTTTCTGCAACTGGTTGTTCTTCTTCCTGCTCAATATCAAAATTTATGAACAATTGAACATGTTCCCTTAAGGTTTTTGCAGCTTGAGTAAGAGCATCATCAGGAGTAATTGATCCATCAGTTGAAATTTCCATAGTAAGTTTTTCGAAATCATTTTTATCACCAATTCTTACATTTTCAACCGTCATTTTAACATTTTTGATTGGTGTAAATATAGAATCAATCGGAATTACACCGATAGCCTGATCCGGAGATGCATTTTCGACAGCAGGAACGTAACCGGTACCTTTACCAACTCTTATTTCAACATCAAATTTTGCACTCTTATTTAAAGAGGCAATATGAAGATCAGGATTTAAAATTTCCACTTCGTTACTTACTTTTTGGATATCTGCCGCCGTCCATTTTTTATCACCATTGAATGACAGGTCAATCTTATTAGGTTTTTTAGAAAGTAATTTCATCCTAACCTGTTTAAGATTCAACACTATTTCGGAGACATCTTCAACTACACCCGGAATAGTTGTAAATTCGTGCAATATGCCACTGAATTTAACCGATGTAATTGCAGCACCCGGTAGTGAAGAAAGAAGCACTCTGCGAAGAGAATTACCTAAAGTTGCTCCAAATCCACGTTCCAGCGGCTGAAGTGAAAATTTACCAAAGGTGTTTGAATAATTAGTTTCATCCAAAACTACTGCTTCCGGCATAATTAAATGTGATGTATTCATTAAAAAATCCTCTAAAATTTCAAAAATTAATTATTTAGAATAGAGCTCTACAACCAATTGCTCATTGGCGTTTAGAGGAACATCTGCTCTTTCCGGAACCTGAAGAAAAGTTCCGGTTAATGTTGCCTTGTCTATAGTAAGCCAGGGGTACGCGCTTTCATTAACCCGCCTAAGCGAATTATGAATAGCGTCTAACTTCTTACTTTTTTCTTTAACTTTAACAATGTCACCCTGAGAAACCAGGTATGATGGTATATCAACCAGTCTTTCATTAACTATAAAATGTCTGTGCTTAATCAACTGTCTTGCCTGGCTTCTTGAACCCGCAAAACCTAACCTGAAAACCACATTATCTAATCTTCTCTCAAGAAGCTTAATCAGGTTTTCACCAGTAATACCTTTTTGCTTGATTGCCTTCTCAAAATAATTTCTGAACTGTGTTTCCAGTAACCCATACATTCTTTTTATTTTTTGTTTCTCTCTAAGCTGGATTCCGTATTCAGATATTTTTGATCTTCTGTTAAGTCCATGTTGACCGGGTGCATAATTCCGGGATTCAATTGGGCACTTTTCGGTATAGCATTTCTGCCCTTTAAGAAAAAGTTTTTGTTTTTCTCTTCTGCACAATTTGCATACTGAATCTGTGTGTCTTGCCATTTAACGATAACTCCTCTTATTAAACTCTTCTACGCTTTGGTGGTCTGCATCCATTATGAGGTATCGGGGTTACATCTTTTATAGACGTAACTTCCAATCCTGCAGTATATAAAGATCTGATTGCTGCTTCCCTTCCGGATCCTGGTCCTTTTACCCTGACCTCAATTTTTCTCAGCCCAAGGGCATAAGCTTCCTTGGCAGCAGCCTCTGCAGAAACCTGTGCAGCAAAGGGTGTGTTTTTTCTCGATCCTTTAAAACCATTTTTACCTGCGGAAGACCACGATAATGTGTTGCCATAAATATCCGTAATAGTAACTATAACATTATTGAATGTTGCTTTTATATGTGCAACTCCATTCAGATCTACCTGGGTTCTCTTTTTAACTTTTTTTACTGATTTAGCCAATCAAAATCCTCCGATTTACAAATATTATTTCTTAGTTGGTGTTTTCTTCTTACCAGCAACAGTTTTACGTTTACCTTTTCTGGTTCTTGAATTGGTGCGGGTTCTCTGACCTCTTGCCGGGAGACCTTTTCTGTGTCTAATTCCTCTATACGCTCCAATATCCATTAATCTTTTAATGTTCTGTTGAACTTCAGAACGAAGAGCACCTTCAACTTTATACTCAGAAGTAATTACCGCTCTTATCTGCGCTACATCTTCTTCTGTAAGATCGGCAACTTTTTTGCCGGGGTCTATTTTTGCTTTTTCAAGAATTTCCGAAGCCGATGTCGGTCCTAATCCGTATATATACTGAAGACCGTATAAGACTTTTTTATTTTTAGGTAAATCAACACCTGATATACGTGCCAAACTTAAACTCCTTTATTAATTTTAACCTTGTCTTTGCTTGTGCTTTGGATTAGAACAAATAACCCTAACAACGCCCTTGCGTCTTATTATTTTGCACTTATCGCATATTTTTCTTACTGATGATCTAACTTTCATTTTACACCCATTATTTATATCTGTAAGTTATTCTTCCCTTCGATAAATCGTAAGGTGACATTTCAACAGAAACTTTATCACCGACTAAAATCTTAATAAAATGCATCCTCATCTTGCCCGAAATGTGGGCAAGAATTTCATGACCATTATCTAACTTTACCTTGAAAGTAGCGTTTGGTAAAGTTTCAGTAATTACGCCATCTATTTTTATCGGTCCTTGTTTAGCCATTAACAAACTGTTAATATTTCCGGTGAATTATCTAGTATTAAAACCGTATGTTCAAAATGAGCTGATGGAGAACCATCCGCAGTTAGTACAGTCCAGCCATCCGATGAAGTAATCACTTCATATCCACCAGCATTAACCATGGGCTCAATAGCAATCGTCATTCCTCTTTTCAATTTGGCTCCTGTGCCTCTTCTGCCAAAATTCGGAACGGCCGGATCTTCATGCAGAAATTTACCTACACCATGTCCACATAGGTCTCTCACAATTGAAAACCCGTTTTGCTCGACATAATCCTGAACTGCTGCCGATATATCGTGGACTCTGTTTCCACTTTTGGCTTGCTCAATTCCCAGCTGCAATGATTTTTCTGTTACTTCAAGAAGCATTCTTTTTTCATCAGAAACTTTTCCATTTGCAACTGTTATTGCTGCATCGCCATAATAATTATTTTTAAGAACACCGATATCAAGAGAAATTAAATCTCCCTCTTCAAGCTTAACCTGACCGGGAATTCCGTGCACAACTGCATCATTTATTGAAATACAAACTGAACCAGGAAAACCGGGTAAACCTCCCTGCGAATATCCTTTGAATGCAGGAATTGCATTGTTACTTCTTATATAATCTTCAGCTATCAGATCTAATTCAAGTGTTGTTACACCAACTCTAACATTACTCTTAACTAAACGAAGCGTCTCTGCAACTATTCTACAACTCTCTTTAATAAGATCGATTTCTTTTTGAGTCTTTATATAAATCACAAGCTAAAAAATCTATCTTCGTCCTCTCATTTTACCTGATTTCATAAAGCCATCATAATGCCTCATCAGCAGATGGGATTCAATTTGCTGAAGAGTGTCCAGGGCTACACCAACAATAATTAGTAAGCTTGTGCCTCCGAAAAACTGAGCAAACTGCCCAGAAACTCCAAAGGTTGAAACAAACGCTGGTAAAATTGCAACTATAGCTAGGAAGATAGAACCAGGCAAAGTTATCTTGGTTAAAATATTATCAATGAACTCCGAAGTTTGTTTTCCTGGTCTGATACCGGGTATAAAACCACCCTGCTTTTTCATGTTATCTGCAACATCTTTCGGATTAAAAGCTATCGCTGTATAGAAATAAGTAAAAAACACAATCATAAGAGCATAGATGGTAGAATAAACAGGAGAATCATATACAAAATAGGAAGATAAACCCTGTAAAAATTCATTATCGGGAAAAAATGATAAAACAGTATTCGGAATAAACATAATTGACTGAGCAAAGATAATGGGCATCACACCAGCAGTATTAACTCTTAATGGAATATACTGAGTCACACCACCGTAAATTTTTCTCCCTACAACCCGCTTTGCGTATTGAACAGGTATCCTTCTTGTGCCTTGTGTAACAAGCACAACACCGGCAATAATAAAGAACATGAAAATTAAAATTATTATTTCGATAATAATCGATCTCTGACCAACGCTAATTAATCTTATTTCATCAAAAATTGAATGCGGGAATCTTGCTATAATTCCAATAAAAATAATTAAAGAAATTCCATTACCAATACCTCTTTCAGTTATCTGTTCTCCCATCCACATCATAAAAATGGTGCCGGATGTAAGTATTATGATTGTTGAAAGCACCCAGACGAATCCGCTTACAGCTTCAGGGACAATTGGTAATCCTTGTACCTGAATATTTAAAAGTCTGATCGTAACACCCCAGGCCTGCATACCTGAAATAAGAACCGTTCCGTAACGGGTAAGCTGAGTAATTTTTTTCCTGCCTTCTTCACCTTCCTGCTGCAGCTTTTGAAAATATGGAACAACAGCACCAAGGAGCTGAATGATAATCGAAGCCGAAATGTAGGGCATAATTCCAAGTGCAAAAATTGCAGCATTTGAGAAAGCACCACCTACAAATAAATCGTACAAACCAAAAAGGTTATCCGTCGTTGTATTTTTCATGCTCTCAGTTAGGAGCGTTGTATCAACACCCGGAATTGTTATGTGTGCACCTAACCGAACCAGAAAAAGAATAGCCAGCGTATAAAAAATCCTTTGGCGGAGTTCGTGTATTTTAAAAATATTCCTGAAAGTATCTGTAATCTTCGACATTTAATACCGCATTAGATTAACTTTATTGAACCACCAGCCGATTCAATTTTTTCTTTTGCACTTTTGCTGATTGCATTAGCCTCAATATTTATTTTTGCTTTAAGTTCGCCTTTACCTAAAATCTTTACCGGCTTTTTAATGCTGGAAATCAAACCCAAATTTTTTAATTCTTCAATGTTGATTACTTTGTCAATTTTATTTTCGTCAGCTATTCTTTGCAGAGCATTAAGATTTACAACCTGATAGGTTTCCTTAAAGATATTAGTAAAACCGAATTTAGGAATTCTTCTTTGCAAAGGCATCTGACCACCTTCAAACCAGGCTCTCTTTTTCGAACCTGAACGAGAGCGCTGACCATTCATTCCTCTGGTAGCCTGACCGCCGTGTCCAGATCCTTCACCTCTTCCAACTCTTTTTCGTTTTTTCCTTGAGCCTTCAGCATATTTTAAATTACTTAGAATATCCATTTTATAATTTCCTTATTCCTTTACTTCTTCGACCTTAACAAGGTGAGTAACTTTTTTAATCATACCTCTTATTTGGGGAGTATCGTTATGGATTCTCTCCCAATTAGGTCTACCCAAACCCAGAGCCTCAATAATTTTTTTCTGTTTCTCTGGTCTGTCAATTATACTTCTAGTCTGTATTATTTTTAACTTTGCCATAAAACCTCTATTAAGAAGCAAAAATTTCCTGAATAGTCTTTCCTCTTTTGTTCGCCATATATTTAGCATCAATTTGTCTGAGCAATCCGTTCAGCGTTGCCTTTACCTGATTATGCGGATTACTTGAACCAAGTGATTTTGTTAATACATCCTGAATTCCAGCAGCTTCCAGAACTGCCCTGACTCCACCACCGGCAATAAGTCCGGTTCCTGGAGAAGCTGGCTTCAAGAGCACTTTACCAGCACCATATTTTCCAACTATTTCGTGTGAAATTGTTCCCTTTCGAACTGTAACCTTGACAAGACTTTTCTTCGCATCATCAATTCCTTTTGAGATTGCATCGGTTACTTCATTCGCTTTACCTAGACCAACTCCAACAATTCCTTTCCCATCACCAACTACAACAATAGCGTTGAAGCTGAATCTTCGTCCACCTTTAACCACTTTGGCTACACGATTGATGTGAACGACTTTTTCTTTTAATCCGTCTGATTCAGTGGATTTTACTCTTTTCAAATTTATCTCCTAAAAAACTTTCATTGAAAAAATGGAAGCTGCCGGGAGAGGATTCGAACCTCTACAGACGCCTCCAAAGGGCGTAGTCCTACCATTAGACGACCCGGCAATAAACATTAAAATACAAGCCCTCCCTCGCGGGCACCATCAGCTAAAGCTTTAACCCGGCCATGATACCTAAAACCACCTCTGTCAAATACAACAGTCTTGATGTTTTTCTCCAATGCTTTTTTTGCAATCATGTTACCGATAAGCTTACTTTTATTTATTTTACCTTTAATTGATTTCACTTCAGCCTTAGCTTCTTTAGCTAAACTGGAAATCGCGACTAAAGTATTTCCGGTTGAATCGTCTATAATTTGAGCATAAATATTATCAAGACTTCTGTAAACTGAAAGACGTGGTCTTTCGGCTGTTCCAGAAATCTTTTTTCTGATTTTAATTTTTGCTCTTGTTCTTGATGTTTTCTTTTTCATTACAAATAAAACTCCTAAATATTATGCTCCAGCAGTCTTACCAGCTTTTCTGATAATATGCTCATCAGAATATTTTATTCCCTTACCTTTGTAAGGTTCGGGTTTTCTGAATGATCTGATCTTGGCTGCAACAAGCCCAACTAATTCTTTGTCGTTGCCTGATATTATTATTTGAGTTTGAGATGGCACTTCAAGCTTTACTTCATCAGGCGGAATAAAATAAATGGGATGTGAATAGCCAATATTCAGCAATAAATTTTTTCCTTTTAGTTCAGCCTTGTAACCGACACCAACAATTTCAAGAGTCTTTTTGTATGAATCGGTTACTCCAGTAACCATATTCTGAATTAATGCACGAGTCAATCCATGCAGCGATCTTGATTCCTTTAAGTCATCAGGTCTGCTAAACTTTATTTCATTCTCTACAACTTCAGCCTTAATTAAAGGATGCATTGTTCGGTGAAGCTCACCTTTTGGTCCTTTAACCTTAATTACCTGGCCTTCTAAACTAATAGTGACGCCTTTTGGAATCTCTACTGGTTTTTTACCTATTCTGGACAATCTTTAATCTCCAACTATTAATTTTACCATATATAACAAACTACTTCGCCACCCACCAGAAGATTTCTTGCATCCTTATCGGTTAATAAACCTCTGGGAGTAGAAATGACTGCGGTGCCTAAACCATTTAAAACTTTTGGCAGCTTATCAGCACCCCTGTAAACACGCAAACCGGGTTTACTTATTCTTTTCAATCCGTTGATGGCTGGGATGCCATTCTTATATTTCAAAACAAGGTTCAACTTTTTCTGTTTACTGTCATCAATTATTTCATAATCAATTATATAACCTAAATTCTTAAGAATTTCTGACAATCCTATCTTTGTCCTGGATGCCGGAATTTCAACACGTATTTTTTTTGCTTTAGTAGCATTTCTAATTCTGGTTAAATAATCTGCAATTGGGTCTGTAACTGGCATTTAAACTTTCTCCGTTTACCAACTTGATTTTTTTACACCTGGAATTTCACCCTTCAGAGCCATCTCTCTGAAGACTAATCTTGAAACTCCAAATTTTCTATAATAGCTTCTTGCTCTTCCCGTAAACATACATCGGTTCTTAAGTCTGACGGCAGAAGAATCCCTGGGAAGTTTTTGAAGCTCTTCATAATCACCGTTCGCTTTCAGTTCTTCGCGCTGCTTTCTGTACTTTTCATAAAGTCTTCGTCTTTTTGCTTCTCTTGCTATTAAACATGTACGGGCCATTAAATCTCCTAAGCTGTTTTAATTTCTTTTTTTATAAAAGGCATTCCGAAAGATTTTAATAATTCATAAGCCTCGTTATCAGACTTAGCTGAAGTTACGATTGTAATATCCATACCAAGAATTTTAGTTATTTTATCTACATTAATCTCAGGGAAGATAATCTGCTCTTTAACTCCCAAAGTATAATTTCCTCTTCCATCAAAAGATTTATCTGACAAACCACGAAAGTCTCTTACACGAGGAAGAGCAACATTTATAAGTCTATCAAGAAACTCATACATTTTTTCTTTACGAAGAGTTACCATTGCGCCTATGCTGACACCTTCTCTTAGCTTAAAATTTGAAATTGCTTTCTTCGCCTTTCTTATGCTTGCTTTCTGACCAGTAATTGACTCAAGCTCTCTAACAGCTTCTTCAAGAATTTTTGGTTCAGCAACAGCAGCACCAACTCCCATATTAACAACAATCTTTTCAATCTTAGGGACTTGCATAATGTTCCTATAACTGAAAGTCTTCATCAAACCGGGAATGATATCACCACGATAGTAATCAAAAAGTCTGCTCGGAATTTTAACCTCCTTTTCAGTGGATGGTTTTTCTGCAGCTTTTTTAGATTTCTCTTTCTTTTCTTTTGACTCTTTTACTTGTTTTTTTTCTGCCATCTGTTTAACAATAAATTAAATTCTTACTGAATCATTTCTCCGCTAGCTTTAGCTACACGGGCAATTTTCTTTTTACCTGTTTTTTCGTCGAGAATAACTCTCGATCCTATACGAGTTGGTTCGTTACTTTTAGGATCAAGTATCATTACGTTGGAAGCATTAATGGATGCTTCTTTTTCAAGTATTCCTCCCTGTGGACTTTTTCTATTCGGTTTTGTATGTCTCTTCCTGAGATTTATTCCTTCAACAATCACACGATATTTCTGTGGAAATACTTTAAGTACTTTTCCGGTTTTACCGCGATCGTTTCCGGAAATTACCATAACCATATCATTTTTTCTGATTTTCATAATTAACCTTTTATAATACTTCAGGTGCTAATGAAACGATTTTCATAAACTGCTTATCTCTCAATTCTCGAGCAACCGGACCAAAGATACGTGTACCACGAGGCTCGTTCTGAGGATTTATCAACACTGCTGCATTTTCATCAAAACGAATGTATGAACCATCTTTTCTTCTAACTTCTTTTTTAGTTCTTACAATAACCGCTCTTGATACTTCACCTTTCTTAACTGCTCCGTTCGGCATTGCAGTTTTAACACTAACTACAATTGTATCACCAACTGAGGCATATCTTCTGCCGCTTCCACCTAAAACCCTGATGCATCTCACTTTCTTTGCACCAGAATTATCAGCCACAATGAGATTTGTTTCTTCCTGTATCATCGCTCGTGCTTCTCCTGCCTACTTGGCTTTTTCAATAATTTCGACTAAGCGCCATCTCTTTTTTAAGCTGAGTGGGCGTGTTTCCATAATTTTAACCTTATCACCTAATTTGCATTCCCTTTTTTCATCATGAGCCATAAGCTTGCTAGTCTTCTTAAAATACTTTTTGTAAATAGGATGAGCAACTTTCCTTTCGATGGCAACGGTAATTGTTTTATCCATCTTATTACTAACAACCACACCAATCCTGGTTTTTCTTAATCCGCGCGTTTCCATCTTTTAAGCGTTTGCTCCTTTCACTAAAGTATCTGCTGTTTGTAATTCTCTTTCCTGAAGAACAGTCTTTAACCTTGCAATATCTCTTTTTACATTTTTTATTTTAGATGTATTTGTCAATTGCTTCAACTGATGAGAAAACCTCAAGTCAACTAGACTTTGTTCTTCTTCTTTTATTCTTTGCATTATTTCTTCAGTTTTCATTTCTTTTATTTCGTGTATCTTCATTTCTATGCCCTTAGCTTATTCAAAATCCGGTCTGGAAATCACTTTAGTTTTAATTGGCAGCTTGTGCGAGCAAAGCTGAAGTGCATCATTTGCAACTTCTCTTGAGACACCGGATACTTCAAACAGAATTCTTCCCGGTTTAACAACTGCAACCCAAAACTCAGGTGCACCTTTTCCTTTACCCATTCTTGTTTCAAGAGGCTTTTTAGAAACCGGTTTGTCAGGAAAAATTCTTATCCAGACACGACCGTCTCTTTTCATTTTTCTTGAAAGAGCAACACGGCACGCTTCAATCTGTCTACTTGTAATCCAGGCAGGCTCTAAAGATTTAAGACCAAAATCTCCAAAAGCAACCGAGCTGCCCCGCTTCGCGTTACCTTTTCTTCTACCTCTATGTGCTTTTCTAAATTTAACTCTTTTCGGCATTAACATAATGTTAGCTCCTGCTCAAAATTAATCCATTGCTCTTTTGCCGAGAATTTCACCCCGGCAAATCCACACTTTAATTCCTATCGAGCCATAAATAGTTTCTGCTCTGCCATTAGCATAATCTATATCGGCTCTTAAAGTATGAAGCGGTATTCTACCATCTTTATATTGTTCGGTTCTGGCGATTTCAGCTCCACCTAATCTTCCGGCACACATAACTCTTATTCCTTCGGCACCCATTCTCATCGAAGCAGTAATTGCCATTTTCATCGCTCTTCTAAAAGAAATTCTTCCCTCAAGCTGACTTGCGATATTTTCTGCAACTAGATAAGCATCTAGTTCCGGTCTTTTAATTTCTGAAATCTGAATCTTTACTTCTTTGTTAGTTATCTGTCTTAATTCTTCTTCAAGCTGGGTAATCTCTTTACCACTTTTACCAATTACTACACCCGGTCTTGAAGTATGAATATTTAGTATAACACTCTTAGATGTTCTATCAATAATTATTTTAGAAATACCTGCTTTTTTTAATCTGTTTCTTATGTAGCTTCGAAGTTTATCATCTTCTTTTAATTTAGTTGCATAACTTTTACTCTCATACCAATTCGAGTTCCAACCTCTTATTAAACCTACTCTTAAACCTATCGGATTCGCTTTCTGTCCCAAAAATTCCTCCTGAAATTATGCTTTTTTTGCTACTATAATAGTTAAATGACAAGATCTTTTTCTAATCCTGTATGCTCTGCCTTGAGGCGCAGGTGATATTCTCCTCAATGTTGGTCCAACATTAACATAAGCTTCCTTTACAAAAAGATCAGAAGGTTCAACTCTTACAGTTTCTTCTTTATTATTAATAAGATTTGAGACTGCGGACCTCAAAGTTCTCTCTGCATTTTTAGATGAATGCTTTGGAGAGAAGTGAAGAATCTCCAGGGCTTTATCGACTGATTCACCTCTAATCAAATCAATCACCAATCTCATTTTTCTTGGTGATGAACCTATAAATCTGTTTATTGCTCTTGCTTCCATCGTATTTAATCTTTCTTAATTAACCGGCTTTAGCTGCTTTTTCTGCTTTTGTACCTGGATGACCTCTGAAAATCCGGGTCGGTGAAAATTCACCTAATTTATGTCCGACCATATTTTCAGTAATGAAAATCGGAATCATTTTATTACCATTATGAACTGCAATAGTATGACCAACAAAATCAGGTGTAATTATAGATGCACGCGACCAGGTCTTAACTATTTTCTTTTGATTCACATCATTAAGCTGCTTGATTCTTTGAAGCAGTTTATAATGTATGTAGGGTCCTTTCTTTACTGAACGAGGCATAAGCTAAACCTAATTTTTCCTTCTTTTAATAATGTATTTATTAGATGGATTTTTTCTTTTACGAGTTTTTAATCCTTTTGATTTCTGTCCCCATGGAGATACAGGATGACCACCGCCAGAAGTTTTACCTTCACCACCACCCATCGGGTGATCAACAGGATTCATTGCAACACCTCTAACGTATGATCGTCTTCCAAGCCATCTTGTTCTTCCGGCCTTACCAAGACTAATATTTTCATGTTCGGAATTCCCAACCATTCCATAAGTTGCCATGCAGCTTAAATTTATCAGTCTTACTTCTCCAGAAGGCATTTTCAACTGAGCAAAGTTTCCTTCTTTAGCCATTAACTGGAGAGAACTGCCGGCACTTCTTGCAAGCTGTCCACCTTTTCCAGGTTTAATTTCAACATTGTGAACAAAGCTTCCCAAGGGCATTTCCCTAAGTGGCAATGCATTACCAACTGCTATTTCACTTCCAGGACCGGCCGAAATTTTATCGCCAACCTTTAAACCATTTGGAGCAATTATATATCTTTTTTCACCATCTGCGTAGTGAAGCAATGCTATTCTTGCTGATCTGTTCGGATCATATTCAATCGAAAAAACTTTTGCTGGAACACCGTGCTTATTTCTTTTAAAGTCAATTATTCTATATCTTCTTTTGTGGCCGCCGCCAATGTGTCTGGCTGTAATCCTACCATGGTTATTTCTGCCGCCTGATTTCTTAAGTGCAACAGTCAAAGACTTTTCGGGAACTGATTTAGTAATCTCATCAAAAGTATAATTACTTTTAAATCTTGTTCCCGGAGTCGTTGGTTTTAATTTTTTAATTCCCATTTAATTACCTTTTCTTAAAAGCTAAACTGCTTCGAATAGCTCAATTTTTTCGCCTTCTTTAAGCGTTATAATTGCCTTTTTGAATTTTGCTGTTTTCCCTGTAAATCTTCCGCTTTTTCTAAACTGAGTTTTTACCTTTCCAGCATGAGTTATGGTCTTAACATCTGTAACATGTACATTAAATTTCTCTTCAATAGCTTTAGCAATCTGAATCTTATTCGCTTTTGGATTAACCAAAAATCCATATTTACCATTATCAGCAGTTATATTTGTCATCTTCTCAGTGATAAGAGGACTTATTAATATCTGGTGCATATCAGTTCACCACCTTTCCTTCATTTTCACTGAATGTCTTAGAAATAGCATCAACAGCTGTATGCTGAAGAACTAAAATCTGATTATTCAAAATATCATAAGCAGAAGCTTTGCTTGCTTCCATCACACTGACTTTGTTAATATTTCTTCCGGACTTATAAAGATGAGTATCATTCTTTCCTGTTAAAAGAAGAATCTTTTTTCCACTCAGATTTAATGCTTCCATCATAGAAACAAAATCTTTTGTTCTTGGTTTTTCAAAGGAAAAATCTTCAACAACAATTAACTGCTCGTCTTTTGCTTTATAGCTTAGAGCAGATTTTCTTGCAAGCTGTTTAACTTTCTGAGGAAGTTTTTGTCTGTAATCGCGCGGACGAGGACCAAAAATTGTTCCTCCACCAATCCACAATGGAGAACGGGTTGTACCTGCTCTTGCAGTTCCCCTTCCTTTTTGCCTCCAGGGTTTTTTTCCTCCGCCTCTTACTTCAGCTCTTTCTTTTGCTTTGTGCGTTCCCTGCCTTTGATTTGCAAGAAAAGCCTTTACAGAAAGATAAATAGCATGATCATTCGGTTGAATACCAAAGATCTCTTTATCAAGCTTAACTTTTTTACCCGAAGGTTTTCCGTCTATTTTTAATATCTCTAATGTCATGATTATTCAGCTATTAATTCTTGTTCAATTCAACAATTGAATTTATTGATCCTGGTACAGCACCTTTAACCATTATTAAGTTATCCTCGGGAATAATTTTAATTACTTTTAAATTACGTACAGTAACATTCTCAAATCCTTTTCTTCCAGCCATCTTCATACCTTTAAATACTCTTGAAGGATAAGAGCTCGAGCCAATTGAACCAGGAGCTCTAAGTCTATCACTCTGACCATGAGTTGTTCCACCAACACCACCAAAATTGTGACGTTTCATTACTCCCTGAAATCCTTTTCCTTTACTTCTTCCGCTCACTTTTATAGTGTCACCTTCCTGAAATATATCTGTCTTAATTTCATCACCTACTTTGAAACTACCAGCATCAAAGTTTTTAAATTCTTTAACTGTTCTAAACGGCGAAAGATTGTTTTTCTTGAACTGACCTAAAACCGGTTTAGTCGTATGCTTTTCTTTTCTTTCTCCGAAACCAACAACTACAGCAGAGTAACCATCTTTTTCTTTTTCACGAAAAGATACAACTTTGCAGGGTCCAGCCTTAATAACAGTAACAGTTACTAAATCACCTTCAGCATTAAAAACGCTGGTCATTCCTATTTTTTTACCTAAAATTCCCGGCATATCAAACTCGGTTTAAATTATAACTTAATTTCTATATCAACACCCGCCGGAATATCAAGCTTACTTAATGAATCGACGGTTTTATTATTTGAATTATGAATATCTATTATTCTTTTATGTGCTCTTGTTTCAAATTGCTCTCGTGATTTTTTATCGACGTGAGGAGATCTAAGCACCGTATAAATAGTCTTACGTGTCGGAAGAGGAATTGGGCCTGAGACCACTGCTCCCGTACTTCTGACAGTTTTAATGATCTTCTCAGTCGACTTATCAATCAGAATATGATCATATGATTTCAACTTAATTCTTATTTTCTGACCAGCCAATTAGGAACTCCTTCTATTTAACACAAGCAATAAGAGAGAAGAAATGCTCTCTTTTCAAAAAAAGAATATTTATTAATTATTTATAAATTTTTGTTACAACACCAGCACCAACGGTTCTGCCGCCTTCACGGATAGCAAATCTCAATCCTTCTTCCATAGCTATCTCAGAAATCAATTCAACTTTAAGATTAACATTGTCGCCAGGCATAACCATTTCAGTACCTTCGGGAAGAGAAGCAACACCAGTTACGTCAGTAGTTCTAAAATAGAACTGTGGTCTGTAACCATTAAAGAATGGTGTGTGTCTTCCACCTTCATTCTTAGACAGAATGTAAACCGATCCATCGAACACTGTATGAGGAGTTATCGAACCAGTTTTTGCTAATACCATTCCTCTTTCGATTTCATTTTTGTCAACACCTCTAAGCAATATTCCTGCGTTATCACCAGCCATTGCTGAATCGAGTTCTTTTCTGAACATTTCAATTCCAGTAACAACAGTCTTCTTATGAATACCGAGTCCGATAAGTTCAACTTCTTCCTGAAGTTTTACTTCACCTCTTTCCACTCTACCTGTGGCAACGGTACCACGACCTGTAATTGAGAAAACGTCCTCAACTGGCATCAGGAATGGTTTGGAAGTTTCTCTTTCTGGTACCGGAATATATGAATCAACTGCTTCCATAAGTTTCCAAACACAATCCAATCTCGGATCATCAATTTTAGCTTCAGCAGATGCTGCAGCTTCGAGAGCTTTTAAAGCTGATCCCTGAATAATCGGTATATCATCTCCTGGAAACTCATATGAATTCAATAAATCTCTTAATTCAACTTCTACTAATTCAAGAAGTTCAGGATCATCAACCATATCTACTTTGTTCATAAAAACAACTATTTTAGGAACACCAACCTGTCTTGCAAGGAGTATATGCTCTCTGGTCTGTGGCATAGGTCCATCGGTAGCAGCAACAACCAGAATAGCACCATCCATCTGTGCAGCACCGGTAATCATGTTTTTAACATAGTCAGCATGGCCAGGACAATCTACGTGAGCGTAGTGCCTGTTTTCAGTTGAATATTCCACGTGAGCTGTTGCGATTGTAATGCCTCTTTCTTTTTCTTCAGGTGCATTATCAATACTATCGAATGTTCTAACCTCTGATAAACCCTTTTTATTAAGGGCCATAGTGATGGCGGCAGTTAAAGTTGTTTTACCGTGATCTACGTGACCAATTGTTCCAACGTTAACGTGCGGCTTACTTCTGTCAAATTTTGCTTTTGCCATCGGTTTCTCCTTTAAATTTGTTCCTTTTTTATTTATTCTTGATTAATTAAACTAATGTTGATTTTTTACCTAATGATTTTTCAGCAATCTCTTCAGCAATAGATTGAGGCACTTGCTGATAGTGGTCAAATTGCATTGAGTAAATCGCTCTACCTTGTGTCATTGATCTTAAAATAGTTGCATATCCAAACATTTCAGAAAGAGGTACAAGCGCTTTAATAACTTGTGCATCTTTTCTTGCATTAAAGCCTTCGATTTTTCCTCTTCGGGAATTTAGATCTCCCATCACATCTCCCAAATAATCTTCGGGTGTTACAACCTCAACTGACATTATTGGCTCAAGCAAAATTGGTTTTGCTTTTTGAGAACCACTTTTAAATGCCATCGATCCGGCAACCTTAAACGAAAGTTCATCCGAGTCAACATCATGAAATGAACCATCGTAAAGTTTTGCTTTTATATCAACAACTGGGAAGCCGGCAACTACACCGTTTCTCATCGCTTCCTGAATTCCAACCGATACTGGCTGAATGTATTCTTTCGGAATTGATCCGCCGACAATACCATTAATAAACTCATAACCTTTTCCAGGTTCGTTAGGTCCTAATTCAATTTCAACGTGACCATATTTACCGCGTCCACCAGATTGTTTAATGAACTTACCTTCAGCTTTAACTGTCTCTGTAATAGTCTCTCTATATGCTACCTGTGGTTTACCGATGTTAGCTTCTACTTTAAATTCCCTTCTCATTCTGTCAACAAGAATTTCAAGATGAAGCTCGCCCATTCCGCTTATTAAAGTTTGACCAGTCTCCTGATCAATATTCACTCTGAATGTTGGATCTTCATCAGACAGTTTTGAAAGTGACTCAGATAATTTATCCTGATCAGCTTTACTTTTTGGTTCAATGGCAATCTGAATAACCGGTTCAGGGAATGACATCTTTTCAAGAACAATCGGATCATCTTCACTACATAAAGTATCACCGGTTCTTGTATGTTTTAAACCAACAGCAGCGGCAATATCACCAGCTTTAACTTCATCAATATCTTCACGATGATTTGCGTGCATTTGTAAAAGTCTGCCAATTCGTTCCTTCCTCTCACTAACAGGATTATAAATATAGGATCCTGCTTTTAGCTTTCCTGAATAAACACGGAAGAAGCATAATTTACCAACGAAAGGATCATTCATTATCTTAAACGCAAGAGCCGCAAACTTTTCTTTCTCATCAATTTTTATTATGACTGAATCATTCATTCCAACATGATGGGCTTCAATCTCCGTAAAATCAATTGGTGAAGGAAGTAAATCTACAACATAATCCAAAAGTTTTTGAACACCTTTATTTTTAAAAGCCGATCCACATAGCACAGGAATTATTTTTAGTTCAATTGTTGCTTTTCTTAGTACTGCAAGAATTTCTTCAGGTGTAATTTCTTTACCTTCAAGATATTTTTCTAACAAAGTATCATCAACATCAGAAACGGCTTCGAGCATTTGAGTTCTGTATTTATTTGCAATCTCCAGCAAATCCTGTGGAATCGGAATTTCATCGAATGTGGCACCAAAAGTTTCTTCGTGATACATTCTGGCATTAAATTGAATTAGATCAATAACACCTACAAACATATCACCCTGACCAATAGGCAAATTTATTGGAATTGCATTGGCTTTTAAACGGTCCTTCATCATTTGAAGAGCATTATAAAAGTCGGCACCAATTCTATCTACTTTATTTATAAATGCAAGTCTGGGGACATTATATTTATCTGCCTGTCTCCAAACAGTTTCAGATTGTGGTTCAACACCACCAACAGCACAAAATAAAGCAACGGCACCATCTAAAACTCTTAAAGATCTTTCAACTTCTACAGTAAAATCAACGTGACCAGGTGTGTCAATAATATTTATCTGATGATCGTTCCAGTAACAGGTTGTTGCTGCACTTGTAATAGTAATTCCGCGTTCCTTTTCCTGTTCCATCCAATCCATAATAGCAGCACCATCATGAACTTCTCCCATCCGATGTGACTTCCCGGTATAAAAAAGTATTCGTTCGGTTGTTGTGGTTTTACCCGCATCAATATGCGCCATTATCCCAATATTTCTAACACTCGCTATTTTAACTTTCTGTGCCATAAATTCTATTTATTAGTTTACCACTTAAAGTGAGCAAAAGCTTTGTTAGCTTCGGCCATCTTATGAGTATCATCTTTCTTTTTTACTGCAGACCCTTCATTATTTGAAGCGGCTATTAATTCCTGCGCAAGTTTCTGAGACATTGTTTTATCACCACGCTGGCTTGCATAAATTTTAATCCATCTCATCGCGAGTGCAGTTCTTCTCTCTGGTCTAACTTCGCTTGGAACCTGATAGGTTGCTCCACCAACTCTTCTGCTTCTAACTTCAATTATTGGCTGAACGTTAGACAACGCCTGCTTGAAAATTTCCAATCCAGCTTTTTTAGTTTTACCTTCAATGATATCGAACGCACCATAAATTATTTTTCTGGCGGCTGATTTCTTACCATCATTCATCAATACATTTGTGAATTTTGAAACGGTAATATCATTGAATTTTGGATCTGGTTTTATATACCTTTTTTCTGCTCTTCTTTTTCTCATTTGTAATTATGCTTTTGGTTTTTTAGCACCATATTTTGATCTACTTTTTTTTCTGTCTTCAACACCACTTGTATCAAGGGTACCACGGATTATGTGATATCTAACACCGGGTAAATCCTTTACACGTCCACCTCTGATCAGGACAATTGAATGTTCCTGGAGGTTGTGCCCTTCTCCCGGTATATAAGCAGTCACTTCCATGTGATTCGTTAGCCTTACTCTTGCAACTTTTCTAAGAGCCGAATTAGGCTTTTTAGGAGTTGTTGTATAAACACGTGTGCACACTCCACGCTTTTGTGGACAAGCACTTAAAGCCGGTGCCTTATTTTTAGCTAATATCTGAACTCGTCCTTTTCTTACGAGTTGATTTATAGTTGGCAATACTTTCTCCTAAGTTTAATTCTTACAAAAAATTCGGATTTCAAATATACTTCTTGATTACAATTAAGTCAAGAAACTCGAGCACCTTAAAATCTATTCAGCTCCCGCTACTTCAGTTTTCAATTCTTCCTCTTTTACTTCATCAGCGGCCCCTGCCTCAGTCTTTAACGACACACTTCTGTACTTTTTGAGTCCGGTCCCAGCAGGAATAAGATGGCCCATTACAATATTTTCCTTAAGTCCAATTAAACGGTCAATTTTAGCTTGAATTGCAGCATTAGCAAGAACTTTTGTCGTCTCCTGAAATGAGGCTGCAGATAGGAAGCTTTCAGTAGAAAGTGCAGCTTGAGTTATTCCTAATAGAACATGCTCAAAAGTTGCAGGCATTGCATCCCTAACTTCCATAGGTTTTTTCTCTTTCTTTTTGAGATCTGTATTCATTTCTCTAGCCTTGGACTTTGATAGTATTGAAGCATTTTTATATTTCGAATCACCTTTGTCCTCAATTACTACCATATTTGTCATTTTGTTATTTTCCTCAATGAACTCAATTCTATCTACTAAATCTTCTTCAAGAAACTTTGTATCACCCGGAGATACAACTCTAACCTTCTGAAGCATTTGTCTTACAATAACTTCAATATGCTTGTCATTAATTTTAACACCCTGAAGGCGGTAAACATCCTGTATTTCATTAACAAGATATTCCTGAACTGCACTTGTTCCTTTTATTCTTAAAATATCGTGAGGATTCATTGGTCCATCTGTAATTTTTTCGCCTGCCGGAATATCATCACTTTCCTGAACGAGGATGTGTTTTCCAAGTGGGACAGCGTATTTCTTCTCATCTGAACCATCTTGAGCAACAACGGCAATTTCTCTTGAGCCTTTCTTTCTTCCTCCAAACTTTACAATACCTTCAATATCAGAAACGATGGCGGGATCCTGAGGACTTCTTGCTTCAAAAAGCTCAGTTACTCTTGGCAGACCACCAGTGATATCTCTTGTCTTTGTTGCTTGTTTAGATATTTTAGCAAGCACGGTTCCTGCTGTTATTGATTCTCCCTCTTCAACTGAAAGATATGATCTTGTCGGAAGGTTGAAAGATTTCTTATCTCCATTTTCAGTAACAATCACAATGCTAGGTGTAAGTGTTTTATCTTTTGAATCAATTACAACTTTCTGAACGTGTCCGGTTTGTTCATCGGTTACCTGCTTTAATGTTGATCCATCAATAATATCCACAAAACCAACTTTACCGGAGAGATCAGCGATGATTAATGCATTGTAAGGATCGTGATGATAAAGAGGTACATTCTTGTTTACTTTCTGTCCATCATCAACTGTAAGTTCAGCACCGTAAGGTATATCATATTTTTTAAGCTGACGATTATTTTCATCATAAATACTTAAAGCACCTCTTCTTCCTGTTACAACCTTTACTTTCATATCACGTCCGGTAAATGGATCCTGATTTACTTTTTCAACAAAAACTACTTTTTCAAATTTTACGGCACCTTCAATATTAGTTTCAACCTGCGATTGAGTTGCAATTCTCGAAGAAGTACCACCAAGGTGAAATGTTCTTAATGTAAGCTGTGTGCCGGGCTCACCGATTGATTGTGCTGCTACAATTCCAACAGCTTCACCTACTTCAACAAGCTTACTTGTAGTTAGATTTCTACCATAACATTTAGCGCAAACACCCTTCTTAGCTTCGCAGGTTAACACTGTTCTAATATAAACCTCATCAATATTAGCATCTTCAATTTGCTCGGCAATCTCTTCAGTTATTATTTCGCCTGCTTCAATTAACAGTTCTTCAGTAATTGGATTATATACATCTTCCTGTACAACTCTACCTGTTATACGCTCAGCTAACGGTTCTCTTTCCTGCTCAACATCTTTGAGTGCTTTAATTTCGATACCAAGAATAGTTCCGCAGTCAATTTCGGTGATTATAACATCCTGAGACACGTCAACCAATCTTCTTGTTAAGTATCCAGCGTCAGCAGTCTTAAGAGCGGTATCAGCCAAACCCTTTCTTGCACCGTGAGTAGAAATAAAGTACTCGAGAACTGTTAATCCTTCTTTAAAGTTTGCAACGATCGGGTTTTCGATAATTTCTCCAGCCTGGCCTGATAATGTTTTCTGAGGTTTCATCATTAAACCTCTCATCCCTGCAAGCTGCCTTACCTGTTCTTGAGAACCTCTAGCTCCTGAGTCAACCATCATATGCAGGGAGTTGAATCCACCTTCAGCAAGTTTTATTTTTTCCATGAGTGCACGTGCAACGTCGTTAGTGGTATGCGTCCAAACGTCGATTATCTTATTATATCTTTCTGCATCAGTAATTACACCTTGTTCGTGCTCGTTAAGAATACTATCTACTTTTTTGTTAGCTTTTCCAATAAGATTTTCTTTTTGTTCTGGTACAATCATATCTGCATAGCTGACCGATAATCCACCTTCACTGGAATACTTAAAACCAAGATCCTTAAGATCATCGAGGAACTTAGCTGTAACTTTGTTTCCAAGCTGGACATACATCTTGCCAATAATTCCGCCAAATATTTTTTTGATCAGTAATTGATTTATATAACCCATCTCTTTCGGGAGGATTTGATTAAAAATTACTCTCCCTGTAGTTGTCTCAATAAAATTACCGTCAATTTTTACTTTGATCTTTGCATGCAAACCTAATTTCTTACTATCATAAGCAATGATCACTTCTTCAGGAGAATAGAATAACATTCCTTCACCCTTATCACCCTCTTTTTGCTTTGTGAGGTAATAACAGCCAAGCACTATATCCTGGGTAGGAACAACTATCGGGCTTCCATTTTGCGGAGATAATATATTATGACTGCTGAGCATTAATAACGAGGCTTCGAGCTGAGCTTCGTACGATAAAGGAACATGCACGGCCATCTGGTCACCATCAAAGTCAGCATTAAATGCTGTACAAACCATTGGGTGTAGCTGTATAGCTTTTTCATCAATAAGGATTGGCTGAAAAGCCTGAATACCTAATCTGTGCAGAGTTGGTGCTCTATTAAGAAGTATAGGATGTGCCTGTATTATTTTTTCAAGAATATCCCATATCATCGGATCTTTTCTATCAACAACTTTTCTCGCACTCTTTACAGTTTTATTGTGTCCTCTTTCAATCAATTTTCTAATTAGAAAAGGTTTAAATAACTCAACTGCTACATCCTTTGGAAGACCGCATTGATGCAGCTTAAGTTCAGGACCAACAACGATAACCGAACGTGCAGAATAATCAACTCGCTTACCTAGCAAGTTCTGACGAAATCTTCCCTGCTTTCCTTTAAGCATATCACTTAAGGACTTTAGAGGACGATTGCTATCACTTCTAACCGCACTTCCTCTACGAGAATTATCAAATAGAGCGTCAACTGCTTCCTGAAGCATTCTTTTTTCGTTTCGAAGAATTACTTCGGGAGCCTTGATATCCATCAATCTCTTTAATCGATTATTACGAATAATTACTCTTCTGTAAAGATCGTTCAAATCGCTTGTTGCAAACCTACCACCTTCGAGCGGAACAAGAGGTCTAAGTTCCGGAGGAATAACCGGAATATAATTTAGGACCATCCATTCTGGCTTATTTTCAACTTTTATATTTTCAGCTTTAAATGCTTCAATTACTCTTAGTCTTTTTAAAAGATCGGCTTTCTTCTGCTGCGATGTTTCAACTTTAACCTTCTCACGAAGTTCTTCAGAAAGCTTTTCAACATTTGTATTCTTTAGAATAGTTTTTACCGCATCGCCACCAATTTTTGCAACAAATTTATCTGCGTGTGTGTCTTCAAATCTTTGATTCTCTGAAGGTAAGGAGCTCATAACTTCAAAGTACTGATCTTCAGAAATTAAATCTCCCTTCTTTAAACCAGTTGGACCGGGATTCAGTACAATATAGGATTCATAATAGATTACTTTTTCAAGTTCCTTAAGACTTAAACCTATTATGTTTCCAATCTTTGAAGGCTGCGATCTGAAAAACCAAATGTGAACAACCGGCACGGCTAGTCCGATGTGTCCCATTCTTTCGCGACGGACACTTTTCTGTGTTACTTCAACACCGCATCTATCGCAGATAATACCTTTATATCTAATTCTTTTATACTTTCCGCAGAAACATTCCCAGTCGCGTGTGGGTCCAAATATTTTTTCACAGAACAAACCGTCCTTCTCAGGGCGAAATGATCTGTAATTAATAGTTTCAGGCTTAGTAACCTCCCCATAAGATCTTGATAAAATGTCATCGGGACTTGCAAGACTAATCGTAATGGTGTCTATATCCATCATTGCATGTTCTTGGATTCTGAAAGCCATATTTTATCTCCTAAGTTCTATTAAAATTCTTATAATTTGTGATTTAATTAATCGTGACATCGAGCCCTAATCCCTGAAGCTCCTTAATTAATACGTTAAACGATTCTGGTATATTTGGTTGCAATAAATTGTCACCTTTAACAATAGCCTCATAAGCTTTAGCTCTTCCTGCAACATCATCACTCTTAATTGTCAAGATTTCCTGCAGAGTATAAGCAGCGCCGTATCCTTCAAGTGCCCACACTTCCATTTCACCGAATCGCTGGCCGCCAAACTGAGCTTTTCCACCAAGTGGCTGTTGTGTAATTAATGAGTAGGGACCAATTGAACGTGCATGTATTTTATCATCAACAAGGTGGCTTAGCTTCATCATATAGATATATCCACAAGTAACTTTCTGATGAAACTTATCACCTGAACGACCATCATAAAGATCTGTTTTCGAGCCTAATTCCATGTTAGCTTTTGCCAACCATTCTTCTACGTCTTCAACCTTAGCACCATCAAAAATTGGAGTAGCGAATTTCACTCCAAGTGTTTTCCCAACCCATCCAAGTGCAGTTTCATAAAGCTGCCCAAGGTTCATTCTTGAAGGTACGCCAAGTGGGTTTAAAATGATATCTACCGGAGTTCCATCAGGCAAGAAAGGCATATCTTCAACAGGAACCACTTTCGCAACAACACCTTTATTGCCGTGTCTGCCTGCCATCTTATCACCAACCGAAACTTTCCTCTTCTTTGCAACATAAACTTTTGCAAGCTGAACAATTCCTGGAGGAAGTTCATCACCACTTGCAATTTTAATTTTCTCACGCTTATAATCTTCACCTATCTCGGCTGCTTTATCGAAATAATTTTTAAATAAAGTTTTTATATGCTGATTAGTCTTTTTACTATCGAACCAATCAAGTGTATAGTCAAGTTTAGTAATATCTTCAATAGAAGTGAAGGTTGAATCTTTAATAGTTGTATTTCCTCTCAAGGCAACTGAACCATCAAGATCTCTTATGCCAGTAGTTGCTAATCCTTCGCAAAGCTTGGTCAATTTCTCAACAAGCTTTGAGTAATGTTCTTTTAAACGATTATTGTGTTCGTGTTCAAGAGTATCGAGCAATGCTTTTTCAGATTTCTTCGAATCAGCATCTCTTTTCTTCCTGCTGAAAAGTCTGGTCTTAATAATGGTTCCTCTTAATCCGGGAGGTGCTTTTAAGGAAGCATCTTTAACATCACCAGCTTTATCTCCGAAAATTGCTCTGAGTAGTTTTTCTTCAGGTGTAGGATCGGTTTCACCTTTTGGAGTAATTTTTCCAATCAGTATGTCACCTTCTTTAACTTCTGCACCTTCTCTTACTATTCCATATTCATCAAGGTTCTTAACCGCTTCTTCACTAACGTTTGGAATTTCGCGAGTAAGTTCTTCTTCACCACGCTTGGTTTCGCGAACCTGCAATTCAAATTCTTCAATATGCAGTGAAGTGAAGTCATCATCCTTAACAAGTCTTTCACTCAGTATTATAGCGTCTTCAAAGTTGTATCCGCGCCAGGGCATAAATGCTACAAGCACATTTCTGCCAAGTGCTAGTTCACCTTCTTCAGTAGCTTGTCCATCAGCAAGTACATCACCTTCTTCAATCTTCTGACCTTCGACAACATATGGTTTCTGATTTATACATGTTTCCTGGTTTGTACCATGAAACTTTATAAGATTATAAGTGACCCTTCTTACATCATTGAATGAAGTAATTGCTTCGATACTATTTGGATTGATATCATACCGGACTGTAATCTTTGTAGAATCAACATACTCAATAACACCACTATTCTCAGCAGCTAATATAGACCTTGAATCACGAGCAACTCTTCCTTCCATACCGGTTCCAACTATTGGATTCTGAGGTTTCAGAAGAGGTACAGCCTGACGTTGCATATTCGAACCCATCAGCGCTCTATTCGCATCATCATGCTCAAGAAACGGAATGAGTGCTGCAGCAGGGCTTACGATCTGTGCCGGAGCCACATCCATATATTCAACCTGTTCAGGAGATACGATAGGAAATTCTCCCTGTAAGCGTGACTTAACTCTTTCTTTAACAAATTTGGACTGCTCATCTAGAACTGCATTAGCCTGAGCGATTGTAAAAATATCTTCCTGTTCGGCGCTAAGGAATTCAACTTCTTTAGTTACCTTACCTTTATTTACTTTTCTGTAAGGTGTTTCAAGGAAGCCGTAGCGGTTGACTCTTGCAAAAATCGTTAAAGAAGAAATCAAACCGATGTTTGGTCCTTCAGGAGTTTCAATGGGACACAATCGTCCATAATGTGTGTAGTGTACGTCTCGAACTTCAAAGCCGGCTCGTTCTCTTGTCAAACCACCGGGTCCTAAAGCAGACATTCTTCTTTTATGAGTAAGTTCAGCTAAAGGATTTGTCTGATCCATAAACTGCGATAGCTGGTTTGTACCAAAAAATGCATTTATCACACTTGTGATCGTACGTGCATTAACAAGATCCTGAGGTGTAAAGTTTTCAGTATCGCGCATATTCATTCTTTCTTTTATCGTTCTTGCCATACGCGCCATTCCAACATTAAACTGCTGACTAAGCTGCTCGCCCACGGTTCTTACTCTTCTGTTACCAAGATGGTCAATATCATCAACGGGTTCATTTCCATTCTTCAGCTTAATCATATATTTCATTATCTCAATGATATCCTGAATAGTAAGCACAGTAGTAGTTTCAGGAATATCTAATTTAAGCTTATCGTTCATACGATGACGACCAACATCGCCAAGGTCGTATCTTTTATCATTAAAAAACAATTTTTCAATTAAGGCTTCAGCTGTTTCCGCGTCAGGAGCTTCACCTGATCTTAGCTGTCTGTAAATTGCATAGAGTGCTTCTTCTTTTGATTGAGAAGGATCTTTCTTTAATGTATTAACAATAAGATCCTGATCCGGGGATGTATCACGGGAGAGAAATCTTATAGATTCAACTTCAGCCTCTCCTAACCTTTCAACATCTTCTTCAGTAAGCAGGCTTCCTCCGCTAAGGAAAATTTCTCCAGTTGACATATCAAATACATCGCTGGCAATAGCTCTACCAATGTAAGAAGTCAAATCAGCTTTATTAACATTTACTTCTTCAACAAGATTGAAAAGATTAAAAATTTCATCGTTGCTGGCGTAACCAAGTGCACGCAGAAGAGTTGTTGCAGGAAATTTCTTTCTTCTATCGATATAAACATTCAAAACAAAATTGATATCGGTAGCGAACTCAACCCACGAACCACGCAAAGGAATTATTCTTGCAGAATAAATAGGAGTTCCGTTTGGATGAACTGTTTCTGAAAAGGCTACACCCGGCGAACGGTGCAACTGAGAGACGACAACTCTTTCTGCACCATTAATTACGAATGTTCCTTTCTCAGTCATAAAAGGTACACTGCCAAGATAAACTTCCTGTTCAACACTGTTTACAAATTCTTCGGTATCGGGGTCCTTTGCAGATAACCTAAGCTTAGCCTTAAGAGGCGCCGCAAAAGTTAATCCTCTTTCCATACATTCTTCAACTGAGAATCTTGCCTTTTCTACGCTATAATGAATAAAATCCAGGCGGTAATTCTCTTTATTATCGAAAATCGGGAAGTTATCGATAAATACTTTTTGAAGACCTTTATTCTCCCTTTCTTCAGGGAGTTTTTTGAGCTGAATAAAATCTTCAAATGTTTCAGTCTGGATATTCAGTAAATCAGGAACATCCATAATGGATTTTATAGTACCAAAGGAAATACGGTTGTTATTCAATTATCCTACTCCTTTTATTAAAAAACTTGATTTTTCTAAGCATAAATCTGCATTATCCTAAACGCAAAAAGCGATAGAACGGAAAACCGTACTATCACTCTTCACAAAAGGATTTAAATATCGGCTATGAAATGATTATTTCAATGTTACAGTTGCGCCGGCTTCCTCAAACTCTTTTTTGAGTTTTTCAGCTTCATCTTTTGATATAGCCTCTTTAACTGTGTTTGGGGCACCATCAACAAGATCTTTTGCTTCTTTCAATCCCAAACCGGTATGCGCCCTAACTACTTTAATAACATTAATTTTCTTTTCACCAGCAGACTGTAAGATGACATCAAACTCTGTTTGCTCCTCAACAGCAGCGGCTTCACCTGCACCGCCAGCCATCGGGCCTGCCATCATCATAGGTGCTGCAGCTGTTACTCCAAACTCATCTTCCAGAGCTTTTTTAAGTTCCGCAGCTTCCATAAGGGACATCCCTTTTATTAAATCTAACGCTTGAGTTACTTTTTCTGACATTTTATTCTCCTGATTATTAAAATTCTTTAAAAATTACGCTGCTTGTTTTTGAGAAATTTGATCAACTACGTTAACAAGGTCTCTCATAACAGCATTGATAGCTCCGACAATTCCGGATACCGGTGAATTAAGTGAGCCCATTATACTTGCTATTAATTCATTCTTTGTTGGAAGAGTAGCCAATACTTTCAATTGACTGCCATCAAAATACTCGCCCTCAACATAGCACGCTTTGAGAGAAAGCTTTTGTTTATCACCAAAATATTTATTGATGATTTTTGCTGGTGCAAGCGGATTTGTTGTTGTGAAAGCAAATCCGGTCATACCGGTTAAGTGATCTGCAACTTTTTCGAACTTACCAGATTCTTCAAGCGCTCTTTTAACCAAAGTATTTTTATATACCTTGTAACGAACTCCTTCATTACGGAATTGATTTCGAAGAGCACTAATGTCTTCAACATTAATTCCGTGGTAATCGGTTAAGTAAATTGCAGAAGAACTCTCAAGGAGCTCTTTTATCTCAGATATTAATTCTGATTTTTCGTTTCTGTCCATTTTACTCCAATTTCAATAATAAAATAACGTGTCGGTTAGAAGCATTTATTTTTTGAGTGCGTAAACTTTATTAAACTGTTTTTACTGTATATTCGTCTTTAGAAATTCTTAATCCCGGTCCCATCGTGCTTGATAAGAATAAGCTCTTAACATACTGACCTTTAGCCGAAGCTGGTTTCATTTTAATTAATGTATTGACGAAAGCTTTTACGTTTTCAACAAGCTTTTCATTTTCAAAATTTAATTTTCCCACCGAAGAATGGACGATTCCGGTTTTGTCAACTCTGAATTCAATTTTACCGGCTTTAATTTCTTTAACCGCCTGAGCAACATCTTGTGTAACCGTACCGCTCTTAGGATTCGGCATCAATCCCTTCGGTCCAAGAATTTTTCCAAGTTTCCCTAATTCACTCATAGAATCCGGAGTAGATATAATAACATCCACATCTGTCCATCCGCCTTTAATTTTCTCAAGATATTCTTCAAATCCTGCATAATCAGAACCTGCATCCAGTGCTTCCTGAACTTTGGCACCTTTAGAAATAACAAGTACTGAAACTGTTTTTCCAGTTCCGTGTGGAAGCGAAACAGTTCCACGCAACATCTGATCCGCCTGGCGAGGATCTACACCAAGACGCATTGCGCAATCGAGAGATTCAACAAATTTCACTTTCGAGGTTTCTTTTAGTAAAGCGACTGCTTCTTGAAGCGAATATTCTTTCTCATTATTTAATTTTGTCTGAATATCTTTTCTTCTTTTTGTAATCTTCATATTTAAACCAAAGTATTTTTAGTTTCTGTAATTAAAAATTAATCTTCGACTGTAAGTCCCATACTTCTTGCAGTTCCAGCAATCATACTCATTGCGTGATCAAGATCGAATGCATTTAAGTCTTTCATCTTTATCTCGGCAATCTCTTTAAGTTGATTATGAGTTACCTTTCCAACTTTTGTTCGGTTAGATTCAGGTGAACCTTTCTCAACTTTAGTTAATTTTTTAAGAAGTACTGCAGCAGGAGGAGTTTTAGTGATAAATGTAAATGACTTATCTGAAAACACTGTAATAACTACAGGAATAATCATTCCATCTTTATCCTGTGTCCTGCCATTAAACTGTTTACAGAACTCCATTATGTTAACGCCTTTTTGACCGAGTGCTGGTCCTACAGGTGGAGATGGATTTGCCTTACCTGCTGGTATCTGTAATTTTATAAAACTATCAATTTTTTTTGCCATGTTTATTTACCCTAATCGAATAAAAATTATTTTTCTAATTCTGCTTGAACAAAGTCAATTTCAACTGGAGTTTTTCTTCCAAATATTGAAACCATTACCTTCATCTTCATTTTTTCTTCATTAACTTCCTGAACCGTTCCACTAAAGTTGTTAAATGGGCCATCGATTATTTTAACAAGATCACCGTTTCTAAAAATGGTTTCCATTCTTTCCGTACTTTCGTTTTGTGTAATTCTGCCAACAATTCGTCTTACTTCTTCAGGTTGAAGAGGATTTGGCATTTTACCAGTCCCTAAGAAACCCATTACTGATTGTGTTCTGAGAATAAACTCTTTAACCTGGTTATCGAGTTCTGCTTGAACTAGAATGTATCCCGGAAAAAAGTTTTTTGTTTTACTTCTCTTTTTACCATCCTTCACTTCGAATACTTTTTCTGTCGGTACAAGGATCTCTTTTATTTTTGACTTAAGCTGTTCGTTCTCCTGAATTTCAGTTTCTAAAAATTGTTTTACCTTGTTCTCATGCCCTGAGAAAGTTCTAACCACATACCATTTTGCTTCCATTAATCTTACCTGTTAAAAAATTCCCTGTATTACCTGATTAATTATCATGTCAATGACGTAAGTAAACCCTGCAAGTATAATACAGACAACTATTACAACTTTAGTAGATTCAAAAAGTTCAGCCTTTGTAGGCCAGGTAACTTTTTTCATTTCCTTAACTACGTCTTCAAAAAAATTTTTTATCTTTTCTTTCATAATTGCAATCAATAATTATTAGTTGCACGTCAGGAGGGACTCGAACCCCCAACCTGCGGTTTTGGAGACCGCTGCTCTAGCCAATTGAGCTACTGACGTATTATTTAGTTTCTTTAAATATTACGTGCTTGCGAGCAACAGGGTCATACTTTTTATATTCAACTCTTGCAGGATGAGTTCTCTTATTTTTTGTTGTAGTATACCTGTAACCGGTCCCTGCGGTACTTTCTAAAGTTATTATTTGTCTTATATTACTTTTTGCCATAGTTTGCTCCTAAAATTTTTTTTGAGCTGACGACCGGGATTGAACCGGTGACCTCATCCTTACCAAGGATGTGCTCTACCAACTGAGCTACGTCAGCGAATGTGTAGAGCGGGAGACGGGACTCGAACCCGCGACCAACAGCTTGGAAGGCTGTGACTCTAGCCAACTGAGTTACTCCCGCTTGAAATAAATCCAAACAACACTACGATCAAGAAAAGAATTGAGCGTAGAAATGTAAATTAAAAAACTTCTATTTTTAATTTGACAAAAAATTCAATTCAATTTTGAAAGTAGTAAAAAGGAGAATTTAAAATTTTTTTTATCTCTCACGAAAAAAGCTCAGAATCCGTGGGCGGCGAGGGATTCGAACCCCCAAAGGCATTCGCCAACGGATTTACAGTCCGCCCCGGCTCTCCAACTCCGGCGTCCGCCCGATTTTTCAAAAACCGAGCATCAAATATATTCCCTGATGAATAAAAATGCAAGTTATTTGAGGACTAATGTTGAAAGGCTTAATGTTTCCACAATTCGCGGTCTAAGCTTCGGTATTGAATTGCTTCACTAACGTGCTGAGGCAGTATATTCTCAGAACTATCAATATCTGCAATTGTTCTACTCACCTTTAAAATCCTATCATATGCCCTAGCAGACAAACCAAGCTTTGTCATAGCCATTTTCAACAATTCTTCACCTGAACTGTCTAATTTGCAATATTTTCTAACTTCTTTGGATCCCATATCTGCATTATTAAAGATGTGCTTTACATCTTTGAATCTGCTTAATTGAATATCTCTTGCCCTAATTACTCGCCCTCTGATCACTTCAGACTTTTCTGCAGAAGCTTCGGTAGCTAATTCTTTATACTTAACAGCCGGTACTTCGATGTGTATATCTATCCTATCAAGCAATGGTCCAGAAATTTTTGCCATGTACTTTTGTATTAAAGGAGGGGTACAGGTACACTCTTTATTTGGATCGGTGAAGTAACCACAAGGACAGGGATTCATAGCTCCAGCAAGCATAAAGTTTGCTGGGAACTCTAATGAGAGCTTCGATCTGCTTACCGTAACCCTAGAATCTTCGAGTGGTTGCCTTAATACTTCTAAAACATTTTTCTTAAACTCAGGTAATTCATCAAGAAAAAGTACGCCGTGATGGGCAAAGGAGACTTCACCAGGTCGAGGAAAACTTCCTCCTCCTACTAAAGCAGCATCTGAAACTGTATGGTGTGGACTCCTGAATGGTCGCTCGGTTATCAATGCTGTCTCCCGAGATAATATCCCAGCTATACTATGTATTTTGGTTGTCTCTAATGCCTCATCGAATGTAAGTGGAGGAAGAATGGTAGGTAATCTTTTTGCAAGCATCGTTTTTCCTGAACCAGGAGGACCAATCATTAATATATTATGAGCTCCAGCAGCTGCAACTTCAAGTGCGCGTTTAACGTTTTCCTGCCCCTTGACATCTGAAAAATCCAGATGATATTTATTAACTCTTGAAAATATTTCATTTCTATCTGACTTAATTGGTGCGAGCTCTTTTGTTCCATTAAGAAAATCTACAACCTCAACTAATTTTGTAACACCGTAAACGTCAATCGCATCCACAATAGAAGCTTCAACAGATGATTCAAGCGGCAAAATAATTCTTTTAATACCTTTCTTTCTAGCCTCAACTGTAATTGGAAGGGCACCCTTCACGGGTCGAAGTTTACCATCAAGTGAAAGTTCACCGAGGAAGACAGTATCTTCTAACTTTTCAGATTCAACTAATCCAGTAGCAGAAAGAAGACCAATTGCAATGGGAAGGTCAAAAGAGCTGCCTTCCTTTTTAATATCCGCCGGGGCAAGGTTAACTGTTATTTTTTTGAGAGGATATTCAAAACCGCTATTCTTGATTGCAGCTGTAACTCTTTCACGGCTCTCCTTAACAGCGCTGTCAGGCAAACCAACAATTATAAAACCAGGAATTTGTTTTTCAACATGTGTTTCAACTTCAACCAGGTAAGCATCAATTCCGTAAGTTGCACTTGAAAGAATTTTAGAAAGCATATTAAGTAGATTTTATTTTTTTTTCATTGAGGAAATATTCTTCCAATCAAACTATTTTGCTAAAATCATTTTTTTAGTTTGAGAAGATAATGGAGTAATTATCTGATATAGATAAATCCCTGATGTTAAACCGCTAGCATCAAATTTAAACTGATAGACACCCTTTGCCAAAAAACCTGAATGAAGTAATGCAACTTCCTTACCCGTCAGATCAAAAATTTTAATCTCTACATCAGAATCCAGAAGAAGTTCAAAATCTATTAAAGTGATCGGGTTAAAAGGATTTGGATAATTTTGACCAACTATTACATCCTCAACGATACCCTGGCCTACTTTAACAGCATCCGAATATACCTCAGAGCCATCCTTATTAACCTGCTTGATTCTAAAATAAACTATTTCAGGTTGCGCAAATTCTTCACTGAGCATTGAGTAGGTTTTATCTTCATCATTAACTACTGCCTGAGTGCCAACCTCACTAAATTCACCACTGCCAATAGCTTTTTCCAGAACATAGTGATCAGCTTCTTTGTAACTGCCACCCTTCCATTCTATTTCATAAAAGTTATTCATTAATTTAACACTGATCTCAGGTGCCCGGGGAAATAGTGGTGCATCAGATTTTGCTAAGCGAATTCTCTCGTAAGAAATTATTTTTTTGTTAAGAAGATCATTCAATTCTGTTTCAGAAAAATTTATTTGGAGGATGACACTTGAGCTATCGTCAGAATAATCAGGATAATTCCTGTTCCTGCTTAAGGAATTGAGAGAGCCAGTGATATTAACCAGGCGAAGCTGATCTAAATTAAACTTGCCGGAGGGAAGATCATTTTGAAAATGCAAAACAAGGTTGTCGAATTCTAAATAGTTTCTAATTTTGATTCTTACTAATTCTTTGCCGTTACATAAAAATAACAATTCAGAATTTAGCTTATTTAAAATCACGTTGCAGTGATACCACACATTCAGTGAAATGAAAAAAGGTTTCATCTGGAACAAGTCGTTATCTTTAGAGTTAACAACGAGCATCTGATTTCCGTTCAGAGATAAATAATATTCAATCCGGTTTGTTTCCCAGTTTATAATCTCTAAGAAAGTTGAACGAAAATTTTTAACTTTTATCCAGAAATCAACTGCTAATATTTTTTCGAAATTATAAACCAGAGGTAAATTTAAATAAGAATCTTGACCAAAGGAGGCGGCGTTATCTGCAGTCAAATATTTTTCATGATGGTTAAATGAAAGACTATACTGGTTGGGAACATTCGAAATTAAATTACTATCTGAACTGGTTAAATACTCTAATGTTTTTCCTTTGCCAATAAATTCACCAAAAAACTTTAAGGTTTTTGAATTAGTATTCACAGATTTTAAAAATATCACCAATTGAAAAAAAGATCCATCTGAAAAAAGAGCTGTGTCAGAAAAATCAATACTTACTTTCTGATACTGTTTTGAATATTCTGTCAAGAACTCAGAACGCATTTGAATTTGTATTGAAACATTGTCGGTCCATAATTCTACTTTGTTAATTAATAATGAAAAGTCAGGTAAGAAGTAGAAGTCGAGTCTGTCAGCTTCGGGAAATTTGTTGGAAGTAATTATTGAAACTTGAAAGCTACCATCAGAAGGAATAAACTCAGGGGAAAAAACATTGAAGTTATCTTGTGCGATTACCCAATCAAATGAGAATAAAAGCAAAAAACACAGTATTATGTTTATTTGTTTAAACATACTTCTGTAATTAAAGCAATTAATTTGATTAGTTCAACTACTTATATTGTCGAAGAAAATCTAAACGATCCTGAAGAGTTTTGACAGGTATTAATAGTTTATCTTTACCATAAATTGCTTCCTCCCGATTGTTGAAAGCAAGTTCATAATCTTTGCTCATAACAATTGCCTCTTCGGGACAAACTTCCTCACAAAATCCACAAAAAATGCATCTCAGCATATTAATTTCAAATTTTTCAGGATATCTTTCTTTTTCCAGATCGGTTTCTGCAGCTTGAACCTCGATAGCTAAAGCAGGACAAACCCTCGAACATAATCCGCAAGCAACGCATCTTTCAACCCCGTTTTCTTCCTGGACAAGCACGGGTCTTCCACGATATGAACCCGGTGGATCAAATTTAACTTCCGGATACTCCATAGTGAACTTTGGCTTGAACATCGTACGAAGTGTAAGCGATAACCCTTTAATTATTTCCGGGAGATAAATCTTTTCCCAGAAGTTAAGATCTTTTATTCGTCTTCTTTTAGTTTTGGTTTCCATATTCTAGAACAAATTTCTTTTGAATTAATATTTTAAATATTCATCAAATCAGTGTATAAATTTTTTTTTAGCCAAATATCATTATTAAAGCCGCCACCCAGACTATATTAATTAATGAAAGCGGGAACATCACTTTCCAACCAAGGTTCATTAATTGATCATACCTGAAACGAGGGAGCGACCATCTTACCCACAAGAAGAAGAAAAGTAAGGCAGCCATCTTTAATAAAAACGCACCGAAACATAAAATAGTTTCAAGCACCGGTGATAGACCTAATTCTTGGATATAAGGTATTTGCCATCCACCAAGATAAAGAGTAACAATAAATGCACTTGCAATTATCATATTAGCATATTCAGCAAGAAAAAATCCTGCAAACTTCATGCTGCTGTACTCGGTGTGAAAACCACCAACGAGTTCAGGTTCAGCTTCGGGTAAATCGAATGGTAATCGATTTGTTTCTGCAAATGCTGAAACAAGAAAAGTTATAAATCCAATTGGCTGAACGATTGCATTCCACATCCAGCCTGATTGTGATTCAACTATGGCAACAGGTCTCAATGATTCAGAAAGTAATAACACTCCCGCAACAGAAAATCCCATCGAAACTTCGTAAGAAATCATCTGTGCAGAAGAGCGTATTCCGCCAAGCAAAGAATATTTACTTCCCGATGACCAGCCGGCAAGAGTTATAGCATAAACACCGAGAGATGTTAATGCAAGAATAAATAAAACTCCAATGTTCACATCTGCAACGACGAGAGAAATGTTATATCCGGCAATCTGTAAATCAGGACCAAATGGTATTACAGCATAGGTTGATAGTGCTACTAAAAGTGCAATTATTGGAGCAAGTGCATGAATCTTTCTATCAGCATTATCCGGAACGATATCTTCTTTCAATACTAGCTTAAATAAATCCGCGAAAGGTTGAAGAGCTCCATGCCAGCCGACTCTGTTTGGACCAATTCTGTTCTGTGCCCAGGCGCTGACTTTACGTTCAAAGTAGACGAGATATGCTACGGATACAAGCATCGCACTAACGATTACAACTATTTTTATCAGTGAAATTATTACGATTTCAAGTATGCTCATTTTATGATACTTTAATTTTATTTGAAATATCTGATTTTATTTTAGAACCATGCTCACCGATCATATCATAGTCAAGTCCTTTAAATGCATCAATTGAGTTTGACAATTCAGCAAAGACTTCTTCAGCCATATTAAATTTTACTTTACCACCCATTGCTTTCGCTATTAATGTTAAAATTTTCCACGTTGGTTGTGCATTTATTTTTTTACCGGAAGCCCAGCGATCCCATTTAGTTCCGAATTTATCGAGTCTGCTCATGCTCATTCCATCGAGAGCACGATCGTGTTCAATTATCGAAACAGCGGGACGAATTCTTTGAACTATTCCATCTGCATTTACAAATGTTCCATTCTTTTCAGCAAATGCCGCAGCAGGGAAAATCAAGTCAGCCAGAGCCGTACTTTTATTCTGATTAGTAGAATGAACAATAAATAATTCAAGCCCGGCAATTGCATTTTCAAATTCCGGATAAGCTTCAACTATATCATCTTCTATTAAATAAAGAGCTTTTATTTTTTTCTCTTTGATTGAATTCAGAATTCCCTTTACATCCAATCCTGTTTTAGATGGTTGAATGCCAGTCAATTCAGCTCCGAGTGAATTCGGCGTGAGATCTTCTGTTCGAAGAATATCATCAGCAAATCCCGGATCAGTGTGACGAACGAAATCAAGATTACCTGTCTGAAGAACAGTCCTGGCAAACTTGGTGACCAGATAATTATCTTCACAAGTTCCAAATGGTGAACCAATAACAGCAATTTGATCTTTATTAAATGGTTTTAGTTTTGATACTGTTTCATTAATAGCGTCTTCCCAACTTATTTCAATTAACTGACCATCTTTCCTGATCTGAGGAGAGTTAATCCTACTTTCTGCATTTACATTTTTAAATGTATTTATTCTTCCGTGATCGCACATCCAGTAACTGTTCACAGCTTCATTGTGACGAGGAGTCAATCTAAGTATTTCATTGTTACGAACCCATATTTCGGTGTTACATCCACGGGAACAACCAGTACAAATTGAATTGGTGGAAGACATATCCCAAACTCGAGCTTTGAATCTGAAATCTTTGCTCGTCAATGCACCAACCGGGCAAATATCTATAACATTCATTGAGTATGGATTATCTAATTCTTCGCCGGGGTAAGTTACAATAGTAACTCTGTCTCCTCTTTTCACAAAAGTAAGTTCGGGGTCTTTAGCAATTTCATCACAGAACCGTATGCAGCGCGAACAGGAAATACATCTCTCCCCATCAAACATTACTCTTGGACCAAGAGCAACACGTTTATCTTTGTGAACTTTTTCTTCAACAAATCTGCTTTCACCAACGCTGTATTTATAAGCATAATCCTGAAGTTTGCACTCACCTGCTTCATCACAGATAGGACAATCGAGTGGATGATTGATCAATAAAAATTCCATAACCGCGTTCTGTGCTGCGATTACTTTTTCTGATCTAGTGTGGACAACCATCCCTTCCGAGGCTAAAGTTGAGCAAGCGATTACAAGCTTTGGCATTTTTTCAACTTCAACGAGACAGATTCTGCAGTTGCCAGAAACTGAAAGTTTTGGATGCCAGCAAAAATGCGGTATCTCAATTCCGTGATCACGCGCAGCTTCAATAATTGTCTGACCCTGTTTGAAGTCTAGTGCTTTTCCATCAATATTAATATTCGGCATAAATATTTTTTACAAAATTATTTTGTGTCTGATTTAAGAATAACCTTTATAAGTTTTGAATAATTTAATAATTCATTAGCTGTTTTCTGAATGTCTTCGATAGTTATCTTTTCAATCTTTGATAAGTAATCCTCAACCGAGAATACCTTATCATAATAAAGAATCGAGTTTGCAATTCTCATCATCCTGTTTGTCGTGCTTTCAAGGCTGAGTACAATTCCACCTTTTAAATACTCTTTTACCTTTTTAAGTTCTCTCTCAGAGACTGGGATATCTTTTAGCTTCTTAAATTCCTTAAAAATAATATCTATAACTCTTTCATATTGATTCTGATTAGTCGAGAAATAAACTCCGAAAGCCGAAGTGTCATAATAAGAATTTAGGAAAGAATTAATTTGATAGGTAATTCCTAATTTTTCCCTAACAGCTAAAAACAATCTTGAGCTGCTTCCTTCGCCAAGCAAAGCCGATAAAAATCTTACCGGAATTCTCCTCCTGTTATCATAGCCGTATGTTGCTCTTCCAATTATTGTATGAACTTGCTGAACATCCTTTTCAATAAAAGCATCTTCAGCTTTTTTTATGTTGGATTTATCTCTGCTTTTGCGGTATCTAGTTTTTCTGTGAGAAATATATTTTTCTGTAAGCTTGATAAGTTCATCGTGTTTTACATTTCCGGAAGCAACGATCAGCAAGCCATCAGTACTATAATTTGATCCATGATAATTAAATAAATCTTCCGAACTAAAATTCTTAATATTAGTTTCTTTACCAATCACAGGATAGCTAAGTTTGTTCCCGCTGAAAATTATTTCTTCAAATTTATCGTAAAGAAGTTCTTCCGGATTATCGTCAATATCTTTCAACTCGTCAATTACAACTCCCGCCTCTTTCCTGATATGATTTTCTTTGAAAAGAGGGTTTTGAATTAAATCAGATAATACGTTAAAAGTTCTGCCAAGATTTTCAGAAAGACCTTTCGAGTAGTAACAGGTGTGTTCTTTTGAAGTGAAAGCGTTAAGATAACCGCCATAAGATTCAATTTCTTCAGCAATCATTTTGGCAGAACGTTTCTTTGTCCCTTTGAACAACATATGCTCAATGAAATGCGAAATACCATTGTTACGCAAAGATTCATCACGAGCGCCAACATTAAACCAAAAACCAAGTGTAAATGATTGAACGTGTGGTATAAACTCAGATATTACTCTCGTCCCGCCGGGAAGTGTTGTTAAGTAGTAATTTTCCACAATTCTTGCTGATTAAAAATAGAATTTAGAGACAAATATAAGCACAAAAGAGCTAATGAGAAATGAATCTATCGTTAGATTGTTTTATTGCTAAATTGCTTTAAGAACAATATGACAATACAACAATATCTGTTACCAAATTTTATACTTCAACACTATTTGGATACTTCTCTTTATATTTCTTTAAAAAGTTTCCTATTGAAATGTAAGCTTTTTCCAGAATCTGTTCATTGGGTAGAAACACAACTCTGAAATGATTTGTTCCCGGAACCTGTCCAAAACCACTGCCCGGCACAACAACTACGCCTGTCTCTTTAATTAACTCTCCTACAAAATGTGCATCCGATTCAATTCCGTGTAGCTGCGGGAAAGCATAAAATGCACCTTCAGGCTTTATGCACGAAATACCATCAATTGAATTAAGCATTTCAACCGTCATATTTCTTCGTGAAGTTAATTTTGCATTTGCTTCAACCAGATGTGATTGATCGCCTTCCAAGAGAAATTTTTATTCCGTACTGCTCAGGATGATTAGCTGAAAGTCTGGCTCGTAAAATTTTATTTATTGCTTCAATGTAATCTGAAAGTATTTCTTTTTTGCCACTGACAATTCCCCATCCTATTCTGAATCCGGGCACCATATAATTTTTTGAAAGTCCGCCGAAGGTTACACACGAAACATCTTTATTCATTGATGCAATAGAAATGTGTTTCTTTCCATCGAACAATAGCTTGTCATAAATTTCATCAGCAAAGATTACAAGATCGTGTTCGAGTGCAAGATCGATTATAGCCTGCAGATTCTCAGTTGTGTAAAGTGAACCTGTTGGATTATTGGGATTGATTAGAATTATCGCTTTTGTCTTATCATTAATTTTACTTTTAATGTCATCAATATCCGGTAACCATCCATTTGATTCATCTAAATAATATGGGTTTTCCATCATCTGTAGTTTGCTGGCAATCGCTGTGTAAAGAGGATAACCGGGAGTAGGAGTTAAAACATTTTCACCATTGTTAACAAGAGCTGTCAGGCAAATATCAATTGCTTCGCTTGCACCGGTTGTAACAAAAATATCGTGAACATTTGAGATACCTTTTCTCTCAGCTTCTCGTTCGATCGCACCAATTGCTTCTTTGATACCTGATGATGGGGCATATCCATTGTAATTTTTTAACATTGCGTCATAAGTAGCTTTTACAAGATGATGTGGTGGTTGAAAGTCATACAGGTTCGGATCACCAATATTAAGATATAACATTTCCTTCCCCGACTTTGCAACTTCATTTGCAAGCACAACGATGTCTCTTACTGCATAGGTAATATTATCTGTTCTGATTGCTGGAATAATTTTCTTCTGTTTCATATCTGCTCCAAGTTTACAAGGCTTGAATAAATTTCATCACAAATTTAAGAGAAATATTTCTTGAAAGCGACTCCACACATCACATTAGCATATGAGAATTTAGTTTGGTAGCGAGCAACTATTTGACATCTAATCTTTATATTTTTCCCAAATTTTTATAAAGAGTAAAAACTTAGTTAAATGAAAGTCTTAAAATTCGGCGGCACTTCTGTTGGCTCAGCAGCGAGGATGAAAGAAGTTGCCAGATGCATTTAAGTTATGGCTTCAAGATACAATCTGCGTGAGGAAGTCAAATCCTATTTCTCAGAAGAGCTTAAAGTAAAATAAATTATTAAATAAAGACCCAAGAATGCGTGTGAAAGAAATTCGATTTTTGATCATCTCTAATATCAAGTCAATTTTGACGTCAAAATTGTCTGACGACAAATCAGAATTCCGTTTTTATTTTTAAGTAAGTAAGTCAAGATTAGCTACAAACAGTTAATTTTTGTAAATATTACAATTCTTAAAAGAATTTATCTTACGTTTTACTGAATTTGTTTAATACCTGGCTTGGCATAAATGGTGAGCAAATATTAACATAATGACGTTAATTTTGACTCTAATTTATGTTGAATATGTTTGAAAGAAATAGATTTTTTGTCTCAGTCTCTCTCTCCCTTCTAATTTTGACGGTTGTCGGAGTAACTGTTTCCAGCTTTTCTCCGTCTAAAAAATCCGAATATTTCCGTGAGTTAAAAGAAATTTATAACACCGTCAACAATTATGATAAGGAAATAAATAGCTGGGAAAGTGCTAAAAACACTTTAGTTGATTTAAACTACTGGAATGATTTTATTCCAAGATATGATGCAATCAGCGATGATGACAACGATGTGCTGATTTTACAAAATAAAGTTAGAGAGCTGGCAATCAGACATCAGCTAAGAGTACTGCCTGAGATAAGAAAATATTTTGGTGAATATCTTAGCAATAGATTAGCAGGATTAGATTACAAGATTACAATACTTAATGATGAAAGAAATAAAATTGTCGTTTTTACTCACGATAGTTTTACCAGGAGAAGTTCCTTAGAGAAATTTCATAACACAGTGGCAAACGATTTAAGAATCCTGGGATTCAAGCAGATAAGATACAAGTGGTACGAGTTGGAAAAATTAAAAGATGAAAAATATATTCACTATAACTTCAGTGATCTGCCTGATAATGAAGTTAGAAGGTTCAATATAAGTGCTATCAAAAACTGAATTGATAATTATTAAGCTTAACGGAAGAGGGCCAGAAAAACACCAGCAGCAACCGCCGAACCGATTACACCCGCAACATTAGGTCCCATCGCAGCCATAATTGGATTTACTTTCCCATTTGTACTGTCCGAAACAAAATCCTGAACAACTCTTGCAGCCATAGGAACTGCAGATACACCAGCAGCACCGATACATGGATTTATCTTTTTATTTTCACCAAGAAATAAGATTCAGGAATTTTGCAAACACAATACCGCCGGCAGTTGAAAAAATGAATGCAATTGCACCGAACCAAAGATCATTAATGTTTCAGGACTTAGAAATCTTCCCCATCCATTGTTGCACCAACAGCGATCCCTAAAAAGATGGTCACAATATCAATGAGTGCACCGCCCGCAGTTTTTTTCAACCTATCAGTTACTCCACTTTCCCTTATTAGATTTCCAAACATAAGCATTCCAATCAACGGGGCACTTGAGGGTACCGCGAGAGAAGCGACTGCACCTGTAAAAATCGGAAAGAGAATAACTGCGGTCTTTGAAACCGGTCTTGCCTGCGGCATGTCAATTTGTCTTTCCTTTTTAGAAGTCAGCAATCTTAAAATAGGTGGTTGAATGATCGGCACAAGCGACATATAGCTGTATGCCGCTAATGCAACTGGTCCCAATAGATGAGGTGCAAGCTGACTAGCAAGAAAAATAGTTGTTGGTCCATCTGCACCTCCAATAATACCAATGGTTGCAGCCTCTTTTGAAGTAAATCCAAATAAATAGGCTGCGCCCAAAGCTGCAATGATTATTCCCAGTTGTGCAGCAGCACCTAATAAAAATGTAATTGGTCTTCCTAATAACGGTCTGAAATCTGTTAGTACACCAACACCAAGAAAAATGATTGGAGGTAATAGCTCGGTCTTAATTCCACCTTCATAAATAATTCCTATAATTCCTTTTCCATAAGAGCCCATTTCTGCTAAGGGGAAATTTGCCAGAACGATTCCGAATCCAATTGGAATTAAGAGAAGAGGTTCATATTGCTTTTTTATTGCCAGGTAGACTAGAGTTCCGGAAACAAAAAACATAATCCAGTTTCCAAAGCTGAGGTTGGCAAACCCTGAATCAAGTAATAGCTTGGTTAGATTTTCCATTTTAGACGATAATTAATTGATTATCAGAATAGGAGTAGACGAATCAATCTCATCACCAATTTTTACATTTACTTTAGAAACGGTTCCTTTGATACTTGATTTAATATTATGTTTTGCTTTCATTGCTTCTACTTGTGCTACTATCTGCCCTTCTTCAACCTTGTCTCCCAGCTTTACAAGAATATCAACAACTTCGACGGAGCCCGCAAAAGGATGAAATATTTGCTGTCCATTGCTTGATTCCATTACAGCTGTAGGTTGTCAAACTTCCCGCAGTTTTTACACCCGCTGATTGTAAAATCGGTTCAGAAGTTACGATGAATGTTCTGATTCTTCCATTTTCTTCTACTACACATTTTGATTTAACCGGACCCGATACAAACGATTCTCTAATAACTTCTTTTGGTTTTTCCTCTTTCTTCGGTTCTTCTTTTTTCTTTAACGGAATATCAATCTTTCCTTGCCCTGTTAGGAGTCTTATTCCCTCATTCAGTTCCATTTTTTTGCCAGGCACCATTGAAGCAAGAACAAGAAAAATATTTTCATCATTTATAGGAAGGTTTCTTTCTTCCAAAGCTTTTTTTGCCGGTTCTATATTCTTTGGTGCAGCTTCAAGCGGATCACCATTAAACACTGGAAGATTCAATTGCTCAGAAGCTTTCTTTACAACTTCAGCATTCGGAGGAAGTGGTGTTTTTCCAAAATAGCCAAGCACGGCTTTACCGTAACCGGGATCAATTTTTTCCCATCTTCCATACATAACATTATTGAATGCCTGCAACCAGTATTGCTGACTGCCAGGTGTTACGCTTGTCCACGCACCACCAGCTTCTACAACAACTGGAAACTCTGCTAATACATCACTGTACTTGTGAAGGATTCCTGCTTTTACCATCATGTGAACATTAGGACCAATTGCACCTCCTGGCATTGGAAAACCGAGCACTCTTGCATCAGCAGTAGTTGTTGTTGGATTAAAATCGTAATCCTTTAATCCTTCACTTACTAAATGTTCCAACTCACTCATTTTTGAAACATCAATATCCAGTGAATAGCCTGTTCCTTTTAATCCGTGTGCTAGTGAACGAACATCAGGTTGAACAGTTCCACTTGCCATAGGTCTGATAGACAGATCAACACCATCAACTCCTGCTTCAATACCTGCCATATAGCAGCTTACAGCAGTACTAGCCGTATCATGTGTATGAAGCCACAATGGCATTTCAGGTGGCATTATTTTCTTTCAAACCAATAACAGTATCATAAATAGTTTTAGGATCTGTTGTACCACTTGCATCTTTAAGAACAATGCTGTCAATCCGCATTCCGCTCTCAAGCAACTTCTTTCCTATATTGATATAGAATTCTGCAGTGTGGACTTTATCAGATTTAAAAGGCAATCCCATTAACGCAATTGCAACCTGATGATGCATTCCCGCATCAATTATAGGCTTTCCTGTTTTAATAAGATTTTCAACATCGTTCATGTAATCAAAATTTCTATCCCACGTAGTTCCGTGTTTCTTCATTAACTTAGCTTGAAGATTTAATCCTTCAATTGACTGAGTAGTAAGAGTAACTCCCGATACGGATCTCGTTAAAATCTGAAGATCAACATCAGGACCAAGAGCATCTCTCATGGCCTGCATTGTGTCGAACGGATTTTCGCCAAGATAAAAAAGTGGTGCCTGGAATCGCGCTCCCCCACCGAATTCAAAATGTCTAATACCTGCTTCAGCAGATGCTTTCATTGCAGGCAGATAATCATTTAATCTTACCTTACCACCAAAGGAACTTTGTAACCCGTCTCTGAAAGGCGTGAACATTACTCTAATCTTTTTAGGCTTTTCAGTAAAAATCATTTTTGTTCCTCCATCTTTGTTATTTGTGTATGAGGATAAACTTTACTTAAATGAGTTGTTAGTGCAGCAACAACAGCTGCATCATCACTGGAAGATTTCTCAGGAAATACAGCAATTAAAAGTCGCATAGAAAGGGATAATAGAGAGAGCACTAAAAAAACAATAGCAAGTGTGAGTAAACAGTTGAATAAAAAGTCTAAATTTTCCACAAGTTATTTTTTAACTGTGCATTAAACGAAGAATTTTACTTATTTAACTTAACTTATAAAAATCTAAAATGAAAACTATTCAAAATATTATAAGTAACCCTAACAATTGTATCGCTACAAAATGCAATTTATTTTTAGAAGCTATTGCGATTTTTATCAAATTCTCATAATACTCTCAAGGAATCACAACTAGATACAATCCCCAGGTAACACTACCTTGCGCGGTTACAACTTGAATTATGGAGCCATTTATTACTGCATCATCTATTGAAAATGCATAACCTCCATGCCAGGTATCAGTAATATTCTCATTTACAGCTTCTACCCATTGTATTCCATCCCAGTAATAGACAATCATATTCTCATTAATCGTGGCGTTTTCATCAACACCTATAAAGTCAGCGCCACCATTATCAAAGTAATACCCTGTAGGGTTAAGTTGAATTGTTCCATTTCTAACTATTCTTGATTGCCCATTGTTGTCATCTCCGCTGTAAGATAAAGTTCCGGTTCCAAAAATTACCTCGCCGTATTTGTTTATGTCAACATCAACTTGAGCAGTCTCATCAAATGCCGGATATGTATTTGTAAATCTTAATTGCAAAAAACCCGTATAATCATTGGAAAGCACCAGACCTAGCGCCACGAAGCCAGAATCCGAATAATCAGATATGCTGCTGTCCAGAACACTTGTGATCCTTATCTTGTAATCAATTGCAGGATGAAGTGTATCTGGTATTGTCCATAAATAATTTCCCACATTTGATGTTGAGTTCGAAATCACATAGAAAATACTCCCTCCTTTATACAGTTCTATCTTCACATCATCGCTTATATTACTTGTCCAAGATATTGTATTCGATGTACCTGCCAGCCAGCTTTCCCCACCATTTGGACTTACTACTGTTATCTCACCACCAGTTGGAGATGGAGATGTAGCGGTTGGTTCATCCTTTGAACAAGAGATTAATAACAGCAGTGAAATTGTTAGTAAACAGAGGATTATTTTATTTGCAACCATTTTATTACTCCTTTTGATATTTTATTTTTACTTTTTTGTGTTCTGATTAACTACGATTACAAGGATTTTAATTAACAATGTTTTATATATCTTATTTTTTTACATTCCAAAACCGGGCATCTCTGAAAATTTAATGTTCTTTGGAATTTCAAAATATTTTGCATCAACAGGCACATTAATTTTTATCGAAGTGACTTCCTGTTTTGTTTTTATCCCGCTGTAAGTCATATCCATTAACATAAGAATACCATTCCAGGTTAATATTTTTCCATTATCTCCTTTAAATGCTATACAGTCTCTATCCATAAATTTCTCCGTGCCTGCTCTTTTCATTCCCATTTTTGAATAGAGATCTTCTGCTACTTTATCAAAATCCGGTTTATCCATTTTTAGCAAAGACTCGATGATAGGATTTTTCATTTTTAATCCTTCATCAGGTTTTGCAGGATCGAAAATGTATTGATATTCTTTAAATGAAACTACCCAACCTTTCTGTGGCTGGTCATTCATTTTTGTATCCATTTTCATTGCACTTCTATATCCGTATTCATCAAAGTAAAGGATGCCAGTGCCAACCTGAGAACCGGAATACTTGTACTCAATTATTCCAGATTCAATTCCGTAAGGTTTTAGTGAAACTTCCTGTGCCTGAATTTGACTGACTATTAAAAGTGCAAACAAAAATGATATGAAAAACTTGAAATAATTTTTACTTTTTTTCATGATGCGCTCCTTTATGATTATTTATTCCTTGTTTTAATTAACTTCTGTTTTGTTAAACAATAAAAACAGTTTATTTCTATAACCACTACAACCTTTTACATTTCCATCATCTTATATCCATCAGGCACTTTAAAGCTATCAACATTTGGTGTCCATGCCTCAATGTCTGTTAATTCCATACCGGATGAATTCGAACCGTCAATGTAGTTTTCCATCTTTATGGGAAATTTATATTTCTCGGAATACCAAATAGTAAACAAATGCTGGTTGACTTCGCCATACTCATCCTTTTTAATGTTGTGCAGTTCTTTTTTAATACAATCAATTCCATTTATTTTGTCATTTCCAACAATTTCTTCAGTGGCACCCTCATTCAGCCAGTATTCATATTGTTTCAAAGGATCTCTGCCCATACTCATTTGGCTTGTTGAATTGGTTTTTATAGCCATCTTTTGTTGAGGCATAAGTATAAATATTTGCTTGGCGTCATTTGGTACAATAACTATACCGTCTTGTCCATCCTCATTAAATTCATATCTGTAGTTGCTTCCATCAGAATATAATTTGAAATTCACCGCTCTTGCCCGACATTGTATAATGCATCTTTGCAGTAAATTGTCCATAAGCAATTACGTTTGATAATAGCAATATGATAACCACACTAAGCAAACTTGAGATTTTTTGATTATTCATAATTGTTTGTCCTTTCTTTAAAGTTATTTTTTAATTAGTTCAACTCTTCGGTTTTGAGCTCTTCCTTCTTCAGTATCATTTGAAGCAATAGGATTAGACTCTCCGTACCCTTTGGTAACAAGTCTCTTTTCATCTATTCCAAAAAGCTGCAGGTAACTTGAAACAGTCTCGGCTCTGTTTTGAGATAGCTTCACATTATAATCAGGCTTACCCTGGTTATCAGTATGTCCTTGCACCTCTAACTTTAAGCTTGGATACTTTAGCAGTAATGATACTATATTATGCAATTGTTTCTCTGATTCCTGTTTTAAGCTTGCCTTATCAAGATCAAATAATATTCCGTACAAAATTACTTTGCCATCTTTATCAAGAGCAGATTTTAATTCATCTACACCAAATGTTAATGATTGTTTAAATCCTTTTTCGTCAATTATGTCCAAATAAATTTGCCCCAGGTTAGCAGATGGCATGATTTGACAATAGGTGTTTCCGCCGTCGTCACGTGGTATCCTAATATCTAAAACTCCACGGTCTTCCCATAATACCTCTCCGCCTTTCTCAAGTGCAGCATTTTTATAGTTTTCAAGAAACTCAACAGTAGAAATATCCTGTACTCTTTCACCATTCGGTTTACGTACTTCATATAATAGTTTCCAGTATTGACCTTTAACATTAATCTTCTCCCTTTGCTTCGTTTTTTTATTCTGCATGAAAAACTCAAATTGATCGAACTTATTGTACTTAGACATATTTTTTGCTAGCACTGAATTTGGATATGGTTTTATTATAGGGTGCTCAGGTATTTCCTGGGCATATTGATTAGTTGAGAAAAGAAATAATGCAATTATTAATAAGAGCATATTACCTGTGAATCTGAAATACATAAATCCTCCATTTGATGAATTTTGATTTTGAAATTTGTAATGTAATACCATATGGCCTTGTACTATTTTTTAATTAGTTCAACTCTTCTGTTTTTGGCTTTTCCTTCTTCAGTTTCATTTGATGTAACTGGACAAAGAGGACCTACTCCTGCTGGTGTTAGCCTGTTTTTATCGACATTGTATTTTGAAACAAGAGTTTTCACAACAGCATCAGCTCGTGATTGAGACAACTTCATATTGTAACTGAAGTCTCCAACATTATCTGTATGTCCAACAACATAAAGCTTCAGTTTTGGATTTTCGGAAAGCAGTTTTGAAATTTCTTTTAGATGTAGGATCAGATTCGGGTTTGACTTCAGATTTATCAAAATCAAAATAAATTCCATAAAGTGCTACACGACCCTGCGCATTTATATCACTCATCATTGATTTTGCATCAACGACAATATCCTGCTCCATTTCTGCTTCTTCAACAATCCATACCTGGTAACTGCCGGCATCTGTGTAAGCTTTTACTCGAACCCAGGTGATTCGATTATTTTTTTCAAGTTTCAGGTAAACATGACAACAACCTTCTTCATATACTACAATGCCACCAGCTTTTTTTACTAGCATTCATATAATTTCTAAGTACTTGAGGGCCTGAAGCCATCTTTTCCCCTTTATTAAGACCATAGTTGAAATAATAATAGTGACCTTCTACGCTCATTTTCTTCCCGTTTTCATCCAGGAATTTATCAAAGACATTAAAGTCTTTATCCTCATATCCCATTATCCTGTAACCAGGCATACGGTTAAATAAAGGATGGTCTTTACTGCCCTTTGCATCCTCCTGAGAAAAAGAAGAAGAACAGAAAATTAAAAACGTAATAAACAATGTGATGGTTTTCATTTTTTTTCCTTTTAATTAATAATTTAAAAGTGATAACCAAGTGTTGCCAAAAATGTTGGCACAATTGAAGAAGCATCCCCCGGTGCATCGAAAATAAAAATGATTGGAGCTTCAGCTCTTATATCAAAGCCTCCGTCGAATACCAATACCAAAACCAAGATTCAGGACAGAGCCTGCTGCAGTGGCATCTTCGGATTGTTTGCTTCCCCCTCCTGGGAGAGGAGTACCGAGACTTTCATCATCCGGACTTGATTCTTCCCACTCAACACTGATTGCACTAAATCCAAAACCAACCAGTCCGAAGAAACATGATTTTTTAAGTTCATAACCAAATAAATAGTTTGCTAAAACACCATAAACTAAAACGTCTGTTGTTTCAGTATATGTATTATAGTCTTCAGTTGTCTCTTCAGAACTCCCACCAAAAACTACTAACCCAATCTCAACAGCATTTTGATTAAGATTCAATAAATAATTTATTCCGCCTCCGTAAGCCAAACCCAAATTAATATCGGTACCAATTCCAGCTCTAATACCAATACTGCCAGATTCATTTGAATACGGGTATGGTTCTGATGATTTCCCCAGATCATTTTTCTCCGTTGATCAGTTCTGCGTTAACCATTGAGGAATTATTATTCCCTGCATTAAAAAAAGAAAAACAAGATTTTGAATAATATTTTCATGAATTCTCCTTTTGATTATTTGAGACTAACATTTTTAGTGTTTAAAAACTTCCTATTTGCACTTGAAGAATTTCCTTATTTATAACGCTTTACTTTTCAGTGAATTCAGGTGGTGTTAATGTAAATCCAAGCTGAGATACCCACATCAAATCACTAAAAGCTATCCATTCACCTGTTATCAAATTGTCTGCAAAGAATATCACACTAAAACCCGGTACATTTACTTTATTTCCTGTTGGCGGCATAGTGCTTTTTCCTGTATTGGTTCCTGTTAATGTCCAATGAATCACAACCGCCGAGTCACCCACAAAAAGTCTCTTATCTTCCTTTATATTAAAGTCGGGGAATCCTTTTCTTGTATTTGTTATTTCATCCTTTAGCAAATTGCGCCCGGTTCTTGGTTCAAAATCCGGAGTCATTCTTAACTCGAAATTCTCACTCGTTATTGCATCCAGTTCATCCAGATTTCCATTGTTCCACACAGCTACATATTTATCAAGAAGTGGATTTATACTAGTAGAATAATCTTGTTTTTGGCAAGACGTTGCTACTTGAAGAATAAATAGTAAAAGTTGCAATGCTCATCAAATGAAATATTAAAAGCTTCATTTTATAACGCTTCTATTTTATTAATAACATTTTTTTGGTCTCTAAAAACTTTCCTGCTTGCAGCTGATAGAAATATACTCCGCTACTCAGATTCCGGACTTCGCTGGAATGACTGTTAAACTCAACTTCGTGCTTACCTGCTGCTAACTCTTCATTAACCAGAGTAACAACTTCATTTCCTAGTACATCATATATTTTTAAGTGTAACAAAACTTATTTCTGCTATTTGGTATTTAATTTTTGTTACTGGGTTAAACGGATTGGGGTAGTTTTGTCCAAGCATATACTCTTCAACCATCAAGTTTTCATCTGAATCATCAACGCCAACAATAATATCTAAATCATCTACAAGCATTGTGCTACCAATATGACCGGGTGTAACGCATGAGGTATCCTTAATTGAGATCGTTATATTTGCCCAATTAGGTTCACCAGGTAGAAAATAATTAATATCAACTGAAAAAAGTGTGTATACAGAAACTGCATCTCCAATGGCTATTGCACCACTGCCTATAATTGTTGTATCACTTGGTGTTGTTATACCCATCTCGGCAGTAACAAGAAAATGGTCATCTGCCACAGGAGAAAACTGATAGTAGCCACTTATCCTGTTAATTTTCTGATTAATTGGAAATCCCGGAGATGCTAGGGAACCGGTACAAAGAAATGGTGGGAGCGGAAACATAAAATCTATCACTTCACCTTTTACAGCCCAATTTCCAGAATGACTGTTACTTGTTTGAGTAACATTAACACTTAAGGGCGGCAAATTAGTTGTAAACCATCCATCTGGTTCACCATTACTCCAATTCTCAAATCCAGGATTAGGAATTTGTGCTTTTAATGTAGTTTGTAGAAGTGAAGCTAAAAGTAGAAGTTTGCCTAAACGTATAATTGTTTTCATAGTAGCCTCCTTAAAGAATAAAATTGAAAAGAAATATTGTTTCATTGTTATCAGCTTTTCCTCTAATTAACTATCGTAATAGAACCATCTTTTTAGTTTGAATAAATCTCCCAGCTTTTAATCGATAGAAATATACTCCGAAGATCGGATGATGGTTGATGGTTAATGTATTGAAATCAACTTCATAATCACCAGCAGATTTTTCTTCATTAATTAGAGTTACAATTTCATTTCCCAAAACATCATATATTTTTAGTGTGACTAATCCACTAATTGGTAACTCAAATCTGATAGTTGTACTGGGATTGAAGGGATTGGGGTAATTCTGATTTAACTGAAAACTTTTGGGATCAAAGTCAGCAGTTTCCTCATTTATTCCAATAACAGCATCAGGATAAAATGCATATAGAGTTTTATTTGTATGATTTCTTACACAGGCTATGTTTTCCCCAATAAATTCTGATTTATAATCATTACTGTATAAATAGCCCCAGTAATTATGCTTAGCACTGTAAGCGTAATATCCTTTTCTGCTGTCTACCGGAACAATTCCAATGAATTCAACTATTCGAGGTGGAAGACTTAAGTCACCAGTTATAGAGATTTGAGTCCAGGTTTTTGTTGAAGCGTCATAACCATAAGCCGTATTCGTATTCTCATCATAAGTAACTGCAGCCGAATTTGAAAGACCCTCTATTTGCATCGGGTAACTTAATGATGTAATACTTCCATCATTTGCATCAAAAAAATATGAGCCGTTGGATTTATTTAAACAAGCCAGGTAATCAGATGTTCTTCCTGTCCCTGTTACCCCGTCGGGAAAACTCACCTTATGATAAGTATTTGTTATTGAAGAATAAAAAATTGTTTCTCTGTCCGGTGCTTCTGATTCAAGCATAAACAAATATTTTCCACCTGAGTTAGAATAAACAGTCCCCGTTTTTTTACCAGTGTACGTGGTTGTCCAACTATTAAATGCTCCATTATAAAAATGTACCATCATACTAGTATCATTATCATGATAATGAGAAAATGTTGCAAAATTTTCACCTGCAAAAATTTCAACAAATTCTGGTTTGAGAGGATAATTTATATATGAATGAGTACCATTATTTACATCGTGTCCCCAAGCACTGTCGTCATCTGCAATAATAAAAGTAGTTCCTCCGCATAAACCGTAAACACCTCCTGCCCACTGTGTAGGATCAACATATGTGGCAACAAATGATATTGAACCATTTATTCCATTATAAATTGCGGCTATTGCCGGTTCGGAGACTTCTGGTTGAATACAAACCGCACTTATTTGACCACCTATTGTGAATGAGCCAAATCCGCTCGAACCGGTTCTTATATAATCATAATTATCAATATCCCATTGTCCTCTTCTTGTATCATAACCATAAACGATCAATGATCTCTGATTTCCATTTGCCGTCAAATTATATATTGTGCATACAGTGTTCTTCTCTGAATTTTCGTGAGAACTCGAACCACCGCTCACACTGAACGGACTGGTTTCCATCGTTTGGAAGTGATTATTAAAAGCAGAATAACCAACAAATCTAGTCGTAGGTAAACCAGTATACCAGTAAGCACTAGCGAAACCATAATCCATATTAACACTTCCTGGAGAGCCATTCTCGATTTCATTGAATGTTTTTGTATGATTACTGTAAACTACATTAGTTGGATAATGACTCCCTGTTTTAAATAATACTGCAGCAACAAAATCTTCCTTTGCCCAAAAGCGACCGTAATTATAATCGGAAGGAAAGTTATAGTTATAAGATTGCCAGTTGCCAACCTCACCATCAAATACATATAAATACTCATCGGTAACAAGCATAGCCAGGTTTTTACTGCAGGCATAACTCACATCAGGGGAACCACCTGTTAATTCAAGAATATTTCCATCTATTTCAATCATATCAGATACCTGAAGTCTAGCGTTGAAACCATACAATAAAGAATCCGAAAATGCTATTACAACATCTCCAACTGCCAAAGTTTTTAGAGTCTGCGGTAAATCAACTATTTGCCAATTTCCGCTGTAGTTATCAAAAATGTAAAACTTATCTACGAAAGGAAGATCAGCGGCAATAAGAACATCAGAACCGCACTTAACATCAATAAGATCATTCCCTTCATAAGTCTGTTCTACCCAGGGCGTTACTTGAGACAATAGATTAATGGAGAAAATTATACCTAAGAATAAAACAAACAGACTTCTCGCAATGTAAATCGTAATATTCATCATACACCTCCAAATTTCTTTATTTGTAAAAGATGCAATCAAAGCACCTTAAATTTTATTTTATTAGAATCATTTTCTTAGTTTGAACAAATGAACCTGATTTAATCTGATAGAAATATATTCCACTGGATAATTCACCACCTTCGAATTCAACCTCATAATTTCCCGCAGGTTTTTCTTCGTTAACTAACGTTGCCACTTCATTTCCAAGAATGTCATAGACTTTTATAGTAACGAATTGTCTACTGCTTATTGCAAACTTTATTTTGGTAGAAGGATTAAATGGGTTTGGATAGTTTTGATATAGTGAATAATTATTTACAGTAGTATTCACATCCTCTCGAACTGGGCTTACGTCTCCTGGTGTAAAAGCGTAAATTTTATTTGACCTAATTACTATTGCAGTTTTTCCACCAGCCAATGAAGAAGGACTTACAAAAGTACCTTCAGGAACCAATTCATAATATGCATCATCGTATGCCGAGTATCCCCAATACTTTGTGGCTCCTACACTGTAGCCAATAGCAACTTCATCTCCAACTTGATAACCGTTTATCTGTTGGTCAGTTTGTTTCGTCGTCCAATTTTTTGTTAACCCGCTATAGGCTGTTAATTCCATCGTGCCGCTTGTAGCAAATATTATATTATTACCAATGCCACTTGTATTAATTTGGAAATTCTTTTCATAGATCTGGCAAGTACTTGCATCAAAAAGAACTGATGTTGACCAGCTAAGAACCATTAAATCATTTTTTGCGTTTAATGTCCCATACTGTTCTGAAGAAGAGTATATAACAACAGAATCTTTTTCTTCAGAATAAAATATTACTTCATTATTTGGACCCCCGATAAAAGTCCCACAAACTTTTGAAGTTGCAACTGGGTTAGCATTACCACTAAAAGTTTCAATTGATTGCAGATTATTGGTGTTTCCATTAAAGAAGAATGCTTGCATTGTATCAGAAGTTGTATTAATCCTAAAAATTAAGCAATAGTTTTCTGAGGCAGTGGCGCCTGCGAAATGAACATCATTGTTTGGCGGGAAATATTTGTTCTGCGTTTGAGCAGTTTCAAAGTTATGAAACCATAAATTATGGTTTCCAATGCCAACAGCAACTGTTCCACCACAAATGAAGGCAACGTTGCTGGGGGTTGCAAAAAGTCCAGGTATCTCTCCGATATGTGTTCCGGTTGTACCATAAAACTTCCAGATCCCTACAGAATAGTCGGTTCCGCAATAATACTGTCCTATCGAAAAACTGCCCCCTCTCCTCCAGTCAGCGGGGCACGAGCAATCAACAGGGTCACAATTGAAAAAGAGGGAATACCAATTACCAGTTTTGGTCGAGTAACTCTTTACATGGTATTCCCTGTTTAATTGATCGCCTGTTGCATAACCACAGGTATAAACATATATATCTTCAAGATCAAAACTTCTGGGGCTAATGGAAGAACAAAAATTCAAAACATCAAAACTAGACGGAAATGTAACTGATGTAAACTGATTTGTAATTGCCGAATAACCAATATATCTATGTTCATTAACTCCGTTACTATAAAAAGCTACATATCCGCCATTCATAAGATCATCCGGGTAGTGATACCATCCACCCTGATCTAATTCAGCAAACGAATGTGTGATTAAACTGTAAGCAATATTTTTAGCATAAGTCATTACCATTCCTGCCTAATATTGCACCGGCATAATTATCTGCTGCCCAAAATTTATGATAAGTTCCAGCGTTGGTGACAATTCCGTAATTGTATATTTGCCATTCAGCCAGTTCAGAATCGAAGACGTAAAAAATGTTTGCGTCGGTAATGAAGTAAGCGAGCATCTCACCACACCCGTATCCCTTATGAATTGAAACTCCGTTGGGATCTACTACATTCCCTTGATATTTTACAGTGTCCCATTGCGAAAGAATTGAACTATATCCTAAGATATATTCGTTACTGTAGGCAAAAACTGTATTACCAGCCCCAAGCACTTTTTGAAAATTTTGCTGTGAACCGATATCCGCTTCTGTCCAAACATTAATTCTTGTATCGAAAAAGTAAACTATATCGGAATTGGATTTAGTAAATATTAACACATCATCGCCTCTATCGGCGAGATAACTTCCTGTCATCGATTGGGGCAAATTTTGTTCAATCCATCCTGCTTGTTGAGCAATAGTTTCTTTACTAGATAATAGAAATGTTATTAGAATAAAAAGAATATACATCCCGAAGGAGGTGGTATAAATTTTCATTTTAATCACCTTTAAATATTTTGTAATTGATTTAACTGTTGCTAAAAAGGGTAAAAAGAATTAACATCAGCGCAATCGTTATTAAAATTATCAAAGCATACACCCCGGCTGTTAGCAATTTTTCTTGCTTCTGTATCTTTGAGATCCCATCACCTTCTCTTATAGCTTTTCTATCAGATTTCGACATAAAGGACGAGCGACTTTTTAGAATATTTTTCACTATACTTTTAGTTTGTTGACGGAATAAGAGTTTTTTAATCTATTTTCTGGTTTGAAATGTAACTGATGGAACAAGCAGGAAATTGCTTTTTTAGTTCAATTCATTGCTTTTTTGTAGCAAAGTAGAAAAATAAAATTTGCCTACTATTAAGAGTTAAATATCGGAGAGATTAATATTTTAATTTTTAGTGATTGGGGAGGTTATTACTGAATTCCGATGGAAGGCAATTAAAATATTTTTTGAATGAGCGGGTAAATTGTGCCGGACTTCCAAATCCAACTTCGTAAGCGATTTGAGTAATGCTCAATCGGTTTTCCAAAATCATTTGAGCAGCTCGTTTTAATTTATAACCTCTGATAAATTCACCCGGCCCTTGCCCCGTAACGCCTTGAAGTTTTCTGTTTAGCTGGCTTCTGCTTACAAATAATAATTCTGCCAGAGTTTCACTGTTAAAATTTTCATTACCTAAATTTTTCTCAATTATGTCCATAATTTTTTGAACGAATTCTTTATCCACTACATTACTGGCAACAGATTCTGCATTAACATTTATCTCTTTACTGAATTTTTCCCGAAGCTTTTTTCTTTGTTCAATAAGATTTTTTATACGTGCTGCAAGCTCATCATAATTGAATGGTTTTGTTAAATAATCATCTGCGCCGGTTTCCAGTCCTTCAATTTTACTTTCTCCGGTAACTTTGGCAGTTAAAAGAATAAATGGGATATGACTTGTCTGCCAATCATTTTTTATTTTTTTACAGAATTCAATACCATCCATTCCGGGCATCATCAGATCACTAATTATAAGATCGGGTATATTTTTTAAAGCAAGTTCAATTCCTTCTTTGCCATTTTCTGCAAGCAGTACTTTATAATCATCTTTCAATAAATCATAAACATAACTTCGTACATCCGGTGAATCTTCAACAAATAGGATAGCAGGCTTTTTTTCCTTTTTAATTGTGACCTCCGATTCATCTTCATATTCCGCTAAAGAAGATTTTTCTTCTTTCTTTTTATCAAAGGATTTTTCAATCAATGCTTCTTCTTTTTGAGTCTCGACTTCATCAATTTTTTCCACAGGAATTTTTAAAATAAACGATGTCCCCTCTCCTTCTTTACTTTTAACAGTAATGTCCCAGTTATGAAGTGAGACTAATTCTTTAACTAAAGCAAGACCAATACCTGAACCAGTCTCGCTTTTTTTTGAATTTCCATCAACCTGATAAAAGCGATCAAATATTTTTGACTGATACTCCTCGGCTATTCCGACACCTGAATCAGTTATTTCTACAAAAGCAAAATTTCGAGATAGAGAATTTTCCAGTCTGACTTTAACTGATATTTTTCCTCCCGAGGGAGTAAACTTGAATGCGTTACTCAGCAGATTGTTTATAATTTTCTCCAGTTTGTCTCTATCTATCATCGCAGACATAATTTCTACTGTAGAATTGAAACCAAGTGTAATTAGCTTTTCTTCTGCCAAAGGCATAAAGTTGTAAGTGAACCCTCTCAGTAAACTTACCAAATCGTATTTTTGCTTATTTAGCGGAATTGTTTCTGCTTCGAGCTGCGAAAGTTCAAGTAGTTGATCAATAAGTGTTTGAAGTTTTTTAGTATTTCTAAGAAGCATTTTATAATAATCATTCAGATTATCCTTTATTCTTCCACTAATTAATTGTTCAAGAGGTCCTTTTATTAAAGTTAATGGTGTACGGAATTCATGTGAAAGATTTGCAAAGAATCTTGATTTCATATTTTCAACTTCACGAAGATGATGTGATTCAAATTCCTGCATTTTAAGTTCGTTCTGTAATCGTGAACGGTAAGTCTGGAATTTAAAGATGCCCCAAACACCAAGCATAAATATTAAAGCATAAAAACCAATTGCCCATAGAGTCTGCCACCAGGGTGGAGTTATGGTTACTTTAAGTTCTTTAACATTTTCATTCCAGACACCATCACTGTTAGTTGATTTGACTTTAAATACATAATTACCGGGGTTTAAATTTGTATAAGTAACAAACCTTCTTGATCCGCTGTTCACCCAATCATTATCGAAGCCTTCCATTTTGTAAGCATAATGGATCTTCTGCGGAGATGTGTAATCAAGAGCAGCAAATTGAAACGAAAAAACATTTTGAGTGTAAGATAAAATTATTTCTTCAGTTTGATATAAGCTGGATTTTAATGGTGAGTTGTTACCAACTTTAATTGACCGATTAAAAATTTGAAAATCAGTAATTAGTAACGGAGGCATATAAGTAGAGAGTTTAATATCGGCAGGATAAAAATAATTAAGGCCCTCTGTGCTGCCCAGAAAAACTATTCCTGCATCATTTTTATAAGAAGACGCAAAATTAAAATCGTTCCCTATAATACCATCAGATTTAGTAAAGTTTGTAAATTGATTTTTTTCGGTATCAAAAAAAGAAATTCCCGAACCAGTTCCCAGCCAAAGATTACCATTTTCATCTTCAATTACAGATTTAACTGAATTATCAGCAAGACCATCTTCGGTTGTAAAATATGATACCTTAGTCTCTGGTGGCGAGGTGAATTCACTCTTATTTCCCGAATTCTTTATGACGAATTTATTCAATCCATTATTCGTTCCAATCCATAAAACCGTTTCATCCTCTGATTTATTTTTCACTGATGCCTCATAAATAGAGTAAATACCTCTGCTGCTTAAATTTCCATTTACATTCTCACCAATGGTCCATGAAAAAAATCTACCAGCATTAGTTTCATCAAATAAATTTAATCCACCGCCATCAGTACCAATCCACACCCGTCTTTTTTTATCCTGAATAATTACCCACACATCATCGAAGCTCAGACTACTTGTATCGCCCTTTTTGTGCAACCAGCTCTCATAATTTCCTTTTGAAGGATCAAATCTGGCAAGTCCCATTCCCCAATAACCTATCCATAATTTTTTATTATCAACACAAAGTGATTTGACATATTTTACTGCCTGAGAGCTGCTCCTTTTTTCAAAGTTAGGAATAGCTTTCAGAGAATTTGTCTTTAGATCAAGATGAAATAGCCCTGAACCATATGTTCCAATCCATAATTCATCAGAACCAGAAGCCAATGACCAAACATTTAACTTTTCTGAATTATTTAGTTTTTTTAATTCTAGGTTACCGGTCGATTTTTCTGAATAGAACAACCCTTCTTCTGTACCAAACCAGATTCTTTTATCAGGAGTTATGGTGATTGCTTTAATATTTTTTTTACGAATTATTTCAGGATTGGACAGATCGAAATTATCAGAAAACAAATAGTTGAATTTTGCACTCTTTAGTGAATAATAACTCAAACCTTTATTGGTAGCTACCCAAACCACATTTGAACGGTCTCTGAACATATGGTGGATCTGATTGCTGATAATACTGTTTGGATCATACTTATTATTAATAAACCTGTTTGCGATTCCATTTTTTGTACTCAACCTTATCAGTCCAGCGTAAGAATCAATCCATAAAATATTTTCTTCATCCCTTGTTTTTTCTTCAATTACACTTGCGACGGCGTTTCCAAATTGCAAACGATCCGGATTCGGAATTTGAATTTGAGAAAAAATTTCTTTGTCAACTTGAAATTTCGTCAATCCGTTTGCTGTTCCAATCCAGATTATATTTGCGTCTGACTCAGACTGTGTTAAATACCAGACAAGGCTATTGCTGATACTATTTTGATTCAGGGGAAGATGAAAGTAACGTGTAAATATTTTAGATGATGAATTTGGATTAAATTTATTTAGCCCATTGTATGTACTTATCCAGAGGTTTCCATATATGTCTTCAAGTATTGAGGAGATATAATTATTACTAAGTGAAGAATTATCATTCGGGTCATTGCTCCAATGATCAATCTTATTATTTGACAGATCGAGTCTGTGCAATCCGCTTCTGTAAGTCCCAACCCAAATCAGTCCTTTGCTGTCTTCATAGATGTAGGTTATTGCATTTTCTTTCAGTGCATCTGATTCTATTTTCCATTTTTTGAACTTTTCAGAGATTGGATTATAACAATTAAGCCATCCGTTTTTAGTTCCAATCCAGATATTTCCTTTTTTATCTTCTAGAAGTGCCCAGGTAGAATTATCGGATATTGAATTTTGGTTTTCCGGTTCATTCCTGAAAATTTTAAAATCGTAACCATCAAACCGGTTTAGACCGTCCTCTGTTGCAAACCATAAAAGTCCTAACCGGTCCTGAATTACATCATAGATGTTGTTATTCGAAAGTCCGTCTTCAGTAGTTAAATGATTGAAGTAAATTGATTGTGGAAGTATGCAGACAGAATTAATAAAAATTACTAAATAAAATATTACGTAGTAATTATGTTTGAACAAATACAACATAGATGGGAAAATTTATTCTAACACATTAAAATTACATAAGTAACTGCTTATTCAGAAATCAGTGTTTTAATTGCTTCCTCAAGTGCTACGCGAATTGGAGTATATTTTATTCCCAGCTCTCTTTCAGCTTTGCTTCCATCAACACTAAAACCAACCTTCATAACCTTCATCTGATCTATTGCCATGCCCCAAAGTGGTGGTTTTTTGATCAGGTTAGCTAAGCCAGTTAAAAAGAACGCATTCATCATCGTGACCGAATCCGGTAAATTAAACTTTGGTAATGGAACACCTGAAATTTCGTTAATCATTTTGTTGATTTCTCCCCAAGTGTATCGATAATTTCCGACCAAATATTTTTCGCCGATGTTGTTTTCTTTTTCCAAAGCATTAACAATCGCTTGTGCCACATCTTTTACATAAACATAACTGAAAATACTATTTTTAAATACTGTGGCTGGTAACTTACGATTGATTATGTCCTGTATATATCGCCCGCTGGCTTTTGTATCACCGGATCCCAAAACACAAACTGGATAAATTACAACCAGAGGTAATCCTTTTTTCTCGTATAAATCCCATGCGATGAGCTCACCCTCATACTTAGTTTTGAAATATTCACTGTACTGAATGGGACCAACGGGACTTTCCTCAGTAAACGGTTCTTCTTTTGGTTTACCATAAACTCCCGCAGTACTAATGTGTACTACTTTTTTAATTCCCGCCTCTAAAGCACATTCCATAACATTCCTTGTGCCATCAACATTTATTTCGCTGTAAATATTTTTGTTTGGCTCCCAGAGTGAATAGAGCGCAGCAATATTTATTACCGAGTCACAATCTTTCATACCTTCAAGCAGAGATTTTTTGTCTGCCAAGTCTCCCTCAACTATTGTGACATTCAGTTTTTTTAGGAAGGATGAATTACTGGTTTTTCTAACCAGTAACTTTAGCTGATGATTGGTTTTACTCAGCAACTCTGTTGTAAACTTTCCAATGAAACCTGTACCACCGGTTATAAAAATTTTCATTTTGCCCTCCTTAACTAAATTTTTTTTCCTAAATAATCATTCGCCTATTATTTCAAGAACACCATTTTCTTTATTTGTACGAATTCTCCAGCTTTTAGTTGATAAAAATATATTCCGCTAGAGAGATTCCTGCTTTCGCAGGAATGACAAGGAAATTCTACTTCATATTCTCCAGCAGGTAATTCTTCGTTAACTAAAGTTCCAATTTCATTTCCTAGAATATCATAAATTGTCAATTTCGTAAATCCTAATTCCGAAATTGAAAATCTTATATTAGTGCTTGGATTAAATGGATTGGGATAGTTTTGTGCAAGTGAAAACTCTGTTGGCATTTCATCTATCACCTCTTCTTCAACAAAAGTTGCCCCACCGTTTGTTGTGCGAAGAATCGTTCCCCGAAATCCTACAACAGTCCCAGTGTTCGCATCGGTGAAACAGACACCTTCGAGATTGTTCCCTGTACCACTTATTTGCTTAATCCAGTTTACTCCTCCATCCGATGTACGAAGAATTGTTCCAGTAGATCCTACTACAGTCCCGGTATTCGCATCGGTGAAGGATACACTAACGAGAAACTGCCCTGTTCCGCTTGTCTGTGCAATCCAGTTTACCCCTCCGTTCGTCGTTCGAAGAATTGTTCCATCCTCCGTAGGTCCATTGCTTCCGACAGCAACTCCGTTGTGCGTATCAGTGAAGAATACTCCGTATAGATCATTCGTCGTTCCACTTGTCTGATAATTCCAGTTTGCACCTCCGTTCGTCGTTCGAAGAATTATTCCATTCCATCCAACTATGGTCCCGGTATTCACATCGGTGAAAGATACGTCATAGAGATCCCAAGTCGTTATGCCTGTTTGTGTAACCCAATTTACACCTCCATTCATCGTTCGAAGAATTGTTCCATCCTCTCCTACCGTAGTTCCATTGTTTACATCAGAAAAGCATACACCCCAAAGATCTTTCGTTGTTCCGCTTGTACTTGGATACCAGGCTATACCTCCGCTTGTAGTATGAAGAATTAGTCCTTCCTCTCCCACTACTGTAACTATGTTCTCGTCAATAAAGTATACGCCGTGCAGATCCTTCCCTGTTCCGCTCGACTGATAATCCCAGTCAGCACCTCCATTAGTAGTGCGAAGAATTAGCCCATCTGTTCCCACCACGAAGCCTATATTCTCATTGATAAACCATACATCTATGATATAACTTAACTCATCCCAAGAAATCCCTCCATCAATCGTATGAAGAGATGTTCTATTTAATCCTACTGCATTACCGTGAGTAGCATCAGAGAAGGATACACTTAAGAGATCTTTCGGTGTTGGACTATTTTGAACAACCCAGTTAGCTCCGCCATTAGTAGTGTGAAGAATTATTCCATACTCACCTACAACAGTTCCGATGTTCGCATCAATAAAGCTTATTCCATAGAGATGGTTTGTTGTTCCACTTGTCTGATAATTCCAACTTGCTCCTCCATCTGTTGTGTAGAGCATAATTCCATCTTCCCCAACACTAATAGCTCTGTTAACATCAATGAAACAAACGCCGTAGAGATGGTTGTCCCAGGGATTTGCCCATTGTAACCAGGTAACTCCGCCATCGGTGGTGCGGAGAGTTATACCGGATATTCCCACCACAATACCTTTGTTTACATCAGTGAAAGATACATCACGGAGCCAATTCCAGGTGCCGCTGTTCTGTGTATTCCAGCTTGTTCCTCCGTCAGTCGTTCGAAGTATTGTTCCATTTGCTCCTACTGCAGTCCCTGTGTTGGCATCGATTAAGGATACACCATAAAGATCACCAGTTGTTCCGCTCACCTGTTCAATCCAGTTTTCCCCTCCGTTCGTGGTGTGAAGAATAATTCCACTCTCTCCTACTACACTCCCGTTGTTCGCATCCGCGAATGAAACGTCATAGAGATCGTTAATTGTTCCGCTCATTTGTTTATTCCAAGTGTACCCATTATTAATTGTACGAAGAATTGTACCGCTGTCTCCTACCGCAGCCCCGGTGATCACATCAAAAAAGGATATACTCCTTAGCTGAGGCGGATTTTGCCAGAACCATTGCGCAGAACAAAATTGTGTTAATATTAAAAATAAAAACAGAGTTTGTATACAATTTTTCACAATGACCTCCTGGTCTTGGATGATTAAAATTATTTCTCAAATCCCCTCCTCAGATAAGGAGGGGATAAATTCATTTTTATTTCAACAACAACATCTTCTTTGTCTCAACAAAAACACCTGCCTGCCTGCCGGTAGGCACGGCCTTGAGTTGATAGAAATAAACTCCACTTGGTAGATTCCGGACTGAGCCGGAATGACTGTTGAATTCAACTTCAAAAGTTCCAACTGATTTCTCTTCATTAACAAGAACAGCGATTTCTTTTCCTAACACATCATAAACTTTAAGTGTAACAAAACTTAATTCTGGTATTTGGTATTCAATTGTTGTTGAGGGATTAAAGGGATTTGGATAATTCTGCGAAAGTGAAAACTCTGTTGGTAATTTTTCTTCATTATCTACAGAAGTTATTGCTCCATATTTTAATAAGGTTTTTCCATTTCCTACTACATAACCGTTTGTAGAGGAAGTGAAATGGACTCCTCTCAGGTATGCAGATGTAAGTCCTGTTCCTTTGATAATCCAGGTAGTACCTCCATCTATAGTCTGGAGGATGATTCCTCCATTGCCTACAGCCCATCCTTTATTTGAATCAAGGAAAAATACTCTGGAAAGAGATCTGTTTTGAGTATCGGGATTTGTTTGAGTAACCCACAATGTTCCTCCGTTTGTGGTACGGGCAATAACTCCAAAATCTCCTACGACCCAACCCTCCTGGTTATTAATGAAATGTATATCATTGAATGTTCCTGTTGGGGCAAACTGGGAAGTAATGTTAGTTCCATTATAATAATATATGCGGTTACCACCGCATACCCACACATTATTAACAGAGGGAGCACTGATACCGTTAAAGTCTCCCGAAAGTCCTGTATTTAAATTAGTAAGGCCAGAAGTAATTTCCCAAACATTACCACTATTTCCGCAGGCATATCCAACAGGGTCTGAAGGATTGGTTTCTGCTGGGAACGATATATCAAGGAATGTACCCATCGAAGCGAGAGTATTCCAGTTTAAACCACCATCGGTTGTTTTGTAAATCCAACCACCATCACCACCAGCGTAACCATTATCAGCATCCAGCATTTGAATAGCAGTAGTAGTTCCAAGCGGAGTAGTCTGTATTTCAAATGTATCTCCTCCATCAGTAGTGTGGTAAATTTCTGCGTGTGAAGAAGATGTTACCCAACCTTCATCATCGTTAATAAAATATACATCACTTAAATCGTGAAAGAGAGAATCACCGGGAATGTTATTGCCAATGTAAATCCAGCCGTATGATTGGGCAAAGGAGTTAACAATTAAAAATGAATAATTAAGAATTATGAATATTAGAAGTTTTTTCATTTAATCCTCACTTCACTAAAATCATTTTCTTTGATTGAATAAATGAACCAGCATTAAGTTGATAGAAATAGACTCCTGAAGATGGATGATGGTTGATGGATGATGTATGAAATTCAACTTCATATTTTCCTGCTGGTTTTTCTTCGTTAACAAGAATTGCAATTTCATTTCCGAGCACATCATAAACTTTCAATGTCACAAATCCAAAATCCGAAATCGTAAATTTTATATTAGTGCTTGGGTTAAATGGATTTGGATAGTTTTGTTCTAAGTTAAAGTTTGATAGCGCAGTTTGATAAGAATGAACACTTGTGATTGTATCAGCTGAAAGTAATGCATAATCAGCAAAAACAAACCCGGTGTCGGGAAAACTATCCGGAATATTCTGCACAACAAGCATAATTCCTTCTTTAGTTAAATAGAAAAAATCCTTGAATTGAAACCAGCTATAAGCTCGCTTCATTCTTAAGCATTCTAATTCCATTCCTGGTAACTTCAGAGTGCCATATCCATCTATCCAAACATCAACAATTGTGTTGTATTGATCTATCGATTGAACCTGCCAGTTTAAATTGTATGTTGTATCATAGACAGTTATCCACTGAGTAAAACTTGATGATGGGGGATTAAATTCTATCGGGAATTTGGAAAACAATTCAGAAGGCATATAATGAGCAAAACTGTACTCACTTTCAATCGTCACTTGACCAAGGAAGAAAGTTGAATCTGTATTCCATAGAAATATTGGATTTCCCACAATATTCTGTGGCCCTTCACCCATTGTGGTTCCGTTTGAAGGAAAACGACCTGCAAGCGGTGGTAGCTGGCTCACATTAAAATTCTGAAATGTCAAAGGATTTTGAATATCCACTTGAGTAAAATCATATTCATTAGGGCCATTGTAGTTTCCGATGTTTATTAATCCGCTTTCCCCCTCAATAACATAAAGTGGATTGCCCGGTGTAAATATTTGCATTATTTCTGATTGAGTGACTGTAATTTGAGAGTAGATAGGATTATTTAAAAAGAGGGTTAGGATTACAAAAAATATGACTAAACCGGAACGGCGAATTGCTTTGACAGTATTCATTTTATTTCTCCTCTATTAAAATAATTTTTACAAACCTTTATTATTTATTTCAATAAGATCATCTTCTTTGTTTGAATAAATTTTCCTGCTTTTATTCGATAGAAATAAACTCCGCTGCTCAGATTCCGGACTTCGCCGGAATGACTATTAAACTTAACTTCGTGTTGTCCGGTATTTAATTCTTCATTAACAAGTATTGTTACTTCTCTACCCAACACATCATAAATTTTTAGATTTACGAATCCTGTTTCAGGCATTTGCCATCTGATAGTTGTACTTGGATTAAATGGGTTTGGGAAGTTTTGAGAAAGTTCGTATTGATCCGGAGATAATAATGAAGTTTCATAATCTTCAACATTTACAATACCGCCACCATTGTTTGTAGCCATTATTAAACCATAATCCCCACATACATAGCCTTTATTTGCATCAAGAAAACAAACCGAAGTTACATCATACCACGTTCGGGTAGTTTGCTGGAACCAGGTGTTTCCACCATTGGTTGTTCGTAAGATCGTACCGTTCCTGCCAGTGACCCAGCCGTTGTTTAAATCAATAAAATCTACTGCGTGAAATAATTCTGACGTACCCTGAATTTGCGATGACCAATTTTGTCCGCCATCGGTTGTATGCAGAATTGTACCACTTATACCTACAGCCCAACCATTGTCAGGATCGAGAAAATCAATTCCGGCAAACCTTGCAGTTGTTCCCGTTGTTTGTTGCACCCAAGTAGTTCCACCATCGGTAGTATGTATCATCTCACCTTCAAGTCCACCTGCCCATCCTTCTGTTCTGCTGACAAATTTTAAAGCATGAAATGGAATTGGATAAATACCGCTGTTCTGTTCAGTCCAATCCAGCCCTGCATTAGTTGTCTTATATATCACTGAATAACGCCCAACAGCCCAGCCATACAGACCATCAACAAAATCAAGTGCGTAAAGATCAGTACCAAGAGTATCCAATCGACGCCAATAATTACCACCGTTTATAGTTCGCATAATGATTCCTTCATCACCGACAGCCCAGGCGGTATCTCTATTAATACAATCTAGAGCAAATAAAGTGAATGGCGCACGCGCTTGTTCTTCCCAGTATGTTCCAGCATATTGAGTATGCAGGATAATGCCACTATCACCAACTGCCCAACCGTGAGTATTATCAGTAAATTTTATCGAGGTCATAAAGGAGCGTGGTCCACGATTCTCTACACTCCAGGGGAACCCATTATTAATAGTGTTTATTATTACACCATCCTCTCCGACAGCCCACATACCGTTTCGTACATCCAATGAATTGAGATTATAATCTGTTCCGCTAACCTGTGCAAACCATGTAAAACCAGCGTCTTGTGTGGATATCATAGTACCATTACTGCCGCAAGCAAATGTGCGGTTCATATCAAAATTTCGAACAGAAAAAAGTTCTTCAGTCAAAGTACCTGTTAGTTCTTCTATCCACGTTATCCCGCCATCGCTTGTGCGATATAAACGCCCAAATGAACCAGAAATATGTCCATAAAGATTATTTAAGAAATCAACCGAATAAAAATCAATTGAAGTTCCCGCACTTTGCGGTGTCCAGTTTGCTCCGCCATTAGTTGTGTGAAGTATTGAACCATTTAAACCAACTGCCCAGCCAATAGCTGGAGTTACAAAACATATTTCATTAATAGGAACTGCAACACCCGAATTTTGAGATTGCCAGTTACTACCCCCATCCGTGGTTTTAAGAATTGTTCCTGCAGTTCCAGTAGTCCAACCAATATTGTTATCATAAAAATAAACATCGTAAAGAGTTGCAGTTGTATTACTGTTTTGAATTACATATGAAAAGCCACCATTGCCGGTATGCATAATCAAACCATTATGCCCAACAATCCAACCACTATTTGAATTTATAAACCACACTCCATACAAAGGATCTGTTCCAAAAAATTGTTGATCCCAAGAATTTCCTCCATCCAAAGAATAGATTATAGTGCCCTGGTTACCAACAGCCCATCCATTCATAGAATCTGGGAAACAAACATCATGCAGTTCATTTGGTTGCGGATATGGATTTTGCCAGAACCAACCAGATTGACTTAAAATGTTTTGAGATAATAGGAATGTAAATACTAAAATGATTTGCAAGTTCTTCATGATCTCCTCCTATGGAAATAGTCTGAATTACGCACAGCACTAAAGAGTTTTTTGAGGATGGAGTAAGAACTTTATAACAACAACTCGCACCACATTAACCCCTCGGGTGCAGAAGTATTTATTTTTAATGTTAACTTGCAAAATAAAAATTGACAGAAGCAACAAAAATAAACTTAACAATTATGAAGTGTTTTTGTTCAGCAACAGAAAGAATTATTGAAAATTATTTATGATAAAGTTGAGATTTTAATATAGAATTATATATTTACAATTAGAATTAGTATCTATATCCTAAAGCCCTGGTGAAAATTTATGAATGTATATATGAAAAGTTTAGTTAGTTTTTTTCTCTCCCGCCTGAAACTGATTTCCTATTACAAAAACAATTTTCCATTGCAGAATTATTACCTGCATCATTCATTAACAAAAAAAGGAGGAATAAAATGAATTTATTCACTGTCAAAAATGTAGCAGTGCTTGCTATGCTTATTCTATTAAGCAGCTCTTCTCTTGCACAATTTACTGCTGATATGGTAACAACAGAAGGCGATGTTTCCAGAACCAGTAAATTCTATGTTGAGAATCCATTCTATCGGATGGAAATGGAGGAAGATGGTCAGCCAATGTTTGTTGTAGTAAATAATGAAACAAAATCCACAAAAGTTTTCATGCCTTCAGAAAAAATGTATATTGAAATGAAAAGTGATGATATAAGGAGTTTGTCGAATGACGTGTTCCAGAGTCTTGAAGTACAAAAAGAAAATTATGAAACTAAACTCGTGGGGACAGAAACAGTAAACGGATATGAGTGTGAAAAATACGAAGTTATGATTGATGGATCTCCGGTTTCTACTTACTGGCAATCTTCTGAGATTGAGTATCCAATAAAAGTTATTTCTGGTAAAGATCAAAGTATGGTAATGGAATTGAAAAATATTGAGAAGGGTGATGTTGATGATGCTATGTTCAAGGTTCCTGCCGGATTTACAAAAATGGAAATGCCGGGAATGATGAAATAGAGAATTATTTCTATTTTAAGGAGAGAGAACGCTCTCTCCTTTTTTATTTTTCTTTTGGTGTTGTTATCCTGTGAACATTCCATACATACTCGTAATCGTGCCACATTGATTTATTATCCCTGTGCGTTCCGGTTTCTCTAAATGTTGCAAATGGTGTATGCTGATAAATTTCTTTTTTTGATGTTACTCTTTCAGGAACTTCTATTTTAATTTTCTTACCGGTAGCCGGATCTTCAAATTCTTTAATTGAAACAAACTCTTTGCTCTCATATATAGTTTCTTTACCAGACTCCTTTGCATCTGCACCGTCTTTTAAGAAGGGAGTCCAGCAAGGAAATTTTGGAGTTTCTTTTTTATAATTTACCTGGTATTCAACCGTTAAATTTTTATCTCCGTCGTAAACATCACCATCCATTTCAATGTACAATTTGCCAGATACTAGCTTTCCTATAATCTTAAACTTCCTGTTCTCCGGTCCATCTTTCAAACCCTTATAATAATATTGAACCTGAGTTACTCCCGGAATAGAAAGCACTAATCCAAACGGTGCACTTCCGAGTGCAGCCTGAAACATAGCTGCATCAAGAATATCAGGACCAAACTGCATTACAAGCTCTTCAAGAGTTGTCGGCCCATATTTATTTCCAGCAACAACTGACGCACCGGCACCACACTTGCAAAGTTCTTCTCCTTTTTGTGACTCGAGTTCAATACCCTTCATTTTTTCCTTATACTTTTCAGAAAGTTTGCTCAACACTTGATCAACCAATTCATCCAGAGCCATCTTACCTAATGATTCAGGACCTTCCTGATTAAGCAAACCTCCAATCAATGAGCAACTCATGTCAGTGCCAAAATTATACTGTCCGGTAGCACATCTATTCAAAAGCACTGAAGAAGCTAATTCGCGGATATCCTCTGAATTAGAAGCTTCGACACACCAATTCTCAACAAATGCTAATATTTCTTCATCGGCTACACTTCCAGGGTCAGCAAGATACTGCTTCGTAAATGAAGAGAATTCCTCCAACGAACCGGCGTAATTTGCATACTCTTCAGCCCACTCTCTGTTAAAATTATTAATTGCTTTTTTACTTAGTTCTCCCGACCATTTAAATATCGACGGAATCTTATCCATCATATTAATTGCTTCGTTAACCTGTTTTGTTAAGGCTGCAAGTCCGCAAAGATTCGGGATGAGATCATATGTAACTATTCCCTCACCTTTTACATTTCCGTTTTTGTCAATATTCAAATAAAAATGTGTAGTGTGCGTAACCATTAAGGACATAATTATCTTTTCATTCTCGAAAGGAAGATTTATTTTCCCTTTTGCGAATTGTTTTCCAAAATCTCCGGCAGATTGTTTGAAACGTATCTCCCATCCCCAACCTGTTCCAACCCAATCGCCAATATATGCATCGATTGACTGACTTTCTCCCCTATCAATATTCTCGAAGTGATTTGGGATTTGAGCAAAGGAATTGGTCAAAAAATAGGTCGATATTAATAAAATTAATACTTTCATAACCTAGTCCCTCCATTATTTTAATAAGACCATTTTTCTGGATTGAATAAATTCGCCAACTCTTAGTTGATAGAAATAGATTCCGGTTGTGAGATCCTGTCCGCCAAAGGTGGATTCGTCAGAAAGACTGCTGAACTCAATTTCATATTCTCCAGCAACCAATCCTTCGTTGACAAGAGTTGCAATTTCATTTCCGAGAATATCGTAAACTTTCAGTGTAACGGATTGAGATTGCTTCGCTCCGCTCGCAATGACAGATGGAATGGTGAATTTTATTTTAGTGCTAGGATTAAATGGATTTGGAAAGTTTTGCACAAAGTTTAATTTCTTCAGGATAAGGAACTTTCACTTCTACAACTTGAGAAAAGACAAAAGTGCCATCAAAATCAATTTGCTTAAGCCTGTACAAATAACAACCTGAAATCTTTTGTTCATGGGAAAAGTTGTAAGTATTTGGTTGAGTCGTCGTTCCATTTCCGGCAACAAAACCAATTGGCACCCAGCGATTTCCTTCTATATTTATTTTTTTCTGTATTTCAAACCCTTTGTTGTTAACCTCGGTAGCTGTTTTCCAGTTGAGAAAAATTTTCCCATTATTGTAATCTGCTGTGAAGCTAATAAGTTCAACAGGAATAGGATTCAGTATTTCATAAGCAAAGAGAATCGTTGGAGATCCAACTAAAATTCCACCTAAAGAAAAAGTGCCTTGAACAAGATCTGCGGTTGAAAACAATCCTCCCGCAATTGCATCCGGCTGCCCACTGCCAACATCACTTAATACATCATGCGTGACACCTGTAAAAGTACCGGAATTTATATGAAACTGGATAATCAATTGCGGTCCGGGAATAGTATCACCTCTATCAAAAAACCACAGGTAAGGTCCTCCCGGACTCACATTATCGTAGGCAGTTCCAGATATAGTGGGCAATAGAATGCTGAAAATATTTAACACAGTACCTGTTCGTGAAATGAGAGCTAAAGGAGATGACCAACTGCCAATCCAAAAAGCATCATAGTTCTCATCGTAGGCAATATGTCTTACATTAAAAGGTGTGGTGATAGTACCGACAAGAGAGTGTGTTGCAAAATCCATCTGAAATATATTTGTAGAACCTGTACCGCCATACATATATGTACCGTCGTAAGCGAGATCACCTAAACCAGACACCCCGGGAATTGAAAAGACTTCAATTAAGTTTCCGGAAATATCATATTTATTTATCAGGCTAGAACCACTGTTGGTGACATAAAAGAAGGTTCCGTCGAATTCTGCTCCAAATCCATTTGAGAGATTGATTGCTAGCTGAACATCCCAAATTACTTTCTGTGGTTTATTTGATCGATTTTTTTTAGCCACATCAGTTGAACTTTTCGCCCACGAATACCCAACAACCGTAAAAACGAATAAAAACGGTACAACTTTAAGTAAAGTTTTAGCTCCCATTTTTATACCTCAAAATTATTATTTGAGAAGAATCATCTTCCTTGTTTGGATGAGTTCACCAGATTTTAATTGATAGAAATATATTCCGCTTGCCAATTGCTGACTGCCGACTGTGGACTGGAATTCAACTTCATACTCACCTGCAGGTCTTTCTTCATTAACTAGCGTTGCCACCTCATTACCTATTACATCATATATTTTTAGAGTAACAAGAGACCCTTCGACTTCGCTCAGGGTGACAGGAATATTAAATTTTATTATTGTACTGGGATTAAACGGATTAGGATAGTTTTGATAAAGAACAAAACCATCGGGAATATTTTTTTCTGAATTGACAAAAACCGGATCGCTTGTGTTTAAGAAAAGATAATTTCCTTTGTTCTGATCCCAGTTAGTTATTCCCATATCTATATCCCAGGAGACAGCCGCTTCCACGGTTACAGAAATCCCTGAGTCAGGTTGTGAAGCAAGCATTACCCAGCCATTTTCTAAATCGTAACAGTATTCATTAAACTGAAGAGTATCTGAATCAACGATAACTCTTTTTATTTCCTGCAATGGCTTGCGAGGAAGGTAAAATAATTTTTTTGTGCTGTCACTGATAAATACTTCCTGTACGTTTTGAACTGCATCTTTATCAACATCAGAACAAACAATTACTTCAACAACGCTTGAACTAGTTGAAGTGTACTCTGGATTCGAATTGAAAGCACCAGAATTATTTAAATATATTCTAACGGGCTGCCACCATCCGCCAGTAATTAAATCCAAATCCAGATCGTTATCAATATCGGTAAGATTAATTCCTGAACCATAACCAGAAAATGATGAAGTCCAAAAAGGAGTTGTATTTAGAATGCCATTATTGTTTAAATAAATTTTGAATTTGCCTGATCCGCCAAGCTGGCTGTTATCTGAAATTGCAAGATCAAGAAAACCATCATTATTTACATCACCTACAAATAGAGAATTTGCATACTGACTTGCATCCGTTGATTCCCAGGTCGGGGTAACACTAATTGAATCTCCAAAATTTTCAAAAATGCGATTTGGATAACTTTCACCTGCAAAAACTACGTCGAGATCGCCATCGTTATCAAAGTCTGCCCAGTTAACATCATAACTGTATTGCGAAGCTGTTGCTTTCCACGACGGAAGCGATTCAAGCATTCCACCGACGTTGTAATAAATTCTCGGCTGTTCCGGATTGTTGTTATAAGATTCACCTCCAGCAACAGCAAGATCAAGATCACCATCTCCATCTGCGTCACCAAACGCACAACTGAATGTATAAACTAGATCACCTGAAATCCAATCTGGATTTGAAGATAGAGTTCCGTTATTATTGAGATAAAGCTTTACTTTACCCGGAGAATTGAATCCTGTTGGACCGATATAAACTGAAACAGCTACATCAGGATATCCATCAGCATTAATATCACCCACATCAAGGTGACCATGATAATCGATGTCAGCAGATTGCCAATCCGGGGTTGCTGGATAAGTACCTGTTCCGGTGTTATAGTAAACAACTACTTTCTGCCTGGAAATATCATTTCCGTTAGCAACTACCAAATCAAGCCATCCATCCTGATTAATATCAGCAAATGCACCACCGGTTGATACGCTGCTAACATCTGTTGAAATCCAGTCTGGATTTTGATTGAAAGGTACCTGGGAATAAAGTTGTGAAGAAGTAATTAAGAAAAGAAGAACTGAAAAGAATTTTTTCATTTTAAACCCCTAACTGTTGTTTAATCTGAAATACTTATTTAGACCAAACCTAAATTAATAATTTTCACTATCAAACACATTTAAAATAAAAAACCCCTCGTTAAAAGAGGGGTTTTACATACCGAATATTTCTTACTTGGTCAATATCATCTTCTTTACATCTACAAAGTTAGTTCCGTCAATTCCGGTTGCTTCTATTCTATACATATAAACACCAGAATTTAGTGATGAAGCATTGAAATCTACATTATGTGCACCTGCTACCAGATTTGTATTTACTAGAGATGCAACTTCCTGACCCAATATGTCGAATACCTTCAAGCTTACTTTTGAATCAACAGCAAGTCTGAATGCTATCTTTGTGCTTGGGTTGAATGGATTCGGATAGTTCTGATCCAATGCAAATTCTGCTGGAGCCGGAACGTCAACTTCAACTATATCTGAATAATCGACTGTTCCATCGAAGTCAATCTGTTTTAGTCTGTAATTATATGAACCTACTTCTACTGATCTGTCAGCATAAGTATAAACCTGAGTTTCAGTAGTAGTTCCATATCCTTCAACGAATGCGATTGTTTCGAATTCACCCCCGGCACTTCTCTGAACTTCAAATCCCCGGTTGTTGGTTTCTGTTGCCGTTATCCATTGCAATTCAACAACGCCAAAGTTAGCATTAGCTGTGAATGATGTTAACTCTACAGGAACAATGTATTCTAAACACATATTGTCCCAAGCGATCCAATTTATATTGAAAGAGTTTCCATTATATGTTATCTCTAACTGTGTATTTTCAGAACCAGACGCTGGTGTAGTAAAACTACCCGATACTACTAAAGGACCAACGCTTGATGTCGGATTACTTAGTGTGTATAATGGTGTAGATGTAGTACCACCATCATAAGTAACTCCGACTGTAACTACTCCACTTGGATCTGCATACCAATCCAGGTAAAAGTCAAAGTAATAATCAACTGCTTGATTGTTAGCTAGAGAAATAGGAACAGACCTTAACTTTGATTCACCAACAAATGATGGGGTCCAACTCATATATAGTTCAGGAGGAGTTCCACCAGCATAACTTGTACTATTTGCTGACCAGTTTGCCTGACCCAATGGTCCTACTGCAGTCCAGTTGCTAAGATTAGCAAATTCATCGCACCACTGGTATAAATTAGGATCCTGGGTAGTTGTAAAACTCCAGATAGGCCCGTTTGTATCGCAAGTATCCCCAATCTCAATAACTTGCCAGTAATAAGTTGTTCCGTTTGTAAGTGTAACACCGGTAATAGTCCAGCTTGTTGCAAGTGTGCCACTTTGAACAAGATTTAATGAAGATGGATTTGTACCGAAGTAAAGTTCATTAGTTAAAGCACCTGTACCATTAGACCAGGTTAACTGAGCAAGATTTAGTGAAACACCAGTCTGCCCATTTGTTGGATTTGGATTAGATGGGGGTTCTACCGGACATGCTCCTGCACCCTGATCTACGGCTGCCCAAAAAGCAGCATGGAAAGTACTTGTTCCATTGTTATTGCCACCAGAACTTGTGCAGCCGCCGTGAGTGTGAACTCCAACAGCAACGTTTGTTAAACCATCAATTACAGGACTGCCTGAATTACCGCCTTCTGTATCTGTAACATATCTCATCGTTGTTCCACTGGAACCGGCATTAGGTCCAATGTGTGTTTGCTGTGTTTGGTTTGCAGTTCCATTATCAACTCCATAGCCGGTTATACGAATTGAATCCGGACCAAGATCCTGAACCAATGGCCAGTATGCATTCTGTGCCTGTTTAGGCATCAAACCAGTAATTGAGTTTGGATAAACTTCAAATACTCCCCAATCATTTCCTACACCACCGTTAGTAAATATTTTTGTAGATACATCAACTGAATACTGATCTTCGGGACCAGGATGCTGGATTGTACCACCAGGCAAAGATAGTGGAACATTAAACTCAACAACATTTGCTCCGCTTCCATCAAGGCAATGTCCCGCTGAAGCAAATTTACCATTTGGTATAATCCAGGCCGTACAGCCAATACTAACTAATCTTGCTGTGGCTGGCTGATTGGAAGGAATACGGTCATCTGTTGGTCCGCACTGTGATTCTGGTGGATATCCATTAGCCCATTCTCCGGTAACTACTTCATCAATATTAAAGAATATCTGCCTGTCCGATTGTGCAAGGACTAGTTTTATCTCAACAGCATTACCATTAAAAAATGCACTGTAGTTATTCCACTGCTTCATTGAAATTGCATCGAGTTTTTGCCAGTTATCATCGTACAAAGACCTTATGATTAGGTAGCTTTCCTGGCCAAGGTTCAAATTTGAAAAATGCAGTTGTAGCCAGGGAATGTTTTGTAATTCAATAACGCCAATCAAAATCTCAACAGGATTATTACCGGGCGTTCCGTCCCCATCATAATAGCCTGATTCGAACTGGTAAGATTGAATTGTAAATTGCAGTGGTGCGGTTTGAGCAAAGCTGTTTGAAAAAAAGACGAAGGAACCAAGCACCAGTACAAAGTAGAAAAAGTGTAGGCCTGTTTTCATATTTTTATTTCCTCTGTTTGGTTGATGAAAAAGAGTTGAAAAGTTGCTTCAAAAAAGCCAGAATCCTAGCCTCAAACTAAAAAAATATTTATGCAGATTCAAACTTTTTTTATAAAAATTACTTTAATGATATCATTTTTTTAGTTTGGATGAATGAGCCAGCTTTAAGTTGGTAGAAATAAATTCCAGATGCTGGTCGCTTGATACTGGATTCTGGTGAAAACTCAACTTCGTATTCTCCGGCAGGTTTTTCTTCGTCAACAAGTGTTGTAATTTCGTTTCCAAGAACGTCGTAAATTTTCAGTGTAACTAATCCGAAATTCGCAATCCGAAATCCGATATTCGTTGTTGGGTTAAATGGATTAGGATAATTTTGATAAAGAATAAATTCACTGGGTAGAGTTTCTGATTGCTGATTTATACTCACTGGATCACCGATAATATAAAATCCTTCTAACGTAATTGCAGAAATGCTATCTGTTAAAGTATAAACAGTATAACGAACTCGGCATTTTTCAAACGATGCCATATTTTCCGGAACGCTCCATTGATAATGCCCATTGTTTGGTAATCCACTTGCAATTAAATGCCAGGGACCAACTGTATCATTGATTGATAGTTCAAGCTTAGCCCACGATGAGTCACCGGCAGGAACTTCGCTAATCCATTTTAATGTCTGAACAGAAAGAACATTGACTTTTCTTTCCGGAGAAGGAAAAACAGGTCGAATAGTAAGGCTATCAGCAGGTGAGTTTTCTTTGAAGAACCGAAGATGATTTCGATCGCTGGGCCAGCTTCCTTCATCAGAAACAAGTGCGATATCGGAATAGCCGTTATGATCTGCATCTCCTTCAATCCTGAATGCCTGAAAGTATCCCGGTGAAGGTAAAGTAAATTGTGCTGCTTGATTCCAATTACCAGTTCCATCACCGAGCCAAACAGTGACTATTCCATTTCCAAATGCTGCAAGATCAGCTAAGCCATCCATATTCATATCATAAATTTGAGTTGATTCGTATGAAGCAGAGGAAGGCAAGCCGTTTGAAACTGAAGCCCAAACGTTTCCAGCACTCCATTTCCACACTTCAACACTACCAGAAGAATTTATAATTGATAGCTCATCTGTACCGTCATTATCAATGTCACCTAGATCAGGACCTTCCCGACCAATATTTCCAGCGCCCGGAAGATTACCATCAGCAAGAGAAAAATTTGCGGTTCCATCATTCATATATACTGTCCCGTTTTGCTGAGCAACCGCTATATCCGGAAATCCATCGTTATTAACATCACCAAAAACAAAATCCATTGTAGAATTGCCACCGACAAATCCGAATGATTGTGTCCAGGTTCCATCACCATTATTCAGATAAATATGTACACCAGCACAGCAACCAAATGAGTTTGCACCTAAGTCCAAATCACCGTCGCAGTCAAGATCAGCAAAGTCAATGCAGAACATTCCCCAATCTTCACCATTTGTTGCGAGCCCGTTATCCCATGCAGACCAGTATTTTCCTGTTCCATTCCCTAAAGCAACTTCCAATATTTGATCTCCTAAATCTTCACCTGAATAATTATGATGTATTCCATACCCAACATCAAGGTCGCCATCATTATTTACATCGCCAACTGCAACTCCGCCGTAGCCAAAATTTCCATACTGAAATACAGACCAATTGCTGCCGGTTCCATCTCCAAACCAGACCATAACTCCATGCTCGACAGTATTTATATATGGGGAACCGTGATCTCCAACTAAAATGATATCCAGATTTCCATCTCCGTTCACATCAGCTAGTTCAACTTCCGTTCTACCGCCATCAAGGAACGGATCATTTAAACCGCTTGATGATTCAACATACGTTGGAATATATTGAGGGTAAGTAGTATAAAAGTTGATTAAACTTAAAAGTATTAATTTTTTCATCTAAACTCCTTACTTTAAATAAGTCATCTTCTTCGTTAGAATGAATGAGCCAGCTTTAAGTTCATAGAAATAAATTCCGCTTGTAAGATTTGTCCCATCAAAATCAACTTCATAACTTCCTGCTGGTTTCTCTTCGTTAACCAGAGATGCAATTTCATTTCCAAGAATATCGTACACTTTTAAAGTCACCATTTCAGATTGCTTCGCTCCGCTCGCAATGACAGATGGGATATTAAATTTTATTTTTGTTGACGGATTAAATGGATTTGGGTAGTTCTGTGAAAGATTGAATTCATCCGGAGAACAGATTTCGACTTCAATCACATTCGAATATTCGAAGCTTCCATCAAAATCTATCTGTTTTAATCTGTATTGATATTTACCAGTACTCACATCGTTATCTGTAAATGAGTAATGTTGTATTTCTGTTGTTGTTCCGTACCCAGCAACAAATCCAATTTTATTCCAGTTATCGATGTCATTCTGAATTCTACGAAGAATTTCAAATCCTTGATTGTTGGTTTCGGTTGCTGTAATCCAGTTAAGGTAAACTTCATTATTAGTAACGTTGGCAGAAAAAGAAACAAACTCAACAGGGATAGGATCTCCGCCGGTAGTTGTCCTGAGAATAATTCCATTTTCTCCTACTGCAAAACCAAAATCAAAATCTTTGAAAATAAACTTTATTCAATCTGAAAGTAGTCCCGCTTTGCTGAGGCAGCCAATTAATTCCTGCATCGTTAGTCTTGAGTATAGTCCCCTGATCTCCAACAGCATAACCAACTTGACTTGCACCACTAATCGGAAAATCAATTGACCACAACGGATTCGTAAACATCGTTGATATCCAATTTGCACCAGAATCTGTTGTTTTTGCAATTGCACCAGTTCCATCCCATACTCTTGCACTTACAAAACCGGTATTAATATCAGTAAAATCAACTCCGGTTGCTCTACCTTCATTACTGTTAAGATAAAATGCAGTAAAATTCCAGTTTACTCCTGAATCAGTTGTCTTTCCAAAGAGAGGTTGGAATATTGAATTTTCACCAGCAACAAATCCGAAATCGGGGCTTAACATTGTAACGCCAAAAAATCCTCCGCCTAAAAATCCGGATTGAACTCCATAAAATGTAATGCTAGTACTTTCAAATACGGCTCTTACTATTGTTTGAGAACTGCCTCCAATAATCCCATTGGCTCCCGAGAAAGATATCGAATAATAATCTTCTGTCAGAAAATAAGAACCAAGATACCAATTGTTTCCTCCTTCCAGAGAAAAGATTACCGTCCCGGAATCACCAACCACACATAAAGTACTGTCATTAAAAACAAATAAATCATTCAAGTCATTAGTAACCGGAGTTTGGATAGACTGCCAGGTTTTTCCGCTGTCAATAGATTTGATTACCGTTCCTGAATTCCCACAAGCAAATCCTATTTCATAATCATAGAAAAAGATTGAATTAAGTTCTTCGGTTGTACCGGAAGGAATTATTTCCCAGCCGGGCTGCTGAGCAAAGCAGTTAAGAATGAATAATGAAAAATGAATAATTGTAAATGCAATTACTGTTTTCATAATCACCTCATTTTAATATAAACCATTTTTTTTGTTTGAATGAATGAGCCAGCTTTAAGTTCATAGAAATAAATTCCGCTTGGAAGATTATGCTGTCCCATCAAATTCAATTTCATATTCTCCAGGTGAAAGTTCTTCATTAACTAAAGTTGCAACTTCGTTTCCGAGGATGTCGTAGACTGTTAAAGTAACCAATTGAGATTGCTTCGCTCCGCTCGCGAT
>CAVOUA010000006.1:0-6851 GCA_963699475.1 uncultured Ignavibacteriaceae bacterium | reverse complement strand
TAAGTACTAATAAAATCAATTGTTATTCTATTGAATTTAGTTTTATTCAACAGGACTCTTATACTTATTCTAATTTGTCTACAAATAAAATACTTGCAAAGACAAAATAATTATCTTAGAATTGCGATTCATGAATAAAACTCTTCACAAACTTTATGTTGGATTTTTCCTGGTAGTTGGAATCAGTGTAACAATCCTATTAGCCATTAATGGATTTAATTACTATTCAACTCCACTCGAAGAAAGATTTTTTAGTCCGGATCATATCTCACTGAAACCAAGTGGTGCATTAGGGCACGGATTAGGTATAATTGGCACACTGATGATGATTGTTGGGGTTGGTATCTACATGATAAGAAAAAGGTACAAAAGATTTTTTAACATTGGATATCTGAAGCACTGGCTTGAGTTTCATATATTTTTGTGTTCAGTAGGGCCTGTGTTAGTTCTCTATCATACTGCTTTTAAATTTGGAGGATTAGTATCGGTAAGTTTCTGGAGTATGGTATTGGTAGTTCTAAGTGGTGTTGTTGGAAGATTTATTTATCTCCAGATTCCCAGAACAATTCAGGGAAGAGAACTAAGTGTTCAGGAGCTTATTGAGATGAAAGAGAAACTGGCAATAAAGGTAAGAAGCGTTTTAAGTGAAGATACATCTACTCTCACCGAGTTTGAAAGAATTTCTTCCGCTGATAGATACAAATCCTTTAAATTATTAACTGCAATAGGTTATCTGCACCGGGATTTTTTTGATATAAAAAGAGTAATGAGATTATTCAAGAAGAGAATTAAACTATTAGGCATTGATAAAAGTCAGCGTCAAGAACTTATGAACGCTGCAAAGTCTGAATTGACTATGGCAAGACGAATTGCTTTTTTAAGAACATCGCAAAAGTTCTTTCAGCTTTGGCATATTTTTCATCTGCCTTTCGCAATTACAATGTTTGTTATAATGGTAATTCACGTTGCAGTAACAATTATATTTGGATACAAATGGATCTTTTAATTAATCTAAGCTTCACTTAAAAGGAATTAAATGAAATTTAAACCAATTTATCTTTATGGAATTATTGTATTAGTATCTATAATAGTTTTGATTCTTGTCTCGATGCAAAATTCAAATGAACCAAAAGAAGTTGCAATCGAGCAAAACCAAAATATACCGGATGATGACGTTCATCAACAATTAAAAAACCAGGTAAGCACACCACCAAGCAAGGAAAATGTTTCGGAAGCATATCGGGAAAAAATGGCTGAGCTTAAAGCTGCAGTAGATAAAAATCCGGAAGATACGCTTGCATTAAAAAACTATGCTGATTTTCTTTCCGCTTCTCATAAAATGAACGAAGCAATAACCTATTATAATAAAATCCTTCAGATTGATTCGAAACGTAATGATATTCATTTTGCTTTAGCTTTGATTTACTATAATAAACAAGATTTTGTTAATTGCGAAAATGAAAACAATAAAGTGCTTAGCTATGATCCCAAAAATCAAATGGCTTTATATAATTTAGGCGCGATAGCTGCAACAAAGGGAGAAATTGTGAAAGCGAAAGATTTTTGGAACCAGGTAATAGAAATTAATTCAGCAAGCGAAACTGGAAAATTGGCAAAAGAATCCCTAGGGAAACTCTAGTTTAATTTACCAATTCAGAATGATTTTCATAAGAAATTGTAGTAAAATTAACTGGCTTATTATATTATTGCTACAATTTAATACTTAATAATTAGCATCTAATTTGCTATATTTTTTCTCAAAAATTACAATTAGCGAATATTGGAAGTCTTCATAGAAAATATTGCAACGTATGTATTAGTTATTGGATTCATCGCCATTCTTTTTTACTTCTATTTGAAAAAACACAATAAGCACTCCCAAAACACAAAATCGAAAATAGCCAAAGCAAAAGAGCTGGGATTCCATGAACCTGTTTCTCTGCATCCCGTCGTTAATCCTGATATTTGCATTGGAAGTGCAGCTTGCATTGCGGTTTGTCCGGAACACGATATACTAGGTCTTGAAGACGGCAAAGCGACAACAATAAATGCCTCAAGATGTGTTGGCCATGGTGCGTGCTTTCATGCCTGTCCTGTTCATGCAATTACACTTTGCATCGGAACGGAAAAAAGAGGAGTTGAACTTCCCCATATCAGCCAGGAATTTGAGACAACTATTCCGGGAATTTACATCGCAGGTGAGTTAGGTGGAATGGGACTGATAAAAAATGCAGTTGAACAGGGAAAGCAGGCAATGAGTTACCTGGCATCAAAATTAAAGAGTAAAGGTAATACAAAATATGATGTGGTTATAGTAGGTGCCGGTCCTGCTGGAATCTCCGCATCACTTGAAGCAGCAAGGAGAAAATTAAAATTTGTTACTCTTGAACAGGAAACATTAGGCGGGACGGTCTCTAATTTTCCCAGAGCAAAGATTGTAATGACTTCGCCAATGGAGCTTCCATTATATGGAAAGGTCAAACTGACTGAAACATCAAAATCCGAATTGCTTGAGGTGTGGATGGATGTTTTAACAAAGAATAACATCAGAATAAATGAACAGGAAAAAGTAGAAAAAATTGAAAAGCAAAATGAAACTTTTCTTGTGCAGACTAACAAAAACCATTACACAACAAAATCTATTCTGCTAGCCATTGGTAGAAGAGGATCTCCCCGAAAGTTAGGTGTCCCTGGGGAAGAAAAAGATAAAGTCTACTATCGGTTATTAGAACCTGAGATGATACATAACCAAAAAATTCTGGTTGTTGGTGGTGGCGATTCGGCGATTGAAAGTGCTTTATTACTCGCAGATGAAAATAATAAAGTAACTCTTTCTTATCGAAGCGATTCATTTTCAAGAGTAAAACCAAAAAATCTGGAAAAAATTAACAATGCTTCAAGAAATGGTAAAGTTAAGGTAATCCTTAATTCTAAAGTTTCTGAGATTCTTGATAACAGTGTTATTCTCAATGCAAAAGATTCCGCTGAACCGAAAGTTATTGAAAATGATCTTGTATATGTTTTTGCAGGCGGAATATTACCAACAAAGTTCTTAGAAGAAATCGGTATAAGAATAACTAAGAAATTTGGGGAAGCAGTACTGAAGCATTAATTCATTTTGCGGGAAAGAATATTTCTAAAATTCATCTTTACATACTAGTATTCATTTTATCAACAACCATTATCAGCCGGGCACAAATTTCTCCGGGTGAACTTACAAACGCTCACGCCGACCTGGAAGGAATGAGTAACTGCACTAAATGTCATGAACTTGGTGATAAAGTCCATAATTCGAAATGTCTTGATTGCCACACTGAAATTAATTCACTAATAAATACTGGCTCCGGGTTCCATGCAAGCAATGAAGTAAAAGGGAAAAATTGTTCAAGTTGTCATAACGAACATCATGGAAGAAATTTCAGAATAATTAATTTTAATCCAGATAAATTTGATCATAACAAAGCTGGATTTAGCCTAACCGGAAAACACAGCAGCACTGAGTGTAAGAAATGTCATAAAGCAGATTTCATAATGGATAAGGATTTAAGGAAGAGAAAAGAAACGTATTTGGGACTGAATAGCAACTGTTTTTCTTGTCATGAAGATAATCATCAAAATACTTTGGGCGATAATTGTGCTTCCTGTCATATTACGGATTCATTCAAACCAGCTACAAAATTCGATCATTCAACCGCTGCCTTTAAATTAAATGGTGCTCATCTAAAGGTTGAGTGTATCGGCTGTCATAAAATCGAAGATAAGAATGGGAAAAAATATCAGGCATTTAAAAATATTCCTTTCCAAAACTGTAACTCCTGCCACAATGATGTTCATAAAGGTAACTTTGGACAAAACTGTGCAAGCTGTCATCAAACTTCAAGCTTCAAGCAAATTAATACTTCCGCATTCGATCATAGCAGAACAAAATTTCCTTTGATCGGTAAACATAAACTTGTTGGCTGCAACAATTGTCACAAGAATCCTTCCGGTTACAAAATGAAATTCGCTCTTTGCACAGATTGTCATCAAGATTATCATAAAACACAATTTGTCGTTGATGGGGTTACTCAGAATTGCGCAGATTGCCATACTGAGAATGGATTCAGGCCTTCTCTGTTTACAGTTGAAATGCACAACAAAGCAAAATTTCAAATTACAGGGGCACATTTAGCTACACCTTGCGAAAGTTGCCACTATCAACAAAATCTCTGGATCTTTAAAGGCATTAGAATTGAATGTATTGAGTGCCATAAAAATATACACGAAAAGGAACTTAAACCTGAATTCTTACCCGACAATAATTGCGGATTCTGTCACCAAACAGAAAGTTGGAAAACTATTAGTTTTGACCATAGCAAAACTTCTTTCCCTCTCTTGGGAAAGCATAAGGATATTTTATGTGGATCCTGTCACCAGCGGAAAGAAGATGGGAAAACATCTATTATTTTCAAATCGAATAAAAAAGAATGTGAGACTTGCCATAATGATGTTCACTTCGGTCAGTTTAAAGTTGACGGAACTGCCGACTGTGGAAGATGTCATGCGTTTCGAAAATTGGAAACCTGAAAAGTTTGATCATAACAAAACAGAGTTTAATTTAGAAGGAGCGCATAAAAATGTTGAATGCGCGAAATGTCATCCGAAAGTTGAATTGAATGAAAATACTTTTACAAAATTTAAATTAGAAGATTTTAAATGCGCAACCTGTCACAAAAAATAATTTTTATTTTGCTACTCTCGTTGTCAGCATTAGCGCAATCTCCTCATGGAGATAATTTTGATTTTGATTGCGGGCTTTGCCATGTGCCAGAAAGTTGGAAGGTTGATTTAAAAAGAGTTCAATTTGATCACGGTGTAACCAAATTTGATTTAATTGGTCAGCATAAAACTGCAGACTGCAGAAGCTGCCATACATCTCTACAATTCTCCAAAGTAAAATCAGATTGCATTTCCTGTCATACAGATCTTCACCAGGGAACGGTTGGTAAAGATTGTTCACGATGTCATACTCCAAAAACCTGGATGGTTGAAGATATAAATGGGCTGCATCAGAAAGGAAGATTTCCGTTAGTTGGAAATCATTTAACTGCAGATTGTCAGCAATGCCATACACGTTATGTTGATCTTTATTTTGAACCTCTGAATGTTGATTGTATAGCTTGTCACGAGATTGATTACAATTCAACACAAAATCCGAATCACGCCTCTGCAGGTTTTTCAACAGATTGTCAGGATTGCCATGATCTTACATCTTCAAACTGGTTTACTGTAAATGTTGTACATGATTTTTTCCCTCTGATCGGAGGGCACGCAATATCAGATTGTTTTACTTGTCATGAGCAAGGAGGAAATTTTAGTGGATTATCTCCAGAGTGTATTACTTGCCATCAGGATGATTACAACTCAACACAGGATCCAAACCACGTTACAGGAAATTTTCCTACAGACTGTACTTTGTGTCATACAATAATGGGATGGGAACCAGCGACCCTAGACCATAATTTAACTGCATTTCCATTGACGGGAAAACATATTACAGTCGATTGCCAGGATTGTCACACTTCAGGATACACGGGAACGCCAACTGATTGTTACGCCTGTCATCAGCAGGATTATGAATCTGTGCAGGATCCAAACCACGTACTTGGAGGTTACTCAACTAACTGCACCGAATGCCATACAACCAACGATTGGGATGATTTAATAAACTTTAATCATAACACTACTCAGTTCCCATTAACAGGTGCACATATCACTGAGGATTGCATCAATTGTCATCAGCAGGGATATAATAATACTCCTTTAGAATGTATCGGCTGCCATGAGGAAGATTACAATACGGCTCAAGATCCAAATCACGTTACTAGCAATTTTCCAACTGAATGTGCAGTTTGTCACAGTACAACAGCCTGGACTCCAGCAGAATTTGATCATAATCTTACACAGTTTCCATTAACCGGGGCACATATTGCAACAGATTGTATAAGTTGTCATGAACAGGGATACACAAATACTCCAGCCGAATGTTACGCTTGTCATCAAGATGATTTTGAAGGCGTTCAGGATCCAAACCACGTACTAAATAACTATTCTCATGACTGCACCGAATGTCATACAACAATTAATTGGGAGGATTTATCAAACTTTGACCATAACATTACTCAATTTGCTTTAACTGGTGCACATATTACTACCAATTGCATCGACTGTCATCAGCAGGGTTATAATAATACTCCCATAGAATGTTTCGGCTGTCATGCTGATGATTTTAACAATGCAGCTAATCCGGATCATCAAGCATCAGGTTTTCCAACTACATGCGATGATTGTCATTCTACTTCTGCATGGTCACCGGCAAATTTTGATCATACCTTTTATCCGATTTCCAGCCAACATAATGAGGTGAACTGTAATGAGTGTCATTCCGAAGCAGGTTATCAGCCTCAATGTTTAAGCTGTCACCTTGATGATTTTAATGACGAACACGATCCCGGAGACCCAACTGATTGCTGGAGTTGTCACAGCACTTACAACTGGGATTCAAATTTTAACCATAATAATACAAATTTCCCATTAACAGGCGCTCACCTTGCAATAAGCTGCCAGGATTGTCATTCAGGTGGTTACCAGGGAACTCCGACTGAATGCTTTGTCTGTCATGAGACGAATTACAACAATACGACAAATCCTGATCACGAGGCTTTGATGCTTCCAACGGATTGCGAATCTTGTCATACAACCAATCTAGGTTGGGCACCAGCAACATTCCCAATTCACAATCAGTTTTTTGAATTACTAGGTGCCCACGCGAACATTACCAGCTGCGATGACTGCCATAACGGTAACTATAA
>CAVOUA010000005.1:0-52202 GCA_963699475.1 uncultured Ignavibacteriaceae bacterium | reverse complement strand
AATCCACAAGAAGTAATGGACTTAGCTTTGATTGCGCAAGCCGCCACTTTGAATTCTAGAATTCCATTCGTTCATTTCTTTGATGGTTTCCGTACTTCTCACGAAGTGATGAAAATTGAAGAGCTTTCCTTGGATGATATGCGTGCAATGATTGATGACGATTTAGTTATAGCTCACAGGAAAAGAGCATTAACACCTGATAAACCGGTTTCTGCGTGGTACTGCACAAAATCCTGATGTTTTTTTCCAGGGAAGAGAGACAGTAAATCCATACTATATTGCCTGCCCGGCAATTGTTCAACAGCAGATGGAAAGGCTGCCTGAAGTTGCTGGAAGACAATATCGTTTATTCGATTATGGGGAGCTCCAGATGCAGAGAAAGTAATTATTATGATGGGTTCAGGTGCCTCTGCTGCAGAAGAAACAGTTGATCACCTAACTTCAAAAGGAGAGAAGGTTGGAATAATTAAAGTTAAATTTGTACAGACCGTTTTCAATCGAACATTTTATTCAATGCTTTACCTCACACTATAAAATCGATTGCCGTATTAGACAGAACAAAGGAACCGGGCGCCCCGGGTGAACCTCTTTATATGGATGTTGTGAATTCAATCTCAGAGAAATTTGTAACAGGAGAAACTCGAGTTTAATTATCCTAAAATCGTTGGTGGAAGATATGGCTTATCTTCGAAAGAATTTAACCCTGCAATGGTTAAAGCTGTATTCGATAACCTTGATAACGATAAACCTAAAAATCATTTTACTATTGGTATTAAAGAAGATGTTACAAATTCAAGTTTAGATTTTGATCCGAAGTTCTCTGTAGAAGCAGAAGAAACACTAAGAGGTAAGTTCTATGGATTAGGTGCAGATGGAACAGTTGGTGCAAATAAAAATTCAATTAAGATTATTGGTGAAGGAACAGATTACCATGCACAAGGATATTTTGTTTATGATTCAAAAAATCCGGATCGATGACCATCTCTCACCTTAGATTTGGACCCAATCCAATACATTCAACTTACCTGATCAATACGGCTAATTTTGTCGGATGTCAACAATCTATTCCTTGAAAAGAGTCGATATGATCAAGGCAATAGACGGCGCATGCTTTTCCTTTTAATCCTTATTCTCATAGAAACAGGGACAAAATTCACTACCAGAAAGTTCAACAAGATGATAAGAAAAAGATTGAAGATGTACATCATTAATGCAGCAGAAGTCGCAAAAGAAGCCAATATGGGGGCACGGTAAATACAATAATGCAAACCTGTTTCTTCGCAATTTCAGAGATCTTTGCCTAAAGAAGAAGCTATTAGCTTAAGATCAAAGATTCGATCAAAAAAACATATGGCGCAAAAGGTGATAAAGTAGTTCAAAAGAATTTTGAGGCTGTTGATAAAACCCTGGCCAACCTGTTTGAATTTAAAGTGCCGCAAACTGCCGACAGCACATTGCAATTGAACCGCCGGTTAGTTCCCGAAATGCACCTGATTTCGTAAAACAAGTAACCGCAAAGATCATTGCTTCGGACGTGGTGATCATATCCCTGTCAGCCTGTTTCCAGTCGATGGTACATTCCCACTTTCAACTACAAAATGGGAAAAAGAAATATTGCACTCGAAGTTCCCGTCTGGGATACTGAAGTATGTATACAGTGCAATAAGTGTGTAATTGTTTGTCCTCATGCTACTATCAGAGCCAAAGTTTATGAAGAAAAAGATCTTAAAAGATGCACCTCCAGACATTTAAGTGCACCAAAATTCAAAGCAAAAGATTACGGCGAAAATATGTATTATTCCCTGCAGGTTGCAGTTGAAGATTGTACAGGCTGCGAACTTTGTGTTGATGTTTGTCCTGCAAAGAATAAAAAGGAAACCCGTCTTAAAGCAATTAACATGGCTGAGCAGATTCCAATTCGCGAGCAGGAAAGGAAAACTGGAATTTTTCCTTCAATACCAGAACTGGACAGAAGAAAAAGTAATGTCACAAAACTAAAAGACTCACAATTCCTCGAACCACTATTTGAATTCTCAGGCGCATGTTCCGGCTGCGGAGAAACACCATATGTAAAACTTAGTCAGCCAGTTGTTTGGTGATCAGACAATCATCGCAAATGCAACCGGTTGTTCTTCTATTTATGGTGGAAATTTACCAACAACTCCCTGGGCTACAGATAAGAACGGAAGAGGACCAACCTGGTCAAATTCACTTTTTGAAGACAATGCTGAATTTGGATTTGGTTTTAGGCTAGCTATTGATAAACATAATTCACAAGCTAGAGAACTTCTCCAAAAATATTCCAATGATATTGGCGGGGATTTAGTAAATAGTATTTTAAGCTCAGTACAAAAAGATGAAGCAGAAATTTATGAACAAAGAGAAAGAATAGATTCACTGAAGAAAAAACTTGATGATATGCTTAAGTCAGGAAGTAATGGAAAGACCAGTGATTTAAAACATTTACAGAGCATTGCAGATTATCTTGTTAAAAAATCAGTCTGGATTATGGGTGGAGATGGCTGGGCTTATGATATCGGCTATGGCGGATTGGATCATGTGCTTGCCTCAGGAAAAAATGTTAATGTTCTGGTTCTTGATACTGAGGTATATTCTAACACCGGTGGACAATGTTCAAAAGCAACACCGCGTGGTGCTGTTGCTAAATTCGCTGCTGCTGGTAAACCCTCTGCCAAAAAAGACCTCGGATTGATGGCAATGAGTTACGGTAATGTTTATGTTGCCAAGGTTGCAATGGGTTCAAACGATCAGCATACTTTAAGAGCTTTCCTCGAAGCCGAAGCTTATGATGGACCATCATTAATCATTGCATACAGCCATTGTATTGCTCATGGAATCAATATGGGCAAAGGAATGCAGAATCAGAAAGCTGCTGTTGATTCAGGTTACTGGCAGCTTTACAGGTTTAATCCTGATCTGGCTGCAGAAGGAAAGAACCCGTTCAAGTTGGATTCTAAAGGATTAAAGATTCCATTCAAGGATTACGCTTATATGGAAACACGATACAAGATGCTAACAAAATCTCATCCAAAAAATGCTGAAAAATTAATGAAAGAAGCGCAGGGAGATGTAACAAGAGTTTGGAAAGATTATGAGAGAATGGCTTCCTGGGATCCAAGTAACGGAAAGTCTGAAGAAAAAAAATAAGCTCAAAAAGTAACCTTCGAGTTTGCTCATGGAGGAAGTGCCATAAACTCGAAGGTTCTGATAGAAAATAATTTGGCAATAAAAATCAAAGGTTTACAATGGATTTATCAACAACTTACTTAGGCTTAAAACTTAAATCACCGATCGTACCGTCTGCAGGTCCTTTATCTCAGGAAATATCAAACATTAAATTGATGGAAGATGCCGGTGCCGGTGCAGTAGTTCTATATTCTTTATTTGAAGAACAACTTGAACATGAGTCATTGGAACTTTATCATCACACCGAAACTACCGGTGAAAGTTTTGCTGAAGCAACTAGCTATTTTCCTGAACCCTTTGAGTATAAGCTGGGTCCTGAAGAATATCTGAACCACATAAGAAAAATGAAAGAAGCAGTTGATATTCCGGTAATAGCAAGTTTAAATGGTAAATCACTTGGCGGATGGATTGATTATTCTAAACAAATAGAACAAGCCGGTGCTGATGCACTAGAAATGAACATTTATTTCATGGCTACAGATTTAGATCAGAAAAGCGAAGAACTCGAAAAAAAATACGTCCATATAGTTAAAAGAGTTAAGTCTGAAATAAAAATACCGATTGCTGTTAAGATGCATCCTTTCTTCAGCTCAGTGGCACATATGGCAAAGGAGTTGAACAACGCAGGTGCAGATGGACTGGTTCTTTTTAACAGATTTTATCAACCCGATATAAATCTTGAAACCTTAGAAGTAGAACCAAATGTTATACTCAGTACACCATTTGCCATGCGACTTCCTTTGAGATGGATTGCTATCCTTTACGGAAGAACTAATGCTGATCTTGCCGCGACCAGCGGTATCTATACCGCTGAAGACGTGCTAAAAATGATCATGGCAGGTGCTAAAGTTACCCAGATGCTTTCCTGCTTGTTAAAGTTTGGCATTGGTCATATTGCAGATGTTACTTCTAAAATGAAATTGTGGATGGAAGAAAAAGAATATGAATCAGTTGACCAGATGCGTGGCAGCATGAGCTATATGAATGTTGATGACCCGGCAAAGTTTGAGCGTGCAAATTATATGAAGGTTTTGCACTCTTATAAATAACTTCATAGCCTCCTAATAACCATTGCGGGCAAAATTGCTGTCCTCTAACTACTGTCCTGTTATTTTTTGTCCGCGATGGTTTTTTTGTTTCAAATCACAACCAATATTTCCACAGTTCACCATTTGAACCAATAAGCCTATCTTGCTGTTTATTAAAATAAAATTTCAGCAAAAATGGCTTTATTCTTCACAATATTCTTTACTGTTTACACTGCCCTTAATTATTACATTTTTATTAGGGGATGGCAGGCACTTCAAACATTACCTGCTACTTAAACCTTTTTATGTAGTTATATTTATAATTGTCGCATATGGTTACGTTATTGCAAAAGTTCTTTATAAATATCTTCACTCCGCTTGCTTATGATATAATACTTGGGGCAGGAGCTATCTGGTTTGCATTCCTGGTTTATTTTATTCTTTTTCTTTTAGGACTGGATATAATCCGTTTGCTCGAATCTTTCTTTCATTTTCTTCCAAAATTCATTTACAACAATTACGAACAAACCAAGAAGATAACTGCAATAGTAATTATTGCATCTGGTAAGCTTAATTGTTTTCTTAGGCAATCTTAATAAGCGAGATATAACCATAAAAACTTTAAACCTTACTCTTCCAAAAGGAAGTGGCCAACTTAATGAGCTTAACATTGTTATGGCTTCAGATTTACATCTATCGCCAATAGATGGAGAAAGATTATTATCAAGAATTATTGATAAAATAAATTCTGTTAAGCCCGATATAATTTTATTTGCAGGTGATATTGTTGATGATAAAGCAATTATTTTAAAGGAAAGAGGTATTGGAGAATCATTCAAAAGACTAAATTCGAAGTACGGCATTTATTCAATTACCGGCAATCATGAATTTATTAATGATGTTGAGCCAAGCGTAAAGTTTATGGAAGAGTACGGAATGAAAATGCTTAGAGATAATTATGAATTGGTTGATAGCAGCTTTTATGTTGTAGGTAGGGAAGATGTGGCAATGAAACAATTTACAGGTAAAGATCGAAAATCTCTCAAAGAAATAATTACTTCAATTGAATCTGATTATCCTAAAATTCTTCTTAGATCACACACCAGTAAAATTAGAACAAGCAGAGATAAATGGAATTGATTTACAATTTTCGGGGCACACTCATCATGGACAAATCTGGCCGGCGAACATCATTACAAATATGATTTACGAAGTGAGCTGGGGGTATAAGAAAAAGGGGAACACTCGCTACTACGTTACTTCGGGTGCAGGTACGTGGGGACCGCCAGTCCGCACTGGAAGCAAGTCAGAAATAGTAAATATTAAAATTACCTTTCAGGAATAATTCCACACACTTATACAACCATGCATTCGTTGGTCATTCGTTTGTGTGGATGCATGTTAAAATGTGAACGTTGCACCAATCTTAAAATTATCCAATGCAATCGGCGGAGCACTTGGAAAAGGCCAGTTCATCTTTTCTTGTCTTAGTTCGTACAATCCATACCCTAAAGCACTCTTTAAAACAAAAAATACAATCGGACCTGCAGAAGGTGAAGATTTAAAAACTTCCCTAATAAAAACATCAAGTAGACCATTAGCTGCAAGTTCAATAATTCCGCTTCCAGCCCATTTCCAGAATAAATGTCTTTCAAATACAATCGATCTTTCATAACCGGCTTCCAGAGCAATCAGGCTTGTTGCCTGAAGCCGAACACCTGCTTCACTGCTTGAACCAAATCTAAATGTCTCATCATATAATTGTTTTATTCTTTCATCATTTTGACTAAGGGAATCATCTGCAAAGTCTAGATTTGTCCAGGTGAGCGATGATGTATAGTAAGGAGTTACAGATGAATTCTCTCCTATTTTATAACCGTATCCACTTGACCACCCAAAACCAAATTGCCAGTTGTTGGTTTTAATATCGGAAGCTGTTTTCGAACCACCAGCAAGCTCGGTTGAGTTACGATTCAAAAATCCATAATTAAAAGTTCTCTTTTCGATGTTATCTGAAAATTTTGATATCTTATGATATGTGTAGCCAAGCTTCAACTCGATAAGATTATTTTTGGCAAAAGGTGCTTCTACATCGGTGCGGGAAATGTCAGAGTAACCATAGTTAAGAGAAATTGTCGGTCTCTTATTTAACCAGGATGCCCATTCTTCCTCCCATTCAAGTTTCCATTCTTCGTCCCACTTCCATTCATCTTCTGTTTCGGTTGAATCCTGTGCTAAAATTTGAACAGGTGAGAAAGAAATAATTAAATATAATATTGTAATGCTAAACAGTTTCATTATTCCTCCGGTAAAATTTAATAAACCACGTCAAAAAATAAGCAATCTGTAGTGTTACTTCGAAATGTTTTATATGGACGGTCTTATCTTTAGACAAACTAATGAATTAAAGGTTACGTTAAATTAACGATGTATTTCCCACTTGATAACATCATCAAGATATGTATGAAATTTTGCCGAAAGGTTCTTATACATGGAAGAAAACTGTTTTTTGAAAGTTTTAAAATCTTTTTCTCCTGTTTTCTTGAGGTCACTTTTAATTTCTTCCGTGCTAAATATAAAAAGCTGAGAAGTTTGTTTTCTCTCAAATATTTGCTGTAAAAGGATTTATTTAAAGATTTTCATTTAATCAAAAACTCAAAAATCTGTATCTTTACAATCAAATTATTCTCAATAATAACTTCGGTAAATCAATGAAAATATTAAAAAATGCCTTCATTTTTTCATCGCTTACTTTGATGCTGCTCGGCTGTCTTCAGGTTGAAACAAAAATAAACGTTGCAAAAGATGGCAGCGGGACTATTAACGAGAAGGTACTGATGAGTAGAACCTTTGTTAATATGATGAAGGAATTTGCCCAGGCCTTTCAGGATTCTGCGTCGAGCGAAGAATTTACATTTTTTAAAGAAGATGAAATAAAAGCTGATGCAAAAGATTATGGCGATGAGGTAAAATATGTTTCCCACGAACTAATAAGTGATGATAATTGGGAAGGATTTAAAGTAGTTTATTCTTTTAAAGATATAACAAAAGTTAAAATCCAGCCCGATCCCGGTTCTAAATTCGAAATGGGTACTGAAGAGGGGGAAATGCCTGAAGATGAAGAATACTATTTCTTTAAGTTTAAAAAAGGAGAAGTTTCGGAGTTGATAATTGATCGCCCGCCAATAAAATTAAATTCTGATTCAGATAATACTGAAGATACTGTGGGAACTGCAGAACAAAATGATGAAGAAATGGAAGAAGAGTTTTTAAAGATGATGGAAGGAATGAAAATAAATATTGCAATTCAGGTTGATGGCAAAATTGCAAGCACTAATGCCAGTTATGTAGATGGTTCCGATATTACTTTATTCTACATGAATTTTGGTGAAATGATGAAAGATAAAGAGAGCTTTAAAGAATTTAAAAACAAGGAACCGAAGAATATTGAAGAGATGAAAAAATTTCTGGAGAAGTTCCCAGGGATGAAAATTGAAGTTGAAAAACCAATATCAGTTAAGTTATAATTATATAAATAATTAAAGGAGTGAAAATGCAGTTAAAGCTAATAACTTTAGTTTTGTTTTTCGTTATCGGAGTAATTCTACCTCAGACTGATGAAGCTAATCTCGGTGCTGAAATAACTCTTACTGAAAAAACAAACATATCAGACATACTTGCAGATCCTGAAAAATATCTTGATAAAACAGTCTTAGTTGAAGGCGAAATTCTCGATGTTTGTCCAATGATGGGCTGCTGGATGGAGTTAAAATCAGATGACGGGGAAGGAAAGGTAAAAGTAAAAGTTAAGGACGGCGAAATAGTTTTCCCGGTTGAAGCAAAGGGAAGTACTGCGCTGGTTGAGGGAACAGTTTATAAAATTGAATTAAGCCAGGAGAAAGCTATAGAACACTTTCAACACATAGCTGAAGAAAAGGGACAAGAGTTTGATTCTTCATCAATTACAGGTCCTATGACTATTTACCAGATAAAAGGATTAGGTGCAGAGATTTACAAAAAAGAAGGTTAATTATTTATTTGGAGCTGCAGATACTTGCGGCTCCCATTTTTTCGACTTTGGCCATTCAGTGAAAATATCGTCGAATTCAATTCGTTCAAACTTACCTCTTCAATTGTTAAATTTGATTTATGAATGAAAACAAAATAGAAAGACAGACTTTTACCTATCCATTTCTTTTTCTTATCATTTTCAGGTTCGGGAATATTATCATTACACCTTTATTAGTTCTTTACACAATACCACTTGTTGTTCTTCTTGATGAAAATATTATTCTTGCTTTCCCTCTGCTGGTCAATCTTTTAATAATATATTTTTTAAACAGACATTATTTTAATCTTTATAAAATCCTTCCTTATAGAATAGAAGCTGATGATGAGAAAATTATTTGCACTGATTTTTTTCTCTCAAAAAAGGAAGTGATTATTTATCATAATGATATTAAATCACTCTCTGGTGGAATTTTTGGAAATAAAATATCAGGTCTGATGAAAGTTTTTGATGGTAAGAATAATGTTTCTATTGGTTTCTATCAAAGACTAAATAACTCAAGTAAGCTTGCCACTATTTTGTTGAGTAAAGTAAATCGTGATATTTATGAACATGTGTTGGAAAAGATAAAATCCAGAAAAGGAAAAGTGATAAAATGAAAATAGCAGTATTATTATCAGGTGGAGTTGATAGTTCGGTTGCTCTGCGCTTGTTAAAAGACTCGGGTCACGAACTTACTGCGTTCTATCTGAAAATATGGTTGCAGGATGAGTTTTCATTTCTTGGTGAATGCCCCTGGGAAGAGGATTTAAAGTATGCCCGAGGTGTATGTGAACAGGTAAATATTCCTCTTGAAGTAATCCCTTTGCAAACGGAATACTGGGATAATGTTGTTTCATATACCATTACTGAAATTAAAGAAGGAAGAACTCCCAATCCTGATATTTTCTGTAATAGCCTAATAAAGTTCGGTGAGTTTTACGATAAGATTGATCCCTCGTTTGAAAAAGTTGCAAGCGGGCATTATGCAAAAGTGGAAAAGACTAGCGGAAAATATGTATTGAAAACTTCTCCTGATCCGGTTAAAGACCAAACGTATTTTCTTGCTTATCTAACTCAGCAGCAGTTATCCAGAGCGTTTTTCCCGATTGGGACATTCAAAAAATCTGAAATACGTAAGCTGGCAGAAAATTATAACCTTCCTACAATGGCAAGAAGAGACAGTCAGGGAATTTGTTTTCTGGGACAAATAAAATTTAAGGAATTCATAAAACATCATCTTGGTGAAATTGAAGGCGATATTTTAGACATTGATTCGGGAAAGGTTTTGGGAAAGCATCCCGGTTATTATTACTTTACTATCGGGCAGCGATCAGGTTTAAAGCTTGGTGGTGGTCCCTGGTTTGTTGTGAAAAAGGATGTAAAGAAAAACATCATCTACATCTCAAAAGAAAACCTTGCTATACGGGAGCGAAATGAATTTTCTGTTGGAAAGTTTAATTGGATTTCAGGTAAAGCTTCAGATAAAAAAGAATTAAAAGTGAAAATAAGACACGGAGCAAGAATGTATGATTGCATGATTGCATGGATGCATGAAGATAAAATAAAAGTAAAACTTAGCGAGTCTGATAACGGAATTGCACCCGGACAGTTTGCAGTTTTTTATGATGAAGATGTTTGTCTTGGTGGGGGAGTGATACTGGAAGATATTGATTTGACTGTCAGTTTAGTTTGATATGAAACTGATTTTTCCCTTCAACATTGAAGAAGTTGATAGAAGGTTTTTTGAAATTCCCAACAATTTTTTACAATTACTGCATATATATGCATATCTCATCCCAATTACTGAGTCCATTTGACATATCCAGGTGTCTGTAGTCTCCAGTTTGCAGTGCGGACATTTAATCTTTATCGGTTCTTTTTGAAGTATTTTTGTCATCATACGATTTTACTTAGATACTATTAAGACTCCTCAAATCATCAAAAAAGTTACCTTCTAATCGGCATGAAAAAAATTTAGTGAAAATACAGTTATTTGCTTTGAAAGTTCTAAACAAAACTGTATTTAGTCAATTCATAAAACGATCCAGATAGTATTTCTTTTCACTCAGGATTAAAGCGTTTTCTTTAATAAATGAACTTATTTTTTCTGCGGAAATTACTCGCGCTATTCCATATCTGATTGAAGAATATCTTTTTACATATTCCTCACCTTTGTAAGGAACTATGGGGTTATAACGCTCATTGTTTTTTAATGCTTTTGGGACAAGAATATTTTCCTCTTCTTCAGGTACCCATTGAATCATTCCAACCAATTCGAAATTAGGGACGCCATCCCTGATTGCAAGGACTATTCCTCCGCTCATTCCGTTATTGACAACAGCATCTACAAGGAATGAACCAAATTCATCTCTGTTCGGATTGCTTACAATTGCCTTGGTAACCATTTGCTGATGTATCGGATAACCAAAAATGTAAACAAAGGAACCCCAGTCTAATTCCTTTCCTTTACCAACTGGGTAGTTAAATACCGGAAACCTTAAATCAGATAAAGCTTTGTAATCTTTACCTATTATGGCAAGGTCACTCTTTTTATCAGAGACCAGAAGCTCGAACTCACTTCCTTCCGGAAAGCCTGCTACATAAATGGACTGGCTTTCTTTCAAAAAGATAACCTGGACGAATTTTGTGAAACCTCCATCCGAATCTGCAAAATATGAAATAATAGTATCAGGAAATTCAACGACGTGCGCACAGGTCAGTATTCCGACTTTACCTTCATTGAAATAGATTACTGTTCCAGTACCGGAATTAGATTGGTCAGCGTAACCTTCTGAAATAGCTGACACTTCGAAGGTTAGTGTTTTTAAGATTTTCTGCTGTGAGATTTGCATTTTCGTCAAATGTGTATGTCTTATAAAATACACTGCTATGAATTCTCTGTACGGTAGAGCTGATTTCTCTCAGCTCATCGGAAGCACCTTTGTAAGGGAATTCGCTGTCGTATTTTCCGTCCGCCAGGATTGGGTAAATTTCTTTATAACTAGCAGTTGAACAAGAATTTAATAGAAATAAAATACCAGAAACAGAAAGTATAAATGAGATAAATTTCATCTTTTTCATCTCCTGTCTCCTAAATAAAATTAAAGTTTAATTATCCCTAATATTTAATTACTTTTTTCATGTTTCACTTTAAATCCCTTCTTCATCCAGCCTCTGGCAAGAAATAAACCAACTGGTGAAATGATTGCTATAAAGCCATAAATTAACCACATCGTTTCGGTATTCATATCTGCTGGTAATGCATCTGAAGGACAATAATTCATTAGAAACCAGCCTGAGTAGAGACTTGTAATGACCTTAGTAAGGAACCATGGGAACTGACCAATTCCCATATAAATTCCGGTCATATTTTTTGGAGCGATTTCTGCAACCCATTGCAAAAACCTTGGCTGCCACATTGCCTCACCGATAGTCATCAAGGTAATATATGCTAAGAGAGTGAATAAATTGGGACCGAATGCAAGGATAAATGTTGGCGAAGCCATTACAAATGTTCCGATGATCATCATTGTATAAGTATCTTTTTTTGATGTTAAGGCAGTAACCATCGGTGTAAGAATAAAAATAAGTATAGGATTAAGGTTTACAAAAAATTCAAAATTGTCTTCAACAAAATTTGGTATTCCAAAGTAAGCTTGTCCTCCAAATGCACGACTGGTGTACTGCGGAATTGTTAACCAGTTATGAGCAAATAATGTCTGCACGAAAATCAAAATAAAAACGAAATAAAGAAATCTTAAATCCTTTAAAGGAAAATTCTTAATATAATAAGCAAACTTTTCTTTCTTAGACATTCCAGCCATCTCATCTATTTCTTCTGGCTTTTGATTACCATCAGCATCCTGGTTAGCATCTCTTAACAGCTTTTTCCATCGCCTTTTTAGTAATTATAAAATATACTATTCCTATTCCAACAACTGTCAAAGCAGCATAAACCCAGAATACTCCCGTTATTCCAAAAGCTCTTCTTACAGGTGGAGATATTATTCCGGGCAGGAATCCACCCAGGTTCATTAATGCATATAGCATTGCATAACCCATAGCTGATGTTTTTTCATTCGTTAACTGTTTGACACCGGCATAACAGGCAGGCTGATATATTCCATAGCCGAGAATTATTCCCAAAATTCCAAGCATTGCAAAAATGTGTGCAGAATCCCATAGACCAGGGATGCCTATTTCAGGTGAAATTGTTAGGAATATTCTGCCAACTAGCATTAAGCTTAAAGCGATGAGTAAAGATTTTCTTAAACCAATCCAGTCAACTGTTGCACCAAGAAATAGCATTGCAATGGTAATTCCAGCAGTTAAAATTCCAACCATTCTTCCCGCATCAATATCATTAAGACCAATAAAATCATTAAAGAAAATTGCGAGCAGACCAACCACACCAAAATAAGTTAAGCCCTCCAACACATATGATAGATTAACACCAAGTAAAGCACGCGAAGTATGTGCAAGGTCAACAAATGGTTGTGTCAGATCCATTATGATGTTTTCTGCGAAATCGTACTCCTCAATCGATTTGGCTTGCTTAGCTTTGACCATTAGTACAAAACCAAAGGCTATTGGAGGCAAAACCACTGAAAAGAGAAACCAGGGGAGTCCGTTAAATCCTTTTTGAATTGAAGTTCTGGAGGTTGCAAGGACAAAGAAAATATATAATATCATTGCAAGCCCGATAAATACGATTAGCAGATCGCTCATAATTCCTCACGTTGAATATTTTCTAAATAAAAGATTTTAAGCATTAACATTATTAATTGAAAAAATATTTTTAATCCATTTAAAATTAAGCAAATCATTCAATTAATTATTTAATGATGTAGAACAGCAAAACCAATTGTTGCCAAGAAGAGTTGTGTTTATCCTAAAAATTAAGTTGCTCCCAGATATCTCGGAACGGTGAAAGAAAACCTGCTTCCTTTGCCTTCCTCGCTTTCCACCCACAGAACCCCACTGTTTTTTTCTATAAACTCCTTGCAGAGAATTAGCCCTAAACCAGTTCCTTTTTCGCTTGCAGTTCCATCTCTTCTAAATTGCTCGTCAATACGGAAAAGATTTTTTTGATTTTCGAGGTTTATCCCTATACCGGTATCGGTTACTGAAACCTCTGCATTATCACCGTTGATTATTCCCTTAATTATAATTTGTCCGCCAGGATTTGTGAACTTAATGCTATTGGATACAAAATTTCTTACGAATCGTATCTATCATATACTTATCAGCATAGACCAGAATATTTTCATTGATATTATTAATAAGTTTAAGCTGTTTATTAATAGCACTTTCTTTATACAGATTTGTTATCTCTACACCCAGTTCAGCGAGATTAACTACGCTTTTCTCAACCTTTAGTCTACCGGATTGAAGCATTGACCATTCAAGCAAGTTTAGAATTAGATTATAAACCTGTTGAGCAGAATTGTAAATATTTAATATTGAACTTTTAATTTCTGAGGGATTCATTTCATCGTATGAATGAGTTATAAATTCAGTCAAACCCAGGAGAGAATTAAACGGGCTTCTCAGGTCGTGAGAAATTATAGAAAAGAATTTGTCTTTAGCAGCATTAAGGTTTTTTAGCTCTTCAGCATACCTTAAAATTTGTTCTTCATTCCTCTTCCTCTTTGTTATATCCTGAACCTGCACTATAAAGTAAAGTGGTCTGCCTTCAAAATCTGACATAAGCGAAACTGTTGTTAGAGCCCAGATAATTTCCCCTTTGCTTGTAAGATATCTTTTTTCGATTAATGAGCTTTCCCGGGTTTCGCTTTTTAACAATGTGTTTACAAACCCGATTGATTTTTCGATGTCACCGGGATGCGTAATATCTCTAAAATTAAGATTAAGAATTTCCTTTTCCCCGTATTTGAGCATTTCGCAAAAAATGCGGTTAACTTTTGTAAAATGACCATGAAGACTTAAAATTGCCATTCCAATTCCCGATCCCTCAAAAACATTTCTGAATTTTTCTTCACTTTTTTGAAGATCAATTTCAGCTTCTTTTCTTTCGGTAATGTCAGTTGTGGTGCCAATTAACCTTAATGGTTTATCATCATCAGCGTCAAAGAGTAAACCGTGATCAACAACCCAACCAATCGAACCATCTTTTCTATAGATACGATGTTCAAAAGTGAATTCCTTACCCTTACTTTTGAGAAAATTATCAAAAGTTGAAGACATCTTTTCCCTATCGTCCTTATAAACAAGCGCTGACCAATCGTCCATGTTTTCGGTCAATTCGCTTTCATCAAAGCGATAAAGTGTTTTAAGATTTTTATCTGAAAAATATTTTTTTTCGGTTGGCCAAAACTCCCAAATCCCCATGTTACCGGCTTTAATTGCAATTTCAAATCGTAATTTAGTCTCGAGTAGCTCTTGATATATTTTATTTTTATAGAGTGCAAGTTCAACAGCGCGGTTAAGATCCCTAGTGTCAAACGGCTTGATAAGGTAACCAAATGGTTCTGTATCCTTTGCTCTTTGGAATGTTTCTTCATCTGTGTAAGAAGTGAGGAATATTACCGGGAGTTGGTAATCTTTTCTAAGAATATCTGCTGTTTCTATTCCATCAAGCTTTCCTTTTAGTTTGATATCCATCAGAATTATATCTGGCGATAAGTCTTTAACTTTTTCAATTGCTTCTTCACCCGTTGAGACAGAAGCTACTACTTGGTAGCCGGCAGCAGTTAACCGTTTTTCAATATTTTTTGCAACAATCTGCTCATCTTCTACTATTAATATTTTAATAATATTCATCTTGAGTCAATATTTTTAGTGATTGCTAATTTCGTCAATCATTGAAGATTCTGGAAAAGTAATTGTAATTGTTGTTCCGGCTGTTCCGTCTATAGCCATCTTTCCATTAAGTTGTTTGACCATTAGCTTAACAAGCTCCAAACCAAGGGATTGGGGATTTAATGTTTTAAAATTCAGAGGCATACCAATACCGTTATCTTTGATTGTTAATTGAAAATTATTTTCTTTATCAGTTTGAAGTAAGACTTTAATACTACCATAATGCATTTGCGGAAATGCGTATTTCATTGAGTTGGAAACAAGCTCGTTAATAATCAGACCACAAGATATAGCAATGTCAAGATTCAGATAATGATCTTTTATTTCAGTTGTAATTTCTATTTCGCGCGAGGGTGAATGATATGTGCTCTCAAGATACTCGACAAGGCTTTTAAAATATTCAGATGCTTTTATCTCCGAAAGATTTTTGGATTTATAGAGTCTTTCGTGAATTAAGGCCATCGACTTGATTCTACTCTGGCTGCTGCGAAATGCTTCAAGGCTTTTAGGTTCAGTTATCGATTCAGCTTGTAAATCCAGGAGACTTGAGACGGTCTGTAAATTATTTTTTACCCGATGATGAATTTCTTTTAATAAAGTTTCTTTTTCAGTAACAGTGTTTTGCAGATACCTTTCTGTCTTTAATCTTTCCGTTATATCATTTACAGTAAACAATATTACTTTTTGCTCAGAGAGAGGGATCAACTTTGCTGAAATAAATTTTTTATCTCCTGAACCTGTAAAAATTTCGATATTATCCCAGACTAATTTTTCTGGTTTTGTTGTAACTTGGCTTTCTTTAATATTTACGGAATTATTTTTGCTATTAAATTTACGCTGATTTGTTTCCTTCAAAATTTTCTCAAGATTTGGTGTTTCATTTTCATTCAAACCAAGAATATTCCTGAGCTCATTATTGATAAAAATATTTATTCCTGTATCGATTTCTTTAACCGCTATCCCAATAGAAAGATTATTTACTATGGTTTCTATTAATTGGGTTCGTTGCATCAACTTCTTTTCTGCATCGATCTGATCAGTCACGTCAAGAATCAATCCCTGCATCGCAGGTTTTCCATCGTAATCAATTACACTTGCATACAATTCCAGAATTTTTTGTTTGCCGTCCTTAGTTATTCCTTTAAATTTATAATTTGGCGGAAGTTTAGCTCCAGCCATTCTTTTCCTCAAATTTCCCCAAATCATCTCCTGATCATCTGGATGTACCAGGTTGATTAATTCTCTAGGTTCAAGTGCAGTCAATTCCTCAACACTATAACCTGTTATTCTAGCAAAAGCAGGATTTGAATAGACAATTTTGAATTCTTGTATAATTACTATTCCCTGAAGTGAGTTTTCAACCAGGTGTTGGTATTTTTGCTCTGAATTCAATGTTGCTACTTTTGTTTCTTTAGACAATTTTCTTACTGAATTCTTTGATTATAAAGAAATTCATTTCAATAATTTATATAGTAACTTAACACTTTGACAGGTTAAATTAAACCTTGTTTTGTCTACATAATGTTTGCTCTATAAGACAAACCTTTCAGTCCCTGCAGTCCCCCAGTATGTAATGCTATTATTTGAGTTTCTTTCTTAAAAAATCCTTTAGCAGCAAGATCATAAATACCGAATAACATCTTGCCTGTATAAATTGGCTCAATAGGAATTTTTGTGAGGGAAGTGAATCTGTTCACAAAGTCAAGTAGAACTGAGTCCATTCTTGCATATCCCCCAAAATGATAATCAAGATTGATATCCCAATTTTGCAGAGTCTCAACATTCAATATTGGTAATAATGACCGAACATTTTTTTTTAGGAATGATGCACCTTTTAACACAGCAAATCCAAGGGCAAATCTAGTTCCATTTAAGCCTGAAATTAAACCTGCTAAAGTTCCTCCTGTTCCGCAAGGGCAGCAAACATAGTCAAAATTTATATCTAATTTAGCGATTATTTCGCTGCAGCCTTTTACGGCTAATTCATTCGTCCCGCCTTCAGGTAGCAAATAAAAATCTCCGAATTTATCTTGAAGCTGACTAATTAATTCAACTGAACTCTTTTTTCTATAGGATGTTCTATCCAAATAATAAATCTCCATTCCATTTTCTTTAGCAAATGATAGAGTAGGATTCAGCGGTGTATGTTCTTCTCCCCTAATTATTCCAATTGTCTTAAAATTATAATTTTTCCCGGCTGAGGCTGTAGCATAAATATGGTTTGAGTATGCTCCACCAAATGTTAATAATGTTTCCTTCCCTTGTTTTCTGGCTTCCTGAATATTGTACTTCAGCTTATGCCATTTGTTGCCTGACATATGTGGATGATTAAGATCCTCTCTTTGGACAAACAGAGAAATTTTGCTTTTCTTGAGTAAAGGATCGTAAACTTTCTCAATAGGAGTATTTTCATTTATGTATTTCAGGTCTTTCAGAATATTTACTTTGTTATTTAATGGCTAAATTTATTTAATTATTTTTGTTATATGAATAATCATTTAAGAACAGATTGGCTTTATGAATATAAAAGAGATTGAGGATTTAAAGAAAGAACTACTTGCTGATAAGAGTTTAGAGGTTCCTGCTGATAAAATTATCGCTCAAATAAAGATCTTTGAGAGGGGAATACCATTTTTAAAACTTCTAAGACCCTGCATAATTGGTGATGGCGTAAAAGTGGTAACAAGAGATGAGCAGGAAATTTATATCAAAATGTTCAATTCAGCACTCGATGAAGGTAGAGTGATTAAATTTGTTCCTGCCTCCGGCGCAGCTACCAGAATGTTCAAGAAGCAACTGTCAGTATTGGTGAATTATAAAAATATTGATATTCAAAAGCTTAAGGAGTTAGCAGATAGAGGTGATGAAGATTGTGAAGCAACACTAGAATTTTTTGAAAATATTCATCGCTTTGCATTCTTTAATGAATTAATGAGAGCAATTGAAAATTATGGGAAAAAACTTAATGATTTGATTGCTGATGAGAATTTTCCAGAAGTAATTCATTTTGTAGCTGAAAATATTGGGTTGAATTATGTTAACCTTCCAAAAGGAAGTATTCTCTTTCACTCATATCCCGAAGGACCCAGGACAGCTTTTGAAGAGCACCTTATCGAAGCAATGAATTACTCTTCAGATAAGAATAAAGTCGTGAAAGTCCATTTTACAATTTCACCCGAACATGAAAATGAAATAAAAAAACTATTCAATTCTTTGTTTGAAAAATACAGCAGACAGAGTTGGAAGTTTGATGTTGAGTTTTCATTTCAAAGCCCTTCAACAGACACGGTATCAGTTACATCGGATAATAAACCTTTCAGGGATGATAGTGGGAAAATTGTTTTCAGACCTGGTGGACATGGTGCCTTGCTTAAAAATCTAAATGAATTAAAGGCAGATATTGTGTCAATAAAGAATATCGATAATATTGTACCCGATCATTTAAAAGATGAAACATACAAAAACAAAAAAATTCTCGGTGGATATCTTATTTCACTTCAGGAAAAAGTTTTTAGTATTCTTCAAAATCTTGAAACGAAAATGATGGATGATAATTTTAGTAATGAAATTATTAAATTTATAAAGAGAGAATTTGAAGTGGATTTGTCAGATATTTTGAAGTTGGAAACATTATTGCAAAAGAAAAAATATTTTTTTGAATTTCTCAATCGTCCAATTCGTGTTTGTGGAATGGTAAAAAAAGAAAATCATCCTGGGGGCAGTCCCTTCTGGGTTGAAGGTGAAAATGGTGAAGTTAGCAGACAGATTGTAGAAACAGCTCAAGTTGATCTTTCAGACGACAATCAAGTAAGGCTTTTTGAAAGTGCAACTCATTTCAATCCGGTTGATCTCGCCTGTGGTGTCAAGGATTATCAGGGAAATCATTTCAACCTCGAGAATTATTCAAATCCTGAAACAGGATTGATAACAACAAAATCAAAAGAGGGCAGGGAATTAAAAGCTCTTGAGCTGCCGGGATTGTGGAATGGTGGAATGTATGGCTGGTTAACGGTTTTTGCTGAGGTTCCGAAAATTACTTTTAATCCTGTGAAAGAAGTAAACGATTTGTTGAAACCAGAACACCAACCCTCTAAATCTTAGAAAGTATTTTAAGAAGAAGTGGATCACCCCACGTGGCAGATGGGGCGATCGCACAAGGAGGGCGTTATCTAGTTTGCTAAATTTTTAGGAGGATTGTGCACAATTTTTCTAATCGTGTCGAACTGTAGATACGGATATTCTTCCCTTAATGAATCAATCGCGTCTCCTGTCCTTAATTTCTGTGCCCGCAGTGACTTAAACTTTTTCCTTATAATATAATCTCTGACTGCTCTCTCATTTATTAATCCCCGTGTTAGAAGCAGATCATAAATTTCATCGCTGATCAAATCCGATATAGGATTGCTCAGCTCTTTTTTAGTGATTGTAGTTTCCATTTGCGCACCCTTTTTAGTTTGGTTAATTCTTCGAACTCAGCATAAAAAGAGATAATAGATGCAGTAAATGACTATCCTTAATCTCTGATTTAAAACTAGCAGAATACATCTGGAAATCAATTACACGATTATGTAATTATTGCTATTTCTGGTTTTAAGAGGGAGGTAACACTACATATATATGTAGGTTAGAGTTGTTTTAGATAATTTTCTTACGGATTGCTTTTGCAACTGCTTCAGACTGAGTATGAACGTGAAGTTTTTTATAAATATTTTTTATATGATGACGAACAGTATCAACACTTATGAAAAGTTGATCGGCTATTTGCTGGTAGTTGTTCCCGCCGGCGAGCAGGTTTATTACTTCCTTTTCTCTTGAACTAAGTTCGAATTCCTGGCTTTCAACCTTCTGATCTTTTGACTCTTTAAAAGCTGTAATTACCTGCCTGGCAATCTGGCTGCTCATTGGTGACCCTCCTTCGTAAACTTCTTTTATTGCCTCAAGTAACTTGGATGGAGGAGTCTTCTTTACAAGATAACCACAGGCACCGGCACAGAGAGCATCAAAAACTTTTTCGCTATCTTCATAAATAGTAAGCATAAGAATATCAATATCAGGTTTGATTTTTTTTGCTTCTTTCACACCTTCTATTCCACTAATCCCCGGTAAGGCAATATCCATTAGAACAACATTTACATCAAGCGAATTAAGTTTTGCCAGGAAAGTCTCACAATCTCTGAACAAACCGATACTTTTATATCCAGTCGTTCCGTTAATAAGTGCCGCTAATCCTTCTCTTATTGTATCATTATCTTCAACAATTGCTACGTCGATCATTTAAATTCCGATAAAATTAATTAATAAGTGATTTGATACGATTGATTTTACCTAGTTTACCCGAGAAAATTACAGTAGTACCTTTACCACTCTCTGTCTTCCAGTTTAGGTTACCTTTAATTTTTTTTGCTCTGTTTTCCATATTTTTTATCCCATTGCCAAACTTAACCTTATTTAAATCAAAACCAGCTCCGTCATCTTTAAGTATAATTTCAATTACATCATTTTTGAAAAAAGCTTCAAGTATTAATTTTCTGCAGCCACTATGTTTTATTGAGTTGTTTATCGCCTCTTTAAACATCAATAAAAGATTTTGTTTATATTCCATAGGCAGCTTTATGTCGTCGCTTTTTTCTACGTTTTTAACCTGGAATGAAATCCCTATCGAGCTAAAGAATTCATTATATGAATCTTTAAGCTTAACAATGAGGTCGTGAAGTGAATCTCTCTGCGGATTTACGACCCAAACAATATCACTCATTGAATCAACTAACTGGCGTGCAGTTTCGCTTATCTTTTGAAGATCATTTTTAACTATTGAACTCGAGTGTCCTTCACTTCTTTCGGCAACTTCACTCAGTATAGAAATTTCGGTTAGTCCTGCACCAATATTATCATGAAGATCAGAAGCAATTTTTAATTTAAGCTTTTCAATTTCAAGCTGACTTTTTATTCTTATAGTTCCAAGGTAATAAATAAAAAATATAATTATAATTACTACCAGGGCTACAAACCACCATGTCTGCCAGAAGGGTGGATTAATAATTATTCTAATTGTGGCTGCCTTTTCGTTCCATATTCCATCAGAATTAGTTCCCTTTGCCATGAAAACATATTCACCCGATGGAAGATTAGTGTAGGTAGCAGTTCTATTCGAGCCTTCAGTAGATATCCACAACTTCTGAAAACCATCGAGGATATAGGCGTATTTATTTCTTTTTGGAACCGAAAAGTCAAGAGCTGAAAATTCGATGGAAATAAAATTCTCGTCGTACGATAATATTAGATCATCTGGTTCTCCTTTAATTCGTGTACCCATAACTTTAATATTGCTGACTACAACTGGTGGAACATATTCATTGATTGTTATGCTGTCTGGATTGAAGTAATTAAATCCGTTTATTCCACCGAAGTACATAATTCCATTTGAATCTTTAAAGTAAGCTCCACCACTAAATTCCAGACTCTGAACACCATCCTCAATTCCGAATTGTATAAATTTTTCCGAAGTGGTATTGAATAGGAAAATTCCATCATCGGTGCTCAACCATAAATTACTTTTACTGTCCTCAAGTATTCCATAGATAACCGAGCTGGTTAATCCTTGAGGTAAGGAATAGTTTTTAAATGATTTTGTTAACGGATTATATTGGTTCAATCCACCGCCCGATGTTCCTATCCAGAGTAAACCAGATAATGATTCATAAATTGATAGGATCTTTTCATTTAATTTTGATTGAGGATTATTGGGATCAGGAAAGAAAACTTCGAACTTACCAGTCTTTTCATCGAATTTATTAAGCCCTCCGCCGTAGGTTCCAATCCAGAAATTTTCTTTACTGTCTCTTAAAATTGTATAAACACGATCATCTGAAAGTGAATTATTACCGGACGAATTATGTCTATAAGTCTTAAAGTCAGGAACACCAGAAGTATTTTCAGAGAAAGTGAGTTTATTAAGACCGCCCCCGAAAGTTGCTACCCAAATTATGTTTTCTGATTCAACATAAATATCCAAAACCTGATTAGCTGAAAGAGAGTTGGAATTATCAGGATCATTTTTGAATACATCCACTTTTTGTCCGGACCTATCAATTCTATTTAATCCGGCACTGTAAGTCCCAATCCAGATATTACCGAACCTGTCTTCAGCAAATGATCTGATGTGATTATCGCTGATACCATTCATTTGATCAGGCAGCTTTCTGTAAATCTTGTTTTGTTTCGAATAAAAGTTGATAACATTCACTCCTCCTCTGTATGTACCAACCCAAAGATTTCCTCTGCTATCCTTAAATAATGACCAGACAACATCATCATTTAATTTTATTTTGCCTGTCGATCGGCTGTTTATCATTTCAAACTTTGAATAGTATTTCTGAATTTTTGTAACGCCTTCACCAAGATGAGAGCCAGCCCACAATATGCCTGATCTGTCAACAAATAATGAAAGTATTTCAACATCTGTAAAAGAATTCTGCCCGAAAGAAATTTCTGAAAAGTTGATGAATGTTTCAGTCTTTATATCAAACCTGTCAATACTTCCTCCGAAAGTTCCAATCCAGAGATACCCTTCAAAATCCTGTTGAATAGCCATTACAGTATTATCTGAAATACTGCTGCTAAGATTATTGTTTTCTAAATAATGTTTAAACCTGGCTTTGTCAGGGGGCAATGTTTTATTAATTGTATCGAGCTTGTTCAAGCCGCCATAAAAAGTACCAATCCATATATTTCCATCTTTATCTTCGAATAAAGTAATTGTTTTATCATCAGTGATAGAAAATTTATTGCTTTCACTCGATCTGTATTGTAAAAAATTTGCCGACGGTATTTTCCTTTGATCATTTTCTTTAAAATTTTCCCCAGTCAGTTTATTTAAACCACCGCCAAATGTAGCAATCCATATTTCATTATTTTTGTCCGATAGTATATCGACTACTCTGTTTGAACTTAAACTGAGGTGATTATTTAGTCCACTATAAAAATGAACTCCAGTCTCTTTATTTCTGTCAAATTTTATCAATCCATTACCCCAGGTTCCAATCCATAGATAACCATCATTGTCCTCAGTAATTGCAGTAACAGTATTAATTTGATTTCTTGAAAAAGCAAGAGGGTAATCATAAAAATCTGTTTCGGGAATATTAATCTTTGAAAAGAAATCATTCACAAAATATCTTTTAAAGACTTCAGTTTTTCTGTCAAAACAGTTGAGATAGCCGTTAACTGTACCTACCCAAATAAGTCCATTGCTATCTTCACAAAGAGCCGAGATGAAATTGTCTGATATTGATGAAGAATCTGAAGGATCATTTGAGTAAACCCTGAATTCGTAACCATCGTAGCGGTTTAAGCCATCAATTGTTCCAAGCCATAAGTATCCATCACTATCCTGTAACATTGCAAAAATAGTGCTTTGAGAAAGACCGTCTGCATCTGTAAGCTGTTTGAAGATATATTCATCTGTCTGGGAAAATGTTGAAGAAAGAATAAAGATGGAGAACAGTATTATTTTTAATGACTTCATGGGACTAAAAATGGCTTCGTCTATATTTCAATAATACGAAATATAGTAAATTGAATCATCATTTTAATTATTATTAAATTGCCTTTAAGAGGAAAATTAATAGAATGTTTAACATTTAACGAATAATGAAAAAGCATTTCACATTTGATACAATTAAGCGGTTTTACTCATTGCAGTCGCACAAGATACTTTCGCTTCCGATAGTGATACTTATGCCTCACAGCAGATGCAACTGCCGTTGTGTTATGTGTGATATCTGGAAAGGAAATAATAATGTTAAGCAGTTGGAAGAAGCTGAAATTAAAAAAATGTTAGAGTCAATGGAAAACCTTGACACAAAGGTAGTGGTAATGTCTGGCGGAGAAGCGCTGATGCATCCGAACTTTTTTAAGCTATGTGAAATAATAAAATCACAAAACATTAAAATCACACTTTTATCTACAGGCTTGCTTCTGAAGAAGTTCGCTTCCGAAATAATAGAAAAAACAGACGAGGTTATTGTATCATTAGATGGTTCAAAAGAAGTACATGATAAGATCAGGAACATTCCAAATGCATTTGACAAGCTGAAAGAAGGAGTGCAGGAGTTAAAAAGTTTAAACCCTCAATTCAGAGTTACTGCACGCTGTGTAATTCAAAAAGAAAATTTTGAAGATCTTCTACAAATAGTTGAAGCAGCACGAGAAATTGGATTAGACCAAGTTAGCTTTTTAACTGCAGATATAACGACAGATGCTTTTAACCGACCGGAGTTATGGGGTGAAGAAAAAGTAAATGAGGTCAGATTATCAACACAAGAATTAGAAAGGTTTAAACAAGTTATCGAAAACCTGATTGAAACTCATTCACAGGATTTCAATACCAGATTCATAGCAGAATCTCCCGAAAAGATCAGGCGATTTTATGAGTACTATGCAGCATTTCAAGGTTTAACTAAATTTCCTTCCATACGATGTAACGCGCCATGGGTTTCAGCGGTAATAGAAGCAGATGGAAGTGTACGCCCTTGTTTTTTCCATGACGTAATTGGTGATATCAGTGAAGAATCTTTAGCAGGTATAATTAATTCCGAAAGGTCAATTTCATTCAGAAAAAATCTTGATGTTAAAACTAATTCTATCTGTAAGAAATGCGTGTGTTCTTTAAACCTATCACCATTAGCTCAGCTGTAATGACATTCCAATCATTCAGATTATTTAAAAAGATCTCTCAGTTCAAGATTTATATTCTTTGGACTATTGCTGTACTTCTCGGTGTTTATCTAAATTACCACGTAATAGTCAATGCTGATAAACCAAGCCAGGGATTTGCAACTTATTACACGGCCTCAAGACTTTTGCTTGATGGAGAAGACGTCAGCAATTTTTATGATGATTATTGGTTCAGCTCAAAGGTGGAGAATTATGTCCCCGGAGTTTATGAAATTTATCTAGTGAATATGCCCACAACTGCTCTTATTTTTTTACCCATAGCTAAATTTGATTATAAAAATGCACGGGTAATCTGGATAATTTTTAATCTGATTATTCTAACAATAGTAGTTTGTCTTATTATCAAACGAATGAAAATCAGTGGAATCTGGTTACCGATAATTCTCATATTGATTTTCTCTTTTCAACCGTTATATGCAAATATCTCTTTCGCACAGGCATATATTATTATTTTTTGTCTATTGGTTCTAGCATGGTTTGCATTCGAATCAGGTAACGAAAAGTACCTTGGTATTATTCTTGGTTTTTTATTTATACTTAAAACCGCAGGAGTGTTTTTATGGATACTCCTTGCAATTCAAAAAAAATGGAAAAGTCTTTTGTGGGCAGTTGTTACAATGTTTGCTGTTTTCCTTGTTTCTTTACCAATTGTCGGGATTGATTCCTGGTTTATTTATGCTGACAGAGTATTAGCCTATTCTTCAAGTCCGACTCTTAGTGTTACTGCCTATCAATCCATTCACAGTTTTTTTCATCATTTTTTTATATATAACGCACATTGGAATCCTGAACCACTGATTGACCTACCCATTATAGGTAAATCGTTTACAATTATTTTTAGCTTGCTAATTTTATTTATTACTATAATCAATGTATTTAAATTTAAGAGGATGGAATTAGCCTTCGGAATATTCATTATTGCAGGAATTATATTAAACCCGGCTTCGATTGATTATCATTATATGATTATGATGATTCCTACCTTAATATTATTTAATTGGATAATAAAAAATCCCTCACCTGTTCTGTGGTTATTCTTTTTTATTTCTTTTATACTAATCGCTGCGAGCATACCATACATCTCAGCAAAAGTTACAGGCGAACTTTGGGCTATTTTTGCTTATCCAAAATTATATGGTGCGTTAGGATTATGGATTTTGTCTCTGCGGGCATCTTCCATTTCAAAATGTTCTGAAAGCAGATTACTAACTTAAAAATTAAAACTTGCTACCACTTTAAAATTCTACAATGATTCTGTGCTAGTAATATTGTAGATGAAATGATTCTCCCCCCATTTTTTTTTATGAAAGACTTCCTTTAGTAAGAATTTATATTCTGCCGAAATAGATTTAATCATCTCTAAATCTGCTTCATCCGAAATTATCATCAGCACATTTGTATTTTCATAAATATTGTTCTTAAGCTGATTGAACAATTTGCGGAAATATTGAAAATCATCACCTCCAAACCATGCAAATTCCCGTTCACTAACCGGAGTTTTTTTATAGTAGGGGGGATTAATAATTATATAATCATATCTTCGGTGGGGCTAAATCATCAAAAAGATCAGAATGGATAATCTCAACATTTGCATCATTCATCTTCACATTTTTTTCGATGTTATAAACAGCTGTCAGACTTATATCTGATGCAGTAACAAACGCACCTCTTTTTGCCGCAAATACAGAAATTAATCCAGAACCCGCACCAAGTTCAAGAATATATTTCTCGTTCAGTTCAAGTTTCTCAAGATATTTAAGAAGCAGATTTGTACTGAAAAAGAAGCCTGGATGGAACACTCCGGGAAATACTGTAATAGTAATATCTTTATACTTATAGTTTCTTTCTTTGGATAAGTATTTTTCAGAAAGCGGATATAAAATTCTGAAACCAATTTTTCTAAAAATACTTTTCTTCTTTGTATTTTTCATTCTGTGTAAAATCCTTCCACTTCTGGTCTGCGGTATTTGAGCCAGAATTTTTGAAGCGCTTTAAGTTCGTATGGAAAATTGTAGAATCCTGTTTTATATCTTAACGAAGAAAGAAATCTCATTGTGCTTTTTTGGAATGAAGTTAACTTGAAATCTGATACGGTTGGGAAGTGAGCATTAATGACTGTTTCAAAATTCAAAATTTTATCGACCATTTCTGATGTAAGCCATGGAGTTAATGGATTTTTTCTTAAATCAAAACTAGCCCATTGTGGATCGAGCCAGTCTTCAAGTTTCTCCGGAAACCTGAAACCGGTTTTGATGACTTCGTTATAAAGTTCAGAACCTTCTGTCGGGACGGGGCTGTAAACATAAATAATTATTTCAGTGTCCGGATTAATTTCTTTTATCTCTTTGATAAATTGAATGTCCTCGTCGATCTGCCGCATAACTTTTTCAGGTGTTTCCGCAGGAAGACCGAGCACAAAGGAATATTCAGGTATAATATCAAACTTTCTCATTCTAGCTGCAAACTGTTTTATTTGTTCACCTGATTGTGTTCCGCCTTTATCCATTTGCTTAAGTATTGCATCATTTCCTGTTTCGGCACCGAAGAAAATCATCCTGCAGCCGGCTTCTCTCATCAAGGCAAGAGATTCATCGCTGTATTTATGAATAGTATCTATTCTTCCTTCGCCCCACCAGTTTATATTTTCATTTTTTATTAACTGAGAAAATTCTGTTGTTCTCTTTTCAGAGACGAAGAAGTTGTTATCGTGAAACTCAACAGCATTTGCACCGTATTTATCTTTCAGATATTTAATATCTTTATATATGAGCGGAGCGGATTTTCCCTTCCATCTTGCTTCGTAAATCGGAACCACTGCACAAAAGGAACAAGTGAAACGGGCATCCCAGACTTGAGTGATATGCTGCTGTTTTTGTCCCGAGAAATGTCTTACCGAGATAATTGTTAAGTGAATAGAAACCATTTAACTTTTCATAAGGAAGAGGAGGCAGACTATCCTGATCAAGCAGATCTGCTTTTAGTGTTTTAACAAATTCACCATTTCTTTTAAAGATAAGATTTTTAATTGAAGAAGGATCTGTCTTATTTTCTATTGACTCAAGCAATTGTAGAAATGCTTCATCGCCGGGACCGTTAATTACATAGTCAACAAATCCTGAGTTAAGAACTGATTTGTATTGATTGGCAGGGAAGTAGCCTCCCCAGATGTTAATCACTTCAGGAAATTCATTCCTGATTTTTCTTGTAAAAGGAATTGCTTGTTTTGGCTGTAAACCCGGCATAACTGTACAGCCAAAATATTTGAAGTCACCGGAGGAAAGATAGTCTCTGATTTTCTTCCATGCATCTGTCTCCATATTTCCATCAACGAAGACGTAATCGAATTTCCCATCAATTGATGCACCTACCTGAAGGATTGAGTTAGGGATCCTGTGCTTTGAGTTTGCACTTCGAGGATTAAAAAGTATAACTTTGTTCATTTTCAAGTTCTTCCAATATACAAATCTTAATTTATACCATAAAGTGATGCATACTTATTTACTGTTTTGCTCAATGGAAAAATATTTACTGGATTGAAATCCAATTTAGTTGTAAGTAATCTTTCAGTAATTCTAATGAATTCATCTTCATCTTTTGCAATATACCATTTGGGATGATTTTGGGCATAGCCCACATTAAAAGAAACTATATTCATACCGTTTACGAGTGCTTCAGCAAAAGCATATCCTGATCCTTCAAAAGTTGAGGGGTGAACAAATATTTTACTTCTTTGCATTAATTTAAAAATTTCTTTACGATCAATTAATCCAGTGAATTCAATATTTTTCATTAATCCATTTTCTTCAACCATCTCTTTAAGTTTTTCTGATTCATGACCGGTTCCAACAAGTATACATTTCAAAAGGGGATTCGTCTTCACAATCTCTGTTATTGTTTTTATAAAGAGCGAATAATTTTTTAATGGAATAAGTGAACCAACTCCTAATAAATCAATATCTCTTGCCTGAGCAGTTATTTGTTGGTCATCAATTCCCCAATGAATTATATCATTAACTTTTCTGTTTGTAATCTGAGAGAATTGATCTGACTGGTTTTGTGAAAGTGCTACAATTTTTATTTGATCATTTTTTGACAACCTTAGATACCTGTTAGAAACTTTGACATCCTGGCCCATAAGCGTGCAAACATGTTCACATTTAAATTTATTTGATAGAATATTTCCAATCATAGCACATTCACCAAGCCAAATGGAATGAATAACATCAACCGAATATTCTGAGTGAATCCTGGTTGCGTTACGAAATCCCATTAACCATACTAAAGGTTTTTTTATTGCAAGATTTTTTCCATTGAGTGGAAAAACCTTTATGCCATTCCAGAGATAATCATTGTTTCGATATGGATACTGAAATGGAATAACTGAAATTTTCATTTGAGGATGTTTTGAGTTAAATTTTATTAAAAACTCCTGCAAAGGAGGAATGCAGTTAAAATCATTTTCATCTTTCGGGAAACCGGGAGTGAGGAGAAGAATGTGTTTGACTGAATTCATTTCCTGATAACAATCCATGGAAATGGTGAATCATTCGTTAAGAACAGTCTTTTGATTTTTTGTCTGCTCGAAGCCGGATTATAGAGAGTTATTGGATTAAATTCTGAGAGTTCTTCGTATGTATGATGAAAATATCTTTCTTTCATCTCAGGAAATTTGAGTGATGAATAATAAGCACGGGTTCGCTCTCTTGCATCATTAACTTCATTTTCAGAATAAAAAGGCGAATCGATAATATGAATTTCACCATATTCATCGATTAGAGACAGTAGTTTTTTCATTAGTTTTTTTAAATCGGGGAAATACTGTACAGCTGCATTAATAATAATCATATCGAATGAAGGTTCAGGAATTTCTGCTGTGAATATATCAGCGTAAATAAATTTTAGTTTTTCCGAGTTGAAAGTTCTTCTGCCTTGCTTCAATTCGGTTAGGTTTACATCAGCACAGTAGAAACTGTGATTGAATGATTTAGCAAGCTGTCCGCAAAACCATCCATTACCACAGCCCAGATCCAGGATATTAATGTTTCCCTTTTTCAGCATTAAGTAATTTTTAAAGCGAAGAAATGATTTGCTCCTTAAATCCCATTCTTTTTTATGTGGATTAGTATCAGAGGCAAAAGGAAGTTTTATTAATTCTTCGTCAGAGTAAATTCTTTTCTCATTATCCCTTAATTTCAGGTAGACAGATTCAAACTCATTATTAATTTCTGTGAGAATATATATACTGTCTTTAAGAGTATTGGAATTTAATTCGAATTCATCCATTTCCTTACCCACAACATTCCTGCTTTAGCTGCATAGGATTTCAGCTTAAACTTAACAACTTCAGAAATGATCGATCCGTTATTTTTACTTTGATGAAATTTAACTTCGTTTACAACCCGTCTGACTGCAAAATCATAATATCTTCTGGGATAAGTTCTTTTAAAATCTCTATCCCTGTCAGATTGCCTTTCCCAATCAAATGCGTTCACCTGGTTAGTTTCAATTTCCTGGAAAAATTCTGTTCCTTTTATTGGATATGCAACTGTGATTGTAAAATGATCGGGATTAGACAACTTTAAATGATTGATTGTTTCTTCAATATCACTTTCTGTTTCGCCGGGATATCCGAGCATAATAAAAGTTCCTGCCTGTAAGCCATGCTTTCTGGAAAGCTTAATCATCTCACGCACCTGTTCGACTTTAACTCTTCTATCCATTGCATCGATTATTCTCTGAGAACCGCTCTCTGCTCCAATCCATACTCTGAAGCATCCTGATTCCTTCATGGTTTTTATTACTTCCTCGTTCATTCTATCAGCGCGAGTTATGCACTCATACTTTATTTCTAGATTTTTTTTCCTTAAGTTCTTCTGCAAAGGCAGATAACCATTTATGACTGATTGTAAAAACATCATCTACAAACCATATTGTATCAGGATTATATTCTTTTTTAATCTGCAGGAGTTCTTCTACAACTTTATGAGGTGACCTTCTCCTGTAAGTTAAACCATAAACAGCTCGGCTGCACCAGCGACAGGTGTACGGACAGCCTCGCATCGTGCTTACAGAGATTGCATCAAGATTATGATGGTTCTTCCAGGCCTGCTGATATTTGCTAATATCAATTCCGTTTCGATTTGGAAGAGGTAGAGTGTCAATGTCGGCAATTAAACTTCTCTCCTGGTTGAAAATTATTTCCCCATTTTCATCTTTAAACCCAATACCTTTGATACTCCTTAGATCATAGCCATTTTTCATTTCGAGCTTGTTGATGAGTTCTAACATAGTTTCTTCACCCTCACCGATTACTACGAAGTCGGTACCATGTTCGAGTAAGTCATTTGCGTTGTATCGTATTTCCGGTCCGCCAAGAATAATTTTTGCGTTTTTGATTGATTCAGTTGATTTAATAAATCGTATAATTTCAAGAACGTTTATTTTCGTCATCAGGTTAACATATATGGCGATATAGTCAGGTTTCTCCTCAAGCAAATATTTTTTTAATTCACTTTTTGACGAGAAGGTTGTATCGAAAATTTTATTATCTATTCCATGCTCTTTTAGAAAAGCTGACACACAGAGAATCCCCAAAGGAGGATAAGGTTTCATTATCCTTTGTTCAGCAGGGTCTTCGTTAAGAAAATATCCGTGTGTCAAAATCAATTTCATTTTTTAACCTTAAGGTCAATTAAAAAATGATCGGAATAAGAAGAAAGAAGTGACCAGCCGGAAATGTACGACTCGAGTCTCTTTATAAAATTAAAAATTTTAGGTTTTGATGAAAAGAAATTTTCGAGATAAGATGGCGGAATAAAAAAACCCACAGGCCTTAACTCCACTTGCTCAAATTCCTTGTAAAATATTTTTCTTACTATAATTGGAGAATAATAATATGTAATGATTTCCTCGTCCATCAGTTTTACTTTAACCCCTTTAGTTGACGATCTTCTGAATGCTTTTTTCAGATTTAACTTTAGAGTAAAGTAAATCATTTCCCACAAACAAAACTCAGGCATAATTACCATAATTAATCTTCCAGTAGGTTTTAACAGTTTATTAAGGAAAACGGGCAGCTTGAAAAAATCATTAAAAGTTAAACAGTTAATTCCACCGAAATTTGAAAATATTAAATCAAAGTATTCATTTGTATTAAGTTCATCAACCTTGCTAAGATCAAGCCTTTTAGTTTTAATTTTTTCACTAAGCTTATTATCTCTTGCTTTTTTCTCTGTTATTTCAAGCATTTTTTCAGATATATCGGTCGCTAAAACGGAGTGGCCTTTTTTAGCAAACCATAACGCATCTTCACCGGTTCCACAATTCAACTCAAGTATGTTTAGCGTTTTATTATTTGGTAATGAGTTTTCAAGATAGCTCCTGACAATCTCTCTTTGGGCCGTACCAATAACGCTATTGGTAAACGAAGCATCATACTCGTCTGCAATTGTATCGAAGGCTTGCTGCATCAGTTAATTTTTTTCTAACCTTTTGAGTTGAAAAGCATCAAGCAGTGCCATTGGTGAATAATAAAATAACGCAACGGCAGAACGAAGTTTCTTTTTGTTTATGCTTAAGGGATTAGAAAGGAGAGTTTTAATATTAGTCAGGCTCTGCTTCCGTCTGAAAATTTTATGTATGTACCTATGAAGTTTTTTATAGTAAGATGGCGAGAAAGTTCCCTTATACATCAGTGCTAGTTCATCTGAATCGGTCCAGTTTGTTTTTTCTTTCAACTGTTCTTTAACTTTGTCATAGAACTTAGTGCCTGGCAGGGGATAGGAAACTGAAACACCAATTTCATCAGGCATCAGATCAAGTACCATATCGATTGTTTTTTGAATATCTTCTTTCTCTTCTCCAAGATAACCAAATTGAAGAAAGAAGGCGGGCCGGATTCCATTCTGTTTTAATAAGTTTGCGGCCTTATAAATTTGTTCGATGGTTGTTCCCTTATCCATTGCATCGAGGATTTTTTGTGAGCCTGATTCTGCTCCAACCCAAACCGTTTCGGCACCTGACTCTGCAAGTGCTGCAATTGTATCTTCCTGTAAAAGTAAATCTACTCGTGATTGTATCTTATATTTAAAACTTAATCGCTTTACTTTAACAACATCTCTGAACTCCTGAACCCATCCAGGCTTCAAACCAAAAATATCATCGCACATCCAGAAATGTTTTACATCGTAGTTTTTTATTAAAAACTCAATTTCCTCGACTACTTTTTGTGCTGAGCGTGAATTATATCTGTTACCATAAATCGGTTTAGCGCACCAATTGCATTTGAACGGACAACCGCGTGTTGTTGCAATATTCAAAGAAAAGTAACCGTGATTTTCCATCCAGATTTTATTGTAGGAAGAAATATCGATTAAATCCCAGGCAGGCATCGGAAATGAATCGAGCTCTTGAACTATTTGCCTGGGTGAAGTTCTGATTACTTCTGCGTTTTCTCTGAATGCGAGGCCATCAATTTTTCTAAAATCATCTTCACCTTTTTTAATCTTATTAATTAAGTCTTTCAGCGTTATCTCTCCTTCGCCAATAATTACAAAATCAACTCCGTGTGCCAAATATTTTTCATAATGATCCGCTGCATCTGAACTTGAAGCAATTACAGATTAAACCATTATTCTTTGCAATTTCAGCCATCCTGAATGCGGCTTCCCGCATATTGGTAAGACACATTTTTGTCAGATAGTTAAAACCATCATCATAGATAACGAGGTAATCAGGCTTTTCTTTTTTAAGCACTGGAATTAATTTCTCAGGGGACTCAATTAACGCAGTATCGAATAATGAAACATCATATCCGGCTTCCCGCATAACTGATGCAGCATAAATTGTCCCGAGTGGTGGATAAGGTTGTTGATTATCCCACTGTTTTGGATCAAACCTGTAGAAATATGAATGTGTGAAAAGAATTTTTTTCATGTTGATTAGAGAGAAATCTTAAGCTGCTCTTCCAGGGATTTAATTCTCCTGTCAAATTCCTGGAGTACTTTTTTCTGGAAAAATTTTGGATGATGCTTTGATTCTTTTTTAGATGACTTAAACGCAATTTTAAACTCTTCTTTGTCATAATTCTTGTATTTCATCTTATTGAATCTATTGAACAAAGTCATAGCGAAGTCATCAATTTTATCTCCCATTGTTCTACCCAAAAGATTTTCCAAAAAGGATTTTATCATTCCATCTTCTCTGGAAAGAATCTCGCGTTTTTCTCTCTTTGGATAGTTAGGGTAAAACTGTTTTACCCAAATATTTTTAGCGTAAAGCTCATCATAAATATCACTGCCGAAAGTTGGAAGAAGAGTTACCAGCTCAGTTGCTGTAAAAATATTTTTTTCCTCTATTTCTAGATTTTCAGAGTCAACAAAATAATTTATACAGAATATTCGCTTTGAATTGAGCAAGAATATTTTCTTAAAAAGCATAAGCATCAATCTCGAAAACCAGACTCTGTTTGGGTGAGTGATTACGAAATAGTCGATATCAGAATCTTCTTCCATAAATCCTTTCGAAATAGAACCCGAGAGTAAAATCCCGCGAATAAAAGGAAACCTTGAAATGAATCCAGATACACGTCGTGCAGTTTTTAATCTCTTTTCTGCCAGTTTGTTTCCTTTTTCTCTCCTATCGATAGATGTATCGTTATTATTCAGGAGATAGAATTTATCCTTGCGATAGACCATTTGATTTGCAGATAAATTCTCCAGAGCACTTTCAACCTCCTCCAGACTGGTGTGATTATCCCTAAGATTAAAGTAAATTTCCTCAGCAGTTAATGGATATGAAAAAATATCATAATATGCGAGTGTGCGTATAATGCTGCTTCTTAATGGTGTTAAATTAGATTGATTATCCAAAATCTTATTTGAATTTCTGTTTCTGAAAGAGGTCTTACTAATTCTATCTTTAAGATAAGAAAATAATTGTATAGTTCTCAAGACCACTGTCCAAACTAAAATGTTAACAGTGGAAATAGTAGCGGATTTATTCTATTGTTACTTTGCAGATTACTTGGGAGAGAATGATAAAGCAAAATTATCATTTGGTAAATTAATTGATAAATTCCTAAATACTTTATGTTTACCAGAGCTTAGGAATAATGATGATCAGAAGAATATCTTAAATTCAACTCCGAAATCTATTACCTCTTAATGCTATAATCCTTATTTTTAGAATAGAAATATTTGATTATCCCGCATCGTGCGGGAAGCTTTTCTCTAAATGCAAAAAAAGAGGGAATTATGGAAAAACTTCTTCTCCTCGGTGCCGAAGCAATTGCTCAGGGCGCGATTGATGGGGGAATGTCCGGAGTCTATGCATATCCCGGTACTCCTTCCACTGAAATAACCGAATACGTTCAGCATAATAAGGTAGCAATACAAAGAAATCTTCACAGGCAATGGTCAGCGAATGAAAAAACCGCAATGGAAGCAGCTCTTGGAATGAGTTACGCCGGAAAGCGTGCAATGGTTTGTATGAAACATGTTGGATTAAATGTTGCTGCCGATGCATTCATTAACTCAGCAATAACAGGTGTTAATGGTGGATTAATTGTTACTGTTGCGGATGATCCTTCAATGCATTCGTCTCAGAATGAACAGGACTCCCGCTTCTTCGGAAAGTTTGCGATGATTCCAATTCTTGAGCCCGCAAATCAGCAGGAAGCTTACGATATGGCCTATGAAGGTTTTGAACTTTCTGAAAAGTTTAAAATTCCTGTACTGATAAGAATCACAACAAGGCTTTCACATTCACGTTCAGGAGTTGAAACACGGCCAATTAAAAATGAAAACAAGCTTACTTATCCTGAAGACCCGATCCAGTTTGTTCTTCTTCCCTCGAATGCAAGAAAAAGATATAAAGGGTTGCTTGCAATTCAATCTTTACTTGAGCAGGAATCGGAGCACTCTGTTTACAATACACATATTCCCGGAAGAGATAAATCACTTGGGATAATTGCTTGTGGAATTGCTTTTAATTATTTGAAAGAAAACTATCCCTCCAAAAGCTGTCCGCATCCTGTTCTTCAGATTAATCAGTATCCACTACCTTTCTCAAAGGTGGAGAAGTTAGTTGACGAATGTGAAAAGATTCTTGTTCTTGAAGATGGCTATCCTTTTGTTGAGGAACAATTGAAAGGTTTTCTTAACATTAACTCGAAGATAATTGGAAGATTAAATGGAACAATTCCTCGCGATGGAGAATTGAATCCTGATATTGTAGCTAAAGCATTAGGCAAGGAAGTGAAACAAGGTTTGCCTGTTCCTAAAATTGTAGCTAATCGTCCACCTGAGCTTTGCTCAGGATGCAGCCATAGAGATATTTATAATGCTCTGAACGAAACAATGAAAGAGTTTGGCAAGCAGAAAGTTTTCTCTGATATTGGATGCTACACACTCGGTGCGCTGCCTCCATGGAATTCAATTAACTCTTGTGTTGATATGGGTGCATCAATAACAATGGCAAAAGGGGCTGCTGATGCCGGTGTTCGTCCTTCAATTGCAGTTATTGGAGATTCTACGTTTACTCACAGTGGAATGACAGCTTTACTTGACTGTGTTTATGAAAATACACCGGTAACAGTTATCATATCTGATAATGCAACTACTGCAATGACCGGCGGACAAGCTTCTCATGCAACTGGAAGATTAGAAGATATTTGTGTTGGTCTCGGTGTTAAACCTGAACATGTAAAAGTTCTTACTCCACTTCCAAAGTATCATGAGGAAATGGTAAAAACTTTACGTGAGGAATTAGTGTATGACGGTGTATCCGTTATAATTCCTAGAAGAGAGTGTATTGTGCAATCAGTAGCTAAGAATAAAAAGGAAGGGAAGGTGAGAACTGGGGAGGTTAGATCATGAAATCAGATATAATATTATGCGGAGTCGGGGGGCAAGGAATACTTTCGATAGCTGCAACAATTGGAATGGCAGCACTTGAAAATCATCTTAACTTAAAGCAAGCTGAAGTTCACGGTATGAGTCAGCGAGGTGGTGCTGTACAGTCTCATTTAAGAATTTCAGAAAAAGAAATTGCAAGCGATCTAATTCCTCTCGGTAAAGCAGATTTAATTATTTCTGTTGAGCCAATGGAGTCGCTTCGCTATTTGCCCTGGCTATCAGAAAATGGCTGGCTGGTTACGAACACAACTCCCTTTGTAAATATACCAGATTATCCGGATATGAAAGAACTACTTGCAGAAATAGAAAAGCTTCCACAACACATTGCTATCAATGCCGATGAAATCGCACGAAAGGTAAAATCTCAACGCTCCTCAAATATAGTAATGCTTGGTGCTGCATCTCCTTTTTTGGATCTTCCTTATGAAAGTCTTGAAGTAGGAATAAAGAAAATCTTCGGCAGGAAAGGGGAGAAAATAGTTCAGTTAAATATAGATGCACTTAAAGCCGGAAGAGAGTTTGCGATAGAGCATTCACCGGGGGGGAGTAAGTAACAATAAATTGGCAGTAACTATTTAAATTTAAGATTCGCTTTTTTGAAAAATTCATCGCGATAATACTTTGCATTCTTAACCGATTCGAAGTATCCAATTCTTACAGAGTACCACACACGACTTCCAATACTTGTCATAAAGACATCTGCTTTATATCCTAAAGAATTAATCTTTTTATGTAACTCTTCAGCTTGATTTGGATCAGAGAAGATATCAACCTGGAAACAATAGGAATTACCATCTGTAAATATTCCGTCTGAAATGAAATGGTCTTTTAGAGTATCGTAAACCATTTCTTGTGAATTTATATCAAGAGCACTGCAACCAAATTCATCGACTTCAGTTCCCTCTGGAGTATCGGGGCATAAATCGTTCTCATCATCAACTCCATCATTATCCGTATCAACATTTTTTCCCAGATAAATTGATAATCCTGTAAAGAAGCTTATGAAAGCATCATTATTATTTCCTGTTTCGATATCGTCGAGATAATCTGTGCTTGAAAAGTTAATGTTAGCTCCAACATTGAGGCTCCACATGTCCCCGAATGGAAACCTTACGCCAGCTTCACCAGAGTAAAGAAAACTTTCCTTTTTATAGATTGATAATTCATTATTAGGCAATTGGTATCCATTTTCATCCCCGGGATCAAAGGCTGTATACGCTGCCATAGCGGAAATGTATGGTATTCCGTTACCATATCTCAAAGCATATATAAAACCGCCACCCACAAAAAGAAAACCGGTTCTGAAATTATCTGATACTGGAGGGTAAACAATTTCATTACTGAAGACTTCACCTTTTATGAAACCCCCGCCACCAATTAAGCGTAATCCAAAAGCATGAATTGATCTGGAAGTAAAATAGTATTCAAGCAATAATCTGCCGTTAAAATCTAATTCGTCAATTTTATAATCTGTCTTTGGGATGGTACCTCCTGTTTCTAATGTAATTCCAAATGCGTTTGAGAGAGGGTGAAAGGCTTTAGATGATAAAGACTGTGCTATAATAATTTGAATAAAAATGAAGAATAAAAAACAAGATTTTTAGAGTGGATTTCAATTCAATTTAGAATTCAAATTCTTGATTACGAATTATTTTTGATTATTTATCAGCAGAAAAATTTCAGGCATTGAGTATTCAAAAAAACAAATGAGCCCGGTTGAACCGGGCTTTGTGAAATGCTATTTACTCGAAGCGAGCGCTTCGACTTCTTCTATGGATTTAGGAATGGGATTGGATCCCAATACCCTGTATCCATCTTCAGTAACAAGTATATCATCTTCAATTCTTATTCCGCCAAAGTCTTTGTAGTCAAGAACCATATCATAGTTTATGAATTCGCTGAATTTATTTTCCTCTTTCCATATATCAATTAATTCGGGAATAAAATATATACCGGGCTCAATTGTAAATACATATCCAGGCTGAATAGTTTTTGCTAATCTTAAATATTTTAATCCAAATTCATCACTTCGCTGAACACTTTCATCGTAACCAACATAATCCTCGCCAAGTCCTTCCATATCGTGAACATCAAGTCCAAGCATATGTCCCAAACCATGAGGGAAGAATAAACTGTGAGCACCGTAATTAACGGCATCCTGAGGGCTGCCATTCATTAAACCAATCTCTTGAAGCCCCGAAACTATATCAAGTGCAGCTTGCAGATGAAGATCTTTGAAACTTATTCCAGGTTTAACTGCTTCGATTGCGTTCATTTCTGCCTTGAGAACAATTGAATAGATTTCTTTTTGCTTTTGAGTGAATTTACCGCCCACCGGCATAGTTCTGGTAATATCGCTTGCATAATGAAGTTTACTCTCCGCACCGGAATCATTTACCAGCAACTGACCATCTTCAGTTAGATTGTCATAATATTGATTATGAAGAGTTTCACCACGAACTGAAACTATTGGTCTGAATGAAAGTCCATAGCCAAGTGAAAGTGCTATGCCCTCAATCATTCCAGCGATCTTTTTCTCATAAATACCAGGTTTAATCATTTTCATAGCAGCCACGTGCATCTTCGTTGCAATATCAACAGCATCCTCAATCTCTTTTATTTCTTCTTCAGATTTTATAGATCGCTGATTAGCCACAGCTTTAATTAATTTTTCAGATGCATAATTGCTAACGTTGGAAGATTTCAGTCCGCTAAGTGAAGCAAGTTTTAGGATATTTTCGGTTCTGTACTGGGGAAGAAAATGTATCTTTCTTCCCTTTTTGATAGCAGTGTTAATTTGCTCGACTAAATTATCTGCTGTTGCTGACCTTGCAATTCCAACTTTTTCAGCAAGCTCACTAACTTTTGGTTGAGGTCCCATCCATACTATATCGTCTATGCCGAAGTCGTTTGCGAATATTGTTTCTAGGTTGTTATCAATATCTATTAGTGCTACAAATCCCGGTCTGTCAATTCCGAAATAATATAAAAAAGTACTATCTTGTCTGAAGGCATAAGTATTTGCCACATAGTTTGCAGGTGTTTCCTCATTACCTAAAAATAAAAGCAACCCGGAATCAAATTTGTTTTTTAAAATATTTCTTCTTTCTACGTAAATATTAGTTTCAAACATTGCTTCTCCTTATTAGGGATTATTAGGAATAATACTTTGTTAAATAATTTGGCAATTAATTTACACAATTTATGTATCCAAATGTAGCATTTACATTTGTATTTATCTCGATTAATAATAACATCAATTTTTAGTCCATAAATAGACATTTTCTTATTCTCATTTTGAAAAAAATACTTGCATAAGATTTGAATTGTATTCAAATTTAGGTGAGATCGTTCAAATAATTTACAATTAAATACTATTCTTTAGATTTAGAAAGAGGAAAAGCCTTGAAAAAGACTAGATATCATTCATTTGTAGTTGCACTAGTAATTATCATTTTCCTTCATGAAGGACTTCCCCAGACAAAAAAGGATGTAAATCATGCATTTCACAATGCCTTTGTATTTGGTTTGGATGGTGGAATTACCCTCCCTCAAACAGATTATGAAAAAAACAAAATCGGTTATTCTTTAAGATTAACTGGTGAATATTTCTTTAAGACTAACTCAATTCATTTAGTTGGTTTAAAACTTAAATTGGGATCAGAGGAAGTTACAGGTGAAGATTCAAGAACAACAGTATCAACACAGGATGGTCCGCGTGATATCCCCCCAGTTTTCAAAACGAGTGTATTTTCTGTAGGGCTTGCTGCCACATACAGTATATCGATCAAAGATGTATTTTTTCCTTTTGTTTCGGTAGGATTTACAAATATGTGGTTCGATCCAAAAGATGATAATGGTAAACCAGCATCTGGCAACAGTTCAAATTTATATAGTAAAACTACCAATGCCTTCAGTTTTGAGGGAGGATTCAAAGTACTTGTCAGTGATAGAGTAAGTATCAATCTGTCCGCAAATCCCTACATTATTTCAACAGATTATTTGGATGATATAGCAGCTGCATATGAAAATGATTCTTACACATCTATTTTAATAGGATTTTCATATTCACCATTTGTTGATTCAGATGCAGACGGAGACGGAGTAGTGAATTCAAAAGATATGTGTGCAGATACACCTGCAGGAATTAAAGTTGATGAATTTGGTTGTCCGGTTGATTCGGATATAGATGGTGTCCCCGACTATCTGGATCAGTGTCCTGGAACTCCAAAAGGTACGACGGTTAATCAGGAAGGATGTCCACTAGATTCAGATGGTGATGGTATCCCGGACGTGAAAGATCTCTGTCTGAGCAAAGCAGAAGACTTTGATGGGTTTCAGGATGAAGACGGATGTCCTGATTACGATAATGATGCAGATGGAATACCTGATTCATTAGACCTCTGCCCAAATGAGGCTGAAGATTTTAATGGAATTGAGGATGAGGATGGCTGCCCAGATGGAAATGTAGGAGTTAGTCAAAATAGCTTTTTATTAGTTGGAGATGATATTTTTCCTCCCAACTCTTCGAAAATTAAGATTGAAGGCAGTAAATATCTGGATGAAGTAATGGTGGTTCTGCAAAAGTCTCCGGATAAGAAATGGCGGATTGAGGGACATATGGATTCCAAGGGTGATGCAAGATATTTAAGAACTTTATCGCTTGAACGAGCAAAGGCTGTACTTGAGTATTTCACATACTTTGGTGGATTGAAAAGAGAGAATTTTAAAGTCTTTGGTTTGGGAGATAAGTCTCCGGTTGCAGATAACAGAACCGAAGAGGGGAGAAAACAGAATAGAAGAATAGAAATAATTGCCGAATGATAAGAATTGAGGAAACTAAAATTCTTTTTTTTGAGAAATCTACATTTATCCTTACCGGTAAATTTTACAATTTCTCGTATTTTTATACATATTTGATACAATAACAATAAATTGAGATTGGTATAATTCTTATAGCTTAATTCTAAGATAAAATCGCGATAATAATAGAAAGGGTACTGATAATGAACAATTTGAATTATCCTATAACTAAGGATATTTTGCATTTAAGCAGAGATTATCGGGCCGGCGAACCCTTTGAAAAGCCTGGAATTTTTAATCCGGCAATTCAGAGTGAAAATAAATTACATTTAATAAGTAATATTAAGTTGAGTGGGAAGATAAGACTAGTTCTTAGTTTTATTTACTTTTTCTCTTTAATATTTTTTACGCTACAACTTCTGACTTAGTAATAATTATTTTATTAGTTTGATTATTTATGATGAGCCGGATAATACATCCGGTTTTTTTATGATTATTTCAGTTTTCTAATAATTTTAGCCGGAACACCAGCGACCACAGAATTGGCGGGGACATTTTTTGTCACAACTGCACCAGCTCCAACTATAGCCCCTTCACCTACTGTAACGCCACACATAATTGTTGCTGATGAACCGATTGATGATCCCTTTTTTATAAAGGTCTCAACCACTTTCCAATCATTTTCAGATTGCATTGAACCGTCTTCATTTACTGATTTAGGTATCTTATCATTAATAAAAGTAACATTGTGCCCAACAAATACGTTATCTTCAATGTGGACACCTTCACAAATAAATGTATGGGAAGATATTTTGCAATTCTTACCAATAGTTGCATTTTTCTGAATCTCGACGAAGGTTCCAACTTTTGTATCATCGCCAATTGTACATCCATAAAGATTTACAAAGTCAAAAACCTTGACGTTTTTACCCAGTGTAACATTATTAATGTTTTTCTTATCCATAGGAATTTTTATATCAAAAATAAATAATAAGGAAGATTCTATACCAGATTAAAAGAATTTAGTTCAACAATTTCTCCCATATTCTGAAGCGATTTATTAGATGCCTCTAGAATTCTTACCACTGCTAACCCATCAACCCCACTTGTTAAAGGTGTCCTGTTTTCGTTGATGGCAGTAATGAATTCATTTGCACCAAGTGCTAATGCTTCAGTCTGGTTTATTTTCGGTGAGAACATATCGCCAATTCTGTATTGAACTAAAGCCTGATGAATGCTTTCCGCAGTCGGAAATTCCACTCCACTATCATAAACCTTTATCTTCTCAAAGTTTTCCATATCATCGTAGACCAGCATTTTCTTATCTCCACCAACAATTATTCTTCTAATTTTAACAGGTGAAACCCAATTTACGTGAAAATGTGCAAAACAATTATCTTCAAAATAAACACTTAGGTGTGCAAGGTTTTCCTTTCCATTGAAATTTGCAATTCCGTTTGCGCTTAACGCCTTTATCTGATGTGAAGCCAAGAGATAATTCATTATGGATAAATCGTGCGGAGCCAAATCCCAGACAACATTAACATCTCTCTGGAATAATCCAAGATTTATTCTTTCAGAGTCAAAGTAAATAACATTGCCAAGTTCACCCTTATCAACAAGTTCTTTTATCTTTCTAACTGCGCCATTATATATAAATGTATGATCGACAAAGATCTTAAGATTTTTTTTCTCGGCAAGCTCTATCAAGGCTTCTGCTTCAGCTGAGGTTGAAGTAAATGGTTTTTCAACCCAGATATGTTTTCCTGCTTCAAGTGCTTTTTTACCAAGAGTGTAATGAGTATCTACTGGAGTGGCGATTACGACTATATCGCAATCACCTTCAATTACTGCTGCACAATCACTTTCAAGAATTGCGGCAGGAAATTTATTCTGAATAAAAGAGCGTCTTTCTTGTTTTACATCGCAAGCAATAACTTTTTTTACCTCTCTATGGGCGAGAAAATTCCTGACTAGATTCGGACCCCAATATCCGAGACCAATTACCCCTATTTTCATTTCAATTCCTCCAGAAGTTTTGTTGATGTGCTAAAAATATAAAATGTTTCAAACTATTTTGCTCCTCTGGCTGTTAACATAACCGGAATAGTTTGGAAAAGTAATTGCAAATCAAACCACGGCGACATATTGTTAATGTAATATAGATCGAGAACAACGCTATCCTTATATGAGGTAGAACTCCTGCCCCAGATCTGCCAAACACCGGTGCATCCAGGAAGTACATTCACTCTTCTTTTTTGCCACTCAGGATATAGGTCATATTCATAAGGCAAACAAGGTCTTGGTCCAACTAAACTCATGTCACCTTTAATAACGTTAAATAACTGAGGCAGCTCATCGAGGGAAGTTTTTCTTATAAGTTTTCCAATCCAGGTGATTCTACTATCATTAACAACTTTAGTCTTAATTTCACCGGAGTGATCATTCATAAATTTAAACATTTCCGACTTTCGCTCTTCATCTTCACCAACTAGTACTTTCATAGAACGAAACTTGTAAATATCAAATTCCTTACCGTAATGACCCACTCTTTTTTGTTTAAATAATATTGGACCTCGGGAAGTAAGTTTAGTCAATGATGCAATTAATACCATTAATGGGGCAATAAAGATCAAAGCCAAAACTGAAAGAAATATATCCATTCCTCGCTTTGCAGTGTAAGTAAGTTTGTTATTATAATGGGGGGAAACATCAATAACAGGAATATTGGCATATTTTTCAGTAGATAATTTTTTCCCGACTACGTCGAATAATTCGGATGTCACTTTTAAGCTAACATTAAATTTTTTACAATTATCAATTAAATCTAGTAATTCCTCATTACCTCTTTTATCTTCGGCAACAATTAGCTCATCTATGTTATCTTTCTCAATAATTTCGATAATATTATTAAAGTGGCCAATTACCTTTTTACCGCTTACTATATCATCCCCAATATCTTTGGTATCATCTATAAAACCGATGATGTCTAGTCCAATTGGATTTTCAAACATTAATTTACTTGCGAGCAACTTACCCGCTTTCCCATCGCCCAAGATCAAAACATTACGTTTAAAGCTAGTCATACTCAATTTGGTAAATAGAGATCTAATGAATTCAATTCTAATAACATAGAAGCTCGGTATGACTATAAGTAAGAAGACAAATATAATATAGCGTGAGTCAAAACTTGTTGAGTGGATAAGTAATGAAATGATTACAATATTTAAAGCACCATAGTATAGTGATTTTAGAAAATTTGATAAATGGGCAGCTCGGGTGATTAGAATATTAATCCTATATAAACCGTTGTATTGGAATATCAATACGAATAAAAATGATAAACCAAGAAATACCATCAATTCAAATACAGTTGCACCTATAAATTCAATATAACCCAAAGCTTTATTGGTTCTCAGTAAGTACATAGACATCTGTAAAGAAGTGAATACGATCAAGACGTCTAATATTCCAAATAAATTTTTAGAAAGAAAAGTTTTTCTCAAAATGAACAATGCCCTCTTTAAGTTAATAGTATCAAGCTTTAGTAGAACAAGCATTTTACTAATATTATGCCATATCACATATATCAAATTGCTTTGAAATCGAACTTAATACCCTAATAATTTTTAATTGAAGTTTCAGAATGAGATAATGCTATTAACCTAAACCACGAATATGAGACAAGAAAATTCAAGTATTATCCAAGGCTATTTTTGTTATGTTTATTTCATTATGGATGAATTCACTTTAATTGAACATGACTAATCCCATAATATAGTTTTACCACATAGTGTGTAGCAGTGAATTTAATTTATAGTGAGAAAGCAATTAACCGCAATTAGCTAGCTTTGGATTGATCAATTACTTTTTATTTAGTTAAAGGAATTGCTTTAATTCCTTGTCTCTATAGTTGAGGAGTTTCTGAGATTTGATTTTATAATCAATTCAATCATTGAATCTAGAGAATAGGATCTGGTCCAGGTTGATTGTAATTTATTTTGGTCTGAAATAAAAATTGGATCTTTAGTACCTGGATAAAGATCTACATATTCAGCATTCATTTTTCCTTTAGCAATTTCTTCAAATCTTTGACTTATATACTCATTCAAATATCCTTTTCCAACAACTAGATATGTGTTTTTTGCTTCAAGTAGCGCAGAGTTTATTATTAAGTCGACCACTTCATCTATATAAAGAAGATTAGAAGTATGGCCTTTATTTACTTTAATCCTTTTCTTATGAAAAATCGAGTTAAATAGTTGAGTTAATAATTGAGAAGGGACTTCTCCATAAGCAGAAACAGATCCTAGTCGAAGGTGAACAACCTTAGTTTTATAAAAAAAAGCATCAAAGTATTTTTCTGCTGAAACTTTTGCAACCCCATAAGGTGTTAAAGGTTTAGGTTCAGTGGAAGAAGAAATTGGATTTTGATTTAATTCGCTGAAAATTTTTATAGTAGAAATATTAATGAATTTATCAGGTTCTGACTGTTTTAACCAATCCCAAAAAAAAGATTGCTTATATATGTTCGATTCAATTTCATAAAATAATTGTTCTGTAAAAGATATTGATCGATTAACTTGCCAATGAAAATTTATGACATAATCTGGAGGTTTAAGTTGCTCTAAGTCATTCTGGCTTAATATTTTTATTGGTTTATGATTGGACTTCCAGTCGACTCTCTTAGGTAAATCAGGATATCCTTTTAAAATTACCGGAGTAACTTCTGCCCCCAGTTCTTCCAACCTTGCAGTAATTTGTGTGCCTATACGTCCAGTTGAACCCGTGATTAAAAAATTTTTACCTTGTAAGATTGTTTACTCCCAACTTCTTAATACTTCCTGATTTAATAATTCTTCTGGGCTGAATGGTAAGCTTTTAAACCAGGATATAGTCTTGTTGATACCTTCTTCAATAGTTGTTTTAGGTAGATAACCGGTCAGTTGCTCAAAGTTAGAATTATCACCTAAATGTCTCATAACATCACCAGGACGTGGAGCTTGCTTATGGATATAATCTTTAGGATCGAGTGAAAACTCATTGCATATTGCTTCTGCTATTTTTCTTATACTTGTTTCTTTACCGGTACAAATATTAATGGATTTGTAAAGCGAGTTTTTATTACTAGCAATTTCAATTAGTCCCTTAGCGGCGTCCTCAACATAAATGAAGTCTCTTGTTTGATTTCCTTCACCAAAAATAACCAAAGGATTCTTATTCATCGCTCTAACAATCATCTTGGGTATCAATTCACCCCTGAATCCTTGCCAATGAGAGTTTGGGCCATACATATTAAATGGTCGTACTGTGGTCCAAGGCAATCCATAAGTTCTACCAAAACTAAAGGTATACATATCTTGTGCGACTTTTGATGCAGCATATGGTGTTTCAGGTAATAGAGGATGTTTTTCATCCATTGGAATATATTGTGCGGTTCCAAATACCTCAGATGAAGAACAATTAACAAATAGTTCAATATTATTCTTACGTGCAACGTTTAGGCAATTCAGGGTTCCATTAACAACAACATCATTTACCCTTTGAGGTTCTTTAATGGACTGCCGCAAATCCAGAACAGCTAAATGAATTGCAACCTGGCAATTTTCAAAGGCTTTAGTTACATCATTCAAATTTGTTATATCACCCCTTATTACATTAAGATTTGGACTATCAACAAGTCCTTTTAAATGTAACTCTTTTCCATGCGAAAAGTCGTCTAATATTGTTACTTTATTTTGTGCTTCAAGTAATAGGCGTACCACATGCGATCCTAAAAATCCGGCACCTCCTGTAACAACAATATTTTTATTTTGCAACCTAAATACTCCTTCTAGTTAATAAAATTTCTTTAGTCATTGATATTTTTTTTATCTTTAAAAATCTTTCAATTAATAGCTAAATCATTTTATCTAATAAAGTTAAAAATGAAATTACTTTAGCCAAAAATTAATTTTTAAAGAATTCCTTGACCTTTAAAGCAACGTACTCAATCTGTTCATCTTTAAGTTCAGGATACATCGGTAAAGAAATGCCGGTCTGAGCTAAGTCCTCTGTTACAGGAAAATCACCTTTATTATAACCTAAGTAGCTGAAACATTTTTGAAGATGTAAGGGAACAGGATAATGAAGTCCACTAGCAATTCCATTATCGGATAAGAATGATTGTAATCTATTTCTTTTTTCTTCTCTTTCTTCAAGGCTTTTACCACTAACTCTTACAACATAGAGATGGTAAACATGTTTTAAACCAGGCAATTCTTCAGGTAGCGAAACCCGATCAAAATTACCGAGTAACTCTTTATACTTTCCTGCGACGCTTCTTCTCTTGTCTGTCCAATCCGAAAGGTGTTTTAGTTTAACTCCCAATACAGCTCCTTGAATTCCTTCCATTCTATAGTTGTGACCAAAAGAATCGTGATGATATTTTTCGGATTGACCGTGCTCTCTGAGCTTAATTATTTTCTTAGCTAATTCATCATTATTTGTAACCACTGCTCCTGCTTCTCCATAAGCACCAAGATTTTTCCCAGGATAAAAACTAAATGAAGAAACCTCAGATAATCCGCCTACCTTTTTACCTTTATACTCTGCCAGATGAGCCTGTGCTGCATCTTCCACTAGGAAAATATTCTTATCATTTGCAATTTTTTGTAATGCACTCATCTCTGCCGACTGCCCGTATAAATGGACCGCAACAATAGCCTTAGTTTTTGACGTAATGGATGCTTTAACTTTCTCAGGATCGATGTTGTAACTAGCCGGATGACAATCAACAAAAACTGGTTTAGCCCCGCATAATGTTGCTCCCCACGCAGTTGCGATAAAAGTGTTAGCTGGAATAATTATCTCATCGCCTTGTTTGATATTGAGTGCCCACAATGCTAAGTGGTTCGAGTCCGTCCCCGAACTTGTACCAATGCAATGATTTACATTGTGTGCATTTGCAAATTCTTTTTCGAACTGCAATACAGATTTACCCAAAATGAATGCCGTGTTATCAAGTATATCTTGAATAGCCGGATCAACTTCATCTTTAATTGTTTGATACTGAGCTTTAAGATCGAGAAATGGAACCTTCATTGTTTACCTCTGGATAATATTCTTTTTTTTACGATTTGTTAGGAATCTCATTGTAGTAAACTTAAAAATCAATAATAGATTTTAAGAGTATAAAGATTTGATTACGAATCAAGAACTGTGCTAATTAAATTTAGTCTCTTGCTAGAGGAAGATAAGTAATTTAAATTGATTATTTTTTAAATATAAAATCCTTATTACTTGAAAGCTTTCAAATTTTATATCGTGTCAATTAGCGTAATAATTATAAATCTACATTTATTTTGGAATCATATTATGATCCATATAAAAAGGATTTTCTCATTTTGATATTTTTAAGTATATATATATTTACAAGAATGAAAATTTGTTAAATATTGGTGGCATAAATATTGGGCTTTAGCCATCAAAAATTCCCAATTGCGATCTACCATTTATTTAATTATAAGAACTTATAATTGACCTGTGCAGATATTTAAAGTAATTATTTTTAACACTATTTTATAATTGTAATTTAATTGTGTATTCAATTCCAGATAAGAACTTTATGAAGAATTTATTAGGTATTCTATTTGCAACCCTTTCCATATTTCTGAGTCTAAATTTATATGCACAGGAAGTAAATCCCGGGGATGGAATTAGAATATCTTTTCTTGATGTTGAAGATGTTATTACTGGTGATTATTATATTCAACCAAACGGATTAATTAACTTACCATATATTGGTGCGATAGACACGAAAAATAAAGATTTGAAGGAAATTAAATCAGAAATAGAATCTCGTTATGCTTCTTTGTATAAAGATCCTCGTTTAAGTGTTAATGCATTGTATAGAATAAACATTCTTGGTGAGGTAACAAATCCTGGGTTTTATTATGTTTCTGATTCCGAAAAGTTTACTGCAATATTAGCATTTGCTGGTGGAACAAGAGAAGATGCTGATTTGGGAAATATTAAATTAATTAGAAATAATAAACTAATTGATATTGATGTAGAAACAATTATTCAGGAAGGCAGCACAGCAACAGATTTTGGCTTGCAGTCTGAAGATCAAGTATTTGTACCAAGAACCTGGTGGGCAGATAATTCAGGATGGGTTACTGTAGCTATTTCTGTTACTGCACTTATTAGTAACTACTTATGCAATCTTTTTTACAGACTAATTTAGTTAATATTAGCAAAGAAAATTATGCCAGACAAATCTTTCAAAAAACACAAAAAAGAGAAATCACTTCTTGAGATAATTAATATTATTTATCAGGGAAGTATAAAAATAATATTATCTGTCTTGCTGTTTTTAATTCTGGCTTATTTGTATAATCAATTTTCTACACCGGTTTATCAATCCAAAGCATTACTTAAAAAAGAAGTTGCGAAACAACAGGCAAGGAGATGAATTTAGTGAATTAGTCAAACTACAAACTCTCAGATCAACTTGAAACAGAAATGGAGCTTGTAAAAACCAAGGAAGTATTAGGTAGAGTAATTGATGAGCTAAAGCTACGTGTTGAGTTAAAAAGAGTAGTTGACCCGAATGGTAAATTCCTATGAATTGAATAATGTATTCATTGATTTCCCTGATTCTGGAAACAACTATGCCAGAGAAATTTCTTTTAGTCTCCCAATATTTAAAAATGTTGAATTAAAAGATGATTATACGGAGCGAGAATTATACATTGAGAAAATAAGTGAAAAACGTTTTGAATTATGGGATGTTGAAGAAAATAAATTAATCACGAGCTTTAATTCTTCATCTGTAAGTGATTTAGATACATTAAAGAAATATTATGCTACGAATTCCTCTAGATTCAACTCAAGCATTAGAAAAACTATCAAAATGGAGAGCTTGTAAATACTGATTTTGCTAAATTCGAATTTAGCTGGGATGATGCTCCTGTAGGGAGTAAAATTTATTTTAACATTAGAAATTAACTTAAATTCATAGCAAATTTTAGTAAAGGAATTAATGTTTCAAGAGTTGGTCATACAGATGTGTTTGAATTAGATGTTAGGTCCTCCTCTCCATTAGCTTGCAAAGTAATTGCCAATAATATAATTCGTCATTTTAGAGAAGTGAGAATGGAACAGCAAAAGCAAACAGTTCGTTACTCATTTCAATTTGTAGATGAACAATTAACCGAGGTTCAAACAAAGCTTTTAGATGCAGAAGAGTAACCTAAGCAACTTTAAAGCTAGTGGGCAAATAATGACTATTGATTCACATACACAAGAGCTTCTGAATTACCTAGAGTACTTTAGAAGCAGAAAAATTACAGGCTGATCTCCTTCTGTCAAATTATAAAGACAAGGCAGAAGCGATGAGGAAAGAACTTGAGTCAAGTGGATATTTTGATCAAAGCTTCCTTGAACCTTCAGGCGAATTTGCGGGGAATTCACCATTCTCCGCTTTGATGACCCACCTTTCAGATTTGGAGATGCAAAAGCTGGAACTTTTACAGAAACGTACAGAAAACCATCCCGATGTGATAAAGCTGGATGAGCAAATCCGTTTAGCGAAAGAAAAATTGGCCAGTTATAACCAGAACACTTTAACTTCATACAGGATTATAATTAATACTCTGGAGAAGAAACTTCAAAAAATTAATACTCTAATGTCAGGTTATGAAGTTCAAATGCAACAGATTACCGGAACAAGAAAACAGAATGGCAAGATTAATTAGAGAAAAAGACGTTTATGAAAAAATATTTAAATTGTTACTTGATAAACGTGAAGAAATGAGAGTGGCTGAATTATCCAAGTTACAAGATATTGTTATTGTTGATCCACCATGACGAACCATTTAAACCGATTAAACCGCGTAAATTTTTTAATATGGTTGATTGCATTATTTCTTGGTGGATTTATCGGTATTGTTTTTGTTTTCGTAGTCGAATTGAGAAAGTCAAGACTTATAGATTTAGATTATTTAGAAGAGGAATTAAGAATACCAATATTAGCTTTAATTCCAAAATACGATAAAGATATTGTTAAGAAAATTAAAAATCCGGCAGATAACGAAGACCGGTTTTGCAGCGCTGAAGGGTGATAATTTGGGAATTAGAGAATCATATAGATTACTAAAAACTAAGTTGTATCAGTTAGATATTAGAGAAAAAACTATTTTAGTAACTAGTTGTGAAGAAAACACAGGTAAAACCAGCATGTTGCAAACCTTGCTGTTACTATGGCTCAAGAGAATAAAAACGTCTTAATTATTGATTGTGACCTAAGAAAGGCTGATCTATCAAGAATGTTCGATGTTTATAATAACTCACCTGGATTAATTGATTTTATAACAAGGGCGGTTCACCAACGATTTATACTAGGGTATTGAAAAAAATAAATATCATCCCGGCAGGTGGTGTTAGAGAGAATTCTAGTTCACTCCTAAATTCAGATCAGATGAAATCACTTTTTAATACCATTGATAAATCAGTTTATGACTATATCATTATTGATACACCTCCGGTAACAAGAGTTGTTGACACGCTTGTTTTAGGTAAATATGTAAAGAATGCAATATTAGTAGTTCGACCTGATACCAGTATGAAGGAAACAGTAATTGGAGGAATACAGGAGAT